>CAMYUM010000021.1 GCA_947301965.1 uncultured Azospirillum sp. | reverse complement strand
CCATTGCTTCTCAAGTTTTGGAAGAGGGCAGAGCGCTGATTATTGCCGTCAACAAATGGGATATAGCCAACCGTAAAGAAGCCCTTGATAAGCTGAATTACAAGCTTAAGACTTCCCTGACGCAAGCTGAAGGAATACCCACGGTTACAATTTCGGCTCTTAAGAACGAAGGTCTGGATAAACTTATGCGTGCGGTTCTAAAAGTCTATGAACGTTGGAATATGCGTATTCCGACCGCCCCGCTTAATAAATGGTTTGCCGATATGATAGAAGCCTATCCTCCACCATTAGGCAAAAACAAGCGTCGTATTAAATTGCGTTATATCACTCAGGCCAAAATCCGCCCGCCGTCATTTGTTATATTTTCAAGCAACCCCGAGGGACTTCCCGATTCGTATCTGCGTTATTTGACCAATAATTTGCGTGATACATTCAAAATGGGGGGAATTCCGTTGCGTATTGTGGTTCGCAAAACCGACAACCCTTATGCGGATAATGATTAATAAAAAAGCCCTGAATTAAATCAGGGCTTTATTTTATATTTTGGTGTTATATGTTTTTTTGTTTTTCAAAAAACAATAAACTCCGACCGGAATGGTCAGGGTATATATAATCACCAAAGAGCTCAAGACCACCCACGGCATGCTGAACATTAATGTTGCACAAAATACAAGTACAACAAACAGCGGTGCAATCATATATGTCGGCACTTTCATATGTTTTGTTGAAACGGTTGGAATCCGGCTTATCATCAGCATTGCAACCACGAACATCAAAATACTGCAGAGCCAGTTACTTTGCAAAAATGCACATTCCTTAAATTCAAAACTGAGCATAACCGGCAACACACCCATAGCGGCTGCGGCAGGTGCAGGCACTCCGGTAAAATAGTTGTGCCAGTAAGGCGGCTGTGGTTCTTCTTCAAGCATGGTATTAAAACGAGCCAAGCGCATGGCCATGCAAATGGCAAATAACATACAGAAAAACCAGCCGAATTTTGGAAAATCAAACAACGTCCATCGATACATCAAAATCGCCGGAGCTACACCGAAACTTGCAAAATCGGATAGCGAATCAAGTTCTGCTCCGAATTTGGTTGAGCCCTTGAGCATGCGGGCTACACGACCGTCCAACATATCAAAAATTGCTGCCAAAAATATGCAGGCTATGGCTTTTGAAAAATTGCCTGACATAGAATAACGCATAGACGTAATTCCGGCGCACAGAGCCAAAGTTGTTACCATATTCGGAATAATTTTGCGCATAGGCAAAGAAGTCAATTTTTGCTTTGACATCTGTAGTTTTGCATTAATATTTTCCATTATCTTTTCTCCCCGACAACCTGAGGATTGTCTGTCTTAAGGTTAGCCAAAACGGTTTCTCCGGCGACCATTGTTTGTCCCAAACAAACCTGAGGTTCAACACCTTCCGGCAAATAAACATCTAACCTTGAGCCAAAACGAATCAAGCCGAAACGTTCACCGGCCGAATATTTATTGCCTTCTTTGGCAAAACACAAAATCCGGCGTGCAACCAAGCCGGCAATTTGCACAAATGCAATCTCTTTACCGTCAACGGTCTGCATTGCCAGGAGTTGGCGTTCATTATCTTTGCTGGCTTTATCAAGCGTAGCATTAAAAAATTTGCCTTTTATATACGCGGTTTTAATAATTGTTCCGCTGGCCGGAACTCTGTTTACATGCACATTAAACACGCTCATAAAAATACTTATACGTGTAAACTTTTTATATTGCAAACCCAGCTCTTGCGGACCGCTGATTTTTGTAATCATTTGCACTTTTCCGTCGGCGGGCGAAACGACAACACCGTCAATCAGCGGAGTAACACGTTCCGGATCGCGGAAAAAGAAGTAGCACCAAATTGTCAAAATCAGACCTGCAAAACCCAGTGGCGCCCAAATCCATGCCAGTAACGCTGTTACCAGGGCAAAGACGGCGACAAACTTCCAACCTTCCTTATTTATGTGTGGAAAAGCATAAGGAATAATGCTGTTGCGCAAAAAGTCTTTTAAATGAGTAAGATTAAATTTCATAATATTTATCCTTTCAGTTTGTCATATGTACCGAAACGCTGTTTCTGCCATACATTTAACACCTGCTACATAAGCACATTTTGCGTAAATTATCAAGTTTATCCTTGCATTTATAAAAATTTATTTGTATAAGATTGCCAGATTGAGCGCTTGTGGCGGAACTGGTAGACGCTGCAGACTTAAAATCTGTTGGGAGCAATCCCGTGCCGGTTCGATTCCGGCCTAGCGCACCAATAAAAAACACCCTCCGTGCGAGGGTGTTTTTTATTGGTATGATAAACTTTAGATTATCGAACCGGCACAAGCCGGTTTGGAATCAAGTTTTCAGGCGAATAGAAAACCGCCGGTGCGCTTGCAAAAGCGCAGAAAACGCCGATCAATGAGCCTTAGCGAATTACTTCCGGCCTAGCGCACCAATAAAAAACACCCTCCGTGCGAGGGTGTTTTTTTATTGTTCCATTAACCCGATATTAAAAGTTTTCGTGTACACTCCGGCGCAGGAGAAAAGCTATGAAAATGCGTACGATTATGATTGTTATGATTGCGATTCTGTACGGAATTGTAATGTATTTTATCCTCAACCCGGGTACTTACGGCGCATATGTTGATTATTATCTTTTTCGCAGTCGTGTTTTTAACCGTCATGATGAAAAAGTTTTTGAACGTTACACTTTACCGGGCAGCATAGAATTGTTCAAAACTTACCGCGTTGCACAAGACAATCCGCGTATTATTTACCTTGGTTTCAGCACCAATCAGACCAGCGGTCGCTGGACTTATGGTAAATATGCCAAAATGGCTTTTGAACTGCCAAAAATCACCACAGATGTCATAATTCGGTTCAGGCTCAATCCTTATGTTAACACCCACAACCGAAAAGTTGATGTAGAGGTTTTTGTAAACGGTCAGAACCTTGATATTTGGAATTTTCAAGATCGAAGATCAAACCCGCGTACCGAGTTTGTGATTCCGAAAAAAATGCTTAAAGACAGCCACCGTGTGAACATTGATTTCAAAATCAAAGGCTATGCCTCACCCAAACAACTCGGTTATGGCGAAAACAACAACAAACTCGGCTTTTTCTTAAAAGAATTTGAAGTCATTCCCAAGCCGACAAGCCGCTAACAGGGAGAAGAACTATGGCAAAAATTACATGGAAACCCGGCACTTTAGAATATCCTTTACCCCCGGTAATGGTCAGTTGCGGAACTCTGGAGCATCCCAATATTATGACTGCCGCATGGACCGGTATTGTCAATTCTGAACCGCCGATGACTTATGTTTCCATTCGTCCGTCGCGCCACTCGCACGGCATAATCAAAGAAAGCGGCGAATTTGTCATTAATCTTACGACCGAACAGCTTGTTGCCGCAACCGATTTTTGCGGTGTAAAATCGGGCAAAGATGTCAACAAATTCAAAGAGATGAAACTTACTGCCGCCAAATGCTCCATAGTTTCTGCGCCACAGATTGTTGAAAGCCCGGTTTCACTTGAATGCAAAGTAAAAAGCGTTACTACTCTCGGCTCACACGATATGTTTTTGGCCGAAATTGTCGCAGTTAATGTTGATGACAAATATATTGATGCCGCCGGCAAACTCTGCCTTGAAAATTGCAATTTGGTTGCCTATGCGCACAATGCTTATTACAGTTTGGGCCGTTGTTTGGGCTTTTATGGTTTTTCGGTCTGCCGCAATGCGATGAAAATCAATCAGCGGATGAAAAACGTTGTAGTTGAGATAAAAACTCCCAAAATCAAACTTGAAGAGCATAAGTCTCACCAAGAACGCCACCGTTTTGGGTCTAAAAACAAACCTAAAAGTTCTGCTCGCAAAAAAGGTTTTTCCCATTCCGGCAAGCCCGTCCGTCGCGAGCGCAAATTTCAGAGTCGCAGCAAATAAAATCTATATAAATAAACATTTTGATTAATGCTTTCTTAAACCTTTTGGTCTAAGGTTACCATAGGATGTACTGTATACATTTTGCCTATGGAGAGTTGACATGAGAGGAAAATACATATTTTTTACGGCATTACTTGCTACCACATTTTTAAGCACGCCGGCATGGGCTGATTGGACACCTGAAAACAAAGAAGGTGCCGCTTACAGCATTGTTGCCGGAAGTGCCGACGACTACAACTTTACGACTACCGATGGTGAAAACACCAGTTATTGGAAAATTAACCTCAACGCCGACAATTTCAGCACCCAAGACAGCATAACTTGGTCAACCGATAGCGCCGGTTCAACCGGTAGCGCAGACGTTCAACTCCCCAACTCCGATACCCCAACCACTCTCTACTATACCTACACCATGCCTGAGGAATATACCGAAACCAGTACCCGATTTACATCTATAACCTCTGATAATGTTACCTCAAAAGTATTTGAGAATATTGGTAGCAGTGTTTCTGGTGGAGCCATTGCAGTTAGTGGTCAGGACTATAGTGACATCGACATAACTTCTGATTTCCTCGGCAACTATGCTTCTCGCGGAGCACCAACTACCGGTCTTGGAAGTGGTTCTGTTGAGGGAGGAGCGATTGGTATTACAAGTAGTAGCACTATCGGCAGCATTATTGGTAACTTTATCGGCAACTACGTTCTATCAACCCGCGGCACGTCTTCTGTTGGCTATGCTTCTGGCGGAGCTATAATGAACCGCTACTCAACAATGGGAGATATAACCGGCGACTTTATCGGCAATTATGCTCAATCAACTTCCGGTTGTATTTATGCAATAGGCGGTGCTATCAGTAATGATGATTCTGGAACAATCGGAAACATCACCGGCAACTTCATAGGCAATTATGTCTGGGCTCCCACCTATAGTGCTCAAGGTGGTGCTATCTACAGTTATGGTACAATTGGTAATATTACCGGTGATTTTATTGGTAACTATGCGAGATCAGATAGCTCATATAGTGGTGCTAGTGCTGGTGCTATTTCCACATATGGAACAATCGGCAATATTATAGGAAATTTTATTGGTAACCACGTTGATGCTTCCAATGCCTATTCTGCTTCCGCCGGAGCTATATCCGCTCTTGGCTCAATCGGTGATATAACCGGAGACTTTATCGGCAATTATGTTGATGGAAATCGAGGATCGGGTGGCGCAATTGTCGCGGAAGGAGAGCTTGGTAACATTACCGGTGATTTTATCGGTAACTATGTACGGGGATCTTCTTACGCTTATGGTGGAGCCATTTATGCTCATCCCTATAGTGTTTTAGGCGATATTAACGGTAACTTTGTTGGTAACTATGTAACCGGAGACAATGCCGCAGGTGGAGCTATTTATGCACATGATAACGCCGAAAGTCCAACGGTTGTTTTCGGAAAAATCTCCGGTGATTTTATCAGCAATTATGCCTATGGAAGCAGTGCCAAAGGTGGTGCAATTGCAAATATAGTAAATATATTAAATGATACTGCAGAACCACTGACAATTGAAAACTCAACCTTTAGTGATAACTTTGTAATGTCAAATGAAGATAATGCATATGGTGGAGCCATATATAATGACTTTCATGTAAGTCTTTACTCAGAAGATGATGATTCTGATTATTCTGGTGTAAAAAGTGATGCTGCCTTAACTTTAATCAATACCAGCTTCCTTGATAATAAAGCTGTATCTGACGGCCATCGTGCCTTTGGTGGTGCCATATATTCAACTGGCGATGTTAACATTATTGCCAATAATGGTAAAAACTCACTCTTCTCTGGTAATACTGCCAATGGTGATAGTAATGATATTTTTATGAAATCATCTATTTTTGATATTTACGAGCCATATGCAGGGGATGTTAATTCACTTCTTCCTTCCAACCTTAATTTAACCGCAACTAATAACAGTGTCATCCAATTTGATGGTAGCATCGACGGAGACGGATATAACATCCACATATCCGGTGACGGCACAGGTGTAGTTAAATTTAATAATATCGTAAATCATGTAACCAACTTTACATTAGGTGCAAACTCAATCACTCACCTGGGTATCAACTCTAAGGTATATGCCGAACATATGAATGTATCCAGTTCAGCCATTATGACCACAGGTGCTGTATCTTCTCCGATTATCACGGTAGATGTGGAAGTTGATAAAGAGAACAATACAGTTAATACCGGACAGATTTTTGTAGATGACGATATTGATGGTCAGTACCGAGTATTGGTCAACTCACTCAACCCCGATGTATTGGATAATACCGAAGATGCGGTTGTACCATTCCTGTTTGCACCAAATG
>CAMYUM010000020.1 GCA_947301965.1 uncultured Azospirillum sp. | reverse complement strand
AAAAAATCCCTTGTGTTTTCGGGATATTTTCGCTATAATGTTTTCATGGTGAACAGGCCGGTATCATTATATCGATTTTGTGCTATAGTGGCCGACCAGATACAAAAGCCGCCATAAAGGCGGCTTTTTTGTGTTTTACACATCAACAGCTTAATGGGTTTCTGTTTCCACTTCAAATCGTTTGCCTTTTATATATGCTCCGATGAAATCCCCGTTGTTTATCATAAAAATAAAAGGTCGATTGGCATTGAAAATCATTTTCCAATCTTTTCGTTCTAAACCGGAATCCATAAAGCCATCAGGGATTAACGTTATTTCAGTAACTGCATGAGCTTCTGTTCCTTTTTCGGTTGTCTTGATATCTGCCTTATGAGTAATCATTTCAACATAGTGCCGGACATCGCTTAATTTGCTTAAATCAGCATTTTTACCGAAAATTTTGTTAATTCCCCATTTTCTATAATACGAAATCATATCTTCATTATCATATTTAATTTCGAACCTGGGGATTGAAATATCAACCGGAACAGGATGATATTTTAAAAACAAATCGTTAGCAGTCATATTTTGCACAAATTCATTAAAATCAATGCCTTCTCTGGGTAGAAAAATATGCATTACATCGCCGTTTTTATAAGGAAGTTGCACCGCCTGCATTTTATCGTCCTGATAATAATCGACAATTCGTCTTCTGTCATGCATCATATCAACCTTATCAATCGTTCCATCTAGAGAATTAAAATCTTTAATTTTCGTAAGGTCGCCTACAAAATGATTTTTCCATTCATCATTGAAGTCAACTTCATTTCTTAGTATTAATTTGTCATCATTAAGTTTATGTTTAATTTCTACAAATAACTCATTTTGAACTTTATTTTCATATTCTTGTTTAAAGTCGTTCCCAATAATAGTACTGGTTATTTGAATAGAATCTTTTTTCTGCTTCATATATTCAGATATTTTACGGTTTATGGTGTCTATGTCAATTTCATTGCCTCTCCAGTCCCGTAAAGTAAGGATTTTATCAAACTCATCTCTAGTTCTACCATCAGCTCCATTTACCAACAAAACCGTAGCCACGTAGACAGACAGAGGTGATACAACAAAATTATCCTTTTTGTCTTCAAAGGCGATTTTGAAAAAAATGTTGGTAAAAGACAAATCCATATCGCCTGCAGACCAACGAGTATCTGCTTTTGCATTAAATGCCAATAACAAAGATAAAATTGCAACGATTCCTTTTAACATAATCATTCTCCTTATCAGTATTTTTTATTCTGCTCCCAGTCCCAAGCGGTTCTGATAATATCTTTAATATCAGTATATTTGGGCTTCCAACCGAGAACTTCTTTTGCCTTGGCATTGTCAGCGAACAATTTTGCCGGATCTCCGTCACGCCGTGATGTATATTCCGAAGGGCAGGGCTTGCCGGTTACTTTTTCCGCGGCAGTAATAATTTCTTTAACCGAAGTTCCGAGCCCGGTACCCAGATTAATACAGCCGTTATAAGTTCCCAGTTTTTCTACTGCCAAACGATGAGCGGCGGCCAAATCTTCCACATGAATATAGTCTCTGATACAAGTTCCGTCAGCCGTATCATAGTCTGTTCCGAACACTTTTATATTAGGAATTTCACCTCTGATAGCCTTTAACACCAGCGGAATCAGGTGAGTTTCCGGATTATGGCTCTCGCCGAGGCTGCCGTCTGAGGAGCAACCGGCCGCATTAAAATAACGCAAAGCAATATGCTGCAACCCGTAAGCCCGCTCATAATCGTCAAAAATCTGTTCAATCATCAGTTTTGTACGCCCGTAAGGACTGATCGGATTCTGTGAATGTTTTTCATCAATCGGAATATACTGCGGAGCTCCATAGGTTGCACACGAACTCGAAAATACGATTCTTTTTACATTATGTGCCAACATGGCCTGCAAAAGATTTAGTGTGCCTACTACATTATTATAATAGTACTTTTGCGGATTGCTCACACTTTCACCGACATACGCATATGCCGCAAAGTGTATAACCGCATCAATCTTATATTGCTCAAATATTGCATTTAATGAATTTATATCTGCCAAATCGGCAGAAACAAAATCGGCTCTTTTGTCTACCGATTCTATATGTCCATAAACCAGATTATCGGCAACTATAACATCAAAACCGTTATCAAGCATATGTTTTACGGTATGTGAACCTATATAACCCGCGCCGCCCATTACCAAAACAGTAGTCATAAATATTTCCTTTCCTTCTGAAATCTGATCTAATTCTTACATTTCACATCTTAATTTTTGGATAATTATTGCATTTTTATATAAAAATATGCACAAAATGGTCGAATAACTCATTTTTATGTTTGACTTTTATATAAAATATGTCTCAAATCTTATTCAGAGGCATGTAGACCTCTATTAACTTAACGTTAAGAAAGGAATTTAATATGAATAAAACTGAATTCGTAGAAGCTGTTGCAAAAGACGCTAAAGCTTCTAAAGCTGCTACTTCACAAATCGTTAACTCTTTCATCGCTGTTGTTACCAAGAGCTTGAAGAAAGGTGATAGCGTTCAATTGACAGGTTTTGGCACATTCTCTGTTGCTAAACGTTCTGCTCGCAAAGGTCGCAATCCCGCTACCGGTAAAGAAATCAAAATCCCTGCTTCTAGAGCTCCTAAGTTCAAAGCTGGCGCTTTGTTGAAGAAAGCTGTTAAATAATTTACGACAGTTTTATAAAATCCCCGAAGGCTCTCGTCTTCGGGGATTTTTTGTGCTTGACAACACTTTTTTTATACATTATAACCGCCGCTGAAAACTAACTATCAATATATTATTCTACTTCATTCATTCTTTAGCTTTTTTATAATAAAACAATTTATTGCGTCGGATTAGACATCTTAGACGTATCGCCGATAGCCGTGTTGTGAAATACCGCTGTTGACACTGGCACCACTGTCCTCTTCTGAAAAAAAGACGACCTTGGTGCTTTTTTATTGCAATAATAACCGGTTGAGTGTAACATTTCCACCTGGAGAAACACATGACTAAAATATCCGTAATCATGCCTCTGTACAATTGTGAAAAGTTTGTTAAGCACTCAATTGCTTCAGTGCAAAATCAGACTTATCACGACTGGGAGCTAATCATCGTTAACGATGCCTCGACCGACAATTCTCTTGCCGAAGCCGAGCGTTTTGCTGCTGCCGATGAGCGCATAAAAGTTCTCTCTGTCGATGAAAATCAAGGCGTTAGCTATTGCCGCAACCTAGCAATAGAACATGCAACCGGCGACTATATCACTTTTTTAGACAGCGATGATTTATGGTCAAAACATAAACTTGAACACCAGCTTAGTTTTATGGAAGAACACGGTTATGCGCTTTCTCACACATCATATGCTTTTATGAACGAAAAAGGTCTGGTCATGGAGCATGGCAAAGTCAATGTTGACCCCTTGGTTGATATGGACAAGTACATGAAAACCACACAAATTGGCATGTCAACCGTAATGATTGACCGTCACAAAGTTAAAGACATTGTTTTTCCGAACGATCGCGAACTTTGTGAAGATGCACGTCTTTGGATGGATTTTATGCGTAAAGGGCATAAATTTCACGGGCTTAACGAAGTCTTGTTGCTTTATCGGGTGCGTTCTCATCAGCTCAGCCACAACAAAGTCAAAATGGTGCGCAACACTCTTAACCGCTATTGGCAGGAAAAAGACTATCCGGCCTACAAACGACTTTATTACTTTTTAAATTACGCCTGCAATGGTGTCGGCAAAAGGTTGCGCCGTCCCAATATAGATTATCAGTCAATTTACAACAATTTTAATTGCCTCAGGGAGAACTGAGGTGGTTGATAAAACCAATGCAATGCGCAAACTTGACAGTATGAAAATAAAATATAAAGAGTATTTTTATACCAATGCTTTGAGTGGCATAGAAGTGGCAACCGCACTCGGTGAAAATCCCAAACAAGTTTTCAAAACATTGGTAACTGTCGCCAAATCCGGCAAAAACTATGTTTTTCTGCTTCCGGTTTTAAAAGAGTTAGATCTCAAAAAAGCTGCCTCCGTGGTCGGAGAAAAAGCTGTCGATATGGTAAAGTCTAAAGAGCTCTTGGCTTTGACTGGCTATGTTCACGGCGGGTGTTCTCCCATCGGTATGAAAAAGTTTTTTACTACTACTATTCACCGGTCTGCTCAAGATTTTGAAAGCATAATCTTCAGCGGTGGCAAAATCGGTTTTCAGATTGAACTTAGCTTGGATGACTTATCCAAGGTTATTCCTTTTAAACTGGCGGATATTATCAAATAATCTGTTGCATAAATATATATAGGCAATACAATGTTTCCAGTACTTAACCTTAACAAATGGAGAAAATAATGGAAACAGTTGCCGCGATTTTGCTCGTGGTCATTTTGGTCGCTTTGGCATCATCTGTTGTCATCGTCCGTCAAGGCTACGAATATACTGTCGAATTTTTGGGAAAATATACCCGTTCGTTAGAGCCGGGATTTCATATTTTGGTTCCTATTTTAGAGCGTATTGGTGCGCGTATCAGCCGCATGGAACAAGTATTGGACGTTCCCCCGCAGGAAGTTATTACCAAAGATAACGCCATGGTTGAAGTCGACGGTGTTTTGTTCTTCCAAATTCAACAAGCCGCCAACGCCGCTTATCAGGTTCGCAACCTTGATCAGGCCATCTTAAATTTGATTATGACCAACATTCGTACGGTTATCGGTGGTATGGAAATTGATGAATTGCTTTCGCAGCGCGAATCAATCAACCACCGTCTATTGGCCGTTGTCGATGAGGCCACCATTCCTTGGGGCGTAAAAGTAACCCGCGTTGAAATCAAAAACATTACCCCTCCGCGTGACTTGGTCGAATCAATGGCTCGCCAAATGAAGGCTGAACGTGAAAAACGTGCCAGCATTCTTGAGGCCGAGGGTGTAAGACAGTCCGAAATTTTGCAGGCTGAAGGTGAAAAACAGTCTCGCATTTTGGCCGCCGAAGGCGAAAAAGAAGCCGCTTTCCGAGCCGCCGAAGCTCGTGAACGTGCCGCTGAAGCGGAAGCAAATGCAACAACTATGCTCTCACAAGCAATAGGTAAGGGTGATGCCAAAGCTCTCAACTATTTCTTGGGGCTTAAATATGTTGAAGCTTTGCAAGGTATTGTAACTTCTCCCAACCAAAAACTTCTTATGTTGCCGGTTGATACTCAAAACCTTATGAGCACTCTCGCCGGTGTTGCCGAGATTGCCAAAGAGGTTGTCAAAGACAAAGAAGTTACTAAAGAAACCAAAAAGAAATAGGAATTGCCCATGACTTATATGCAATGGTTGTCGATAGGACTGCTCCTAGTGTTACTGGAATTTATTGTTCCCGGAACATACCTGATTTGGTTTGGTTTTGCGGCATTTGTAATGTCGATAATCGTAGTTTTATATACGTTAACCTTAACCAACCAAGTTATTATTTTTTCAATAATCTCGGCTATTTTTGCCGTAATCGGTCTTTATGTATACCGCAAACTCATGCGTTTTGTAAAAACCCCTCGCGATAATGTCAATCTTAACAACCCGACCGCACAATATATCGGTCGTAGCTACAAGCTTTTGCAAGATGTGGCGGATGGTCGCTCCAAAGTTGCGATCGGTGACGGAGAATGGCTGGTTGAGTGCGAAAACGGCCTAAAAGCCGGAGCTAAAGTTACAATAACCGGCGTTCGAGACGGAGTTGTACTGATAGCAAAAGCAAATAAATAAAAAGAAAAGGTCCGGTTCTTCCGGATCTTTTTTTATTGACCGCCTAGACAAAAAATGCTATAATTTATGGTGTTTAAAGAATTATTTATTTATTTTTATATGAAACTTACAAAAAAAGAGATCATTGGTGCAATAGTTGTATCGGTGATTATGTTGGTAGGGTGCGTTAAAACATGTGAACATCACAATGAAGAAACCACCCCTGTGGAATTAACTGCCGCTCAGTACAATGTTGCCAGGGCAAGTGCTCTTTCTGAGGATATCTTTAAGTTTATTGCTCTCATTGAGGGTGATAAAGGCGAGGGTACTCCTTATTTCTGCGGAGCCGCATGGACGGTTTGGTATGGCGTAACCTACAAACCCGATGGTACTCGTATCAAACAAGACGATGCCCCAATAAGCAAAGAAACTGGCAAAGAATGGTGTATTTATCACATTGAGAACCGCTTGGTTCCGTTCTTCTGCCACTTTGACAACCGCCGTTTGACTGATGGTCAGATTATCGGTTGCGCTTTGTTCATGTACAACGTCGGCGCTGAGGAAGTAACGGGTTATAATCATTTGGGCCAAAAGCTCCATGATCCGAGTAAATTCTTCTGCGCCGTTAACGAAGGTAAGGACGACGATTATTGCGTCAACCTCATGACTCGTTATCGCCGGTCGGCAGGGAAAAGAGCCAATGGTTTACTCAAGCGTCATTGGGTTCAGGGAGCTGCCTATAAAGGTATTTTGGATGGTGAAAACATTCTCGACCTCCGTCCTGAAGCGTTTTACAAAACCAAGAACATGGGCAACTACTACTGGCTTGATGGCAGAAGGAAATTGATTGAGGATAACGGAGTGTACCAGCTTCGTTATGACGACATTACCATCAATACCTTTTTCAACATGAATTTGGCTGACGATGGTCAAAAGAGCGTTCTCTCGATCATTTAACGAAAAACCTGAGATAGCATAATGCTTTCTCAGGTTTTTTGTTTTAATTGGCGCGCTCCGGGCGATTCGAACGCCCGACCCACAGCTTAGAAGGCTGTTGCTCTATCC
>CAMYUM010000019.1 GCA_947301965.1 uncultured Azospirillum sp. | reverse complement strand
TATTATCCCAACCGTAATCGTATAATCCGCATCTCGGGCAGAATTCTCTTCCGGCGGCAACTTTGCCTTTTACATTATGAACAACGCTGCGAGTTTGTTCAATAGCGGCTTCGTGTAAGCCTATACCGGCTACTACTTCAGGTGCATAAATCTTTTCCGGTTTCGGTTGTGGTCCGGGTTGCGGGCCATCGGGATCATAATCCTGGTTTTCTTCATCGGTCAAATTCAAATACCAGGTTGAACCATCGGTTTCACCTCCGGCGTTAACCGAGCCGTCCCACATATACGGGCTACCGATTACACGAGCTACTGCAAAGCTTGATCCTGTACTGGTATCATCATTTGGTGCAAACAAGAACGGTACCACCGCATCTTCGGTATTATCTAACACATCGGGGTTAAGTGAGTTGACCAATACTCGATAATCACCATCGATATCATCATCTACATAAATCTGTCCGGTATGGACGGTATTGTTATCTTTATCTACTTCTACATCAACTGTAATAATCGGAGATGAATTTGCCGACATATGAAGAATTGCCGAGCTGTCAATGTTCATCTTTTCCGCATAGACTTTGGAGTTTAATCCCAAGTGGGTGATAGAATTTGCACCTAATGTAAAGTTGGTTACGTTCTTAACCAGATTATTGAACTTGACTACACCGGTACCATCACCGCTGACGTTGATATTATATCCCTCACCATCAATTGCATCGTCAAACTGGATTATACCGTTGTCAACAGCTGTCAGGTTCAAGTTGGAGGGTAAGAGCGGATCAACATTCTTAAATTCTTGTCTATATGTTTCTTGATAAGTTTCTGAAGTTGATGCCTGCATATAGATGGCGTTGCTTTCACCGTTAGCGGTATTACCGCTAAACAGCGAGGTTTTACCGTCTTTGGCGATAATGTTGAGATCTCCGGTAGAATAAATGGCACCACCGAAAGCGCGACCTCCGTCAGAGTCTGCATGGTTATTGATGAAGTTGGTATTGGTTAAAGTCAGAGCAGAGTTGGTTTTAGCATCAATAATCTTTTGTTGCAGTTCTTCATCAGTCATATAAACATAGCCTTCTGACAGGTAATCATCTTCCCAGTTGAGATATGATTCACTGCCGGAAATTGTGTTTTTGAAATAAAAATTATTTAAGATGGCGCCGCCATAGGCATTGCCTTCGGTTGAATGAGCATAGTTGTTTTCAAAGGTTGAACCTTCAATGTTCATACGGTCGGTATAAGCATCGTGCAAAAGTACCGCATTTTTAATATCTGCATCATTTTCCTCGAAATATTGATAAATAGGCTCGGTACGAGCGTACAAATTGGTAATATTGGCTATGGCACCACCGCCGGCACCCGGACCTTCAGCAAAGTTGTCTTTGAAATCTCCGGTTATGGTACCAATCTTACCATTAAAGTTGGCAATTGCACCACCCATTTGGGAAACATAAAAGTATTCTTCCGAATCTTCTTCTGCTGCTTTTCCTTTGATATAATCATCGAAATATTGCGCATAGTTGCCGAGAAAATCAGCACTGATATCGCCGATTTGCCCGTATTCGTTATAAATAGCACCACCGCCTGAACTTGGACCAAAGGCCATATTACCGACGATATTGCCTGAAATCTTGCCGATAGTGGCAGAGTATTTTTCGGGGTTGGCTACAATGTCACCATCTTTTTCTAGCAACATATCAGGAGGAACATATTCGTATTGAGGGGTGTAATAAAAATCTTCTATACCAAGGTTTTTTATAAATCCTCCGTTTCCGGCAGATTCAATGTTGTTTATCGCCAAACCAACTGCGATGTCTCCAATCGTGCCACTATGGTTTTGTAAAAACCCTTTACGACCGTTGCCGGCAACCAAATCAGAAGTGATGTTGCCAATAATCGCATGTTGTCCATAAGCCACGTAATCGCTTGCGTTAAAAATTCCTCCGGTACGAATAAAGTTTCCGGTGATATTGCCGATTGAGATAAATTCTTCATATTGATTGTTAATTTGAGAAATAGTCGAGGTGTCGAAAGATGCTGCGCCGACAAAGTCGCCGGTAATATTACCCATTGTACCGACTTTATTTGCTATTTGTGAGTAGATAAAGTCAGCCGTAACATCAACTACTTCCTGATCATCGGGGATAGTATACCAAACATTCCAAAAAGTTGCCGGGCCTGTTAATTCATCAAAACGTGGAGAGTTGTAATTGTATGAAGCATAATCGGAAGGTTGGTTGTATGTAAAGATAAACCTGCTCCACCCGTTCATTGCATCTCCGTATTTGGTGATTTCGATAAGCCCTGTGTTTTCAGGCAAAGTTTCGACTTCGTAGTCATCACTTATCTCTTCCCACGTAAAACGAGGTGTAGCAGCGTTGAGTTGATCAACAGTAACTTGATAATCGCCGGCAATAGCAGGAACGCCTAAAAATGTGCCGGCAAGCATAGCGGATAATAAATACATATTTTTCATGGCAACCTCCCCGACAAAGGTCTCACATTGTAACTAACATTATACCATATTTTAAAGTAATTAAAAAGTATTTAATTTTTTGCATTTTCAAAGGGTTATACGATTGTTTGTTTTTAGTATGCGAATCGACATAAAAAAACCGCCTCAATTAAGGCGGTTTTTTGGTGTTTTTTGAGCCGATTATTGCCTCAAAACAGCATCAGTTTTTTTGCCGACTTCTAAGATAACTTTTTTCATCAGACCGTCTAATTCTTGGTCGGTAAAGCTCTTATCTTTAGGCTGAAACGTAACCGACAAGGCAATAGATTTTTTGTTTTCGGGCAAATTGCCGCCTTCAAATACGTCAAAAATGCGAACATCGGAAATATATTCACGATCAGCATTTTTGGCAGCAGCAATAATATTGGCCGCGCTAACGTCTTTGTTGACTACAAAAGCTAAATCTTTGTCAACCGATTGCAAAGAGTGTAGTTCAAGTTTCTTTTTAGACTTGTTGGCATTGGCACGTGGCAGAGGAATGTTGTCTAAAAAGACCTCAAAAGCAACAACACGACCTTTGATGTCATATGTTTTTAGAACCATCGGGTGGATTTCGCCAAAGTAGGCAATAACGTTTTTGCCTAAACGCAGAGTTCCGCTACGTCCGGGGTGATAATATTCGGGTGCATCGGTAGTGATTTGAGCGCTATCCCAAGGACCGTTAGCGGCGGCAATTGCGGCGATAGCATCAGCTTTGGCATCAAAAACATCATAAGCACGCTCGCCTCTGAGCCAGTGTTTTTTAGATGTCATTCCACAACGAATGCCGGCAGCAACGGTACCTTGTTCAGTCGGACGACGACCATAAAACTCGGGTCCGACCTCAAACAATGCCATATCTGCATCACCACGGGCAATGTTGTTATGAACCGCAAGCAATAAGTTGGGTAAGTTTGAAGGGCGCATTTCATCAAGTTCGGCCACAATCGGGTTCATCAACATAACCGGCTCTTTGCCTTTGCGGAACGGTTTGCACAGTTTTGAGTCAGTAAAGCTCCAGGTAACCGTTTCATACATGCCACGACTTGCAAGTTCGTGTTTGACGGCAACAACGCGCTGTTGTTGAGGTTTTAATGTTTGTTTTGGAAACTCGTCACTCGGCATTGAAACTGCCGGAATTTTATCCAAACCAACCATACGAACCACTTCTTCAACCAAATCTGCCTCAAACTCGATATCACCGCGCCAGGTCGGACAAACAGCCTCAACTGAGTTGCCGCGATCGATAAGTTTGAAACCCAAAGCGGTCAAAATACGGATAATTTCTTCTTTTGAAACTTCCAGGCCAACCAGGGTTTTAAGACGATCATAACGCAAGGTTACAGGTTGTGCCGAGTAGTTTTCTTGTCCGCAGACTACTATCTCTGAAGCCTCACCACCGCAAATGTCTAAGATAAGCGATGTTGCATAGTCCGAACCCATAACGTTAGAGTTGGGATCTACCCAGCGCTCATAGCGATAACGTGAGTCAGAATCAATTTGAAAATGACGACCGGTACGAGCAATGCATTCGGGTTTGAAAAATGCACTTTCAAGCAAAACATTAACGGTGTCGGCAGAACAGCCTTTGGACAGTCCGCCCATTACACCACCCAAGCATTGAACACCTTCATCATCGCAAATACCCAGGCTCTTGGTGTCAAGTTTATATTCTTTTTCTTCCAATGACGTAAATGGTTCACCATCTTTGGCCATGCGGATGACTAAATCACCTTTAAGCTTGTCAGCATCAAAAACGTGTAACGGACGAGCTAAATCATAGTTGAGATAGTTAGTCACATCAACCAACGGTGAAATAGGACGCAAGCCAATTGCCGACAAGCGATCTTTCATCCATTTCGGGGTTTCGGCACGGTTGTTTACACCTTTGATGTAGCGACCGGTATAAACCGGGCAAGCGTCAGGAGCGTCGACACGGATATTGATTGGACATTTGAATGATGCTTTCGGTTTTTTAATTTCTAACGGCTTTAACGTGCCCAAACCGGAAGCTGCCAAATCACGAGCGACACCGCGGACACCAAGACATTCAGCGCGGTTAGGAGTAATAGAAATCTCGATAACCGGATCAATGTTTAGGATATCGGCGGCCGGAACACCAATCGGAGTATCAGCAGGCAATTCAATGATGCCATTATGATCTTCACCGATGCAGAGTTCTTTTTCCGAGCAAAGCATACCAAAACTTTCAACTCCACGGATTTTGCCGACGGTAAGTTTTTCGTTATAGCAAGGGATTATTACGCCGACGGGAGCAAAAATTCCGATTGTGCCGAGTTTGACGTTCGGTGCGCCGCAGACAACCTGCAGAACCTCTTTGCCGTTGTTAACGCTCAAAAGGTGGAGGTGGTCAGAATCGGGGTGCATTTCGCATTTTTCAACTTTGGCGGTGATAAAACCGGAAAGGGCGGCTGCGGGATTGAAAACCTCTTCAACTTCCAAACCGATTGAGGTCAAACGCTCGGCTATCTCATCAACGGTTGCGGTTGTGTCTAAATGTTCTTTTAACCAAGATAACGTGAATTTCATCGTGCCAGTCCTCCATTGTTGCTCAATCCGCCGGTCATTGAAGATGTGTCTAGCGGCACAAAACCATAGTGTTTCAACCAACGCAAGTCAGACTCAAAGAACGTGCGCAAATCAGGAATTCCGTATTTTAACATGGCTAAACGGTCTATACCCAAACCGAAGGCGAAACCTTGATATTCGTCCGGATCAACACCACCGGCACGCAAAACGCTGGGATGTACCATACCGCAACCCAAGATTTCGAGCCAATCATCACCCTCACCGATTTTGAGCTCGCCTTTACCTTTGCGGCAACCGATATCCATTTCGGCACTGGGCTCAGTGAACGGAAAGTATGACGGACGATAACGAACTTTGATGTCGTCGATTTCAAAAAAGGCTTTAACAAAGTCGTATAAGCAACCTTTGAGGTGAGCCATGGTAGTTGTCTTGTCAATCACCAAACCCTCGACTTGATGGAACATCGGGGTATGGGTGGCGTCAAAGTCACTACGATATGTACGACCGGGCGCAATAATGCGGATCGGTGGCTTTTTGGCCTCCATGGTACGAATTTGGATGCCTGATGTGTGGGTACGAACCACAAAACTGTCATCAAAGTCGTCGCTGTCAGGGTTGGCAATGTAAAATGTGTCTTGCATTTGACGTGCCGGGTGATTGGCAGGCATATTCAAGGCATTAAAGTTATGAAACTGATCTTCAATGTCGGGACCATCAGCAACATCAAAACCCATTTGACCAAAAATGGCGACAACTTCTTCATAAATTTTTGAAACCGGGTGAATACGCCCCTGAATTTCAGGGCGAATCGGCAATGTTACATCAATGCGTTCATTAGCCAATTTTTTGTTGAGCTCTAAGGTTTCAAGCTCCTGTTTTTTGTTGTCAATTGCGGTTTCAATCGTGTTTTTCAAAACATTCAGGGCCTTGCCGGCGGCGATTTTTTCTTCTAACGGCAAAGCTCCGAGAGATTTCATTTTTTCGGTAAGAGAGCCTTTTTTGCCCAAAACCGAAACTCTAACCTCGTCAAGAGCACGCAAATCAGCTGCATTGTTAACACTTTGCAGTACATTTGCTTCTAATTCTTTTAAGTCTTCCATCAATTTTCCTTATTCTTAAAAAATAAAAAAGAGTCTGGCCTGATTGCTCAAGCAGACTCTTCTTTCGCATTTATAAAAATTGCTTATTTCAAAGCGTCCTTAGCTTGCGCAACTAACTTGGCAAACGCCTCGGGCTCCTTTAATGCGATATCGGCCAAAACTTTACGATCAAGCTCAATACCTGCTTTGTTGAGCCCGTTCATAAATCGAGAATATGTCATATCGTTAAGTCTGGTCGCAGCACTAATACGTTGAATCCAGAGCATACGGAAATTTCTTTTCTTAACGCGTCTGTCACGGTATGCATATTGCAAACCTTTTTCAACTTTTTCAATTGCTACTCTAAATACGTTTTTGGAACGACCGCGATAACCTTTCGCCATTTCGAAAATCTTTTTGTGACGAGCACGAGCCGTTACACCTCTTTTTACACGAGACATCTAACTATCCTCCTACAAATATGGCAAAAATTGTTTAACGATCTGAACATCGTTGGTATCAACCAAAGTTGTACCACGAGCATTTCTTTTCATTTTTTGAGTTTTGCAGAAGAGGCAGTGTCTCTTTTTGGCAAAATTTCTTTTTAATTTGCCGGTTCCGGTAACGCTGAAGCGTTTTTTAACCGAACTTCTTGTTTTCATTTTTGGCATTTTGCTTCCCTTTCTAATAAATTTTTGGATGCGATAAACGGCAACAGGCATGCCTTTTAGCCCATTTGCCGAGATTAACGGTTGGTTTTATACATTATAAATCAAGCAATGTCAATATATAAATGCACTTAAAAATTGGGTTTTGATAACCTGACATTTAACCTTGCATAAGGTTGGGTTATAAGGTATATCTCCTAGTATTCAAAGGAGTATACAGAATGTTTAGTCAATTTGAGCGTATAGTCGCACGCCGTTATCTTAAAGCAAAACGTAAAGAAGGCTTTATATCGGTGATTACCGGCTTTGCTTTTACGGGAATCGCTTTAGGCGTCGCAACATTGATTATTGTCATGTCGGTGATGAACGGTTTTAGAAGCGAACTGTTGGGTCGAATTTTGGGAATAAACGGGCATATCGGGATTGTATCAAACAACTCAATGCCTTTTACCAATTACAAACAGGCAATAAGCGATATTAATGCTTTGGATAATGTTGAAATTGCTATTCCTTTGATTGAAAAACAACTTTTGGTATCGTCAGGGCGTGCTGCCGAGGGTGCCATGGTCAGAGGTATTCGCCGTGAGGATATTGAGAAAAAGAAAACCATTCGCGACGGCATGGCCGGCATAAACATGGACGAGTTTGAGGGTAACAACGTTTTGGTCGGTTATCGTCTGGCTCAAAAAATGGGACTGATGGCCGGAGATGAAATCACACTCATCTCGCCAAACGGCAAAATTACGGCTTTCGGTACCGTGCCGCGGATGAAATCTTATCGTATTGCCGGATTATTTGAACTTGGTATGTATGAATACGATGCTAACTTTATCTTTATGCCGCTTGATACCGCGCAAACATATTTCGGTACCGGCGACGGGGTTACAAATATTGATGTAACACTTAAACACCCTGACCTACTCTACCAAACCAGAGAGGTTATTCGTAATGGTGTCGGAGATGAGGCTTATATCTTTGACTGGAAACAATCTAATGCTGCATTTTTTAATGCAATTGATGTTGAACGCAACGTTATGTTCCTGATTTTGACGCTGATTATTTTGGTAGCGGCATTTAATATTATTACCGGATTGATTATGTTGGTCAAAGACAAAG
This sequence comes from uncultured Azospirillum sp., assembly GCA_947301965.1. Taxonomy (GTDB): domain Bacteria; phylum Pseudomonadota; class Alphaproteobacteria; order RF32; family CAG-239; genus JAFUYI01. The sequence goes on along the minus strand of CAMYUM010000019.1, from coordinate 2,374 downwards.
GACGCGATATTGCGGTTTTGCGAACAATGGGCGCAACCAAGGGCATGATTATGCGTATATTCTTCATGGACGGAGCATTTATCGGGGTTGTCGGTACTACCATCGGCGTAATTCTGGGTGTATTGTTTTGTGAAAATATTGAAAGCATAAGACAATTCTTACAAAACATTTCCGGACGCGAGCTGTTCTCGGCAGAAATTTATTTCTTATCACGGTTGCCGGCAGAAATTAATGTGGCGGAAGTGGTTATGGTCGTAGTTATATCGTTGTTGCTGTCGTTTTTGGCAACAATTTATCCCGCTTATCGGGCGGCAAAAATGGATCCGGTGGAGGCTTTGCGCTATGAGTAATATTTTGAGTTTGAGAAATATTTGCAAGTCGTTTAACCAAGGCGAGCAAAAGTTGGAAGTTTTGCGCGGAGTGAACTTTGACATTAATGAAGGCGAAGTTGTTGCACTCATCGGACCTTCGGGTTCGGGAAAATCTACCCTGCTCCAAATTGCCGGGCTGTTAGAGTTGCCGACCAGCGGAAATATTTTGTTGAACGGGCAGGATTGTTCCAAACAAAGCGATGCGGTACGCACTTCTTTGCGCCGGGATTTTTTGGGTTTTGTGTATCAATATCACAATCTTTTGCCGGATTTTAATGCGCTGGAAAACGTGATGATTCCGCAGCTTATTGCCGGAAAATCGCCCAGCGAAGCCAAAGAAAAATCGGGTTGGTTGTTGAACAAAATGAAACTTGATAATCGTTTGACACACCGTCCGGCAGAACTTTCGGGCGGCGAGCAACAACGTGTGGCGATTGCTCGAGCTTTGGCAAACACTCCGAAGATGTTGTTGGCTGACGAACCGACCGGGAACCTGGACCCGAAGACCGCAGATATTGTTTTTGAAGCATTAATGAACATAATTAAAGAGACCGGTTTGGCGGCGCTGGTGGCTACGCATAATATGGAACTGGCAAAGTCTATGGATAAACAGGTCGGACTGGAAGAAGGACGTTTGGTCGAACTGGGGATTTCTTCCATTATCGGAAGCAATAATTTTTATTAGGAGAAAGATATGAAAAAATTGTGGTTATGCGGAACTGTGGCAATATTAGCCACTTGCAATGCGGAAGCCAAATTTAATCCGCCGTCCGATTATATTACAAATTCACAAAGAGCGGCAATGTATCAGATGAACCTTTATGATGCTGACCATGACGGAAGATTGTCGGTGGAAGAATTCAATAACAAAACCCAGGCACCACAGTCAAGAGATACAAGACGACAAATCCGTAAGGCTAAAAAATCCGGAATATATCAGGCACCGGATGAGCAATTCAAAACCATAGATACTAACGGTGATGAGTATATTACCCTGCCGGAGTTGGATAATTATATATCTGAGCAAATCAAAAAGACTAACGGTCGGGTAAGATACTATTAAAAATAGTAACAAAAAAGCCTCCTATGTGGAGGCTTTTTGTTTTAGGGATTAACGACCTTCGCCATCTTTTACTTTATATTTCCATTTATCAATCATAGTAACTTCCGGAAATTCGCATTCAATTTTCTTCTTTTCAACTTTTCCGGGATGTCTTCCTTCTGCATCATAGGTAGTTGGTGATGTAACCTCAACAATTTCTGTTTCAATACGCGTCCTAGTTTCTAGCTTTGTTTCTTTACTTTCAATCACAAAATCTTTATCTTGATCTTCGCGATCGATGGCTACATATTTTGCTTTTGTAGGTTCTTGTGTGGAACGAGCTTTTTCATATACTGATCCATCTGGTCCTTTGATTGTATCAACTGAAACATCCATTCGGGCTTTTAATTCTACCAGCAATGAATCCGGCTCATTGGGATTATCAGCATGTTTCCTGTAAGGAAAGCCGAAAGTCTCTTTTTCAAACAAATTATCCTTTTCATTTGGCGTCTTAACCTGTTCTATTTTATCTTTCTCTTTATCGTTGTCTTTAACATTGGCCTCACCGCAAGCGACGGCACCGGCACCAAGGGTTCCCATTATAGCGGCGCTTAAGGCTGCTTTTCTTAAGTGCTTTTTGGTTTTATCTTTAGCTTTTTCTAATTTTTCTTTGATACTCATTGTCGTTCCTCCCTAAATGTGATAAAAACATTAATTACTTAATTTTTCGTCAACATTTCTAAAACGCCTTTAACATTAATGGTATTGAGTATAGCATAAGAAAGGTATTTTGTCTAATATTTTAGAAGGCAACAAAAAGCCGCTTGTTTGCAAGCGGCTTTTTGTTTGTTTCAGATAGGAGTTGTATCTTATTTCAAAATCTTAGATACAACGCCGGCACCTACAGTGTGACCACCTTCACGGATAGCAAAGCGCAAGCCTTCTTCCATAGCAATCGGGT
>CAMYUM010000018.1 GCA_947301965.1 uncultured Azospirillum sp. | reverse complement strand
CGTACCAATGTTGCAGTGAGGTTTCGTTCTCTCAAATTTCTCTTTTGCCATTGTTTTTTATCCTAAATAAAAAAATTAAATTAAAATCAAATTCGGAGAGCGGAGAACCGCTCTCCATGTTATTATTAAGCGCTCTTTGCTTTTACTTTTTCAGCAATCTCGTTCGGAACTTCAGCATAATGATCAAAAATCATTGTGAACTGAGCACGACCTTGTGACAATGAACGCAATGTGTTTACGTAGCCGAACATGTTGGCCAACGGTACCTGGGCGTCAACAACACGAGCGTTGGCACGCTGATCCATACCGTTTACCAAACCACGACGAGAGTTTAAGTCGCCGATAATGTCGCCCATATATTCTTCAGGAGTAACGACTTCAACTTTCATGATAGGTTCAAGCAATTTCGGGCCGGCCTGACGCATACCTTCACGGAAGGCAGCACGAGCGGCAATTTCAAAGCACATAACGTTAGAGTCAACTTCGTGATATGCACCATCGTAAAGATTGCATTTTACACCGGTTACCGGATATCCGGCAATAACACCGGCATCCATAGCGGAGCGCAAACCTTTCTCAACACCGGGGATATATTCCTTAGGAACATTACCGCCGACAACAGTATTTTCAAACTCAAAACCATTGTAGCCTTCAATCGGCTCAAATTTGATTTTGACTTTAGCAAACTGTCCGGCACCACCGGATTGTTTTTTGTGAGTGTATTCGATATCACACGGTTTGGTGATGGTTTCACGGTAAGCAACTTGAGGCTCACCGACGTTGCACTCTACCTTGAACTCACGTTTCAGACGATCAACGATAATATCCAAGTGAAGTTCGCCCATACCTTTGATGATGGTTTGTCCGGATTCAGGATCAGAAGAAACTTTGAATGAAGGATCTTCCATTGCCAAACGAGACAAAGCCAAACCCATCTTTTCGATATCAATTTTGGTCTTAGGTTCAACTGCCAATTCAATAACCGGATCAGGGAATTCCATGTTTTCCAGAACAATCGGATGAGCAGAATCGCACAAAGTATCACCGGTTGTGGTATCTTTCAAACCGGCCAAGGCGATAATATCACCGGCATTAGCTTCTTTCAAATCTTCACGTTTGTTAGAATGCATCAACAGCATACGACCAACACGTTCTTTTTTGTCTTTTACAGAGTTGTAAATGTAAGAACCTGCAGTCATTGTGCCCGAATAAATACGGCAGAAAGTCAAAGAACCTACAAACGGGTCGTTCATGATCTTGAATGCCAAGGCAGCCAGAGGCTGGTTGTCATCAGGATGACGCTCTTCTTCTTTGTCGGTATTTGGGTTGATACCTTTGATTGAAGCAATATCCAATGGTGAAGGCAAGTAGTCGATTACAGCGTCAAGCAAAGGTTGAACACCTTTGTTTTTGAAAGCTGTTCCGCAGAATACGGGAACGAAATCTTGAGCAATTGTTCCTTTGCGGATGCATTTTTTCAAAGTTTCAACCGAAACTTCTTTGCCTTCAAGGTAGTCTTCCATGGCTTGTTCGTCTTGTTCAACAGCCATTTCGACTAACTGATGGTGATATTCCTCAGCTTTTGCTTTCAAATCAGCCGGGATTTCTTGGATTTCAATCGGAGAATCGGCGGTATCACCGGTATAAATGATTGCATTCATGTTGAGCAAGTCAACAACACCGCGGAAGTTGGCTTCAACACCGATAGGCAGTTGCAAAGCCATAGGGCGAGCACCCAAGCGGTCAACAATCATGTCTAAGCAACGGTAGAAGTTGGCACCGATACGGTCCATTTTGTTGCAGAAGCAGATACGTGGAACTCCGTATTTGTCAGCTTGTCTCCAAACTGTTTCAGATTGAGGTTCAACACCGGCAACCGAATCGAAAACGGTAATAGCACCGTCCAAAACACGCAAAGAACGCTCTACCTCTACGGTAAAGTCAACGTGTCCCGGAGTATCAATCAAGTTGATGCGGAAACCTTTCCAAAAACAGGTGGTGGCAGCAGAGGTAATGGTAATACCACGTTCTTGTTCCTGTTCCATCCAGTCCATGGTGGCAGCACCATCATGAACTTCACCGATTTTGTGAGTTTGACCAGTGTAGTACAAAATACGTTCACTGGTGGTAGTTTTACCGGCATCAATGTGAGCCATGATACCGATATTTCTGTATTTTTCCAAACTATGTGTACGAGCCATAATATTCTCTCCTTAAAACTTGTAGTGAGAGAATGCTTTGTTGGCTTCGGCCATTTTGTGGGTATCTTCGCGTTTTTTAACAGCGGCACCACGATTGGCTGCGGCATCCAAAAGCTCATTGGCAACTTTTTCGGTCATGGTTGTTTCTGAACGTTTTTGAGCTGCGGCAATAATCCAACGGATTGCCAAAGCTTGACGACGATCAGCACGAACCTCACAAGGAACCTGGTAGGTAGCACCACCTACACGGCGAGATTTAACTTCAAGCATCGGTTTAACATTTTCGATAGCTTCGTTAAATACTGCCAACGGATCTTGTTTTGATTTTTTAGCCAAGAGATCGAATGCTGAATATACAATTTTTTCAGCAACGGCTTTCTTGCCGTCTTCCATAATATTATTAATGAATTTAGCAACTACCTTATCATGATATTTTGCATCAGGCAGTACTACTCTTTTTTCTGCACTATGACGACGTGACATAACTTACCCTCCTATTTCGGTCTCTTAGCGCCGTACAAAGAACGACGTTGACGACGTTTGGCAATACCTTGGGTATCCAAAGTACCGCGAATGATATGATAGCGAACACCTGGCAAGTCTTTCACACGGCCTCCCTTAATCAGCACCACTGAGTGTTCTTGAAGATTATGACCTTCACCAGGGATATAGCTGATTACTTCAAAGCCATTGGTTAAGCGAACGCGAGCCACTTTACGCAACGCAGAGTTCGGTTTTTTCGGGGTTGTGGTATAAACCCTTGTGCAAACACCGCGTTTTTGCGGGCAGGCCTTCAAAGCCGGGACCTTGTTTCTTTTCACTTTAGGTGTTCGTGATTTACGAATTAACTGACTAATTGTAGGCATCACAAATTTCCTTATTATTATTAAAACATAAAAAACCATGGTTTCGGCGACGAATCACCAAAACATGGGAAAAACTCTTATTTTTCAACATTCCTGAGCCAAAACGACTCATAAGAATTGAGCGCATAATAAGTTTAAAGTTATGGAGAGTCAACAGTTTTTTAAAACGAATCGGAACATATGTAAAAATTGCTCCCTAACAAACCTGAACATTATAAAAATTTGATTGACTTTTAGGTCAATGTAACCACAATTACACATATTTTATAATTTGGCGGAGACTATCATGCGAATATTTTCCATGTTTTTGATTTTTATCGGATATATGTGCGCATCTACAGCAAGCTGGATGATCAGAAAATTCGGCAAATTGACGTATGAGCAAATTGTGTTTCATCTGAATGTCCCGCTGGATGTTGATATAAGGCTACTTATGAGTTTTTTGCAAAATACGGTGATAACCGCGGCAGTATTGGTTATAATATTGTACGTTTCGACCAGTAAAATCAGTAAAAAGCAATGTCTGTTGGTTTCGTTGGCTTTTTTGGTCGGCTCAATATTTTGGACTTATCAAAAACTGAATATCGGCTCGCTGCTCACAGAAAAAAACAATTTCAAAACGGTGGGAAATTTTTATGAACAACATTATGTTGAGCCTAAAAACGTGTCAATAACCACACCCAAGGAAAAGCGTAACTTGGTAGTGGTCTTTGCCGAATCGATGGAAAGCACCTATGCCAAAGCAGAATATTTTGATGATAATATTATCCCCAATTTAACCAAATTGGCTGAAGAAAATATAAATTTCAGCCACAATAACGGACTGGGAGGATTTAAAAATCTTAAAGGTGCAAAATATACTATGGCCGCCATGATTGCACATTATTGCGCCATTCCGCTGAAACTGCCTATTCAATCGTCAAGATTTCGTCCCCAAAACGGATTTTTGCCGGAGGCTACGTGCCTGTATGATGTATTGGCAAAAGACGGGTATAATCTCGTATTTATGCAGGGAACACTTAAACAATCTTCCGGAAAAGATAAATTTTTTACCACACACGGGAATACGCAAATTTTTGACTGGAATTATTATTCGGTACGCGACCACTTGAGTTCCAATAAGGTCAAAAAGCAAAGATTTAAGAAACGCAATGGTAAATACACCTCTTTCTATAAACGCGCGGTCAGAGACGACAGATTGTTTATGTACGCCAAAGAAAAAATCAGCGAATTAGCTGCTCAAAACAAGCCCTTTGCCCTCACCCTTCTGACGCTGGATACCCACTTCGGAACCGAGAATTTTGACAGCAAAAACTGTGAGGCAAAATATCACAGCAAAGACTTTTTGGATGAGCATTATTTTAAAAATGTCGTGTCGTGTTCGGACAGTAAAATAGCGGCATTTGTAGAATGGATTAAACAACAACCTTTTTATGAAAATACCGAAATCGTAATTGTAGGAGATCATTTGACGATGGGAAATACGATTTTTAACGCCAAAATGGACAGATCAGTATATAACGTTTATATCAATTCGGCAGTTAAAGTTGATGATAAAGTTATGAAAAATCGTAAATTCACAGCCCTTGATACCATGCCGACAATATTGGAAACCATGGGATACAAAATTGACGGACATAAGTTGGGTTTGGGCGTATCATTGATGTCCGGCGAAAAGACTTTGATTGAAGGCGGTATGAATATCAAAAAACTTGAACAAGAGCTAGATAAACAATCAAAAGTATACAACAGACTGTTGTTCGGAAAATAAATTTTTAAGCATTATAAAAGCCGCAGATTTTTGGGTTCTGCGGCTTTTATTGTAAGCGGATTACAATCGATCTTCTTTGATTAAGTGTGGAGCGCTAAATTCTTCGGAATCCGAATCCCAATCCGATTTATTCGATTCAGGAATTTGCTTCGGTTCACTAACCGATTGAGAAGAAGTAATGTTGTTGGCAATCATCTCATTCAAATCAAACTCAATCGGATCTCCTACATTTTGACCGTTTACGAAAATACCGGTTTCGCTGAAAACGATCTCGACTTTATCAATTGTGCGTCCCGAAGCATCGGTAGTACGTTTTGATTTATCGATATATTCAAAAATTGCGCTTGAAAAACCTGATTTCATGCATGATGGAGGATAAGAACTGGGATTGAGTTTTTGCTCCTCTTCACACTGTTTGGAATAATCAGGTACCAATAAATCCAAGTTGTAAACCGTTACTTCGCCGTTTCCGACAAGGAATTTGCCTGATTTTTTCAACGCAGCGAGCATATTTACGTCAGATTGAGCAAAATTTAAGTCCGCTTGGAATTTAAGTTCCATTTTTTTGGTAATCTCATTAACAACTGCGGTTATATTTTTCATTAATCTTTCACGTTCGGCAATCTGCTCATTGGTCGGATTGCTCCAGTCTTCTTCGTCCATTTTTTCAACTTTTGACTGGAGTTCTTGCAATTTTGCGATGTGTTTTGTTTCAATATTTTTGAGTAAATATTTGAGTTTCAGATGTTGGAGAGAAAAGTCGGAAACTCCTTCCAATTTGATATCAGAAATTTCGGTTTCTCCGGCTATGCGCATGGTTTGAGTAGCTTCATCAAGTTTGGCTTTTCCGGTAGCAACGATATTATTGGTGAGTTTTACACCCATTGTTTCAACAACAATATTATTAGCAGATACAACCGAACTTGATTGTTTAATTGCCGAAGCATCTGTTATCAATTTGTTATAGTCGGTATCCTCATTAATGACATATGTGCTGGACAATTTATTTTCGAGACTGGGTACAACAAAACTAATAAACTGACTTTTAAGGCGGATATTGTTTGCTTTCCAAACAACTGAATATTGGGCTTCATCATTGCTAGGCATCAACTCTGATCTGAATTGTATATCACTGACACCTGAGACTTCCTGTTTGAGGCCGGTTTGAGAATCAACGTGGTTAAAGATAATATTTTTAGCATCAAAATTTTGAACCTTCATCAGGTTTAAATCGGGAACAAAATGCATTTCACTGGAATAACTTTCAACCTCCGCTCCGTTAAGTGCAAAATTTTTGTATATTTCAGAGCGTAGCTTGTCCGGTGAAGATGTAGTGATTTTAAAAACGTCTTTACCATTTAAATCCCCTGTTTTTACGGCAATGGCGTCGTAACCAGGGATTGTGCCGGGTATAGTTTCAACCGCACCTTTATCATTAGTTTTGAACTCAACTATATTTGTTTCAGGAAAATGTACGGTAAGTGCATCTCCGTCTTCGGTAACTTTTACGCCTTCATAAACACCGTCGGCATAAGCGGCAAGTCCTTCTTCTAAGGCAGATGCGCCCTCGGCGGCAAGAGCTACCGTCGGTGCCATGGCAACTATGGCGGTAAACAGGTATTTTGTGTTCATGTCAATATCTCCAACTTAATTGCTTACGCGAGCAGTATAATCGCTTGTAACAAATATACAAGTTTTTTGAATACGGTGTTGACAAAAAATTGCTTGCCATAGGGGTAAAAATGTGGTATAAGATTTGCCGTCAGATTGGGCACTATAGTGTTTCGATCTGTATTCGCTAATAGTTATGGAATGAACTTATGACAAAAAATAAAGATTTGGAATCTGCATATCGCACGATTGAAAAAGAAATTGAAGCTTTAAACATGATGAAGTCTCAATTGGATGATTCATTGGTAAAAGCTCTTGATTTGATGCAGTCAACAAAAGGACGCGTTATCGTTACCGGTATGGGTAAATCAGGACATATCGGACGCAAAATCGCCGCCACTTTGGCCTCAACCGGTACACCATCGTTTTTTGTACACCCGGCAGAGGCAAGCCACGGCGACTTGGGTATGTTAACCACCGATGACATTGTAATCGCGATTTCAAACGGCGGTGAGTCAAAAGAACTCTCTGACATTCTATTATATTGCAAAAGATACGGGATTTCTTTGATTGCCATTACCAAAAACCCGACTAGCACTTTGGGCAAAGCCGGCGATATTTTGTTGCGTTTGCCTGATGATGGCGAGGCTTGTCCGCTCGGACTCGCTCCGACATCTTCGACCACAGCTACATTGGTTTTGGGCGACGTTTTGGCAATTGCCATGATGGAAAGAAAAGGATTTTCCGCATCTAACTACAAACAGCGCCATCCGGGTGGAAAATTGGGTGCTATTTTGCAAAAAGTTTCCGACCTTATGCATACCGGCAACGAAATGCCGTTGATTGGCGAAGATGCCAATATGCGCCAGATAATTATGACCATGTCATCAAAAATGCTAGGGTGCGTAGGTATTGTTAACGCCAATGGTGATCTTACCGGAATGATTACTGACGGTGACTTACGCCGTGCCATGGTAAGTTCGGCCGATGACGAGTTGTTTGCACGGAAGGCCTCCGACATTATGACCAAAAATCCAAAAGTTACTACTGCCGATGTTTTGGTGGCTGAAGTTGTCAACTTAATGAACAGCAAGAGTATTACTCAGTTGTTTGTAGTTGAAGGTAAAAAGCCGGTCGGAGTTATTCATCTGCATGATTGTTTGCGTGCAGGTTTTACAGTTGAGGAAAAACCCGAACAATTCAATAATAACGTTATAAGCAAAGTGGCATAACAAGTGTTGGATTTAAAACAACTAGATAATATTTTTAATGCCGACAGCTTAAAACAATATAATGCTGACGAGGCGGCGTTGCTACGCCAACGGAAAAAAATCAGGTTGATTAAGATTATGTTTCCGGCAGTAGCCGCCGCCCTTGTCGGTTTGTTGGCGGTTATTCCGAGTTTGCAGGATCGTAATGAGTTTTCAATCAAAATTTCAAAACCTTTACGAAACGAGATTGAAAAACTGCATGTTGAAAATTCTGTGCTTTATGTTACCGATAAATCCAATCGGGTCAATACTTTTACCGCTGAAAATATTGATGAAACTTCTCCCGGTTCACAACTAGTAAAATTGCAAAACCCTAGAGGCAAAATGCCGACTTCGGACGAGCATTGGATTGATATTGAGGCTCCGACCGGGTTTTATGATCAAAACACTAAAGTTTTTTCTTTGGTAGACACGGTAGTTGCAAAATACAGCGACAATATGACCGCACGAACCGAAGAAATGTATTATGATTCAAACGAATCGCGAGCATTCGGCAACAAACCGATTATTGCAGACGGAAAATTCGGGCATATAAACGCTGAAGCTTTTGAATATCTGACCGACAAGGAACTGTTAAGATTTAAGGGAAAAACAAATATTGTCACCGATGCGACGCAATTTGGCAGCAAAATTGATATTAATGCCGACAAAAAAGTTGAATTGTACCGCAGTCAGCAAAAACTTGTCGCTACCGGAAATGCGGTTATGACCAAGGCCGAACTTAAAGTAAACGGTGATGTTTTGACCGCTGTTTTTGCCAAAGACAAAAACGGTAAAAATACCATAAGCGACTTTTATGGTGACGGTAATGTCGTTGTAGACAACGGCAAAAACAAGGTATTTGCCGATCATTTGAAAACATTTTTCAAAAAATCCGGCGGGGCAAATTCTGCTATTGACAGAATTGAAATGACAGGTAATGTAAAAACTAAGAATGCCGAGGGTGAAGTTTATGCCCAAAAAGGAGTATATTATCCTGACAGCGGCGAGGTAAAATTGTTTGATGATGTCGTAATCGTAAAGGATGGCAACCATATGCGAGGCGACGCGGCCGAGACCAACCTCAATACCGGGGTTAGCAAAATGGGAGCGGGGTCAAAAGGTCGCATATCGGGTGTTATTTACGAAGACGGCTTAAAAGTTAATAAATAGTACAAATTATAATAAGGGCGGCAGTATGTTGAACAAAAAACAAGAATCGATTTTGGAAGTCTTTAATATCGGAAAAAAATATAAAAACCGCCCGGTTTTGCGAAATGTTTCTCTACACGTAAAGCGAGGCGAAGCGGTTGGTCTATTGGGGCCAAACGGTGCCGGTAAGACCACGTGTTTTTATTGTATCACAGGGTTAATTACACCTGACTACGGAGATGTGCATATTGACGGTCAGGATATTACCAATCTGCCGATGTATCGCCGTGCCAAGATGGGAATAGGTTATTTGCCGCAAGAGGCATCAATTTTCCGCACATTAAGCGTTGAAGACAACGTTAAAGCTGTTTTGGAGCTTGTGATTGAGGACGAAGACAAGCGTGAGAACATTCTTGAGGAGCTGTTGTCAGAGTTTTCAATTGCACATTTAAGGAAAGCCCCGGCCATGTCATTGTCCGGCGGTGAGCGTCGCCGTTTGGAAATCGCCCGTGCTTTGGCCAGCCAGCCGACATTTATTTTGTTAGATGAACCGTTGGCCGGTATTGACCCGATTGCGGTAAATGAAATCAGAAACTTGGTTTCGCAGCTCAAAAACCGAGGACTGGGCGTTTTGATTACCGACCACAATGTTCGCGAGACCTTGGATATTACGGACAGAGCATATATATTACACGGGGGAACAGTTTTGATGGAGGGCAATCCTGATGAGATTGTTGCCAATGAAGATGTTCGCCGCGTATATTTGGGCGATAACTTTTCAATGTAACTTAACTCTTTTTTAATATAAATATTCCAAAACTGGGGCTTGAATTCTGCTAAAAATGTGATAGACTGGCAGTTCATATGGATAATAATAATATTTTGCAAGGAAAGATTATGAAAATTACATTTACAGGTAAACAGGTTGATATCAGCGACAGATTGCGCGCTCATATTGAAGAAAACGTTTTGAATGCAGTAACAAAATATTTCAGCGACCCGATTGGTTGCAATGTTGCTTTTTCGAAAGAAGGAGATGAATTTTCGGCCGAAGTTACCGTTCATCCTGCAAAAAACATTGTATTAAAAGGCACCGGTTTGGGTAGTGATCCCTATACCGCTTTTGACAATGCAAACTCCCACATTGTGGTTCGTTTGAGCAAGCACAAAAATCGCCTTAAAGACCACAAAAGCAAGACCGGTTTGGCCGAGTTGGCTAGTGAGGCTGTTTTCCCGGTTATTGAAACCGAGGAAGAAATGGACATTGATGTTAACGCTCCTCTGACAATTGCCGAAACCGGCGTAAATATTCCGGTTTGTTCGGTTAGTGAAGCCGTTATGTATATGGATTTGGCCAACGAATGCGCTTTGATGTTCAGGAACGCCAACAACAACCATATCAGCATGGTATATCGTCGCAAGGACGGCAATATCGGCTGGGTTGAGCCAAAATCCGAGAAATAACCAAAGGGTATATTGATGAAGCTTTCTGATATTTTACACGCAACCGATGTGTTGGTTTTGGACGGCGTGAGTTCAAAGCGTCAATTGTTGCAAGATTTGGCTGATCATGCCGCCAAGACGGCAGGCGTTGATGCACGCACATTATTTGATGTTGTATTAGAACGTGAAAATTTGGGTACAACAGCTATGGGAAAAGGAATTGCCCTACCCCATGCTCGCGTGCCATCACTGAAGCATACACAGGCTTTGTTTGCAAAAGTTAAAGGTGGGGTTGATTTTGAGGCCGCAGATCAAAAAAAGGCCGATTTGGTGTTTATGCTTTTGTCGCCTGAAGACAGTGGTGCTGATCATCTTAATGCTTTGGCTGAAATATCACGGATAGTAAAGAGTGATACAGAGTGTGCCAAATTGCGTAAAGCGACAAGTTCTTCAGAAATATACAAAATATTGTCTGAATAGTTAATAAAAACTCTAAGAAAAACACCCGAAAAATCGGGTGTTTTTTTTGGTTTTAAATTCAAGCAAAAATAAATTTTGCTCTAACTCATTAAAAATGCTGAAAATTAAACACTTTTTAATTACTTTAAAATATGGTATAATATTAGTTACATTGTGAGACCTTTGTAGGGGAGGTTGCCATGAAAAATATGTATTTATTATCCGCTTTGCTTGCCGGAACGTTTTTAAGCGTTCCTGCTTTTGCCGGTGACTATCAAGTTACAGCGGATCAACTTAATGCTGCTACGGATCATTTTGAATGGGTTGCGACATCACCTGACGACACGTCTCTTGATGCATTTGGGCTTCCAAGTTATGAGGATGTTTATACCCCTAATGCATTTTTGATTCAGTATAACCAACCGTCTGATTATGTCACCCAAGATGGTTACTGGAAAGATCTTACTCAAATAAGTACTAAAAACACTTTTAGAAACACCGGTTTGGACAATTATCGAGGTAATTATTCTGATACCAGTGTTATTGCTGATTTTCTAGGTTCTGTCTTTGTAAACAGCGGACTAATCGGATCTGTTAACGGTGACTTTGTTGGTTATAATTCTAGTGAGAATTTTATGTTGTCCAACAGCAATTATGGAACTGACAGTCTTGCTTCAATTGGCATAATCAACAGCAATTTTATCGGAACCAAGGGCATTATTAATCAGGTTGATGATAATTTTAACCGTGGTCATGGTGCAAAGGCAGAAATCGGTGCTATTAATGCTAAGCTGATTGCCGGTAATGGTAATATCGATAAGGGAACCGGTGCCATAGTCAACTTTAACGGTACTATAGGTGATATAAATGCCGAAACTATCATTAATAATGCGGCAAGACTTTCCAATTTTGCAATTGTTAATCAACAACCTACTTCTGTTCCGCAACCCTCTATTGGTCTTTCAGTCCAGCCGGTTATGGGTGGATTTTTGGAGAATATTGGCATTCAAGATTTTTTGTATGAACCTCAATATGAAAGTGGCTATGAGTGTTGGAATTGCACAGCTGCGGAGGTTAATCCGTCTGATAATCCAATTGAAAACCCCGAAAAATATTCTGCCATGGTTGGTAATATAAGAGGTAATATTGTCGGTAATATGGCGGTAGGAGAAATGGCCTATGGCGGAGCTATTTATAATAATTACGGACAAATCGGCGACATCAGCGGTGATTTGCTAGGCAACTATGTAAAAAATAGTACCTCTGAATTAATTTATATAATTGATGAACCTGAACGACCCCGAGCTGTTGCAGCCCCCTCCGAAGAGCCTTCTTATACTCATATAGGAGGTGCAATTGCTAACGGTAACGGTAAAATAGGTACTATTACCAGCCCTAATATTAAAGACAACTTTGCTGAGGGGCCGATTGCTGCCGGTGGTGCCATTGCTAATATGATTAATCTGGGTAGTTATAGCGTGCCAATTTATCAAGAACATACCCGAATTGGCTCCGATGAAATTAAGAACATGGTACTTTTGCACGATGCTTATACCGACCGTATGAACATTGAAGGCTCAACATTTGAAAACAACTATGCTCATTCAACCGGAGGCAATGCCTATGGTGGTGCTATTTATAATGACTTTTATTTCGAGAACACAATTTCCGCCGGTTCATCAGATCTTGATAATGAAGACTGGTTCTTGCAAAATGGTTATGTTTATATGACCGATGAAGAGTTGCAACAGGCTATTGCCGACACCAAAGCAAGAGCGGCCTTAACACTAACCAACACCAATTTCATCAATAACCATGCAGACTCTGACAGCGGTCGCGCTTTCGGTGGTGCGATTTATTCTACCGGTGATGTTAATATTATTGCCAAAGACGGCAAAACTTCACTCTTTAGCGGTAACACCGCTAATGGCGAGAACAATGCCGTTTATATGCAGGATTCGATTTCACCAACATATCATGAAACAGCTAATGTAGATCCACTTCTTCCATCTAATTTGAACTTAACTGCGGTCAGCAACGGTGTTATCCAGTTTGATGATGCGATTGATGGTGAGGGATATAATATCAACGTCAGCGGTGATGGTACCGGTGTAGTCA
>CAMYUM010000017.1 GCA_947301965.1 uncultured Azospirillum sp. | reverse complement strand
TCATAGATTAAGCAATGATTAATATTCTTAAGGGATTATTTACATATCTATGTCATAATTACAACAACATTTGGATTGATACCGTATAGGAGAACAACATGAGTAAAGTGGATTTTAACAAAGTTCGTCGCAGATTGGCTATATTAGCAGCCGCAGGCATTACAACCATTACCGGAGCAAAGGCGCAGGAAAATCAAACACCCGAGAAAAGTGATTATGAAGATAAGGTTGAAACAGTAACGGATTCTAAAGATAATAAATCTTCTACTGATATAGTCTCTAGTACTAGTGTAGTAGTTACGGAAACTTTGGCACGGCAAACCGGCAAAAATGTGTATAAAAAAGGAGATAAAATCCCTGAAAAACGAGATGTTGTTGAGAAACAGATTAAAAACCGAGATAGAGCCGAAGACATATATTTTAACCGGGGAACATTATCCAAAAATGAATACCGCCCATTTTTGGGAAAACCATGCTTCGTTCCCTATGATTCCAAGCTACCGGTACAAGAAATAACAAACAATAAAGTTCCTGCATCCGCAGGATATAGATTAGAAAAGCAGAACAAACTCAAAGAGTACGATGTATATAAAAGAACAACATATATATATGACTGCGTTGACAACAATGAAAATCGTATAGGAATAAGCAGTATAGAATTTGATAACGGGGTATTATTTGTTCCTGAAGGGTACAATATAACAGGAATAGATAGATACAGAAAACACAACACGCTCAGCATGTCCTATGAACAGGCAATCTTTGTACTAAAGCATGTCGATAAAATACCGGAAAAGCTTTTTGAGAAAACCGTAAGCAAAGATGGTGCATCAATATCGGCAAATACAGAAAAAGGTAAAGAGCAGAAAAAAGAGGATAAAAAGCCCAAACAACCAAAATCTGATATGCTTACACCTGAAGAAATTGCAATTAAAAAAAGGTATTCCAGAAGTAAATAATTGCACCCTTTATCAAAAACAAAAACTCCCCCAAGAAGGGGAGTTTTTTTATTATACTCGGTCGGCGTAAATAAAATATTTGACAAATTTAGACGAATATGGTATACCAATAACATTCCAAGTATTTATTCATTAAATTATTTAGCATATGAAAGTAGAAACTTTAGTACAAGAACTGCTCCGCAAAAAGCAGGCCGGTGAACAGCTCCCCGAATTCGAACAATGCGTACGCAGCGATGGTCGCACCGACTACACTCTGATGATGGCTCGCCTTCTCGTTAACCCGGAAAGGATCAAGGAGTTCAACATCAAATATGACGGCAAGATCCTGTCTTACGCTGTTCCCAATCAGGAGATGGACAAAGATCTGCATCAACGCAAGATATCTGCCTGGGCAATCATCGTGTGCGGGCTTGCTCCGAACATGGTCAACGGTGTCTGCAAGCGTGTCGGCGGTTCGCCGGAACAGGAAGAATTCCTCCGCAAGAACTACGGACGCTTCATCGAGCACCTCAAGCCCGTGCTTCAACAGGCCGCGCCCCGGAGCTGATTTTCTCTTCCAACCAAAAGCCCCAACCTCACAGAGGTTAGGGCTTTTTTGTTCTTTTTAATACAGTGCTTTATATTTCTATCTGTCCTTTAGTGTTTCTTTTGGGCATACGGACAATTCCGGCGGGGTTTTTACCACGTGATTCCAAGGCTTGTATGGCTTTTTTGAACTTTTCGGGCTTATTGGACAACCCGTTGGGCTTAGATTTTGTAAAAGCCACTTCCTCATCAACCGAATACATAGAACCGCCCCGTTCCAACACCTCGTTGACCATCCGATCAAAATCTTCTTTATCCTTAGCTTGCAATGCTTCCAATGACTTAATTTTTACTACTATTGTTTCATCAGGATTACTGATATTGAGCATTTTAATTCTTTTTAACACGGTTCCCCACGCCGGACGAGCAGAGGTTTTGTCAGTAATTTTTTCTTCAAAAAATTCATCATTTCCGGAAGTTTTGGGCTTTGATTTCAAAAAATTTATTCGGCTCAAAATTCCGGCTTTTTCCTCCGCCGGACGATCGGCTACTAACTCGGTTTTATCGTTGAGTGTAACATTATAATTCAAAACAGTCATATCATTTATCCTCCATATCGGAATTACCGTTCTTGATGTATATATCCTTTTTCACGTTTTTCTTTTTTGTAGTCGAAGTCAAAATAATATTCATCAAAGCTGTTAACTTTGCTTGAAAATTGATTGTTATCTTTAATTTTTCTCAATGTGCTTTTGTGCGCCAAATTACGACTTCCGCCCGATGTCCCGGTTCTGCCATCAGCCATAAAAGTTGTATCTACATAAATCTTTTGACCACGATAATTAAAATAGTTCCATACGTGCCCAAAATGATCTCTTTTTTGTGCGTTTGACGGGCTCATTCTCGCCGGATAAGCATAGCCATGCACCTCATGCACAAAAATCCCCGCCTGCTTACACATGGCGGTAAAAAGCTCAGTAAAATCTCCGCAAATTCCGACCCGAGAGTTCAATACCTCTTGCGGTGATTGCCCGCGATATCCTTTTATTAGTTTGCTGGTTTTTCCGTTGCTGTATAAATATTCATCATAATTAATATGACTAGCAATCCAAAACGCAATCATCTTAGCTTTATCATAATCATCATCAAGAGGTCTGATTAAATGTCGAGTCAAAGTTGCGACATCATCTTCTACTTGTCGTGGGGTATTGGTGGCATAGCGCCTGATACGAGATGACGGATAATTAGTGGCATAAGCAATAGTTATTCCAAAAAACAAAAAAGCGCACAAAAAACACAAAAAACGCCACATGTTAATCCTCAAATTCAGATGTCAAGAAAAATATATTATTATTGATTTAATTTTACGTTAATATTACCATGAAAATACGAGTTTAATCTGTTTGGTTGTAAAAATGTTGCGTACATACATACAATTACATATACTAATATCACTAATATTTTTAGCCACTCCTGCTTTGGCAGACAGTATTGTGTCGTCAGATGTTGATTTTGGTCAGGTCTATCAAACCTCTTCAACAACAAATATTGGTTTTGACAAAAAGACAGGCGCAGTTAGTTCAATTTCTGGAGGACAAATACGTAACAATAGTATTGTAGCAGATGTTACGTACACAAACACCAATAGCAGTACCAAAAAAGTATACATTGGATGGATACAAAGTAACAACACAGCAACATCTTTAACAGGAGGTAGTGGATGTACAATATCTGTAACCGGATCATGGGTACTTGGTAATAATTATTACAACATACCAGCCAATAGTTCTCATGTTTATAATGTTGACAGATATACAGTAAAAATTAGTGGTACATGCAGCGCAGGAACATATACAGGTACAGCACAAGTTAAATTTGGTAGCTCAAGTGGTGGAAGCCAGTATGGGACTCATAACATTACATTAAAATTGGAAATTGTAACTGATTTAAGCCAAATTGAAATTAGTAATACTAAAGACCTTAATTTTGGTACCATGTTGTCAACTACAGCACATAATGTCGTAATTGACTACAATGATAATCGTACCGGTAATTCATCCTATTTAATCAACGATACAACTAATCCGTACCAATCTGGAGAATTTAGCATCTCTAACGGAGGAGCGTCAGCTCAAGTTGTGCAAATTGCACTACCATCCAGTGCTGTAGTAATTAATGGTGCAAACAGCATGACGGTTAATAATTTTACTTCAAACCCGCAGGCCTCAACCAATGTGAGCATTCCTGCCAATAGTAATATTACTGTCAAAGTTGGTGCTACGCTAAACGTAACTACTGGAATGCCATCCGGACAATATACAGGTACATACACCATAACAGTCAACTATTAACTATAAAAAAACCTTGCGACACATCCTTTCCCTCCGCGGGAGGTTTGTGTCACAAGGTTAATACTTATTTCCTACAAGGGAAGGTCAGTTTTCAAAATCGATAATATCAATTTTGTTGGCTTCATCTTTCCAGAATTCTATATTTTCATCTTCTACCCATGCCTGAGTATCAATGTCTACAAAAGCGTCCTCTGGTCTGTTAGCCATCATTACGTACATAACATCCAACTTCATTTTCATGAGCTGGTTGTCAATACTTTTCTGTCTCTCCGAACCTACAAAGTAGGCGCCTACAATTGCTACTATCGCAACAAATGCGGCAATCATCATCTTCTTATTCATAATAATTAAGTATCAAACCCATTATATTATAAATTGCTCATTTTGTCAATATGGTGACAAATATAACAAAAAGCCTTGAGCTTTCACCCAAGGCTTTTCAATTTGGTAGGGGTAGTCAGACTCGAACTGACACGGGCTGAGCCCACAAGATTTTGAGTCTAGCGCGTCTACCAATTCCGCCATACCCCCACAAAGTGAGTAGATAAATAACCGAATATTTTATAATCGTCAATAGTTTTTTTACCAAAAATGCTATAATATGCCTAAAAAGTGATTAAATAAGGAGAAAACTGATGGTTCAGCCCGAGAAGAAGGCTCTCGATTTTTATAAACGCCAGAACTATACCGCCGCCTTAAAAGAGTTTTTGAAACTGGACAAGCAACTGCAAAAACGAACCGATATTTTGGTAATGATTGCCAACTGTTACGATTCGGCAGGTCAAAAAAAAGAAGCGATCAAATATTATAAAAATGCTCTTTTTCGTTCTCTCAAAAACGAAACTGCTGCCGCCAATTTAGCCATTATTTATTATGAGCAAAACAAACTCATTCGCGCGTATTTTTATGCTCGTCTTACGCTGTTATTAAATCGTCAAAATCCCTCCGCGATGGTTGTTCTTGGCAACATTGCTTATCGCCGCAAAAAATATATAAAGTCACTCAAATATTACAAAAAAGCTCTTCAGCATAAACAAGATTTTTATACTGCCAATTTCAATACTGCTGGCATCTATTTTGATATGAAAAATTATCCTGCAGCATATTTTTACGGTCTGCGAACCGTGCGGCTTTATCCTCATTCACAGGAGGCGCAGGCCCTTTTTGCCGACATCTGTCTTGAGCAAAACAAAACTGATGAGGCGCTGGAGGTTTTATCTCAAATTTATGCTAAAAATAAAAAAGATTATTGGGTATGCAATTCTTTGAGCCGCGCCTATCAACAACAAAAAAAATATGCCGAAGCGCTTGATATGGGATGGAAAGCTGTTACCGTTTCCAAAGGCGAAAATTCTCAGCATGTAAATTTCGGATATTTGCTTTATGAAGTCGGTCTTGAATTTCCTTTTGCCAATGTAAAGGGATATGCCAAAAAATGGGCGACCAAATATCCTTCCAATCCGGTCGTTTTGCATATGGCAAATGCCATCATCAACAACACCGATGTCAGCCAAATTGACAGCCTTTTTGTGCGTGAAATTTTTGATGCATTTGCCGACGATTTTGAGGAAGTTTTAAAAGGATTAAATTATAAAGTTCCATCTTTAATCGGAAAAAGTTTGGATTCTCTCTTCAGTAACTTAAAACTCAAAAAAATGAAAATTTTGGATGCCGGATGCGGTACCGGATTATGCGGAAAATATCTCCGGAAATATGCAAAATTTCGAGGTTTGGATGGTGTCGATATCTCACCAAAAATGCTCAAAATTGCTAAGCAGAAAAAAGTATATTCTCACCTCTATAATCAGGATTTAAGAACTTTTCTCGATTCTCATTCTTCGGCGTATGATTTGGTCGTTGCCGGCGATGTTTTTACCTATTTTGGCGAACTAAATCCGCTCTTTGTTTTGCTCTATAATTCACTGCGTAAAGGGGGACGGATTCTTTTCAGTGTCAGCGAAAATTTTCAAAATGAAAATAACTATTTTTTGCATCAATCCGGACGTTTTTTGCATAACCGAAAATATGTTGAAAATTCACTCAAAAGACAGGGATTTTTTGTTGAAAAACTCAATCGGGCATGTTTGCGTAATGAGGGAGAAAATAAGGTGTTCGGATGGATTGTGATGGCCCAAAAACAGTAACCGTTTTCAGATTCTTTTTTTACTTTTTGGGCAATAAAAAATCCTCTCGCTTGAGAGGATTTTTTACCATGCTACGATGCTATAAAAAATTACTTCTTAGAAGATTTTTTGGTAGCAACTTTTTTCTTAGCAACAGACTTAGTGCTAGATTTTTTGCAGCAAGCAGAAGAAGTGCATTTCTTGCTCAATTGCTGAACAGCCATAGACCAGAAATACTCATCTTTGCCTTGAGGACAGCCGGCATTCTGCCAGTTGTAGTATGCAGCTTCTCTGATAGCGTTTTCATTAAATTTTACCATAACTTACTCCAAATAAAAATTTTTCGGTTAAACAATACCTAATATACATACATTTTTTTATACGTCAACAATAATATTGATATTTTTTTAATAAAGTTGAAATAAGCTTGCATTTATCTCGATAAAATTCTATAGATAGAAAGAGACAGTCACCCCTAAAAAAATTATCAATTTCAGAGGTTATATTATATGGAAAATTTATTATCAAAAATTGAGATGGATGCTGTAATAGACGGCAATCATGACAACGTTTTCGCCGTACTCGGCATACATCGTGATAAGGGTAGTAAAAACGTTTTTATTCGTGCTTTTCAACCCCACGCAAAATCGATTGAAATCATCCGTAAAGATGACAATTCTTCACTCGGAAAAATGACCAAATTGGACGAGCGCGGATTCTTCCAAATCAACCTCAATGACATTGGAAATTTCTCTTATAAATTTAAAATCGAAAATGATCTCGAAAATTTTTATGAGGCGGAAGATGTCTATCGTTTTCTTCCCACTTTGGGCGATATAGATGTCTATCTTTTGGGTGAGGGCAATCACCTCGAAATGTATAAAAAATTAGGTGCCCATGTCATCACCATGGATGGGGTAAAAGGTGTCAGTTTTGCGGTGTGGGCTCCAAATGCAAAACGTGTTTCCGTGGTCGGAAATTTCAATAACTGGGATGGACGTTGTCACGTTATGCGCAAATATCCTTCCTGCGGTGTTTGGGATATTTTTATCCCCGGTCTCGGTGAGGGAGAAATATATAAATATGAAATTAAAACTCAACAAGATTATATTTTGACCAAAGCTGATCCGGTCGGATTCTTTTCTGAACAAAGACCAAAAACCGCATCTGTCGTTTATGACCTCAACCATTATAACTGGGGCGACAATGACTGGATACAAAATAATCATACTCATAATGCCATGGACAAGCCTATGTCTATTTATGAAGTTCATGCCGGTTCGTGGCGTCGCAAAGGCGAAAACGGCAGTGAATTTTTGACCTATCGTGAACTTGCCGACACATTGGTTCCATACGTCTCAAACATGGGATATACTCATGTTGAATTTTTGCCGCTTTCCGAACATCCGTTGGATGCGTCTTGGGGCTATCAGGTTTTGGGTATGTTTGCTCCGACCAGCCGTTATGGAACTCCGGACGATTTACGTTATTTAATTGATAAATTTCACCAAGCCGGAATTGCCGTAATTATGGATTGGGTGCCGGCGCATTTTCCACGCGATGGACACGGTCTTTGTGAATTTGACGGAACACACCTTTATGAACACGCCGACCCCCGTAAAGGTGAACACAAAGATTGGGGTACAAAAATTTATAACTATGGTCGTACAGAGGTATTTAATTATCTCTGTGCCAATGCACTTTACTGGATAAAAGAATATCACATTGACGGTCTGCGGGTTGATGCAGTTGCCTCAATGTTATATCTCGATTATTCCCGCAAAGCCGGTGAGTGGATCCCTAATATATATGGTGGCAACGAAAATTTGGAAGCCATAGCTTTTATCCGCAGAATGAATGAACTTGTATATGGAACTAATCCTGATGCCTGCACCTGTGCTGAAGAGTCAACGGCATGGCCGATGGTTTCACGTCCGACTTCTATGGGCGGTCTTGGTTTCGGTTATAAATGGAACATGGGCTGGATGAATGATACCCTCAAATATATAAGTAAGGATCCGATCCACCGAAAATATCATCATGGTATGTTGACCTTTGGTCTTTTATACGCCTTTAATGAGAATTTTATTTTGCCGATTTCGCATGATGAGGTTGTTCATGGCAAAGGTTCGATGCTTTCAAAAATGCCCGGTGACGAGTGGCAAAAATTTGCCAACTTACGTGCTTATTACGGATTTATGTACACCCACCCCGGCAAAAAACTTTT
Organism: uncultured Azospirillum sp.; assembly: GCA_947301965.1. Lineage (GTDB taxonomy): Bacteria > Pseudomonadota > Alphaproteobacteria > RF32 > CAG-239 > JAFUYI01. The sequence goes on along the minus strand of CAMYUM010000017.1, from coordinate 4,911 downwards.
ATTTATGGGATGCGAATTCGGACAAGATTGGGAGTGGAACAGCGCCGAAAGTTTGCGTTGGCATCTTTTACAATATCCTATGTACAAAGGTATGCAAAATTGCCTACGTGATTTAAATCTGATGTATAAGGGAAACCCGGCTCTGTATGAAATTGATTTTGACTATCACGGTTTTGAGTGGATTGAACATTCTAATGCTGCCGATAGTGTTATTTCTTACATTCGTAAAGGCAAAGAACCGGGAGACTATTTGATTGTGGTTTGCAACTTTACTCCGGTCGTTCGCAATAACTATCGCATCGGTGTTCCGGAAAATTGTACTTATCAAGAAATTTTTAACAGTGATGATGTAAACTATTGGGGAAGTGGTGTCAAAAATGATGGTCCGCACCAGGCGCAGACACAAAATTGGAACGATCGTCCGTTTTCAATTGAGATGACTTTGCCGGCGCTTTCGACTATTGTTATCAAACCCATCAGGTAATATTTAGATTACCGGGAGGATATTTATGGCAGAATATAAAACACAGTCAGGAAAACCATATCCGCTTGGTGCAACTTATGACGGTAACGGTGTGAATTTTGCGCTTTTTTCTGCTCATGCGGAAAAAGTGGAGCTATGCCTTTTTGACCAGTCCGGATCTGAAGAGCAGATTCGTTTTACAATCAATGAAAATGACAACAATATTTGGCATATTTATCTCCCTGATATTAAACCCGGGCAGGTGTATGGATATCGTGTTTATGGTCCTTACAAACCTGAAGAAGGAAAACGTTTTAATCCAAACAAATTGCTACTTGATCCTTATGCCAAAAAATTGGTCGGAAAACTGATTTGGCATAAAGCAATTTTTGGTTATGATACGGACAGTCATGATAAAGATTTATCATTTAGTGAACTTGACAGTGCGCCTTATGTTCCGAAGTCAGTTGTGGTTGATAATATTCCCTTTGAATGGGGAGAAAAAAACTTTTCTGCCATACCTTGGGCCGACACCGTTATATATGAAGCCCATATTCGCGGTTATACCAGATTGCATCCGCAACTTCCAGATTATCAGCGCGGCAGTTTTTTGGGCATGGCCTCCTTGCCGGTTGTAAATTATCTTAAGTGGCTTGGCATAACTTCGGTAGAATTATTACCCATACATTCTTTTTTAGCCGACAAACACCAACCTGCAGGCAGTCGCCAGAACTACTGGGGGTATGAAACATTCAACTTTTTCTCTCCCGAACAGGCTTATTTGACCTGTGATGATATTGATGAATTCAAGACCATGGTCAAAGTTTATCATGATGCTGGTTTGGAGATTATTTTGGATGTTGTGTTCAACCATACCGGTGAAGGCAACCATATGGGGCCGACTTTGTGCTACCGCGGAATAGACAATCAGTCGTACTATACGCTTGACGCGGAAAATCCTCGTTATTACTATGACAGTACCGGTTGTGGTGCTTCGTTTAATGTTGAAAATCCGTATGTAACACGCCTTATTTTAGATTCTTTGCGTTACTGGGTAACCGAGATGCATGTTGACGGATTTCGTTTTGACCTGACACCTGCACTTTGCCGTCGCAAAAACAACTTTAGTCAAGGTAGTGGTTTTTTGTACGCAATACAACAAGATCCCCTTTTGCAAAAAGTCAAAATGATTGCCGAACCTTGGGATATCGGAGTAGGAGGATATCAACTCGGAGCTTTCCCGTCAGGATGGTGTGAATGGAATGATCGTTATCGCGATGTGGTCCGCCGTTTTTGGAAAGGTGATCAATATCAGACTGCCGAAATGGCAAGTCGTATTTCAGGCTCGAGTGACGTCTTTAATTACGATCATCGCGACATCTGGAGCAGCATAAATTTTGTTACCATTCATGACGGATTTTGTTTGCGTGATTTGGTCAGCTATAACAACAAACATAACTCTGCAAACAATGAAGACAATCGTGACGGAACAAATACCAACTGGAGTTGGAATTCGGGAGTAGAGGGCGAAAGTAATGATGAAATTGTCGTTAACAATCGTCTTACACGAGCACGGGCGATGTTGGCGACTTTGATGTTTTCTTTCGGAACCCCGATGTTATTGGCAGGTGATGAGTTCGGCCGAACACAAATGGGCAACAACAATCCGTATTGTCACGACAATGCACTTAACTGGTTGGCGTGGGAAGCAATAGATAAAAATGACGCCCTTTTTGTTCGCTATGTCAAAAAAATCATTTCCCTTCGTCGCAAATTAAAAATTTTTAATCAGAAAAAATTCTTTACCGGAAAACCGAATTATAACGGCATAAAAGATCTGACTTGGTACACCGAAAAAGGTAAGGAATTTGCAGATGCAGACTGGTATGACGGCAATCGTAAATCATTATCATATTGCGTTCATCGTACTAATCGTTTTGTGCTTTGTATTTTTAACGGTGACAGCAATGATATTCATTGGAAACTTCCACCGTTGCCGTACGAAAACTGGAATTTGTTGCTTGATAGCTCGGATAAGTTCAACTCTTCTCAAAAGCTTAAATCCGGAGGCGAAATAACGGTTCCAGCTTGGAGCGTTTTATTATTTGAAATCAAAAAATAAGGATCGTTATCATGAACGAGAAACTATACGACTTAGCATACAAAATCGGTGTCGCTGCCGAGTATAGAGATGCCGGACTTTATTCTGACAATCATCGCGTTAGTGATGACACCTTAAAATTTTTTACGAATATTTTGGGTTTTAAGGCCGATAGTAGTGCTGATGTTGAACAATCGTTAAAAAGGTTTGAAAACAAACGCTGGCAACGCACGTTGGACAGCATTTATGTTCGCAATCATAAACATATTGAATTTGACGCGATAGTTGACAGTTCTAAAACAGATTCCGATTTTGCGCTTACATTATTCAATCAACAAACACAAAAGAGAGAAGATGTATCTTTTATTGTAAATATAAGCGGAGATACTCATGGCAAATATTCCAAGCTCATCATAGAAATCACAACTCCTCTTGCGACTGGTTATTACGACATAAATTTAAAAGTCGGTAATGATGTTTACAAATCAATTTTGGCGGTTGCGCCCGATCAATGCTATCAGCCGGAATCTCTTGAGCGCAAAAAGTTATGGGGTTATGCCTTGCAGCTTTATTCTCTGCGTAGTAAACGCAATTGGGGGGTAGGCGATTTTACTGATTTACGTAATTTTATAAAACTTTGTGGCAAGTCCGGCGCCGACATTATCGGGCTTAATCCGATTAATGTACCCAATCATTGTTTTCCCGAAGAGGCCAGCCCGTATCTTTCAATCAGCAGATTGTTTTTAAATCCTATCTATATTGATGTTGAAAAAGTACCGGAATTTAAGACCGCGGACATAACGGCAATTAAAGACGAAATTGCCCGCCTCAACCGGTCAGAAACAATACTATATACCGAGGTTTACACCCTTAAAATGAAAGTTTTGGAAAAACTTTATTCACGAATGCTAAAAGACGAAAAAAGGTTTTCGGCTTATCAGAAGTTTTGTAATGATAAAGGTGATGATCTCGACAACCTGGCGGCTTTTCAGTGTCTTTATGAGCAAAAATGGCAAAACCATTGGGGTGGTTGGCGTTCATGGGAAAAAGAATACCAAAATCCTCATACTGCCGCTATGCAAAAATATAAAAAAGCCAATGCCTCACGTATCGGGTTTTTTAAATTTTTGCAATTTGAGGCTTGGCGTCAGTTTAACCTCGCAGCAACAGAAGTTTCAAAGCAGGGGCTAAAAATCGGAATTTATCGTGATCTTGCTGTCGGTGTCGGACAGGATAGTGCCGAATTGTGGAGCGATGATGGTGCTTATCTTAAATCATGCGGAGCCGGTGCCCCGCCTGATGCTTTTTTCCCTGCCGGTCAAAGATGGAATTTGGGAGCTTTTCACCCGGTAGAATTAAAAGAGCGCGCTTATACACCTTTTATCAAAATTTTGCGTGCTGCTGCCGAAGGTGCCGGAGCTTTGCGCATTGACCATGTTATGAGTTTGATGAGGCTGTTTGTTCTTCCGGAAACCAACGGTAAAGAAGGTACCTATATTTATTATAATTTTGATGATATGTTGAATATTGTGGCAATAGAAAGTTACCTCAACAAATGCATTATTGTCGGTGAAAGTATCGGCAATGTTCCGGAAGGATTTTTGGATAAAATTGCCGCCAAAAATATTTATTCTATGTCCGTCCTATGGGCGGAACGCTGGGATTCCGGTTGGGGGGATTTCAAACAACCTTATCAATACCCGGAAAAAGTTTTCAGTTCTGTCGGCACTCACGATATGGCCCCGCTTAAAATGTGGTGGTTCGGTTATGATATTTCTTTGTCGCGCAAACTGGGTATTATGAAAAATGATGAGGAAATGAATAACGCTTATCACAAACGTGAAACTGACCGCTGGAAATTGCTTAAAGCTCTTGACGAGGCCGGCGTATGGCCGGAAGACAACCCTCGCCACGGAGACTATATATATGGTGAAAATTATCCGGAAGGTATTGAGGAAGCCGTTCATCGTTATATGGCAAAAACCAATTCTACGGTATTTTTGCTGCAGCCGGAAGATATATTCCAAGTTGAGCAACTGCAAAATTTGCCCGGCACGGATCGGGACAAACACCCAAACTGGCGGCGTAAATTACCGATTAATCTGGAAGATATGGAGTATGATATCGCCTATATACGCAATTTGACTGCAATCAAAAAAGAAAGATAGTATTATCAGTATAATGATGTACAAGAAACAGTAGGTCAACGGTACCGACAAGAAAAATAATAAAATAATAAAAAATTTCTTGACCAAATGTTTTTTTATCTGTATATAGTGTGCTAGTCATTAAACGGTCCCATCGTCTAATGGTTAGGACATCACCCTTTCACGGTGGTAATATGGGT
>CAMYUM010000016.1 GCA_947301965.1 uncultured Azospirillum sp. | reverse complement strand
AGCCAAAGGTGTAGTTCGCCCAGGCATAGGCAGATAAGGCATCGGTAAAGCCATAACGTCCACCAATCTCAATACGTCCCAAGGTCTGGTCATGGTAAGTATCAGCTTTAGATAAGCCGGTGATGGTAACTTTGTCATCTCCGGTGATAGTTTGGATTACACTCGGCTTGATATATACCTTTGCATTATCAAACTGTTTTTCGAGTTTGGCTCCCAATTCAGCTTCCAGATGTTTGATGTCTTCCCATTCATAATGTTTACCTACATTGTCATCAGCATCATCAAAGTTAACTTGAGTATAGTATAAACCAACACTCGGATCTAAGGTTAAGTCGTTAGCAAGAGGAATAGTTCTTCCGATTTCAATACTGGCCCCAAACTCTACTCCGTCAGTATCAAATTTGGCAATATGGTCTTCGGTTTCAATTTCAGCTTCTTGGATACCACCATAAACTGTTGCAAATAACCAATTAAAGTTCTTGTCATAGCGATAATATAATCCGGCAAGATAACTGTTGATATCAATCTCTGATCCGATATTAGAATGTAACTTACTTCCCTTTCCGGAGAGGTCATATTGTCCTTTACGATAGGAGGCAAATACACCTAAGGTATTATGTAAATCATTTTGGATATCAAATCCGCCTTCAATACCCCAGATCTTTGCTTCCATATCTACAGGCTTTTCAATATCGGCACTTTCTCCTTGGGCTAATACCCATACATTACGGAGTAATCTTCCATCCCATTCATAGCTATACATTCCGGTGCAATTGTCGCAGTATTCTCTTGTGTTAGAAGTCTTGTTACGGACATTGCTGACTACGCTGCGGGTTTGTTCAATAGCTGCCTCATGCAAGCCGATACCGGCAATAACTTCAGGAGCATAAATCTTGCTCGGTTTGGGTTGCGGCTCCGGTTCAGGTTCAGGCTCAGGCGGAACATAGTCAGGATTTTCTTCATCAGTCAAATTAAGGTACCAGGTAGAGCCTGCATCCTCGCCTTTAGCGTTTACAGAGCCATCCCACATATACGGGCTACCGATTACACGGGCAACCGCAAAGCTTGAACCTGTTTCAGTATCATCATTTGGTGCAAACAGGAATGGTACTACCGCATCTTCGGTATTATCCAATACATCAGGGTTGAGGGAGTTAACCAATACCCGATATTCACCATCTATATCGTTATCTACAAAAATCTGTCCGGTATTAACAGTATTGTTGGCTTTATCAACTTCTACATCGACGGTAATAATCGGAGAAGATACGGCATTACCACTGATAATTGCCGAACTATCAATGTTCATCTTCTCAGCATATACCTTTGAATTAATACCAAGGTGGGTAATTGAATTTGCACCGAGCGTAAAGTTAGTTACATGTTCAACCAAATTATTGAACTTAACTACACCGGTACCGTCACCGGAAATATTGATGTTATACCCATCGCCGTCAATGCCATCATTAAAGGTTATGGTACCGTTGTTGATTGCACTCAAATTCAAAGTAGGTTTAGAAATATCAGCCCAGATAGTTTCTCTTTCTTCACCCTCACCAGCGTAGGTAATGTTTTCAACTTTTATTTTTTGTGTCATATATATTGCATTGGACTTTCCATTAGCGGTGTTACCATCAAATAATGACGTACTATTGTCAGCAATAATATTCATATCTTGGTTGCTATAGATTGCGCCACCGAAAGCCTCACCCGCAGCATCAACATGGTTATTAAGAAAGTTTGTGTTAGTGAGATTTAGTTGAGAAGAAATCTCGGTGTTAGCAATAGCCGCTTGCCAAGAAGACTCATATCCGTATTCTTCAGCCTCTTCAGACAACTGTTCATAGATTTCTTCAGCTGTCATATCATCCCAATCAGAAGCATATTCATCTGAAGTATAAAGTGTTGCTTTTAATTCAACAATATTAGCAAGAGCTCCGCCAAGAGCATCCCCCTCATCAGATCTGGCATAATTACCTTCAAATATATTTCCATTAAATGACGATTTAGATGCAGCATCACCACTAAGGCTCCACGTTCTATCAAATGTATATGACGGAGCTTCTTGTTCGTAATTATCATATATGTTGTAAAAATATCCGTATGCTTCCAGCGAGTTATCATTATAAATCGCTCCACCTGAAGCGGTGTTTTTACCCAAAGTATAATTAGCAGCAAAATTACTACTAATATTATTAAGCGTACTATCTCTGTAAATATAAATAGCACCACCATAAGCATTACCTTCATCAGATAATGCATAATTACCATTAAAATTACCGGATATCGCACCATACGTTACATAATTTGCCCAAATAGCGCCACCTTGAGCATAAGTGTGGCTGAAAACGTGGTTATCAATAAAGTCACCAGTTATATTACCAAGAGTACCGCCGCCACTGATTGCACCACCAGTAGCTCCCCAATAACGCTCACTAAAATCATATGAGTTAGAATAAGCATAATTACCAATAAAATTACTCATGATATCGCCAAAAACACCTCTTCCGGTACTAATTGCACCGCCATGAACACTTGCATTACCGTGAGCGTAATTGTTAACGAAATTGCCGATTATATCACCAATAGTACTTCTCTGATAAATATGAATTGCACCACCAGAAGATCCTCCGCCTGTTGCAGAAGAGTCGGTATAGTTGCCGATAAAATCGCCTGTTATACCACCAATATTGCTTCCTGATAGAAAAATTGCGCCCCCTTCTGAAATAGAAGGACCGTAGGCATAGTTATTAACAAAATTACCGGTAATATTACCAAAGTTACTGTTGGCTGCGTAAACAGCACCGCCACTGGCAGGAGATGCTTTAGCAAAGGCATAATTACCGATAAAATCACCATTTATATCGCCCAATGTACTTCCTTTTGTACTAATAGCTCCGCCAAACACAGAAGAACCAGTAAAAGAACGTTTACCCAAAGCATAGTTGCCAATAAAGTTACCATCTATGTTGCTAAAAATGCCGCCATCAGCATAAATAGCCCCACCATAGACAAAATTTTGATCAGATTCAGAATGGTTGCCAATAAAATCACCAGTTATATTACCTATGGTACCACTGTTATGGATGGCACCGCCATTAGTCTGATAATATGACTGGACATAGTTTGCTATAAAGTTGCCGTTTATATCACCAATAGTAGTAGAATTATAAATAGCACCACCATACATGTGACCTGATGATGCGTAAACATCATTGTTTGTAAAATCAGAAGTTATATTAATGTTGCTATAATCTTGAGATGTTAGATTAATAGCCCCACCGTGGCTAGCACTATTAATATATTGAAATACTTTTGAGGTAACATCTTCTTCAGCCACAGAAGTTAGTCTGGTACTAGTTTCGGTATATCCTTCCGGCATAGTGTAGGTATAGTAGAGAGTTGTTGGAGTATCGGAATTTGGGAGTTGAATATCTACACTACCGCTTGAGCCGGTACTGTCTGTTGACCAAGTTACGCTGTCTTGGGTGCTGAAATTGTCGGCGTTGAGGTTAATTTTCCAATAACTGGTGTTTTCACCATCGGTAGTCGTAAAGTTGTAGTCGTCGGCACTTCCGGCGATAACGCTATAGGCACTGCCATCTTTGTTCTCCGGTGTCCACTCGGCAAGTGCCGGCGCTGACAAAAACGTTGAACTCAATAACGCGACCATAACAGATGACAGGCTTTTCATAACACACCTCACACTATAGACTATAACCTATTGTACAGTATACCTGTTTAACCGTTAAAAATGCTTTAATTTCCAACAAAAAACCGCCTGTTTCCAAGCGGTTTTTTGGGGGTTAATTAATCGGTTTAACATGCCATATTTTTTTGGCATATTCCATAACCGCTCGATCACTCGAAAAATTACCGATTCTTGCTACGTTAAGAATAGCTTTTTTGGCCCATTTTTTCTTGTTGCGATAATCAGCTTCAGCTTTATGAAGAACTTTATTAAATTCTTCCAGATCTGCCAACACCATAAAGTAATCACGAGCCAACAATTCTTCAAAAATCATCTTGAACAGCAAAACATAATCTTTTTCGCAAAACATGTTTGAATTAAGCGTGTTCATAATTCTTTTTACATATTCCGACTGCTCATAAACATCATGCGGGTTATAAGAATTTGTTCTGCGCATTTTAACAATATCTCCGTCCCTTAACCCGAACAGATAAAAATTGTCTTCACCGACAGCTTCGCGTATTTCAATATTTGCACCGTCATATGTTCCAACGGTCAGAGCACCGTTCAGGGCAAATTTCATATTACCGGTTCCCGATGCCTCAAACCCTGCAGTCGAATTTTGAATACTTATATCTGCAGCAGGAATTAACAGCTCCGCCAACGATACCTTATAATCCGGTACAAACACAACCTTAATCATGTCATTAACACGTGAATCATGATTGATTACATCGGCAACATTATTGATGAGTTTGATTATCATTTTGGCAAAATTGTACGATGGTGCAGCTTTTCCGGCAAAAATATAAGTTTTAGGCGTTGCCGGATAAACATTGTCATTTATAATTGCCAAATAATCACCGATAACCTGCAAAATGGTCATCAACTGACGCTTATATTCGTGTATGCGCTTGGCTTGAATAATAAATATACTCTTGGGGTTAACTACAATTCCGGTTGATTTCAAAATTTTCTTTGCCAGTTTTTCTTTGTTTTGTTGTTTTATGTTCATAAATTCTTTAACAAAAGATGCATCTTCGGCATAATCTTCCAAATTTTGCAATAAGTCCAATTTTACTATCCAATCTTCACCTATGCGAGAGGTAATGAGATTTGATAAATCGGTGTTTGCGTGATAAAGCCAGCGGCGCGGCGTAATACCGTTGGTAATATTCAAAAACTTTTCCGGCCACAGTTCATAAAATTCCGGAACCAAACGGGTCTTAAGCAGTTCAGAGTGCAACTTTGCCACGCCGTTAACCTTAAACGATCCGACAATCGACAAATTTGCCATGCGAATAACTTGGTTGTCACCATGTCCGAATACAATCGAAACCTTATCAAGTTTGGCGGTATTATCACCGAAGCGTGAACGTGCAAACTCCATAAAACGACGATTGATTTCATAAATAATCTGCAAATGCCGCGGCAACATTTTGCCCAACATATTGGCGTTCCACGATTCTAATGCCTCGGGCAGCAAAGTGTGGTTGGTATAAGCAAAAATTTTGGTCGTTATTTTCCATGCCGCATCCCACGACTGTCCGTAAACATCAATCAGCTGATGCATCATCTCGGGAATTCCCAAAGCCGGGTGCGTATCATTAAGCTGAATGCAGATAAATTCCGGCATTTTATGAAAGTCATTACTCTTTTCCAAAAATCTGCGGATAATGTCCTGAATGGCGCACGAAACAAAGAAATATTGTTGTTTAAGACGCAGTTCTTTTCCTGATTCTACGGCATCTGACGGATAAAGCACTTTAGATACGGTTTCACTTTCAATTTTGTCGCGCAGGGCGTCAATATATCCGCCTTTGTTAAAAATGTTTATGTCCAATTGCTCGTCACCTTCGGCCGAAAACAGTCGCAAATAGTTAACTGACTTTCCGTTATATCCGACAATCGGAAAATCAAACGGAATACCATAAATCGGTCGCGTGTTTTTCCAAATAAACACGGGCTCTCCAGTAACTTTGTTGACCGAAGTTTCAACTTCACCATACAAAGGAATTGTAACTTTGCGGTCGTTTCTGGCAAATTGCCACGGAGAATTTTCTCCGTCCCAACTGTCGGCATGTTCTACCTGATATCCGTTTTCAAACTTTTGCTTAAACAAACCGTATTCATAGTTAATTCCATAGCCGAAACCGGGGATTGCGAGAGAAGCCATTGAGTCCAAATAACAAGCCGCAAGTCTTCCCAATCCGCCGTTGCCGAGAGCCGGATCGTATTCGGTGTCAAAAATTTCTTCCATATTTTTCCACGGCCAACCGTCAATTTTTATGCTGTTTAGAGCATCAAACAATCCCAAATTATGCAGATTGTTTTCAAGTGAACGGCCGATTAGATATTCAACGGACAAATAGTAGATTCGCTTTGCGTTGCTATGGTTATAACGAGCGATGGTTTTATACATTTGATCCATTGCAAACTCGCGCACGGCGAGAGAAATAGCCTTTAGAGCCTCTTCTTTCGTAATTTCGCAAACTCGCTTGCCGATAAAATAATTTATATAATGCTCAATTGACAGTTTAAGGCGCGCCTTATCAATCTCGCTTAAAATAACAGATTCATGTTTAGCCATTTTTCCCTCACAAATCTACATCAATTGTCCGCATTCTATCTGCAAATTGTTTGAAATATCGTTAACGAAATTTGATTTTATAATTGCAATCATCAAAAAAAAGGATATAATCGCAAAAGTGTTGTTTATAAGAGGTGAATAGATGAAAAGATATATGCTCTCCATTGTTTTTATGGGAGTTTTGGCGTGCTCTACCGCCAAAGCTGAAACAGTCTTTGAAGCTTTGGCCGAGGCTTATCGCAGTAACCCTGACTTACAAGCTCAGCGTGCTTATCTGCGTTCTGTCGATGAAAATGTCGCCATTGCCAAATCAGGATATCGTCCGAGTATTGCTTTGACCGGACAATATAGTGATTCTAATACCGATAGCAAACTTAACCCTAATGAAGACGGAAGAACCGCTCAAGCTCTCGGAGCAACGGTAAGTCAGCCGCTTTTTTCGGGTTTTTCGACAGTCAATTCAGTAAAATCAGCTGACAAAGCCGTTCGCGCCGAACAGTATAATTTGGCCAATTATGAACAAGCTATCTTTTTAAGTGCTTCAGAAGCTTATCTTAATGTTGTCAGAGACAAAGCTATTGTTGATTTGCAAAAAAACAATGAAAAACTTTTGAAAAAGCAACTTGATGAAACACAAGAACGTTTTAATGTCGGTGAGCTCACAAGAACAGACGTTGCCCAAGCCAAATCCAGTTATTCGCAGGCAATAGCCAGCCGTATCAGTGCCGAAGGTACGCTCGAGGTTTCAAAAGCCGTTTATAAGCAGGTAATCGGTAAAGACCCGACCAATCTGAGCGAACCCGACAATATTCATACTTTTTTACCGGCAACGTTTGATCGTGCTTTGAGTTATACCATGGACAATAATTTCGGTATTTTGCAAGCCAAAGAAGCTCTCGAGGCTCGTGAATATGCCGTAAAGGCCAATTATGGAGCACTTGCTCCGCAAGTTGCCGCTACCGGAAGCGCTACAAAATCAAAAACCAATTCAAAACATCACGGCGATCCCAACACTACCGTTGATGACATTACTTGGGGAGTAAACGCCTCAATTCCGCTGTATGATGCCGGCGAAAACCGCGCACGCATTCGTCAGAGTAAATACGCCAAATGGCAAGCTCAAGAACAAGTCGCCAGCGCTAAACGTGCGGCCGTATCTTCAATCACCAGCAGTTGGGAATCAATGGTCGCATACGATGCACAAATTAAGGCCCTTGTCGATCGAGTTGAGGCCAACAAAATTGCTCTTGATGGTGTTAAAAAAGAAGAATCTCTTGGCAATCGTACTATTTTGGATGTTTTGGATGCTTATCAAACCCTGCTTAATTCGCAGGTTGAGGTTGTTAAAGCTCGCCGTGAATATTATCTTTCGGCGATGCAGGTTATGCAGGCTATGGGCAAGCTGACCGCTAAAAATTTGAAACTCAATGTTGATATTTACAATCCTAAAGTTTATTACAAAGAAACTCGTGGCAAATGGCTATCAACATCAATTGATTAAATTTACTAAGGAAAAAATATGGCAGATCAAGATACACAAGAACTATCAATGGAAGAGATATTATCGTCAATTCGAAATATGCTGAATGACGGAGCTACCCCTAATGTTGAGGAAGAAAAGGCTTTTGTACCGACAGATCAGCCGGAAAAACCTTTCGTTGCAGTACAGCCGCAGTCTCAATCGACCGCTCCGCAAATGGTTACCGACCCGACAGAGGAAGATATTGCAAAAATTTGCAGCAATATTCGTCGGCTTATGGATCAGCCGCAAAAAACAATAGTTGCCGAACCCCAAATGGCTCCGGTTATTCCGCTAAAAGTCGCTCAAGCCGCTACTAATGACAATGATGATGTTTCTTCTGATATTTTAGATGATTTCGCTGCCATTTTTGCCAAACGTCGCCAACAATATCCGCAAACTGACGCCTCAATACGCAATCTTGCCGAAACCGCGGTTTTGAACGAGGTTGTTCCGGTTTTGCAACAATGGTTGCAGGAAAAATTGCCGTTGGCAGTACAAAAAGAAATCGAACGAGTGATGGTAAAGGCCGACGTACGCTGATGATTTAGCTTCGGCCTCAATGTTTTTAGCTCCGCTAACAGTAACAGCGGATAGATTTGTATTTAATAAAAATAAACAGGAAAATATTGATGTTAGAAAAAACTTACGATCCGAAAAATTTTGAAGAAAAAATTTATGCAGAATGGGAAGCAAAAGGTGCCTTCAAACCGAATATGAATAAAAATAAGGAAGCCTTTGCCGTCGTCATTCCTCCTCCTAATGTTACCGGTGTTCTGCACATGGGACACGCCCTTGATGATACTTTGCAGGACATTCTTATTCGTTACAATCGCATGCAGGGCAAAAATGTTCTTTGGCAGCCGGGCATGGATCACGCCGGTATTGCCACCCAAATGGTGGTTGAGCGTAATCTTGCCGCACAAGGCATTACCCGCCATGATTTGGGACGTGAAAAATTTATTGAAACCGTTTGGCAGTGGAAAGAAAAGTCCGGCGGAACCATTTGTAAACAATTGCGCCGCTTGGGAGCTTCATGTGATTGGTCCCGCGCTCGTTTTACCATGGATGAGGGGTTATCGCGTGCAGTTCGCAAAATCTTTGTAAAACTGTACAAAGACGGCCTCATTTACAAAGCCAAAAAACTGGTCAACTGGGATTCAAAGTTTATGACCGCCGTTTCTGATTTGGAAGTTGTCCAAAAAGAAACTGTCGGTAAGATGTATTACTACAAATATCCGATTAAAGGCGAGGAGGGTGAATACGTCCACATTGCCACGACCAGACCTGAAACCATGTTTGGTGATACCGCCGTTGCCATATCTAAAGACAATGAAAAATTAAAACACCTCATCGGCAAAGAATGCATTATCCCGATTATTAACAAAGCCATTCCGATTATTGCCGACGAACACGCCGATCCTACTAAAGGAACCGGTGCAGTAAAAATTACTCCAGCGCACGACTTTAATGACTTTGAAGTCGGCAAACGTCACAATCTGCCGTTGGTCAACATCTTAAACCCTGATGCTACCCTTAACGAAAATACTCCTTTTGAAGGTATTGATACTCAATCTGCCCGTAAAAAGACTATTGAAACTTTGGATAGCCTTGGTCTTATGGATAAAATAGAAGATCACCCGATGGTTATTCCTTATGGCGACCGTTCAGGCGTTATCATTGAGCCGTTAATGACCGATCAATGGTTTGTTGATGCCCCGAAACTTGCTGTTGAGGCCATGCGCGTAGTTGAAAATGGTGATATGGAATTTGTTCCCAAGACTTATGAAAAGACCTATTTTGAATGGATGCGTAATATTCAGCCGTGGTGCATTTCGCGCCAATTATGGTGGGGACATCAAATGCCGATTTGGTATGGTCCCGACGAAACTATTTTCTGTGAAGAAAACGCAGAAGAAGCGCAAGCAGCCGCCGACAAACATTATGGTAAACACGTTGAACTGAGGCGTGAAACTGATGTTTTAGATACATGGTTTTCATCAGGACTTTGGGCTTTTTCAACTTTGGGTTGGCCTGATAAAACCGAATATCTTGATACTTTCTACCCGACTTCGGTTTTAGTAACCGGTTTTGACATCATTTTCTTCTGGGTTGCCCGTATGATGATGATGAGTATGTATGTAATGAAACAGGTTCCGTTCAGAAAATGTTACATTCATGGTTTGGTTAGAGACGAGCAGGGACGCAAAATGTCAAAATCCAAAGGCAACACCGTTGATCCGATGGAGATTATTGAAAAATACGGTGCCGATGCGTTGCGTTTCTTTATGGCGGCAATGGAAACTCAAGGTCGTGACATTAATATTTCTGAATCTCGTATTCAAGGCTACCGTAACTTTGCTACCAAACTGTGGAATTCCGCTCGTTTTGGCGAGATGAACGAATGTGTCCTGCCGAATAATTTTGATATTAATTCAGTTAAACATCCGGTCAACAAATGGATTGTTGCCAAAGCAAAACAGACCTCAAATGAGCTGACCGAAAACCTGAACAATTTCCGTTTTTCCGATTCGGCAAACGGAGTTTATCAATTTGTTTGGGGCTCGTTCTGCGATTGGTATATTGAGATGACCAAACCTATTTTTTATGGTTCGGACGAGGTTCTGAAAAATGAAACCAGAGCCACTTTTGCCTGGGTATTAGACCGTATTTTGATTATGTTGCACCCGTTTATGCCTTTTGTTACAGCTGAACTGTGGAACAATTCACACTCGAATGATCAAGACATTATCAATGCAAAATGGCCTGAAATTGAAAAAGTCAACAATGATGATGTTACCCGCATTGACTGGGCTATTGAGTTGATTACGGCTATTCGTTCACTCCGTGCAGAAATGAATCTTCCTGCCGGTGCTAAATTGACCGCATATCTCAAAGGATGTAATCAACAGTCGGTCGAAAATTTGCAGCATTTTAATGACATTATTTGTTCACTTGCCCGTCTTGAAAAGGCAGAAGTTTACAATGGTGAGATTACTCCGGATATGGTTCAGACCGTATGCAAAGAAAGCTCAATTTTAATTCCGCTGAAAGGTATTGTTGATTTTGCCGCCGAGCGTGAACGCCTGCAAAAAGAGCTTGATGGCTTAAACAAAAATCTTGAAGGCTATGTCCGCAAATTGAGCAATCCTTCATTTGTTGACAAAGCTCCTGCTGCGGTGGTTGAAGAAGAACGCCGCCGTCAGGCCGAAGCTCTGGAAAACAAAGCCAAGGTTGAAGAGGCCTTAAAACGTATTGTCGGATTATAGTTTCCCTAAATATCAAAAAAGCCTGCCGAAATGGCAAGCTTTTTCTTTTATAAACGTTTTAGCGTCCTTCGTCTTTACGTGCTCCGCTCTTGCTAAGAGCTTTTGTTGTCGTCGGTTCGTTAGTGTTTTTCGTATTATTGATTTTTCTAACCAAACCTTTATCTTCAGCCTCTTTGCGGGCTTTTGTAAAATCATGTTTCGGCATAGCATTTTGGGTCAAAAAGATTGGAGACAGTTGGCAGTCTTTAAGCTCTTCATTCATATTTCGAATATAAGTATCTGCACGTCCATATACTTCTCTGATCGCACCTTTTTCCGGGTTATCTTTTGAACCATCCTGCTTGTTACGTTGCAATATTTCAAAATATTCTTTTTCAATGTCTTCCTTGACTTTTACTTCTTGTGTTTTGCACATTTCATCATATATCTTCCGCAATGCTGCCGGAGGCATATCACGAACACTGGTTTCGGTCGACAAACCATTGTTATCTACATATGCACGCAAGACATCTTTTTCTTTCTCATTCAGGCTCTTGCATTCTTTGCTTAACAGATAACCTACATTTTGACCTGCATTATCGCTGAACATTTGATAAAGCGAACCGACCGCCATCTTGGCACCGATAACTTTTGTTGCACCGTCATTAGGATTCGTACATCTTGGGTCGCCGGGGGTTCCTTCTGCAATTCTCTTTTCGTAGTCGCCACGCAATCCGAAGTCTTCCCACAAATCACGGAACGGGTGTAACTGATAAGCACCGACCGCCCAACGAATACGACGACAATCCGGCTTGTTTCTGTTAGCCTGATCTCTATAGTCAATTCCTTTCTTACGCAGAGTTCTGTCCATCTGCATCGCCAAATCATATTTATATCTGTAGATTTCCGGGCTGTTGGTATCAACTTTTTGTGTGGCAGCATCAATCATCTTGTCATAACGATCAAAACTGATTTTGTGATCCGTCGGAACCAATAATCTCTTAGCGCAAGCAGAACGCATAATCGCTTCATTGGTATCTGTCATGCCCTTGCCGTATCTAACGTATTTTACTCCAGCATCCTTAAGCGCGCTGGTAATCATATAGGCCTGATCATCGGTCAGGTTTCTGCCAGGCGGCAAAGAGAAACATACTTGCAGATGCCCGTTTACCATCTTTGTATAAACTTTGAATTCATAATTATACTTCATTTCACCGGTTTTGGGGTCAATGGTTATCGGCTTGCGGTTTTGTCTCGGGTTTTCTGACGAATAACATGTAAACGTATCCCAA
Organism: uncultured Azospirillum sp.; assembly: GCA_947301965.1. Taxonomy (GTDB): domain Bacteria; phylum Pseudomonadota; class Alphaproteobacteria; order RF32; family CAG-239; genus JAFUYI01. Next base: position 10,114 of record CAMYUM010000016.1, on the reverse strand, counting down.
CCGTCCCACGTGTTACCCTCAAACCAGCTGAAGTTTTTGCGTTTGTTTTTGTTCATCCACTTGGTAACACTTTGATCAAAACCATCTTTTGAACTTTTGTCGACGGGAACAGTTTTTTTAGGAGCTTTGCCCCCGAACAGTCCGTATGATTCTTCCTCTTTTTGCTCGCCAAATTTCGGAGTTTCAACAGGAGCTTCTTCCTCTTCTTCATCGGGAAGGACATCATCAAACATATTACCTTTTAACTTATCGACCGGCTCTTCTTCCGGATATTCCTCATAATCTCCTTCTTTGACTTCAGCAAAGGGAAAGAGTGACTCTTCTCCTGCTTTTTCATCTTCAAACAGTTGCTCAGCTTCATCAAACATATCAAGTGTTTCTTCATCAGCATTTTCAAGTTTGAGATTATCCATATCGGCAACTATGCCATGACTTTGCAAAAATGCAATCATGTCATGCATTTCTTTTGCAGTCATACCTTCAGTTGAAAAACTTACTTTTCCGTCGGAAATCTCCATATTTGCAGACGTCGGGTGCAACATTTGTATTTTTAATTTTAGTTCGCCGTTGGGATCAATTTCCAAAGTTGCTTTTGCTTCATCGGCTTCCTCGACATTTTGTTTTACGCTGTACAAAGCAACATAATTTTCAGGATTTTTCTCTAATGCCTGCAAATGCTCCGCATTCGGATTTCCTTGTATGGCAACTTTATTTCTGTTAATTTTGAGTTGCTTAAGTTCTCTTTTTTGCGCTTCATCCAAAGTATCTGCAGATGCTTCAAGTTCACTGATTTTCTGCTCAATCTCAGCCAATTCGGTCGAAATCTTTTCCTGCTCAAAAGCATAACTGCTCTTGATTGCCTCAAAATCAGCATCAGAATCACGTTTTGCATTAAATTCAAAATACGGTTGATTTCCTGCCATAACCCCAACTCCTACATACATTAACTAGCGTTATCATAGCATATTTGTACAAAAAATCAAGCAAAATTTGACAAAAATTAATTATAGCTGCGTATAATTCCGTTCAAAATTCCCTGAACTTTTACCTGCGAAGGGTGAAGCTTGCGGATTTGATAGTCCTTATTGCAAGGCTTAAGCCAAATTTCATTATCTTTTTTCTGCCAAACTTTGAGAGTTGCTTCACTATTGTCAACCAAAGCCACTACAATTTGTCCATTTTCAGCAGTATCCGAGCGTTTGATTATCGCCAGATCACCGTCCATAATCCCGGCTTCAATCATCGATTCGCCTTCTATACGCAGAGCATAAAATTCACCGCGAGTAACTAAATCATATGGCACCGAAACAGTCTCATTTTCATAAGCAATTGCCTCAATCGGTGTTCCGGCCGCAATTTTGCCGTACAACGGTATCTGTGCTGACGAATTTTGCAAAGCCAACTTAATTTTCTTTTCTTCTTCAATAATATCACGGGGTTTAAAACGTGGAATTTTCAAAACCTCGAGGGCTCTAGCCTTATGCGGCAATTTGCGTATAAATTCACGCTCGACCAACTCTTCAATCAGGGCATGAATACCCGATTTAGACTTAATACCGACTGCAGCCTTCATTTCTTCAAAAGATGGGCAGCAACCGGTTTCTTTTATCGTATTGTCAATAAACATCAAGAGTTTATATTGCTTTGGTGTTAGCATGGCATTTTCTCCGTTAATCTCTATAAATGTTCTACTTTAGTTCTTTTTGAACGTCAAGCTTTATTTTCGGTTGCAAGTTTTTAGATACTTGTTTATATTAATCGGCAGTTTTATTTAATTTTTGCAGAATAAGGACTATAATCATGGCAAATGAAACCAACATACACAGAGAATCAAGACTGGCAAAGCTCAATGCTTTGCAAGCAAAAGGCTACAATCCGTACCCTTATTGTTTTAAACCCAATGCCTTTGCCGATGATTTACAGAAAAAATACGCTGACCTTGCTGCCGGTGTTGATACCGAGGATCGCGTTACGGTTGCCGGTCGTGCCATGGCTGTCCGCAACAGCGGTATGTTTATTGACTTAAAAGACGTCAGTGGCAAAATTCAAATTTTCTGCCACAAATCTCACCTTGATGAGGCAGGTCTTGAACTTTTAAAAAGCCTTGATGTCGGTGATTTGGTGGGCGTCAGCGGTCTGGTTCGCCGTACTCCGCGCGGAGAACTCTCCATTGCTGCCGAAAAATTTGATATTATCGGCAAATCTCTGCAACCGTTACCCGAAAAATTCCACGGTTTAACAGATGTTGAAGCCCGTTATCGTCAACGTTATGTTGATTTTATCATGAACGATGACAGCCGTGAAATCTTTAAAAAACGTTGCAAAATTACTTCTGCCGTTCGTCATTATTTTGAGCAACACAATTTTATGGAAGTTGAAACTCCGATGCTCCAGACCATTATGGGCGGTGCCAACGCTAAACCGTTTATTACTCACCATAATACGCTGGATATGGATCTGTACCTTCGTATTGCGCCGGAATTATTCCTTAAACGCTTAGTTGTCGGAGGTTTTGACCGTGTATTTGAAATCGGCCGCAACTTCCGCAATGAAGGTATTGATAAAAAACATAACCCCGAATTTACTGCATTGGAAGCTTATCAGGCTTATGCCGACTATAATGATATGGCCGAGCTAATTCCCGATTTGCTCCGTTTTGTCTGCAAAGAAGTCAACGGCACCGAAACCATTACCGTTAATGGTACCGAAATTGACTTATCTAAGCCGTTTGCTCGTAAATCTATTGTTGATTTGGTCAACGAATATGCCGGTATTGACCTTATGAAAGCCGAAACCGTTGAAGCCGCCCGCGATATGGCCAAATCAATCGGTATTGACGCTTCTGATTGTAGCAACTGGGGCAAAGTTGTCCAATTGGTATTTGATGAAAAAGTCGAGCCCCACCTTATTCAGCCGATTTTGGTTATGGATATGCCTCGTGATGTATCGCCTTTGGCCAAAGTTCACCGTTCTAACCCGCGTTTGGTTGAGCACTTTGATGCTTATGTCGGCGGCATGGAAATCGGTTGTGCTTATTCCGAGTTATCCAACCCGTTAGACCAAAAAGCTCGTTTTGATGCCCAGTGTGCCGAGCGTGAAGCCGGAGATGACGAAGCCCAAATGCTTGATGAAGATTATGTCGTTGCACTTGAAAATGCTCTTCCTCCGACCGGCGGTATGGGTATGGGCATTGACCGTTTGGCCATCCTGCTTACCGGTGCCGAAACCATTCGTGATGTTATAGCTTTTCCGACATTACGCAACCGCTAGAGCAGGTGGGGATTAAGCTGTGCCTCAAAGAATGGGATATCATAAAAAGCCAAGACCGGCAAAAATAAAAAAAGTCTCACGCCCGCTTGAAAAACAGCTGCAGCTTCCGTTGCAACCGTTCTTTCGCCAGTTTGAGAAAAAACAGCATAACTATCGTTGGTATCATTGGTTTTTTGCCGCTGTTTTATTTTTGGCACTCATCGTCTTGGCAACGGTGCTTTCATCAGCTTATTATCACCGTCAATATTCTGCCGCAGCATCTAACATCACCATAAAAGTCAAAGAATATACCCCGGTTGCCCCCCAGACTATAGAGGATATCATTGATCAGCAGGAAATTGCCGAATCTGCACCTTTGCCGGAAACTTCGGAGTTGAATGAAGTTGATGTTGACGAGCAAAATTTGAGCAACGAGCAGGTTTATGATTTGTACGAGGAAAAATTGCCCGAGGAAAACCATGTCGCCGCCGCCGAAGAACAAGTTCCTCCGACCGATACCAAGCCCTCAATTACCATTGTTATTGATGACATGGGCATCAGCACCAAGCGCACTAAAGACATCAGCAGTCTTGCTTACCCGATTACGGCCTCATTTTTGACCTATGCCAACAACCTCAACGAACAGATAGCAAATTCGGTTGCCAGCGGGCAGGAGATTATGGCTCATTTACCGATGGAGCCCCAGGTAATGCAAAACTTTACCGCCGAAATGCTTACTACTTCGATGAGCAGTACCGAGGTCAGAGAAACACTACGGGACATGCTTGATTTATTTCCGCACATAACCGCGGTTAACAATCATATGGGGAGCAAATTTACCGAAGACAAATTCCGCATGTCAGTAGTAATGAAAGAACTGGCAAAACGTAATTTGATTTTTTTGGACTCCAAAACCACATCGCACTCGGTCGGACCTGAAGAAGCCGAACGCTATGGCGTAAAACTTGTTGAGCGCAATGTTTTTCTGGATAACAAGGACGATTTTGATTACATCATGGGACAACTTCGCCAAACCGAAGAAATCGCCCGTTCAAAAGGCTATGCCATCGCTATCGGACACCCCAAAGAACAAACATATTTAGCGCTCAAAGCCTGGCTCCCGACCTTGGAGGAAAAAGGCATTCGCCTCATACCTTTAAGCGAAATGGCAAAACTTTCAAGCAATACTCCGAATGAATAACAAAAAAGAGGTACACTTTCAGGTGCACCTCTTTTTTTATCAGTTTTAGCCTTAAATTACAGCTTAAATCCTTTCCTGTTTGAACAAATGTCCCAGGCGATTGCATAGATGGCAAATATCACCACGGCGGCATCATGCAAGAGATTGTCCAAATGATAGACTTTGTTGGCATAGTATTCCATTCCCACCGTAGCGACTTCCATACCTGTGAGCCATGCCGCCATAATGCTCGGAGTTGGTGATGTTTTCCATAATCTCCGCCCGATAATGATGATAATAACAATCATCAACGAAGTCCACCGCCACGAACTGAACATTACCGAATACACCAGAGCCACTGCCAGGAAAAGACTGATTTCTTCCCAACCGGACTTGTTAATTCTGTTCTCATCAGCCGCCATGGCCATCATACACAGGGGAACAATGCAAATAATTACAAAACCCATCATGCCGAGGCTGAGATAAATAACTGCGGCAGTAAAAACAGCCGAAACAAGCACTCCCACTAAATAATTTCTAACAGTCTTCATAGTTTAAGTTTTAATATGTTAATAATGTTTGAACAGAGACAATATGTTGCATTTTAGACAAAAAGTCAATAAAATTTTAATTAGTTTGTCAAAAATGCTTGATTTTTTGTACAAACATGTTATAATCACAACATATAGAACAAAAAAAATAGTATATGAAACAATTTTTTAACTAAAACATGATAAACTAATACAAACTTGAGCAATTTAAGGAGGTAGCCATGTCATCAACATTCAAAAAAAGAGCGGAAGAGATACGCAGAAAAATCAGAAACCGTGCCGCTACTCTTGCAGTCGGTGCCGTTGTGGCTACATCATTTGCTCCGTCGCAAGCCCATGCACAAACCCGCGATGATAATTCTAAGGTTAATACGGAAGTAACATTTAATGCCTCTACCGGCAAATTTGAGCGTGTTGCCTCATCTCAAACTCAAAATCAACAAAGCGGCAGAACCATAACCCTGCAGGAAGCTCAGACAATGACTCAATCCGGCAGAGGAAGTGCAACATCTGCTCAAGGGATCGAGAAGAGCCTTCCGGCCTATACGCAAGCATTGATAAGAGAAAGGGGTTATGAAATTCTACCCGAGTTTCAAGGTGGCAAAACCACCGGTCTTAATCGTCCGGCAGCCGGGGTTATGTATGCTTGTGTTGTGCAAGATCCTTTTGACGCAAATAGAGTGCTTTTCTTGCCAGTAGCGGAAACAGCTTATGAGGCTGGTAGTAGAAATCCCAGAACAATTAAGATTGTTGCGTGCTCATATGATGATGCCATTAACTATATGAGACTTAATAGAGGTCCTTATGAAGCAAATCCACGATATGCGGTAAATACTGAAAACATGTTGAGGGACAAGCAGACAGAGCTCAGCCAACGAGAGCAGATGGTATATCAAGGAAATAAAGAGGCAGAACTTGATGCCAAAGAAAAATTAGCTGGTGTAAGACATACAAGACAAAAAGTGCAAGAGGGTGTGAGAGAAGTCCGAAGAGGTGTTCAAACAATGCAGGAAGGAGTTGATACTTATAAAGCACTTAAACGCAGTGTCGAACATATATTCGGTGGCAGATGAGGTAATTAAGTAACTCTCAAATAAAACAAAAGGGGACATTCAAAAATGTCCTCTTTTTTATTATTTAACCTTAATATACCCTAGTACGCTTTGAACATCAGCAGAATAGAATTCTTTTTGCCCTTACAGGCCTTTGCGGCTTTTGCCGGAGAATTAAGTTTGTTTATTGCCGTGGTACAAGTGTTTGTGCCTTGGTCATCAGTACATAGCGAACCGTTAAAACTTTTGTTCTGCGGATTAACCCATAGCGATTTCAGAGGATAATTAGTTGCTCCGAAACTGACCAAATCTGTACAGTCGCTGGGATCCAAATCATATAATGAAACTGAAAAATACTGCGCTGTTACCGTACCCGAAGCACCAAAACTCATTTTTACGCCCATCGGCGCACGATTGCCATTTTTGGTCCATTCTTTTGGGGCAATAAATTGTTTTATCCATGTTGAATCATAAGCCTGTGTAATCAAATCCCCGGCAGGATGCCCTGCAGTAAAGGTGTAATAATTATTTGCCGCCTCGGCAATCCAATCCATTGTTTTGTTAATATTGTGCTTATGCATTGCCATAGAATAGCCCTTAATTCCGCCGATTGACAACACACCGATAATCCCTAATACTTCAAGCATTTCCACCATTGAGCGTCAGCTCTGTTTTGATGCGGGAGTATTTTTATTTTGTTCGGGTTGATTTTGAATATTATTATTCTTCTTCATAACTTTGATACTCTAACTCGCTCATATCAAGAGAGGATGGAATTTCACGGATACTCCGTTCTAACATTTTTTGTGTAATGTGTTTGTGATCGCTCACTGCGGCGTAACGAGCTGTGCTTTGTACAATATTAACGATATCGGCGCTGGTATAATTTTCGGTCATCATCGCCAACTCATCAAAATTAAGACCTTTTTCATGGGGCATTCCTTTTAATGCATCATAAAACATTTCTGCTCTCGCGTCGGCGTCAGGGGGAGAAATATATATTTTCAAATCAAACCTTCCCGAACGCTGCACCGCCGGATCAATCATCTCAATATGGTTGGTTGCGCCAATAACCAAAATCCCGTTCTTTGCGGCATTATTCAAATGGTTCAGAAACTCATCTACTTCTTCTTTTTTATAGGTTGCGTGTGATGATAACTCGGCGCGTGTTGGCACCAAACTCTCAATCTCATCAAAAAACACGATACAAGGGCTTAAAGCTTTGGCCTGTTCAAATGTTTCAGCAATTTTAGCAACCGATTCGTGTACATAAGGTGAAGCCAAATCAGCATGCGAAACCTTGATAAAATTCATGTTCAGTTCTTCAGCCAAACACTCAACAAAAAAGGTCTTACCGCAGCCAGTTGGACCATAAAATATTATGCCGTTCGGCAATGTCAGATTAAACTTTTTGTATTTTCCGGCATTATAAAAAGGAAATATAACTTCTTGATAGATTTTTTTCTTCAGCTCATACATGCCGGCAACCCGCTCAAAACCACGGGGAGTTTTTTTGTCATGTATAGACATTACAATTTTATAAACGAGAAACACGCCAACAGCTATTGCTGTACCCAAAAGCCAAGGATTTTGTTGCAAATATGATTGTATTTCGTTTATATCGGTCATTTTAAGCCTTTTACCTTCTTCAGCCATTATAATATAAATCATAGATTAAGCAATGATTAATATTCTTAAGGGATTATTTACATATCTATGTCACAATCGCAACAACATATATAATACCCATATTACGACGAAACAAGGAATTTTCCATGATACTTTTTGTTGCCTTTTTATCCCCTTTTTTTGAAGCTCTTTCCGATATAATTGAATGCTTGCTCTCAAACAGAACCTTTAAGCATCAAACTACCATGATTTTTTACATCTCAATGATGAATTTCGTATTTATTCCGCTAGTAATGCTTTTGGAGATGCCGTCGATTCCATGCCGGGAATCAATTTTATTTTACATAATTCTAGCCGCAATTGATGTCGCCTATCTGTACCCATTTTATTCGGCTATGAAAGTTATTGATACATCTATTGTTTCCGCTCTTTTTGCTTTGGGGCAGGTTATTGTTCCGATTCTGTCGTATTTTATATTAGATGATGCTTTAACCTTACATCAATATATAGGTTTTGGCATTATCATAATGGCTTCTGTTGCTCTCAGCATTAAAAACACCAAAATCCCGAAACTAAATAAGGCATTTTATTATATGGTGTTTGCTTCGTTATTGCTTTCTTTAAGGGTGATTGTAGTAAAATACACAATGAATTTGGAAGGTCATTGGGTAAATCTTGTGGTATATCCGGATATAATTTCGGGGATTCTACCGTTTGGTCTGCTTTTCATAACCAAATACCGGAAAGACATTGTAAAAAATTTCCCTCCATATTTAAAAAAGTTTAAGATATTCGCACTGGACGAATTTATCTGTTTTTTGGGAATAGTATGTTCAACTTATGCTCTTGATCACTTATCACCGGTAATAAGCTCCTCAATTAATAGTATGAGACCGATTTTCCTGCTTTTAATCGGTATGTTCCTTTTATACTATTTTAATATTCCGCTAAAAGAAAAAATTACTCCCAGAATGCTGGTTAAGAAGATGTATTTCTTTGTTTTAATGATATTTGGAGTTGTTTTGGTGTGTCAATGAAAGAAAGTAAAGTAAAATTTGTAATATTTGGACTGGGTATGGTCGGTTCGTCTTTTTTAAGAATAGTTAAAAAAGAAGGTTTGTTTGATGCAAATAGTTGGTATGTTATAGACAAAAGTAGTAAAAACGCTGATGTGTTTGTCAAAATAGGAGGTAAAACCGAAAATTTTCTCACAATTAATATTCAATGGTGCAAATACGATAATATTTTTTCATTACTCAACGCTGGTGATTATCTGCTTGATTTTAGCTCTAGTGAAAGTAATACGGACCTATTGCAAATTTGTATCAGTAAAAATATTCATTACCTTTCAACTTGTAGCTTACCACACGAAGAACCTGGTGAAAGCGTCCCTGACTATCATGATTTTTGCATTTACCGTAATATCAAGAAAAACACAAATTCTGTTGCTCCAACCTCAATAATCGAGTTTGGTATGAATCCGGGAATGGTTTCATGCTTTATGAAACAAGCAATAAAAGAAATTGTAAGGAAAGACACGGGTAATTTTGTTACCTCTCACAAAGACAGATTACAGTCATTGCTTGATTGTAATAAATATGCCGAAGTAGCTCAATTGCTTGAGATAGAAACAATTCATGTTTCAGATATTGACACAACAGAACCCAAATTTTCTCCCCGACCGAACATCATATATTCAACGTGGAATGTTGAGTCTTTTTATAAAGAAACAACTGCGTTAAGTGAGATATCTCTCGGCACAGACATAGACTGCAAGAAACTGTCAAAAATCATGCAAGAACATAATACTCACGATGGCTTTTTTATGTCGAAAAATTTATCAATCTACTCTTCGGAACAATCATATTCTCCCCAAGGAAGCTTTATGGGATATATTGTTCCTCACGAAGAAATTTATTCAATATCAAACTTTTTAAGCATATACAAAGGCAGTAAGTTGGTCTACAAACCCTCAGTTTATTTTGTATATCTTCCTTGTCCCATATCAACAAAAAGCTTATTTGAAAATGTCGGTTCAGAATTTGATCTGACAAACACATACCTTATGGAACCCAAAGATATGTCAAAGGGAGGAGAAGCCGTTGGTATAGTTATAGATGGAAAGAATTTTCAAACCAGGTATTTTGGTAACAATTTGGAAGGAGCAATCGGAGAAGATACACCAACCATATTGCAAGTGTCTGCATCAGCATATGCGGCCTTTCGCTATATGTTGGAAATGCCTAATCAAGGATTCCTGTTTCCGGAAGAACTTGATGACGAAAAAATACTTAAATATGCTCTTCCTTACCTCAAGGAATATGTAAGTTTTGCTACCCCTTCATTAAAAAGAACATTTTTCAAGAAATATGGAGCTTAAAAACAAAAAACTCCCTTTTATTGCTGTACCCAAAAGCCAAGGATTTTGTTGCAAATATGATTGTATTTCGTTT
>CAMYUM010000015.1 GCA_947301965.1 uncultured Azospirillum sp. | reverse complement strand
TGGACGAGGGCTTTGACTATGTCAATGCCACCACCAGTAAGGCTTGGATCAAAGTTAAGGAGGAATGGAGCCTGAGTGGCACCAAGGAGTATACCAAGAGTGTTAACCTCACGAACGGTATTACCGCTCCTGAGAAGATCACGAAGATCCTGCCTTCCTTCGAACTCAGTCAGATTGGCGCACAGCTTGGTAGTGAGACCAAGGGTTCTTCCCGTACGGATGGTGATTTCACCGTCACGACCTACACTCGTAACTACACTGTCGGCAACGACAAGTTTACGAGAACGTTTGTCCTCAAGTATGAGAAGGCCACTTATAAGCCGATGAATCACAACATGATTTCCAAGGCTTATGAGAACGTTCAGGATGGCGGTTTCACGACCGGCAACATGTCCAACACTACCAGCAACGGTAAGGAGTATGAGCGTAAGAGCTACACTCACAACATGAGTGCCAGCTTCAACAACCACAATGCCAACAGCAAGGCCGAAGCTGAGCTGTGGGTTGAGAAGGTTGAAGAGCGGGAGACTCCGCACTGGCTCGGTAACCCTGTTTCTGCTAAGTACACCCGCGTACAGCGCAAGACCGGTGAGCAGTTCATGGACATGATCGTGTTCACCTACCAGAACGGTGTCGTTATGGCGCCCAATGGTAAGGTGGATATGAACCTCATCTATGCGTTCAGTAGCAGCGTTGCAAATCAGCATGGTGTTGATGTCTGCCTGAAGGATGACTCTTATTCTGGTGTCTGGACAGGTAGCAAGTGGGCTCCCGCCGGTATTACGGTTACCAATGGTCGTTGGATCTATGCCGGCAAGAATGCCAGCTGGGATCATACGGTTATGGAAAACAACGCCATTACCCTTGGTATTGGTGTTGACGTGACCCCGATTCCTAAGGCCCAGAGCTACAGCATCTCCGGCAACAAGATTACCATTAAGTACGCGAGGAACAATGGTAAAACTACTGCCGACACTTCTTTGGATTTGCGCTAATTGATTTTGGCGTTAGATTTCTTGGAAGTCACCCTCTCTCACACCGAAAGCTTTAGCAAGTAGGTTTCTTTAAGAACTTTTTGCCTTTTCCGGTGCGCATCTTTGCGCATCGGAAAGGCTTTTAACTTAACGGGGGAGTCGCACAAGCGACTCCCTTTTTTTGTGCAAAAAAAAGAACCGCCTTTTGGCGGTTCTTTGAATGCTGATGCAGTCTGAATTTTACTTGAGGCTGCATGAGCTGGTTGCGGTGCGTGAGCCGTTGTTAGGCGGATACTTGATAGTTATCTTGCCCTGTTTAATGCTCACGGACTGCGCGGACGGGGCGGGAGTAACGTCAACGCCAATACCAAGGGTAATGGCGTTGTTCTCCATGACCGTATGATCCCAGGCCTGGTTCAAACCGGCATAAATCCATCGACCATTGGTTATGGTGATGACTGCCGGTGCCCATTTTGAGCCGGTCCATACTCCGCTGTAGCGGATGTGGGTAGAGTTTTGCGTGGACGATTTGATGCACCTGTCAACGCCGTGTTGTTTGGCCAGAGTTTCGGTGAAAGCATAGATGAGATTGGTATTGACTTGACCATCAGGAGCCATAACGACACCATTTTGGTATTCAAACACAATCATATCCGTAAACTTCTCTCCGGTCTTGCGTTGTACACGAGTGTACTTGGCACCGACCGGGTCTCCAAGCCATGACGGAGTTTGCCTTTCCTCTTCAGGAACTTTAACCCTGATTTCGGTTTCAGCCGTAGCAACGACATTTTCACCATTAAAGCGGGCGCTCATACGGTGAGTATTCAGCTTGACATCATAGGTACTGGTACCTGCCATGTTTGACATGGTGAAACCGTCGTCGGAAATAGAAGTATATTCCCGGCTCGGCATCTCAAAGCTGTAAGTGCCATCCGACCATCGGGCGGTCTCATACAAAAGAACAAAGCTCTTCGTAAACTGGTTGTTACCGACCGTGTGGGTCTGAGTGTACGGAGTAACGGTGATATTACCCTCTTTGCGCGTGCTTCCGGAGGTCTTGTTGCCAAGACGTGCCGAAACCTGGTTGAGATCAAAGCTCGGAAGAACCTTGACATCATATTCCGGGGCGGTAATACCGCAGTTAAGCAAAACCTCGTACACTTGCTTGACCTTGCCGGAGTTGGAGTACGTTCTGGTAATTTCAATCCACGAGCGACCGCGTATCGGGTTACCATTGCCGTCACGTGCTACAACATCATAGCCCTCGTCACTCTTGTTGACGTCAATCAACTTGTCGTTAGAGTTAACCGCAAGCTCCTTAAAACCACTTTCACGACGGCTCTTTTTCATAAAGGCCACGTTATAATTGGTAGTAGAAAGGAAATAAGTAACGTTCCCGCGGCTGCCATCAGGTTTGACCGAAACACTTTCGTATTCGACATTACCATTAGCTAAAGGAAACTCTACTCTTGCGCCCCAAACGTAGCAATAAGCGTCGAGATACGAAATCTCAATGTCTTTGCTATATTTGCTCAGGGTGTGCAGATACCTCTTTTTGGTAGAGGTGTAGTACACTCTCAAGTCACCGACCAAACCCTCATAATCAGAGGTGGAGCTGTCGCTCAGCCCAAAGTTGTTACTAACAACATTGTTGTCGCTGACCTGAATGGTGTCACGCGGGGAAATGTTAAAATTTACCCCACCGAGAGGAACAACGATGGTTGTGTCTTTAATCTCTCCGCGCTCGTTTTTGGCGAGAACGGCTGTGCCGTTGACATCATCACGAGTAACAGATTTGATTACAACGCTTCCTTCGTCTTGCAGGATGATTTTCCAGTCATCTTCAAGTCCGTTGCAAGCAACGAAACCGCTAATGACCGCAACTGCGCAAAACACTTTGAGTAATGCGCCTAAGAGCGTTTTTTTAACGTGTTTCATAGTGCTTAATATTTTTAAATTAATAATTTTTTACCCGTCACGTATATATGGCTCTTCATAGTGAAGAGAGAAAGTAATTATAAACAGACTAATAGATTTTAGGGCTGAATTATAACACAACATGACTTAAATGGCAAGGAATTTATCCCAAGGATTTGCCGGACACCGAAAAAAGCAAGTTAAATTGACTTTGATGATTTTTTTTATATAATGCCAAAAGTGATTTTTGAATAACGGAAAAACAAGTTGAAAAAGATTATATCTGCAAATGATGCCGCAAAATTGATAAAACCGAACTCATCTCTGATGGTGGGCGGCTTTTTGCGTTGCGGCAGTCCGGTAAAAGTTATTGACGAGTTGGTAAAAGAAAAAATCGGGAATTTGACTCTGATTGCCAACGACACCTCTCTTCCCGACTTTGACCGCGGAAAATTGATTACCAATAAACTGGTTAAAAAGGCCATTGTTACTCATATCGGAACAAACCCTGAAACCGTACGCCAAATGAATGCCGGAGAGATTGAAGTAGAACTGGTACCGATGGGAACTCTGGTTGAAAAAATCAGGGCTGCAGGAGCCGGAATCGGCGGTTTTTTGACACCTACGGGGGTTGGAACAATTGTTGAAAACGGCAAAAAGACCATGGAAGTTGACGGCAAAAAATACATTTTTGAAAAACCGCTCGGTGCTGACGTGGCAATTATTTATGCTACAAAAGCCGACAGGCTCGGAAACGCCTTTTTGGACGGGACTACACGTAATTTTAATACGGTAATGGCAACGGCGGCAAAAACCATAATTTTAGAGCCGGAAGAAATTGTCGATGAACCGCTTAATCCGGCGCAAGTAATAATCCCGGGAATTTTTGTTGATTATATTGCTTTTTAGAAAGAATTTGAGATGGAACTGACCAAAGAACAATGCCGTGAAATTATTGCCCGTCGTATAGCTCAAGAGCTGAAAGACGGCGATGTTATCTCGCTGGGGATCGGTTTGCCGACCGAGGTAGCAAATTATATTCCGCAGGGTTTACAGGTGTATTTTCAGTCAGAAAACGGTATGATAGGTGGCGGAGAACGCGATTTTGATGCACCGGGCAATGCTCATGTTACCAATGCCGGCGGAATACCGGTTAAAACCCGTCCGGGAGCGGTGTTTTTTGATACATTGACCTCTTTTGCCATCATCAGAGGCGGACATGTTAATACCACGGTTCTGGGGGCTTTACAGGTGGACAGTCACGGCAATTTGGCCAACTGGATGATTCCGGGAGCTTTTGTACCGGGAATGGGCGGCGCGATGGATTTGACCGTCGGGGCTAAAAGGGTGATTATCGCCATGGAACATACCACCAGCAAGGGCGAGCCGCGAATAGTGCAGGATTGTACCCTGCCCCTGACTGCAGCGCATGAAGTGGATATGATTGTAACCGAAAGGTGCGTAATTGAGGTGGTGCCGGAAGGGTTAAAATTGAAGGAAATTAACCCGAATTTTACGCTTGAAGAAGTATTGGCATCAACCGGAGCAAAATTGATTGTACCGGAAAATTTGGCGGCCTAATCTCAAAAAAACAAAAAAGGGGGCTTGTTTTTTAGTTCAAGACCCCTTTTTTCTGACTTTTTAAGAAGTAAATTCGCTTGTCGATCTCACCGATTATGTCCAGAAAAAAACGATAATATGGAGTATTGATCGATTCGACCAAGTAGCTGTGGTACTCATTGCGGAGTTCCCACAAACTGGCTTCTGTTCGTTCTTGCAAATCTTTTCTCAGGGCTTCAATGTCCAGTTCGGGAGGAGCATTTTTTATTTCATTCCATGCCTCAATAAAACAAGAAAGGAAGAACCCGATTATGCGAAGAACAAAGTAGATGACAATGGCTATTATAATAAAACCAATCATTGTTAAATAATTTGATGTTAATAATAGATTGCTAGAATTTATGGTAGCGGATTTTGTAAGAATCGCAAGTGTTTTTTGGGGAAATTTTGGGCAGTTAACCTGCTTTTGATTGAAGAAGTTCGGTGCGGATTTGCATTAATACCCTGCCGATACGATTTTCGCCGCTGCCTTCGCCAAAGCCGCACTTATAGCAGGTCGGGCAAGATTTTATTAATATTGCGTCTCCTGTTTGCCTTAACATGGTTGCAGCCTCGGTGTTTTGGGCAAATTTTGCGCGCAAAGCTTGCTCCATAATATCAAATTTGTTTTTATCAAAGTCTTTTCTGCGGTTTATTTTATAATCAGGCGTTTTAGTAAGCAACCGAGTGGCATCGGGATTGGTTAAACTTAAAATCGTCTGAAAACGAGGATCAGATGCATAGAATTTCATTGCTTGATAATAGTGTTCAACTGTCGGAAAGGTATATGATGATCCTTCAACAGTCATTTTGATCGGAAATGCTGATAGCGGCGATAAAAACCAATATTTTCCTGTAGGAGTGCAAAATCTGATTTCTTGGGGCATGTTTATTATCCTTTCTTTTGACTATAATAAAGATCATTGAATGGCGCAAGACATTATTAAAAAAACTCCGATTTTGAAATCGGAGTTTTTCAAGCTGAAATAATATAAAGATTATTCCGTTTTTATTTGAATTTTTTTGGCGGTTTCGGCCGGAGCGGCAGTTTTGGGAACAGAGATGGTCAAAATACCGTTTTTGAAGACGGCATCAATCTTTGATTCATCTATGTTTTTGGGCAAACGAACCGAGCGGCTGAATGAGCCGGAAGACATTTCTTTGACATAGTAGTCTTTGCCCTGCTCTTCAACCTCTTTTTGGCGGGTACCGCTCAAAGTCAAAATGCCGTCTTCAATCGATAAGTTGATGTCTTTTTCTTCCATGCCAGGAAGTTCGGCTTTGACCTCAATCTTGTCTTTTAGGTCAGCAACGTCCATTTT
Source organism: uncultured Azospirillum sp. (assembly GCA_947301965.1). Taxonomy (GTDB): domain Bacteria; phylum Pseudomonadota; class Alphaproteobacteria; order RF32; family CAG-239; genus JAFUYI01. The sequence goes on along the minus strand of CAMYUM010000015.1, from coordinate 19,116 downwards.
GGGTTCGGCCTGAACGTGAGAAAGTCCCAAAAACGGCTGATTCCACAAATTGTTGAACGGATCATAAGTGTTTATGGTCTGTGCTGATACCGGATATGCACCCAAAACCGTTGCCGCCACGAGCGGAAGTATAATTTTTTTCATTACAATCACCTCTTATTTTGAAGATATTTCAATTTTTCTGACTTTGTTGGGCAAAGGTTCACGCTTGGGCATATCAATAGTCAAAACGCCCTTATTAAACTTGGCGGCAATCTTGTCATCGGCAATATTATCCGGCAGACGAACTGCACGGCTGAAAGAACCATAAGAGCACTCTTTGAGGTAATAACCCTTGTTTTTTTCCTCGTTTTCAGATTTTTTCTCGCCGCTGATGGTCAATACGCCATCCTCAATCGACAAGTTGATGTCTTTTTCATCAATGCCTGGGAGTTCGGCTTTGATTTCAAATTTGTCTTTGAGTTCGGCAATATCCAGTTTTGGAGACAGTGAATACCGGCTCTCGTTGCCATCAAACGGGGTCATAAAAGCGTCGAAAAGGCGGTTTATGTCGGACTGTAATCCCCATACGTCGTTGTTACGCGGTTCTACGTTGTTTTTTCTTAAAATTAAGTGTGACATAATCTTTCTCCTTATCTTAAAAAAATCTTTTGGTCATGTCGTAGCATGGCTTCTAATATTTATGTAGGAACGACACAATCCAAGTGCAAGAGGGTAGAAGAAAAAATTTTAAGAATAAAAACTCTGTCATATTATTGAACATGACAACGTTCGAGGTACTCCTGTCAGCTCTTTCAAAATGTTCAGGTAATTCATTAAATCATCAATGTTAATGTATTCGTTGTCGGAATGAGCTTGTTCAATTTTTCCCGGACCGAAAAGGTACACATTATGACCTATTTCTGCCAAATAACCGGCTTCTGTCGTATAATTAACAGACGTGGGCTTAATGTTTAATCTTTCGCATAAACGAGCGGTTTCTTGCAGATTTGAGGCAGTATAGCCTAAAAATTCAGCAGTTTTGGTTGTTTCTATACGGGCTCCCTGATATTGATTGAGAACGGTAACGACAGCTTTATCATATAATTCCATCACCTTTTGGGCGTTTTTTGCAGATGTATATCTAAATCCCCACGATATTTCTGTTTTATCGGGTATTGTGGCCATATCTTCACCACCGGAGATTATGCCGACATTTAAGCAAACTTCCTTATCTTGCACTTCAAAAGATATCTTTTCTAGTTGCTCTAAGACTCTTGCCGCAATAAATATTGCATTAATACCTCTGTGTGGCACCGACGAGTGTGCTGATATACCATAAATCGTTGTTTTATAACTCTCAATCCCGGTACTGCTGATACCCAATTTATTATCAGTCGGCTCACCGATTAATGTCAAACGAGGCTTGATATTGCGTTTTTTCAGAAAATCACAAACGGCTTTAATTCCCTGCATATTTGTTTCTTCGTCACAGGTAAGGCATAAAATAACCGGCATGTTAAGATGTGCAATTAACTCTAAATAACAAGCGATTGCACCTTTCATATCTGCCACACCGCGACCATAAATTTTGTTGTTGTTAACGGTGGGAGTAAATTGTTCCGTGTGTCCCTTAACAACATCAAGATGACCGCAAAGCATCAGTCCGGTTTGAATATTTTGTAGTTTTTCTACGTTAAAACCGATAATTAAATTATCTTTGCCGTTTGTCGGGATATGTTTGATTATACACTGCGAATATGATGAGTTAATATATTCCACAATATATTGTATGCATCTTTGATGATTTTTAATGCTGCCGTCGGTCGGTATAGAAACTAACTCATTGATTATCCTATAAACATTTAAATTTGCCATCCTAATTTTGCAACTATAGGCGGCGGCTTTTATTGCCGCTCCGCCTTTAAGATTATCTACTTCATGATGTATATCTGCTTCTAATTTTTGATAAAATTCAGTTAATTTTTGCATTTTTACTCTCCTTAAAATAAAAAAATGGCCTATAAAGAGAGCAAAAAATAAACCCATCGATAACGACAGGTTTTTATTTTACCTATCGTTCAAGCTTTAGCACCGTACATCTTGCCGGTTGCTGTGTGGTCAAAGGGCTTGTCCCTCGCACACTCTTTATAGGTTGTTTCTACGGTATATGAAATTTTATAAATTTGCAACAAATTTGGTTTAAAAAAATGGGTTGGAAAGTTCCAACCCATTTGAAATAAACGTTTTTTGATAGATTAACGTTTGCTGAACTGATAAGAACGGCGAGCTTTAGCAAGACCGTATTTTTTACGTTCAACAACGCGGTCATCACGTGTCAAGAAGCCTGCTTTCTTCAATACGGCACGCAATTCCGGCTCATATTCGTTAAGAGCTTTGGAAATACCGTGTTTGATAGCACCGGCCTGACCAGACAAACCACCACCGCTAACTGTGCAGACTACGTCAAATTCGTTTACACGGTTGGTGACTTCAAACGGCTGGTTGATAACCATTTTCAAAACAGGACGAGCAAAATATTCGTCAACGTTTTTGCTGTTTACGGTAATATCGCCTTTTCCGGGTTTGATCCATACGCGAGCAACAGCGTCTTTTCTTTTACCGGTAGCATAAGCACGACCGAGTTTGTCGCGGTTTGGTTTGCGAGTTTCGGTCTTTTCAGCTGCTACGGTTTTAATATCTTTTAATGATTCAACTTTAGCCATTACAAAGCACTCCTCTTATTCTTCGGGTTTTTGGCTGCAATATCCAAAACAATCGGATTTTGAGCAGCATGAGGATGATTTTCACCGGCATAAACTTTGAGCTTGGTCATTTGTTGACGACCAAGAGGATTGCGGGAAATCATTCTCTCGACGGCTTTTTCAATTACACGACCAGGAAATTTGCCTGCCAAAATCTTTTCAGGTGTGGTCTCTTTGATGCCGCCAATCCAACCGGTGTGTTTGTAATAAACTTTGTCATGCATCTTCTTACCGGTTAATTTTACTTTATCTGCATTGATAACGATAACATAGTCACCGCAGTCAAGGTTGGGAACAAAGCTGGGTTTGTGCTTGCCACGCAAAATCTTTGCAACTTCGGCAGCCAAACGGCCCAGAACAACGCCTTGAGCGTCAACTACATACCACTTTCTTTCAATGTCAGAAGGTTTTGTAGCATAAGTGTTCATATTTTCTCTCTTTTTATATGGGTTAAATTCTTGGCTAATATACATTAAGATATTTTGTTGTCAACATAAAAAAACAACTAAAAATCAAATTGTTAGTTAGTGGTATTATAATACCACTTGTTAAGTTGTTGTTTTTGCTTGTTTGTTTGCAAAATATCGTTGTTAAAAAAAGGCGGTTGTTTTACCGCCTTTTGTTTTTTGGGAAGTTTAGGTTATTTTTGAATATCGGCAACGATTTTCATTGAAACAATCTTGTCCGGATCGCTAACCATTCCGTTAGGACCGAAACCACGTTTGATGTTGTCAACATATTCCATACCGGCAATCACCTGCCCCCAAACGGTGTATTGTCCGTCAAGGAAATTAGAGTCTTTGAAGCAGATGAAAAACTGGCTGTCGGCAGAATCAGGATCAGAAGCTCTCGCCATTGAAACGGCCCCGCGACGATGCGGTTTGTTATTAAACTCGGCTTTTAAGTTTTTGCCGCTGCCACCTGTGCCATTGCCCAAAGGATCGCCGGTTTGAGCCATAAAACCCTCAATTACACGGTGAAACTTAAGACCATCATAAAAGCCTTGGCGAACCAATTCTTTAATGCGTGCAACGTGGTTAGGTGCAACATCGGGATACATTTGGATTAAAACGTCTCCGTCTTTAAGTTTTAAAAGAAGGGTGTTTTCGGGATCGTTGACCTCATAGGCGTTGGCTGTACCAAAAGACAAACCCAACATTAACAATAAACTACTGATAAATCTTAACATTCTAACATCTCCTTTAATTTATATAATTCTTCCAAGGCCTCTTTGGGGCTCAGGCTGTCAGGATTTAACTGTTCAAGAGCCTCTAATGCCGGAACTTTTGCAACTGTCGGCTTGGTTTGTTCTTTAAGCACGGCAAATAATGGCAAATCGTCAGCCAACTCTTTGATATTGCTGTTTTTCTTGTCGTTTTCAAGCGATGACAGCACCTGCTCTGCCCTTTTGATCACAACTTCGGGCAGTCCGGCAAGTTTGGCAACATGGATACCGTATGAGCGGTCGGCCGCGCCGTCAATAACTTCATGCAAAAAGATAACTTCGTCATTAAACTCTTTTATTTTCATGCAATGAAGCGACATTTTATGAAGTTTGTTGACCAAAGACGTCAGCTCATGATAGTGAGTGGCAAACAAAGCACGACTGCGGTTGACCTCGTGCAAATGCTCAACCACTGCCCAAGCAATTGATAATCCGTCAAAAGTGGCGGTACCGCGTCCAATTTCATCTAAAATGACCAGCGAGCGTTCGTCAGCTTGGTTCAAAATGCCGGCGGTTTCAACCATTTCAACCATAAAGGTTGAACGACCGCGAGCCAGGTCATCTGAAGCCCCGACACGAGAAAACAGCTTGTTAACCACGCCAATGCGAGCCGAGGTCGCCGGAACATAAGAACCGGCCTGAGCCATAACCGCAATAAGGGCATTTTGGCGCAAAAATGTCGATTTACCGGCCATGTTCGGACCGGTAATCAGCCAGATGTTGCTGTTGTTGCCACCAAGGCGGCAATCATTGCCGACAAAACTGCCGTTATGCTCCTCGTCAAGCGTTGCCTCAACAACCGGGTGGCGACCTTCGACAACCTCAAATTCAAGGCTTTCATCAACAACCGGGCGGCAATAGTCTTTTTCAACCGCAAGGTCTGCCAAAGCGGCTCCGATATCCAACTCACCTATGGCTTTAGCGGTGCGAGAAATGTCGTCAGAGGCGGCTTTAATCATAGTAAGAAGGTCATCAAACAGTTTAAGCTCTATGGCCAACGCCTTGTCCGAAGCAGTGCGAATTTGGTTTTCAACTTCGGTTAGCTCAACCGTAGTAAAACGAACTGCATTCAAAACCGATTGGCGATGGATAAAGTTTTTGTTTTCAAGCATTTCGGTCGCAAATTTGGTCGGAACTTCTACAAAGTAACCTATCAGGTTGTTATATTTGATTTTGAGGTTGGTTATGCCGGTTTCGGCGGCATATTTTTCCTGCATTTTCAGGATAATCTGGTGGCTGTTGTTTTTGAGTTCGCATAGTTCATCTAAAGGCGGATAATAACCTTTGGCAATAAAATTACCGTCACGAGCCAACAAAGGCAGTTCTTCCTTTAAGGCGCTGTCAATTTCGGCTACCAAATTATCGTGATTGCCAAACTTGTTAATTATGGCAGCAACCGCTTCGGCATGTTTGGCCACTATGCCATCAGAGCCGAAATTCAAGACGTTTTTAATTTGCGGCAAAAGGGCCAGAACACTCGCAATTGCTCTCATGTCGCGGGGACCGCCGCGTCCGAGACTGAGGCGGGAAACAGCACGCTCAATATCGGCACTGCCTTTCAATAAAGCGCGGATTTTACCGCGGGCAGTCGGAGAATTAACAAAAAAATCTATAATATCAAGGCGATTATTAATCTCGTTTACATCCAACAACGGACTGGAGATGCGGGAAGCCAACATTCTGGCGCCGACACCTGTCACCGTACGGTCAATAACCCCTAAAAGCGAGCTGTTGCGGACAGCAGAAGAAGATTCTACCAACTCAAGACTGCGACGGGTTGCCGCGTCTATTTCCATAACGTTATGTTCTTGTATTTTGGTCGGTTTTTCAATCCGCGGGATTTCACCTTTTTGGGTGGTCGCCACATAATCAATCAAAACACCGGCAGCCGTGATTTCGGCTCGAGAAAAAGAGCCGAAAACATCAAGAGTCGAAGCATGAAAGAATTCAAGCAAATTATGTTTGGCATTTTCACTGTTAAAACGAGCCTGGGGCAGGACAGAAAGTTGACGACGGTAGTCGTTAAAAACTTCAAATATCGCCGGGTTTTGCAAATAACTGTCAGAGACCAAAATTTCTACCGGATTAAGACGCGAAAGCAGACCTTGCAACTGAGATTTTTCATTTGCCGAAACAGTCATGTTTTCAATATAAAAATCCCCGGTTGAGAGGTCCAGCCACGAAGCCGCAAGAGAATCATTTTGTTTGCAAAGACTGAGCAAAAAATTGTTTTTGCGGGTATCGAGCAAATTGTCTTCCGTCAGCGTGCCGGCGGTAACCAAGCGAATGACATCGCGTTTAACAACTGATTTATAACCACGTTTTTTGGCCTCGGCCGGATCTTCCAACTGTTCGCAGATGGCAACTTTATAACCTTGTTTTATCAGGCGCGAGAGATAGCTTTCGTAGGCATGAAAAGGAACGCCGCACATCGGAATCGGTTTACCGTCATATTGACCGCGTTTGGTAAGCGTTATATCTAGTGCTTTTGATGCTTTTACGGCATCTTCAAAAAACATTTCATAAAAATCACCCATGCGGTAAAAAAGCAGATATTCGGGATATGCCTTGCGGGTCTCAAAATACTGCTCCAACATCGGGGTTATACCGTTTTTTTCTTTTTTTTCAGTTGTCATTGTTATCTTTGTGTATGTTTATTAAATTTAAACGTATTATATATTACAATTCTTCATAGTCCATGTTTTTAGAGGATTTATACAATGTTTAAGCGTCGCAGCAAGATTTTTGAGATTGAAAAGGATTCCGGTTTTGCAACCCGTGTTTTGATGCTGTCAATGCCGTCAGCTCTAGTGTTTATGATGTTGGTGGCTCTGCATTTGCTGCCGGCAAGTATTGCAATTATGGCCTATTCATCAATTGTGCTGTTCAACTTGGTGTGGCTGTTCCCGATAACTTTTGAGCTGCAACAATTAAAAAAATATATTTTCAAGCTGTCGCAAGAGGGAACCGATAACGTTGACAATCCTTATATGAGTGAAACCGAAACGCAGGATATTATTGATGCTATTAATGAAATGCACCGTTTTTGGAGCAACAAAGCCGAAACTTTGGAAGCACAAACAATTTCAGACACCGCCGTATTGGATACACTACCGGACCCGATTTTGATGATTGACAAGACCGGCAATATTTTGGGAGCTAATGCTTCCGCCCATAAATTGTTGGGGGAAAATATAACCGAGCGCAAAATTGAAGAGATTTTTAATTCCAACAACTTTATAAATGCCGTTGCAAGGGTTATTGCTCAGGAAAGCGATGCCGAAAACCTGATTTTTTACGTATCAAAACGCGGCGAAGAAGATGAAAAGAAAAAACTATATGCCCATATCAAACATCTGCCTTGGGTTTCAAAAGGAAAAGCGGTGGCCGTGGTTTCTATTTATGACCTCACAAAAGCAATGAAAATAGAAAAAATGCAGTCGGATTTTGTTGCCAATGCCAGCCACGAACTTAGAACGCCGCTGTCGATTATATCCGGTTTTATTGAAACACTCCAAACTACCGCAAAAGATGATAAAGCTGCGCAGGATACGTTCTTGAAAATTATGGGAGAACAAGCCTCATATATGGCAAATTTAATTGAAAATCTTTTGTCTTTGTCAAGGATAGAATTAAATCAGGACCAAACACCTGATGAACCGGTTGTGATCGAACCGATTGTAGATGATGTAATACATGCCCTTTCTCTCAAAGCTAAAGAACATAATATTGAATTTGATGCAAATATTCCGGCTCATATTCCGCCGATTGCGGCCGACCACGGACAAATAAAACAGTTATTACAAAACCTGTGTGATAATGCAATAAAGTATGGAGAACCGGACAGTAAAATTAAAATAGGCATAAAAATGCAAGAAAATGTCCCCGAATCAAGGTCTTATCAGATCGCAAAAGGTCCGGCGGTAGCCATAAGCATAAACAATCGCGGTACGGTTATCGGAAGTGAGGATATTAACCGGTTGACGGAAAGATTTTATCGTATGCAAACTCACAAAGATAAAAACATAAAAGGTACCGGTTTGGGACTTGCAATCGTAAAACATATTATTATCCGACATCATGGTAATATGAAAGTAAGTTCATCAAAACGCAACGGTACGACTTTTACCGTGTATCTGCCGGTTGAACAGCCTAAGGGCTAGTTATCGACCTCCGGCGAAGGATAAATAATCATCGGTTGAGTGGTATCAACATCGTTGCTTTGATTAATGTCATGTAACGGCAGTTTGTAAAAGTGCACAAAAGTTACCGGTTTCATGTCCGTTGATTTTTCAATACGGCGACGAATTTGCGTACGAATATAGTCGAGAATTGAGGTTTCGTTATATTTTAAATCTTCTACCGCCTGCGGTAAGAGAGCCGAAACGTCTTCAACTATCTTATCACGTAAACAAGAAAACTTATCCGGTTCAAGAATGTCTTTTGACGAAACACGGAGAGCCAATAATTTCCATTGTTCATCAAAAATAACGCTTATAAATACACTGCCGTTATAGGCTATCTGTTTGCGGCGTCTTACGACTTCGGAATTAAGCGAGACTATTTCTTTGCGGTCAACCGCCAAAACATCGGTCGGAATATCTTCGGACGGAGCAACTTTGTCCTTAGTAATCAACAAACTACCACCATTGACAACACTTACAACATCTTGAATTCCGCAGGTTTCGGCAAAATATTTGTGCTCACGGATAAACTTTTTTTCACCATGGACGGGAAGAACAATCCGAGGGTGCAGAATTTCATACATATTTTTGATTTCTGCCTTGCTGCAGTGACCTGAAGTATGAACCAGGGCATCAGCGTCAGTAATCACGTTAACCCCCTGTGCAATCAGTTTTTCCTGCATATCACTGATTTTATCTTCGTTGCCGGGAATAATTTTTGATGAAAAAATAACGCTGTCGCCTTTGCCGAGTTTGATATAGCGGCTCTGTCCGCTGACTATTGAAGATAATGCGCTGCGATAGTTAGCCTGCGAACCCGTACAGATATAAAGTGCATTGTCTGACGGTATTGCGGAAGCTTCCTTAATATTGTAACAGTTGGGAATATCTTCAAAATATCCGAGTTCTTTAGCTATATGTACGTTGTTGATCAAGCTGCGCCCCATCAAAACAGGTGTTCGTCCGGCGGCATCTGCGGCCATAATCAAGCTTTTGAGCCTGGTTAAGTTTGAGGCGAAACAGGTGGCAACAACCGTATTGGGCAATGAAGGAACAAGTTCAATCAAGCATTTGCGAACGTCAGCTTCCGTCGGCTGCTCTTTGTCAATTAAAATATTGGTGGAATCGCAAACAAACATATCTATTCCTGATTGGGCTATTTCCTCAAAACGTTGATAATTTGTTTGCAGGTCTTTGGTTTTTCCATCATCAAAACGCCAATCTGTGGCATGAACCACGGTGATGCCGCCGGCCTTGATAACCAGCGCCGAAGTTTCGGGAACCGAATGAACAACGGAGATAAATTCAACCTCAAAATGCGGAAGCGTTACTATCGGGTTGGTGTTAACCGAGTGGATTTCGGCACTATTTACAAGACCATATTCTTGAAGACGGTTTTTAATTAAACCAACCGCAAAATCAGTCGCATATATCGGACAATTTAACAACGGCAAAACATGAGCGATTGCACCAAAGTGATCCTCGTGAGCATGGGTAATGAATATGCCTTCAAAATCTTGGGCATAATTGGCAAAAAATGAGGCATCAGCAAAGCATAAGTCTATTCCCGGGTAGTCATCATTCAAAAAGCCATATCCGGCGTCAACCATTATGAATTTGCCATTATGCGCATAGACATACATATTCATGCCGATTTCATCGGCACCGCCGAGAGCCACAAAATACAGCCCATCTTTATCAAAACCACTCATTATTTTTCATTTTCTCCGTTTTTATCAAAAAATACATCTCCGGCATCAATGTTTTTGATTTTACCGTCAATCGTTTCAAGTTGTAACATACCATCTGAACCGAGCCCTTTAAATAGTCCTCTTTCTTCCCCCCGCGGGGTATGTATAATTATGGAAGAATTAACACTTTCTGCGTGTTGCAGCCACAAACAAACTATGGTTTGCATTCCTTCGGACAAGTATAATTGATGTATTTTATCAAACTCATCAAGATACAGTTTTAAAAACTTTCGGCGAGTACAGTTTATGTCGCAGGATTGCAAGCTCGTGGTCGGATACAGTATGTCGGCGCTGCAGGGAGCTTTTTTGATATTAACTCCGATACCGACAACAAGATTGTCTTTTAACCCGCGTTCCAGCAATATTCCCGATAATTTGCAACCATTAAGCAAAACATCGTTGGGCCATTTCAGTTTGACTTTGGCTTGCGGCGATAATTTCAAAACCGTATTGAGTACGGCTAAAGACACAATCAAAGGCATGGCTCCGTTTTCTTTTAACGGCCACGAAAACAGCATTGACATGAAAAGGTTTCCGTCAAGGCTTATCCAGTTACGACCTCGACGACCTCGTCCATTGGTTTGTTTACGTGCCGTAATCACGACTTTTTCGCCGGGCCGCAAATCTTTGCTCAGACGGAGTGCTTCATCATTAGTGCTGCCGACTTCATCGCAGTCAATCCATAACCATGATTTTAATTCTTTCAATTCAGGCATCAGAAAACCGCCACCAACATAAGTTCAACATCGTGCATAAGATATTTGGGATTGATAATCGCAATCAGCATTAAAATAATGTTGATAAACATGCACAAATAAACACCACGATCAACTATATCAAATGCATTGCTGCGAGGCTCAAAATAAACAACAGTTATAATCTTAAGGTAAGCGTAGGCCAAAATTAGCATTGAAAACAAAACAACTGCCAAGAGTGCGTAGCGATGACCGATAACCAAGCTGTTAATAACCGATAATTTGCCCAAAAAACCGAGCAAAGGTGGCGTGCCGATGAGAGATATCATAAACACCAGTAATGCCGCCGACAAAAACGGGCGTTGGGTTGCAACTCCTTTAATGTCATCAAGATTAAACAAATATTTGCCTTTGCTGCGATAACCGTAAAAAATTGTATAAACGCCGCATATTGCTACCACGTAAACCAGCAAATATGTAAATGACGACATTAAACTGTTATCATTTATCGGGAATAAGGCCAAAAGTGTAACACCGATATAGTAAAGGCCGCTGAAAGCAAAGATCTTACGAAGATTGTTTTCGCTATTGGCTCCGATGGCTCCGATAAATATGGATAGAATACCAAAAATGATAAATACCGTATTAAACCAACCCAAAAGCGGATAAAAGGCATTTACACACATGTTAACCAAGCAAGAAAAATATGCAAAAATCGGTACAACCGAGAGATAGGCCGCAACCGGCAAAATGCATTTACCAACCACATTAGAAAACCAAAAATGCAGGGGAGCAACTCCCATCATCAGCAAAACGCTGACAACAATACACGAAAAAGCCAAATGGTGTTGCCAAATCAGATTGGAGCGAAGGCTTAAAAACTGTTCTAAATCGGCGTAGTTAAGTGTTTGAGAATAATGATAAAACAAGCCGGCCCCCAAACTCATAAACAAAACAACTACCGTAGAAAGCAACAAATAGTATAAAATATGGCGATGTTCCTCTGCGGGTTTTTCAATTTTAACCAGAAAAATGTTGCCGAGAAAAGTTGCGCCCAATCCCAAACATAGCGGCAAAAGGTTCCAAGATGAAATTGCTATTGAGTAGCCCAACAGATTGAACAACATCATTATGTAAAAAGAAAAACTCGGCAATCCTTTGCTGACAAAACGCTTGGCAGAAAGGTAACAAATGATGAACGTAAACAAATAAAGCAAGATTTTAAACAATGTTGTATAAGAATTGTTGCGGAGGTATTCTCCGACATTTTGGTTATAAAATAAAGCTGTTAATATTGCCGATATAAAAATAAAAACACGGCTCAAACTGTAAAAGGTTTTGGGAGTATTTGAATGTCTGAAAACCTTGACCAGTGTCATGACCAATATTCCCAATACCAAAACAAATTCAGGCAAAAGTGCTATATAATCCGTCAGCATGTGTCACTCCATATACCATAAAGGATTGATAAACGAGGTTATTATCAACAATATTGTTGCTCCCAAAACAATTATAATCGGAGAGGAAACGTCATTTATAACATTATTTTTTTCTGCGATTTCATTGTCCGAATATTTGAGATAAAACAAGTGTTGCAACAAAATAAACATGGCAGTCTTGAGATTATATGTGAGAAGTCCGGCAAAAATAAACATATTGTTCAAAAACATTGAGGATAAAGGAAGTCCTACCGCCGCCAAAACAAAAAACGACAGTACAAATGAGGTTGTTTTTGCTTCTCTTAAAATTCCTCGTTCCGACAAACCGAGTTGCTGCCGCTCTTTTTCAATATGTGAAACTATAACTTCTATGGCGGCAACAATAATCAGCCATGAAAAAACCGAAAAACCGATGTTGCTTAATAGTTTGTCTGTCGGCAATAAGGCTCCCAACAAATAAAGGATATAAAATACCGTCATGTATGAAAAAATCTTATATTGAACATCGCGATGGCTAAAACCGATGAGGGCAATAACAACCATTGTTATAATACTGATGATTTGAAGAGCGAGAAGGTATGGGGCAATAATTTCGGGAGCAGTCAGGGGAAAGAACCGAATAAGCCCGTAAACGCCGGTCAAAGGTAATATATTGGCAATTATAAAGACCAAGGGGTTGGAGATATTGACATTTACCGATGATATCCAATAGTGAAACGGCCAAATGGGAATTCGCGACAAAAAGGCGATAAAAATTGCGCCCCAAACAATCATTTGAAGGTTACGGCTCAAAACTACGGTGCCGATTGTCTGTATTGTTACATGTTGGTGGTTAAACAAAATGCAAAGGGCCATAAAAAGAAGCGAAGCTCCCAGCAGATTATAAAGGAAAAAGCGATATAAAATGTCTTGACGATGGACATCTCCCAAAATTCCCACCAAAAGGAACAGCGGCAACAGCATTGCCTCAAAAAAGATATAAAATGAAAATAAATCGCCGGCCAAAAGGTAGCCAATCATCATTTCCAAAAACAAAAGAGCCAATATAACTAATGTTTTTTGGCGATATGTATTGTTAAGCACGCCGAACAGCCCCAGCAGAACCGCTATATGAACGGCGGCAATGAGCAACAGAGAAAAAGTGTCGACAGCAAACAAAAATTCAATCTTCGGGGTGCTAAGCCATTCAAATTTCTTCATAATTTGAAAAGAATCACTACCGTTGATGAGGTTTTTGCCAATAAGCGCCAAAATAACCAGATTGGAAACGACTGTAAGAATTCCCACTGATAGAACATTACGACCAGCACTTTCGGAATTTTCTTTGGATATTGCCGCAAAAAAAATACCCAAAAGCGGTACCCCCATCAATACGCTCAATAAAATTTCAGCGTTCTCAATCATTTGACAACTCCGTTATAATACGCAACCGCAACTATCAACACTCCGAGCAGAGAAAACATTATGCTGCTTAAAACGCTGTTGGCGTGAAGGCGACGGAAAATAAAAATTAAAAAACGAATCGCATTTTTAACCGAAGATATTACCGTACGCTCCAAAAATACAATATCAACAGTCAGTCTCAATATTCGCCCTATGATTTGTAACGGTGCGAGGATTATGGTTTCGTACATTGCGGTTGTTAAGTCATTGTTTTGAATATTTTCGGCACCGAGGCGTAAAGCAACTTTGGCTATCGGACTAAAAATTACAAGTATAATCCAAACCGGCGCTACTACTGCCAAAAAAGGTATGAATTGCGGAAGTTCCGGGGTAAAATAAAAAGCGGCTAACGCACCGAAAATTATTGTAACCGACAACCAAAAACGTGAAAATGGTGATAAATGAAGATAATCCGTTCTGATTGTGAAAGCGACCTGGGAGGTGAGTAAGCAAAGCACACACTCTCCGGCAATTGCCAAAATGATGTTTGAATATGTAAAGCTCCACCAAGCCAGCATATATCCGGCCGCTGCAAATGATATTGTTAGTATAGAAATAAAACTGTTTCTGTTTTTTATCGACAAGCTGTTATGAATGAGGCTTAATGCGGTATTAAACAAATAAGCCGTTCCCAAAAAGATTATAAATGAACGCGGCGATAAAGACGACAACCAAGCAAATGCGCAGAAATACAAACCCCAAAACACCATCGCCATATATGCGCATTTTCGATGATTTTCTTTTACGATAAGGGCTCCGCAAGCCCCCCATATAACCGTGAATACCGCAAAGAGGCGTAAAATCGGCAATGAATAGCGAGAAATGTCTAAAATATCATGTAAAATGCTCAAAATGACCGCGCCCATAAGCGGAGTGGCAAGAAATAAGATGAAATTAAGGCGGTTGGCATTCAATTTTGACATTTTTTGGTATGCGGAATGGAAAAGGATTGTACCGGATTTAATAAAAATGCACAGAAGAAGTATAATCGCAATATAATCGCGGTGATGCCAATCGGTAGAATAAGCTCCGGAACTTACAATTTCAATGTTGGCGTGTTGTCCCAAGATGATCGCAAAAATATTCAAAAGCAAGAAGTCAGCCAGAAAATTACCGTAAATATACTGGCGTTTGGCCTCATATTTATTGATTGCTCCATAAACAACGACATCGGCCATACCCACCGCCGCCAAAAGTTGAAAATAGTTGGTCGAACACAGAGCAATAAGCAACAAAACAATATTAATTACAGCCAAACCGTTCAAAGTATTTTTATCCTGCTCATCGGCAGATACAAGATTGTGAAATACGCAGACAGCGCCTAATATCAATATTCCCAGGGCCAATTCTTTTGTCTGGGCAACAGGAGTTATGTTTAACAAGACCGAAAGGTTGGGCATAGCCTCCCAAACGACGGCAAAGTCCGGATACGGGAAACAATCAGATAAGGCGGCAATCCCGTAGATTAATGCACCGAAGATGGGCAGATGCCACATCCATCCCAACTGCTTTTTGGGGGCAGAAAAACATAAAATACCGCTTAACAAAAGTATGAATATAAAATTGGTTGCCATAATAAACTCTGTTGATTGTTTATACCCGTGTATCATAACAAAAAATAAGGGCTTTTAAAGCCCTTATTCTGATTTTTGAACGGTTGTTTGTGGATAAAATTACCCCAAAGCTTTAAGGCTGCGTACAACTCTGACCGGAACCTTATATTCACGAGCAACATCATCGTTTTCAATTTCAACCATCATAACTTCGCTGACCGATTTCAGGGGCATACGCGCTTCGCTGTTAATGGAGTTAAGCATAAATGCGCTCTCGCGGCTGCGATATAACAAGGCCTGTTCTCCGCCGTCATAAACCAAGCGCGGATTTTCCGGACCGCCTTCCTTATATTCAATAATGATCAAAATTTCGCCGGCTGCGTTTTGCAACATATCATAACGCCCAGACTGTTGATTATTCTTCTTCTCCGACATTTTACAACCTCTTAATTCACGGTTTTTAATTCAAATCTTTAGTGATGATAACACACAATTATTAACAAATAAACTATTTTTTATATTTTATTGATTTTTTTATTGACGGCGTTTTTTTTATGGATTATACAATAGCACGTTGTGTGAGGGCTCGTAGCTCAGTCGGTAGAGCATTTGACTTTTAATCAAAGGGTCGTGGGTTCGAATCCCGCCGGGCTCACCAATAAAATCAAGCATCCTTGAAAAAGGGTGCTTTTTTGTGCCTGAAATTCACAAGATTACAATGATTAATCATAAGTTTTAGAACCAGATAAAAAACCATAATACTTTGTATGTGTGAGTTTTTTTGATGTGTGGTGTACGATTTTTAGGTGCTACCGTGATTATATTTTGTGTGTTTAGATTTTATACGACCAAATAATATAACTGGAGGTTGAAATGGCACATGAAAAAAACAGAAAAAATATGGATGATGAGGTACGTGATATTATATTGATTGATAAGATTTATCAAAGCTTTGAAGCATTAGAAGACACGCTCGGAAAATTAAAATTGGAAGAACCTTTGTTTATGACATATATGGCAAAAAAGTCTTTCGCCGATAAAGTTTTTAATCAAATTCAACATTATCACGAAAGACTTCAAGCCAAAAAATATATCAATTAGACGCTATTCTTTTTTCCAAGCGGTACCTTGAGGTGTATCCTCCAGTATGATGCCCTGCTCTTTCAATTGATTGCGGATAGCATCAGCTTTGACCCAATCTTTAGACTTTTTTGCCTCAAGACGTTCGTTTATCAAACGGTTTATTTCGTTTTCATCAATATCAGAATCGATATTGCCCTTAAACCACTCTTCGGCTTCTTGATATAAAATCCCCAAAATATCAGCACTGCGCAAAAGCAAAGATTTGTACTTTTGTTTGTCTTCCAATGTGGAGGCTTTGTTAAGACTGTTGGTAATATCGTGCAAATAGCTGATTGCTAAAGGAGTATTGATATCATCGGCTAAAGCCTCGACCACGCGCTCATCGGGTTCAATCTCAATTGTCGGAACATCTTTTACACGCAGTAAGGCGTTATAAAATTTATCCAAAATTTGTTTGGACTGTTTCAGACCAGAATAAGTAAAATTAAACGGTTGATGATAATGGGTGCTGATAAACAGCAGGCGCAAAGCTTCCGCAGGATATTTTTTTATAATCTCATTAACGGTATAAAAATTGCCGAGAGATTTTGACATTTTAACCCCATCAACCATTAACATTCCGGCATGAACCCAGTAGTTGGCAAAAGTGTCGTTGGGATAGGCGCAAAGCGACTGAGCACACTCGTTTTCGTGGTGAGGGAAGATTAAATCTGCTCCGCCGCCGTGAATATCAAAAGAATTGCCCAGATATTTGGAACTCATTGCCGAGCATTCCAAGTGCCAACCGGGGCGGCCGTAGCCCCAAGGGCTGTCCCAACCGGGTTGATCTGCTGTTGAAGGCTTCCACAAAATGAAGTCGGCCGGATTTTTCTTATAATCAGCAACTTCAATGCGTGCGCCGGCAAGCATTTCTTTCATGCTGCGACCGGACAAGAAGCCGTATTTCGGCATAGAATCAACAGAGAACAGGACGTGTCCTTCCGTTTCATAAGCATGACCGTTTTTAAGCAAAATCTCTATCAGTTCAATCATTTCCTGCACAAATTCAGTCGCGCGGGGACGATAATCCGGATCTTTGACGTTTAGGGCATGCATATCATCAATATACCATTGATAAGTTTCTGTCGTAATTTCATCAATCGGTTTGCCGGTTTGTTGGTGTTTGTTCAGAATTTTATCGTCAATATCCGTAATGTTTGAAACATAAGTAACATGTTTGTCACCATATAGGTGGCGAAGAATACGGTTTAAGACGTCAAAAACCACCGCAGATTTAGCATTACCAAGGTGGGCGCGATCATACACCGTAGGACCGCAAACATACATACGAACGTTTTTTTCATCAATGGGATTAAATTTTTCTTTGCGTTTGGTAAGCGTGTTGTGTAAATACATTAAATTGTCTCCTAGGCTTCTTGGCCGTTAAGACGACTATGAACACGTTCAAAGCCAATTAACGGCAACAAAATTTTTAATTCAGGGCCGTCATCCATGGCTGTAATTGCCTTACGCAGAGGGTGAAAAAGGTCTTTTCCTTTACGGCCGGTTTTGAGTTTTATTTCATTAATCCAGCTGTTGAAGGTGTTTTCATTCCATGGTTCGGGAGGCAAAAGTTCTGCGGCCAGTGACAAGAATTCAGCATCTTCAATAACCGGAGAGACCTTACATCGACATATGTCTTCCCATTGCTTATAATCAGCGACAACATTCAAATTGCCGCGCACAACATTCCAAAATTTTTCATCGGCATCAATTCGGGAAGCGATGGCAGAATATGGCATATTGTGAACCATATGAACATTAAAACGCGCCAAATCTTCTTCAGAAAATTTAGGCTGCGAGCGTCCTAGTTTATTGAAATCAAGAGTTTGTGCCAAAGATTCCAAGTCGTAAAACGGCTCAATAGCTTCAGAAGTGCCGAGTTTGGCCAAATATGAGCAAATCGCCATTGCTTCAATACCGCGAGCGCGTAAATCTAAAACACCAATACTGCCAAGGCGTTTGGAAAGTTTGCCCTCTTTACCCGTTAATAACGGCAGGTGCGCAAATTGCGGCGGCGTTCCGCCAATGGCTTCAAACATTTGAATTTGAGCAGCAGTATTAGTAACGTGGTCTTCTCCACGAACAATGTGGGTAATACCAAAGTCAAAATCGTCAATAACCGAAGGTAAATGATAAAGATAGCTGCCGTCAGCACGAATAATAACCGGATCGCTTAAATTGGCGGCATTATAGCGGCATTCACCGCGGACTAAATCATTCCACACAATATCACCGTCAATCAGTTTGAAACGATAGTGAGGCTTGCGACCTTCAGCTTTGTAAGCAGCTATTTGCTCTTCAGTAAGTTTTAGAGCGCTGCGGTCATAAATCGGCGGAAGCCCTTTGGTCATAAGTTTTTTGCGCATCATATCCAGCTCTTCGGCGGTTTCATAGCAGGCATAAATACGGCCTTCTTGCATGAGTTTTTCCGTAACTTCCTGATATCTGGCAAAGCGAGCGGATTGACGAGCTTCTTCAGTCCATGTGAGACCAAGCCAGTTGAGACTTTCGCGGATTGCGTCTTCGTATTCTTTTTTAGAGCGCTCTTTGTCGGTATCATCAATACGCAACATAAACTCACCGCCGAGCTTTTTGGCCAGCAACCAGTTAAATATTGCAGTACGTGTATTGCCAATATGCATATAGCCCGTGGGAGAAGGGGCAAATCTTACCTTGATAGCACTCATTATACAAAATCCTAACAGTTAAACTAAAGTGGGATTGTATAAACTTTGCAGAGCAAATTCAAGACTTTTTTAAAATCAAAAACGCCCGTTTCAGTCAACGGGCGCTTTTATAAAACAATTCATAATTATTTTTTCTTTGCTACTGCTTTTTTGGCAGGAGCTTTTTTAGCTGCCGGCTTTTTAGCAACAGTTTTCTTTGCTACTTTTTTGGCAGGAGCTTTTTTAGCAACCGGCTTTTTAGCAACAGTTTTCTTTGCTACTTTTTTAGCA
>CAMYUM010000014.1 GCA_947301965.1 uncultured Azospirillum sp. | reverse complement strand
TCTTAAGACACGGGAGAGTAAGTCGCAGCCAGATCTTCTAAACACCTTTTTTATTGTCCGGGTAAATTATGAATAATAAAGAGATTAAATTTCTTAAAACAGAATTTCAAAATGCAATTGATGAAATCGGAGAAGATAAACGCTGTGCTGAAATCTTGCAGCGAAAATTTGCTCACTCTTCAAGGGTTTTAGAAAACGGCCTTCAGATAATTAATCACGATATTCCACAAATTTTAAGTCAGCCGGAGTTCAAAAAACAATGTGAGATAGCATTGCTTTTTCATGATATTGGTCGATTTAGAGAAACCGTTGAACTGTACAAACGGCAATCAATGAAATATTGGGGCGGCCGTATGTGCGACCATGGAATTTTAGGTGCCGAGATACTTTCACAAACCCCCGAATACAGAGATACAAAAATTTTGCTGTCCGTCCGTCATCACGGTCACTTAATTGAAGAATTTTACAACGATGCCGAATACTCGGCTCTATCTGATGCCGATAAATCTTTAGCAGAGATTATGATAAAATTGGTGCGTGATGCCGACAAATTGGATTTGTATTATCTTCAAAAATACTATGATAATATTGAAAGTGATGTCATTTTTCATAACCTTACTGAAAAGCAGAAGTTCGCTCCGCTATCAGAAGAAGTACTGACACAGTTTTTCTCGGCAAAGCCGATAAACCATACATTTATCAAAACGCTTTCAGATCGTATTTTGGGGTGTATTTCTTGGCAATTTGACATAAACTACAGCCTTACCAAACAATTGTATATTAGTGAGGGGTATCGTCAAAAGTTGTTTGATTTGTTGGCAGTATATTGTAATGATAAGCCGTTGATAGATAAAATTTTTGAATTTGCAAGTACGAATAACTGCTAAAAATGCCATCGGACAGCATTTTGTTTGTCATAACACAAACTTGCGGCATCTCTGATACTTATAGCTCCGGTTTTTACTTTTCCGTTTCCTGAAGACAGAGGCGTTCCCTGGGCAATTTTATTTACACTGACTTTTTGGGCATATTCCGAATAAGGCAAGATTAGTAATTGTATGCAGGCCTCCTTGTCCAAGTCTCCAAAGCGCACAATAAATTCTTGGCTTCCATTAGTATTTTGGGAGACCAAACACCTGCCTCCCAAAGCATGATGGCATTGATTGCTTGAATCTAACATTTCTTGCGGGATAATCAGGGAGTTAATCACGTTTGTGTTATACATACCGCTTTTATTATTAGTATTTTGGACATAGTACATAAAGTTTGAAATAATCATCTGGGCTTGGTCAATAGTTTTGTTTAGATTGCGGTGAGCCATAGCTTTGCTGTAACCGGCAATACCGGCAACCGACAAAACGCCGATAATGGCGAGAACGCCAAGCATTTCCACCATAGATCTTCCAGATTGATGAAAAAGTATCTTCATACAAACCCCCAACGATATACTATGATAATAGAATTTAAATAATGATTAAAAAAACAAAAAACGTCAGCCGGGGAGGCTGACGTTTTTTGTTAAAGACTTTCGGCGGGTGCCGGTTGACTACATGGTGCGAAGTTTCGCGAGGATGTTGTCGTAGGTTTCCTTGTCGATGATGCCTTTCTTGAGGAGGGCCTTGGCCATCTTCTTGGCGGCACGCTTCTCTCCCTTGGTCATCTTCTTGCCCTCGGCGGCTCCTGCAGCGACACTTTCGATGAATTCAGCTCCCTGTTCTCCGTTGTTGTTGGTCTGGGTGCCGATCTGGATGTTGTCTTTCTTGTTCTCTTCCATGATTGTGAAATTTAAATGGTTTATAATATTTGTGAATAATTAGCTTGTATAACCAAATATGGACTAAAAAACATTTTTTGTCAACACTTTTTTGTACAAAAATAAAAATGCCGGCAAAATAACCGGCATTTTTCTAACAAATATTAAACAAAATCAATCAGATAAATTCTTTTTTCAAATCTCTCTCAAAAATTGAGCGAATCGTCGATTTAATATCTGCTTTTTCATAAATTGCCTTATAAAGAGCCTGACAAATCGGCATATCAATCCCGTCTTTGTCGGCAATAGCCTTAACGGCTTGCAAAGTTGGAACTCCTTCAGCCAGCTTTTCAAACTTTTTACCTTTGGCAAAATCTTCACCAAACATACGGTTATGGCTGTGTCTTGAGAACAAAGTTGCTTCATAATCGCCCAAGTGCGCCAGACCGTAAGCCGACATTGGGTTTCCACCCAAATGTTTAATTAGTCTGCCGACTTCAACCGGTGCGCGAGCCATCAAAGCCCCTTTCAAACCGTACCATTCCAACCCGTCCAAAATTCCGGCAGCTAATCCGATAACATTTTTCAATGCCGCGCCGATTTGATCGCCGATTAAATCATTTCCGTAATAAAAACGGATCAAATCGCTTTGCAACAATTTAATCAGGTATTCTTGAGTTTCTGGTTCTGTGCTGTCAATAACCGCGGCAGACGGAACATTACGCATATAATCCTGAACATGTCCCGGTCCGGAGAGAGTTGCTACGTGGGCATTTTGTTTGATTTCTTCTTTGAAAATATCATGCATGATTTTTGCACTCGGAGCCTCAAGACCTTTCATGGCCAACAAAAAGGTTTTGCCGTTCAAATCGTAGCCGTTCAATTGTTTTGCCAAAGAGCGAAAATGCTGGCAACCGATTGAGATGATAATGGTATCATTAACCAAAATCTTGTCCAGAGTATCAAACAAAAACATGTTGTCAGACAACGACAAATACTCATTTTTGCGTGTATCTCTTAACTCGATAAAATTGGGAGAATCTTTCAAATCATACATCAACACATTGTTGATCTTGCTTGGGCAACGATTAGCGGCATACCAAGCCAAAAAAGTTCCCCATCGACCGCATCCTATAACGGAAATATCTTTCATGTTCTGTATTCCTTTTTAAAGATTTAGACATATTATATAAAAGGAATACTCCAAAAAAACGGCATATGCAACCGAATATAGATAAACTCACAGCTAAAACTAAAGTGATTTTTTTGTGCGCTGTCTTTCGAGCACTGCGTGCAGATGATCAAAGGCCTCAAAGGAACGATAAGCTTCATCATAACTGCGCTTATCATAGTTATAAAAAACTTGATTGGCCAACATTTTTATTGCTTTATCTATTTTTTCAAAAGCCGCATTGTAATCGGCATTAAAGTTATTTTTGGTTTTTTTCTTTACTACATCATGATATGCATTTATTACTTTCAAAGTTTCATCTGCTGAGTTTGCATACCCTTTCTCTTCCAAATCGCGCATAATCTGGGCTGTAGTCTGATAGAAGTATTTGTTAGTCAAAATACTTTTTTGTTTTGCGTTGTTACTATCGATAATCATATTCTATATCCAAAGTTACAAACTAAGTTGAGTATAACAAAAAAAACGGAAAATGCAATATTTTTAATATGATTAGCTTTTGCCGTCCTGTCGCATAATAAAAAGGCCTTACCGTTAATATCTGATAAGGCCTTTGTTATTAGACTTTGTTTATACTAATCAACATTTCCGAAGGGATTAATATTCTTTTCGGCGTTTTGATTAGCCCGCAGATTAAACAGATTCATCAATGTTGTGGAAACATAAATTGAAGAGTATGTTCCGACAATTACGCCCCACAAAATTGTGAATGAAAAACTGCGCAAAGCGTCACCGCCGAATGCAAACAATGCAACAGCTGCCAACAATGTGGTAATACCTGTCAAAATCGTACGTGAGAAAATATCATTAGTACTCTTATTCAACAAGTCATACTGCGGCATTTTCTTAAATTTGCGCAAGTTTTCGCGGATACGGTCATAGTTTACAACGGTATCATTGATTGAGTAACCGGCCAAAGTCAGAACTGCGGCAACGGTTGTCAAACTGATATCAAAACCGAATAATGATAACAATCCTACCGTAACCAACAAGTCATGAGAAAGTCCGACCAAAGCTCCGATGGCAAATTGCCACTCAAACCTGAACCAAACATAAAGGCAAATTGCCAAGACCGCAATAACCGAGGCAATGATACCGGCTTTTTTGAGCTCATCACCTACTTGTGGTCCGACCAGCTCAACTTTACGATATTCATATCCGCTGCCCAAAGTTTCTTTGATTTGATTTACAGCCGCCATTTGTGCTTTTTCATCTAAATTTTTGGCTTGTGCGCGGATCATCATTTCATCACCGGTTTCACCGATTGACTGCAGATTAAGGTCGTCCAAATCAACATGAGCGAGTTTTTTGCGCATACTTTCCATATTGATTGGCTGCTCGCTTTTTACCTCAATCAGAATACCGCCCGAAAAGTCAATACCGTAATTAAAGCCTTTTAGAGTAATGCTTAATATTGCAATTACACACATCGCAATCGAAAGGGCATAACCCAATTTACGATATTTCAAGAAATCAATGTTGGTGTCTTTTGTCACCCAGCTAAACATTTTCATTTTATATCATCCCTTTCAATTAAATAGGCAATCTGGTTGGTTTATATTTCTTAATCCAACCGGTAATAATCAGTCTTGTAACGGTTACGGAAGTAAACATTGATGTTGCAATACCGATTGCCAAAGTTACGGCAAAACCTCTCACCGGACCGGTTCCGAAGTACAGCAATACAAAAGCGGCGACCAATGTTGTTAAGTTAGAGTCAACAATTGTTGCCCACGCTTCCGTAAATCCGGCTTCTGCGGCATCTTTGGTTGAGCGACCGTGGTTTACTTCTTCTCTCATTCTCTCAAAGATAAGGACATTGGCATCAACTGCCATACCGATTGTCAGGATAACACCGGCGATACCGGGCAATGTTAAAGTTGCACCGATCAAACTCAAAACGCCGAGCATTAAAAACAGGTTTAAGAATACGGCCACAGTCGTAAATATTCCAAACAAACCGTAAGCGGCAATCATAAACAATACCACGCAAATCAATCCGATGATAGAAGCAGTAATACCGGCGGTGATTGAGTCAGATCCCAAACCCGCTCCGACGGTTCTTTCTTCCAAAACTTCCAACGGAGCAGGCAGAGCGCCTGAACGCAACAACATAGCCAATTCATTTGCCGATTCAATCGTGAAATTGCCTGAAATAACACCCGAACCGCCGGTAATCGGAGTATTAATATTCGGAGCCGAGATAACTTCATTATCAAGAACGATGGCCAATCTTTCGCCAACATTTTTTGAAGTTGCTTCGCCGAATTTTTTAGCACCGAAACTGTCAAACTTGAAGCTTACGACCGGCTGTCCGTCTTGGAAAGCTGCGGCGGCATCTGTCAAATGTTCTCCCGTAACCACGGGCTTGCGGCTAATCACATAGGTTTCACCGCTGTCACCGCTAATCAAGCGTGAACCGCTACCCAATTTACCTCTGCGGGCGTCAGCGGCCGTGGTGCGACTGTCAACCATATTAAATGACATTTTTGCCGTTTTACCCAACAAAGATTTTACATATTCGGGATTTTGCTCACCCGGTAATTGTACGGTAATTCTGTCTGCTCCTTGACGTTGAATTGACGGCTCTTTGGTGCCGGCAGCATCAATACGGCGGCGAACAATTTCAATTGATTGATCAACGACTTTCAGCTTTAACTGATTCAAAGCCTGTTCCGAATACGAAATTTCGATTACACCTTCTTCGTCTTCAACAACATTCAAACCATCGTCCATTTTTCTAAACAGCGAGATGGCTTTTGTTTTGGCGTTAATGTTATCGATTTTTACCTTAACATTGTCAGCGCCGGCTTTCAGATTTTGATAACGAATTTTACCATCACGCAAAGCCTGACGGGCAGAATCTTCGATTGATGACATTCTTTCTTTCAAAACATCATCAACTTTGACCTGCAACAACAGATTTGATCCGCCCTGCAAATCAAGTCCGAGATTAACCGGTTGCCACCATTTCGGCAAATTAACACTTCCGCCCAAAAAGTTAGGAAGCGCAAAGAATATTCCCGCCAAACAAATGGCAAGAATAATATAAATTCTAGTTTTAGACAGTTTATACATCAAACAATCCTTTTGTTATTTCTTTTTGTTTTTAGAAACTTGCTTGGCCGGAACGCTATCATCATCAGCCATCTGACGAACAGTTGCTCTGTATACGGTAACCACGATTCCATCGGCGATTCTTACCTCCAAAGTTTCGTCGTTTGCCTTTTCAACCACGCCGAGAACACCGCCTCCGGTAATGATTTTATCGCTTTTTTTTATTGCGTTAAGCATTACCTCATGTTCGCGGATTTTTTTCTGTTGCGGACGAATGAGGATAAAATAAAAGACCAGAAAGATCAAAACCAGCTGCACCATCATACTCATTGTCGAGCTGGTTGCGGCAACTCCTGCAGTTTGAGCCAAAGCATCATTAATAAACATATTTATCTCCTTAATAATGACAAACTGGGCTAAAATATACACCAATATCCAGAGATAACAATATTTAAAAGCTAAATCTTCAACAAAATTTTGGATTTATTGTAAATACAGTGTCGGATCGACCGGATTTTTGCCGGCACGAACCTCAAAGTGCAACTGCGGAGTATTAACACCGCCGGTAGTTCCCACGGTTGCAATTTTTTCACCGCGAGCAACCGGTTGTCCTTTTTTAACCAACAATTTTTCATTGTGGGCATAAGCGGTAATCCACCCGTCATCATGACGCACCAATATCAGATTGCCAAAGCCTTTCAACTCATTTCCGGCATAAGCAATTGTGCCTTTGTCGGCGGCTTTAACCGCGGTGCCCAAAGGTGCTTTTATATTAATTCCGTCATTGGCTCGTCCTTTGCCTATTGTGCCATAACGCGAGCAAATACTGCCTCTTACCGGCCATGCAAATTTAGTTTTTCGGTATTTTGAAACCTTTGTAGTCGAACTGGTTTTAGCGGGGCTTGTCACAGCGGTTGTTTTTATTGCCGACGGTGCCGCTGTAGCGGCAGTGCTTGCGGTAACCGCAGGACGATACGGAGATGATGACGGAGTTGTAGTTTTGGCAACACTTGTCGCCGGTGCGGAATAGTTCCTGCGTCCGTTAATAGCCAACCGTTGTCCGACAATTAAAGTATACGGCGGTTCGATATCATTGTTGAGAGCCAAAGTTTTTACATCGACACCGTATTGACGCGACAAACTGTATAACGTATCACCTTTTTTGACTACGTGATAATTGCTTACGGGAACTTGCAGCACTTGTCCGATTCTCAAGGTATACGGAGGGTGCAAATTATTTGCATCAATAAGGTCACGCAACTGGATATTATATCTTTTTGACAGACTGTATAAGGTATCGCCCCTTTCGACAATAATCTCATCAGGGCTTCCCCACCATGTTCCGCATGCGGACAAGCTCAAAATCAATATCAATGTCGACAAAATACGCAATTTTCAACCTTTCATCTACCTCATTTTATCATACGCTCAAGAAACTTAATTTTTTATTTATTCCCTAAATAGAACTTGCATTTTAACTTTAAAAAAAGTAAATTGCGGACAAACAATAAAACAGGTACGAGTATGGGCGATAAGGCTGAAATAAAACAAATAATCGACGAGAGCGGAGACAAATACAAATACGGATTTGTCACCGACATTGATTCGGATACTGCTCCCAAAGGGTTGTCTGCTGATATCATTCGCCTTATT
This sequence comes from uncultured Azospirillum sp., assembly GCA_947301965.1. GTDB lineage: Bacteria > Pseudomonadota > Alphaproteobacteria > RF32 > CAG-239 > JAFUYI01. The sequence goes on along the minus strand of CAMYUM010000014.1, from coordinate 35,873 downwards.
TCTGCCAAAAAAGGTGAGCCGGAATGGTTGCTTGAGCGCCGCTTAAAAGCGTTTGAATTCTGGCAGACTCTGGAAGAACCGACCTGGGCAAAATTAAAATACGATAAAATTGACTATCAGGATTTATATTACTATTCGGCACCCAAGCAAAAAGCCGCGCCCAAAAGTCTTGCCGAAGTTAATCCCGAACTCTTAAAGACCTACGACAAATTGGGTATTCCCCTTAAGGAACAAGAAATGCTGGCAGGTGTTGTTGCGGTTGATGCGGTTTTTGACAGCGTTTCGGTTGCCACCACTTATCGCGCCAAACTGGCCGAAAAAGGGGTTATTTTCTGCTCAATATCTGAGGCAATTCGTGAGTATCCCGACTTAGTAAAGCAGTATTTGGGTTCTGTCGTGCCTTATACCGATAACTTTTTTGCCTGTCTGAATTCCGCGGTGTTTACCGACGGCTCTTTTGTTTATATTCCGAAAGGTGTTCGTTGTCCGATGGAACTTTCTACCTATTTTAGAATTAATGCCAAAAACACCGGACAATTTGAGCGCACTTTAATTGTTGCCGATGATGACAGTTATGTCTCTTATCTGGAAGGTTGCACCGCTCCTCAGCGCGATGAAAATCAGCTTCATGCCGCAATTGTCGAAATTGTTGTCCTAAACAATGCCGAAGTCAAATATTCAACCGTTCAAAACTGGTATCCCGGCGACAAAGACGGCAAAGGCGGTGTCTATAACTTTGTAACCAAACGTGCGGCCTGCCGCGGTATTAATTCCAAAATTTCCTGGACACAGATTGAAACCGGCTCGGCCGTAACTTGGAAATATCCGAGTTGTGTTTTGCAGGGAGATAATTCGGTCGGCGAGTTTTACTCGGTAGCGTTGACTAATAATTATCAGCAGGCTGACACCGGTACTAAAATGATTCATTTAGGCAAAAACACATCATCACGTATAATATCGAAAGGCATATCTGCCGGATTTTCCAACCAGACCTATCGCGGTTTGGTCCGTGTTGCGCCAAACGCTGTTAATGCCCGCAATTATTCGCAATGCGACAGTTTACTTATTGGTTCAACCTGTGGTTCTCACACGGTTCCTTATATCGAAAACCGTAATAAAACCGCGCGGTTGGAACACGAAGCCACAACCTCAAAAATCAGTGATGAACAGCTGTTTTATTGCCGCAGTCGGGGTATTTCGGAAGAAGATGCCGTAAGTCTTATTGTCAGCGGTTTTTGCAAAGAGGTTATGCAGCAATTGCCGATGGAATTTGCAATTGAGGCTGCAAAATTAATTAATATCAGTTTGGAAGGGAGCGTCGGATAATGAATACGTTGCTTAAAATTGAAGACTTGTGCGCTCAAGTCGCCGGCAAAGAAATCATTAAAAATTTTAACCTGACCATAAACGAAGGCGAAGTTCATGCCATTATGGGACCGAACGGTGCCGGTAAATCAACTTTATCTTACGTTCTGACCGGCAAACCCGGCTACGAAGTTACATCGGGACATATTTGGTTTAAGGGTAAGGACCTGCTTAAAATGTCGGTCGAGGAGCGTTCTCGCGAAGGTCTTTTTTTGATTATGCAATATCCGGTCGAAATCCCCGGCGTTCCGGTTACCAGTTTTTTGAAACACGCCGTTAATGCGCAAAGACAATATAATGGTGAACCTGAACTTGATACCATGGAATTCATCAAATATCTGCGTGAAGAAGCCAAAAAACTCGGTATTGATAATGAAATGCTTAAACGTCCGGTTAATGTTGGTTTTTCCGGCGGAGAGAAAAAACGCCTTGAGGCTTTGCAAATGACAATCCTAAAACCATCTTTGGCAATTTTGGATGAGGCCGATTCGGGACTTGATATTGATGCCATAAAAGTAGTTTCAAATGGTGTTAATGCTTTAAGGAATGAGCATCGTTCTTTGCTTATTATTACCCACTACCAAAAACTTCTTACCTACATCAAACCTGACTTTGTACATGTTTTTGCCGATGGTCATATCGTTAAATCCGGCGACCAAAGCCTGTCCGAAGAAATTGAACAAAACGGCTATGCCGCATATACGAGGGAGCAATAATGTCAGAATTGTTGTCAGACATAGCACTGTTTGGTGAAAATATTCCGTGGCTTGAGGGTATACGCTCCCGCGGTCGTAATGCTTTTGTTATGCCCACGGCCAAAACCGAAGCGTGGAAATACACCAAATTGCATGTTTTACAGCGTGATGACTTTGTTTATGCTCCGTCAAAGTTTTTGGAAGAGCTGGAGGGCTGTGCCGAAGAAGAATGTGATTGCGGTTGCGAACATCATCATGAGAATGAAGAATGCACCTGCGGCACACATTGTCATTGTGCGCATCGACCGAAATTATATATAGATTTGCCGTTTGATGCCTATCAAATCCATTTTTACAACGGCAAATTTATGCCGTTATATCCGGCGCTTCCCGTCGGTGTCGAAGTTATGACATTGATGCAGGCCGTTGTTGAAGGCGAGGTCCAAAACTATCTCGGCAAATATATTGATTTGCAAAGTTATCCGTTTGCTGCTCTCAATACGGCAATGCTTGAAGAGGGGCTGTTTGTCAAAATTGATGCCGGCATCAGCTTAAAAAAGCCGTTAATGTTCATTTATCACACTCAAACCGAGCAACATTTGTTGAGCAATATCCGCAATATTTTTGTTGCCGGCAAAGGGGCAAACATCAGTGTGATTGAATATTATTATCATATCGGAGATGACAAGGATTGCTATTTTAATAATATTGTAAACGAATTTTATCTCTCTCCGCAGGCAAATATAACCCATTACAAATTTCAAAATGAGGCCTTCAAGGCAATTCATATTGCTCTTAATTATGCCCGAGTTCGTGAAAACGCTTTTTATAAAAGTTTTTGTTTGCAAAAAGGTGCAGATTTGGGACGCAACGAAACCAAAATTGATTTGTTGCAGGAACAAGCTAAATCTCAAGTTGATGCCGCTTATATCATGAACGGTTGGGCAACAATAGACACCACAACCGACGTTGCTCACTTATCGCCCCAAACTATATCTGACCAATTGGTCAAAGGTGTTGTTGGCGGTCAGGCAAAAGGCGTTTTTCAGGGCAAAATCAGTATTGTTAAGGATGCACAAGCCACCGAAGGACACCAGTTGCACCGTGCATTATTGCTCTCGGATACTGCCGAAATTGATGTCAAACCGGAGCTGGAAATTTATGCTGATGATGTCAAATGTTCTCATGGTGCCGCTTGCGGTGAAATTGATCAAGATCAATTGTTTTATATGCGCTCCCGTGGCATTCCGGAAGAAGAAGCCAAACAAATGTTGATTGATGCTTATTTGCTTGAAGTCATCAATCGTATTGATAACGAACAAATTAGAGAATGGATTTTATCAAATGTATGATGTAGAAAAAATCCGCCGTGATTTTCCGACCTTGTCATTAACGATTAATGGTCATGTTAACACCTTTTTAGATACGGCGGCTTCCGCCCAAAAACCGCAGGTGGTAATTGATGCTATTGTTAAAATGTACACCGAAACTTATGCTAATGTGCACCGCGGAAGTTATTATTTGTCAGAGATGGCGACAGAGGCTTATGAAAACGCCCGCCGCATTGTTAAAGATTTTATCAACGCCAAAAGCGAAAATGAAATTGTTTTTACCCGTTCTGCCACCGAGAGTATGAACCTTGTAGCTTCTTCTTGGGGATTGAACAATTTACACGAAGGTGATGAAGTTTTGCTTTCCGAAGCCGAACATCACGGCAACCTCGTACCTTGGCAAAATGCTTGTGAAAAAACCGGCGCTACTTTACGTTTTTTCAAAGTAGAAGATGACGGCGGTTTTGATATTGAAAATTTTTATAAGCTCTTAAATCCCAAAGTAAAAATGGTTGCGGTTACCGGAATGTCCAATGTTTTAGGTACCGTATTCCCAATCAAAGAAATTGCTCATGCCGCCCATCTTGCCGGGGCTCTGTGTTTGGTTGATGCTTGCCAAAGCATTGTCCATACTCCGACCGATGTGCAAGATATCGGTTGTGATTTTTTGGCTTTTTCGGGGCACAAACTGTACGGTCCGAGCGGCATTGGTTGCCTTTATGGAAAATATGACCTGCTTGCTCAAATGCCTCCTTATCAGTTCGGCGGAGATATGATTGAAAATGTAACCTATGAAAAAACAACTTTCACTATCCCTCCGGCGCGCTTTGAGGCCGGAACTCCGGCGATTGTTCAAGCGGTAGGGCTGGGAGCCGCATTGCAATATCTGCAATCAATCGGTATGAAAAATATTGAAGCTCACGAGCAGGAGTTAATAAAATATACCAATGAACGTTTGAAAGAAATTCCCAATTTGAAGATAATCGGTACAGCTCCGAACAAAGGCGGTGTTTTTTCTTTTGCTTTGGGAAATATTCACCCCCAAGATGTTGCTTTTATTTTGGACAAGGAAGGTGTTGCCGTTCGCACCGGACATCATTGTGCGCAACCGATTGTCAATCGCATGGGCTATACTTCATTGGCGCGCGCCTCTTTCGGACTTTATACCAACCATGCGGATATTGACAGGTTCGTAGCCGCTTTGCAAAAAGCTGAAACATTTTTTTGATGAGTTGGAATTATGAGTGAAGAACAAAATATTAATGATAATGAAGCCGAATTGCTTAAAGCTTTTGCCGAGCAGGCGCCCGTTGAAGAATATAGCATAAAAGAGGGCGCACCGCTTAAACCCTCCGCCGCAAAAGCCTCTCGTGAGCAAATAATTGAGGCTCTGCGCACTATTTGCGACCCCGAAATTATGATTAATATTTACGATTTAGGTCTGGTTTATGATATCCGCCAACTTGATAACGGTGATGTTGAAATTGATATGACCTTAACCGCTCCCACTTGTCCGGTTGCCGGTGTTTTGCCGGGGCAGGCCGCTGCTGCCGTTGCCGCCTTGGACGGGGTTGGGGTTGCCACCGTCAATCTGGTATGGGAGCCAGCTTGGTCAATTGACCGTTTAAGCGATGAAGCCAAGGCTTTGTTGGAAATGTTTTAAATTTATCCACAGCCCCCTAACGACTCGCGAAATTTAACCTCTTGTTAACCATTGACACCTATTCTGCAATAAAGGACTAATAGTCATTTTTTGGAGAATTAGCTATGAAAAACAGTAGGTTGGCAGCAATTTTGTTAATCGGAACGCTCATTAGTACACCGGTTTTTGCGGATAGTATTATTGATGAGCTTAATGATTCTACACCTAATTTTACTTGGGCCAGCAGCGAATTTACCGATGCTACGGCAATTGATAGTTGGCCTGGTAAGGGCTCTATCTTTGATCCGGTTTCCAACACTACTGTATACTACAAATATACATTGCCCAGCGGCTATACCGGGTTTGGCGAAACAGGCACAACTGCAGATTTTAACACTTTTGTCAACGAACATGTTTTTACGGCCAACATGTATTTATATAACGAAGAAAACCTCTCAAATGCAGAAACATATTGGGATGCGGTTAACAGCTCTCTCCAAAACTACAATCAAACCGGCAATCTCAATGGCGACTGGGTTGGCACAAACTCAAGCGTATCATCTTATTCTATTTTGAACCAAAACAATCAGAGTGTTGAAAAAACAACCATCGGAGATATCAGCGGTAGCTTTATCGGAACTTCCGGCATTCAGAATATAATGTCTTCAGAACTTGACCGTGAGCATGGTTATCGTGTTGAAATCGGCGACATCAATGCTTCAATAATTGCCGCCAACAATAACAGTTTTTTGTATAACTATTCCGGAACGGTCGGCGATATTAATGCCGATTATATTGTTGACAATATTGCATATGATGGCGCGACCGAAGGTAAAGGCGGTTTTATTCATAACCAAGGCATAATTGATTTTTATTATCAACCGCAATATGCCTATGGAGCAAGCACCACGACCACTACTCCCGAACAATTTTCGGCAACAATCGGCGATATTAGCGGTATTATAGCCAACAACGTTGCTCGCGGCTCTCCTGCCGCCGGCGGTGCTATCTATAACCACTATGGCGAAATCGGTAACATCAGCGGCAACCTTATCGGCAACCGAGTTATTGAAGATACTGGTGTCGGTGCCGGTTCTGCCGACACCACTCGTCCGACTACCAATGAAGTTATTTCATATCCGAGTATTACCGGTGGTGCCATTAACAACTATAATGGTAAAATCGGCACAATCAGTAGTGCTCAAATTACCGGCAACTCCGCATATGGTGATCGCGGTGTAGCCGGCGGCGCCATTTATAATGAAGCCAGCCTTTATGCCAGCGGGCAAGAGGCCAACAATGGTACTGAAGTTTGGAAAAACAATGGTATTTATGGTCAGGCTATGAATATCAACGGCAGCACTTTTAGCAATAACTCTGCTCACTCTAACACTCGTGAGGCAGCAGGTGGTGCAATTGCGCATCTTTTCGGAGTTAACAGCAATTGGAATGATGATACTGGTACATCTTTGGCGGATTTAACCGCTGACGGTTACTCGGTACAAAACTATGATGATATGATCAGCGCTTTGCAAACCCAAGCAACACTTAACCTGATTAATACATCTTTCTTGGACAACTCGGTTACCTCAAGTTCGTCAAACGCATATGGTGGTGCCATTTACAGCACCGGCAATGTTAGCATTGAGGCCAAAGATGGATATACCACATATTTCACCGGTAATACCGCCAACGGTGAGAGCAATGCCATCTTTATGGATACACCGATGATTTACACGAACGCCGGAGACGAAACAACGTACTATGCGGATCTAAATCTTCACCCGCAGTCAAACGGCAACATTCAATTTGATGATGCAATTGACGGCACCAGCTATAACCTCAATGTTTTTGGCGATGGTACCGGAGAAGTCAGATTTTATAACAATGTTAATCATGTTCATAATCTGGACCTGTCGCAAAACTCTCAAATTCACCTTGGCAAAACGTCAAAAGTTTATGCCGACAACATGGTTAGCCGTTCAAGCGGCACAATCGTAACCCCGGGAGCCGGTCTTGACAATCCGCTCATAACACTCGATGTTGAGGTTGATAAATCTGCCAACACGGTTAATGTCGGTGAATTTCACATTGCTCAGGATATTTACGGCGAATATCAGGTAATTGTTAATTCTCTTAATGCTGATCAGTTAGATGATTATACGGATGCCGTAGTTCCGTTCTTGTTTGCACCTAATGACGATTCTTCTACTGAATCAAGCTTTACTATTGCCCGTATTGTCGGCAGTCCTTATTTATGGAAAGAGGGAATTAACTCTAAAGGAGAAACCACCGGAACCACTTGGTATCTGAATTTAGATGCTACCCCCGATCCTGATCCCGATCCTGATCCTGACCCGGATCCTGATCCTGATCCCGATCCGGAACCGACACCTCCCACCCCCAAGCCGGACATTACCCCTGAGGTTATTGCCGCCATCGGTTTACACGAGGCAAGCATTGAACAGACCCGCAGTCTGGTTCACAATGTTCGTTCCAAGGTCGATGCCCAAAGAGAATTCTGCCCGAGTTGCGGTCTTTATGACTGGGGATGGGATTATCGCAAACTCAACAATATCTGGGTGTTAGCCCAAGGCGATGACGCCAACATTGACAAGCCTGTCGAAATGGAAGCAAAAATCCGCGGTGTTGAAGCCGGACTTGATTTCCAAGGCGATTTTCATAATACATTGGGATTGTTTGCATCATATCGCCAGGGTGAATACGAACTTACCGGCAAAGGCGATAAATATAGTTCAAGCATTGGTTCTGATATCAATATTGATAGCTATATCGGTGGTTTGTATTATCGCTACGATCGCAACCGTAACTGGGTATTTGCCAGCATTTACGGCGGTGTTCAGGAGGCAGAAGTCGCAACCAAAGATAATATTGCCAAGTTCGAAACCGAAGGCACGGAGTTTGGTGCCAGTTTAGAATTAGGTCATGTTATTGCCTTAACCAGAACACTTACTCTTGATCCCAGTATCGGCGTATATTACACCCAAATTGATTTTGACGAAGCTAAAGATAACGTCGGCAAAGAATATACTTGGGAAGAAATTCAACATTTGGAGGCCGAACTCGGAGCTAAACTTGAGCAGCAATTCGGCGATGCTAAAGTTTATATCAAACCGAGTGTAATTCAAACCTTTACAAAGAACGATACCGTTCTTATCACCGGTTTGGATGAGATTGAGACTTACAAAGACCAAACCTTAGGACGTATTGAAGCAGGGCTTCGTCTGGGCATTACCCACGCTTTATCAGGGTATGCTTGGGGTAATTATACATTTGGTTCTGATTACGATGCCGTATCACTGGGAGCCGGTCTTAACTACGCCTGGTAGTCAGGCATATCACAAAATAAAGAGCCGCTTTTTATAAGGCGGCTCTTTATTTTTTTATTATACTGTCAATAAAAGCTTTTTGAATTTTTGATAACATTAAAATTGAATTTATTTCAGCATATTCTTTATCACCATGAGCATTGGCCCCGCTGATTCCGTGCATGATTATTACCGATTTGCCGGCAAACATTCTTGAATCGGTTGCTCCGCAGGCATGAGAAATTTGTATTTTTCTTCCGAGAATTTTTTCCGCAATCTTCTTATACTGCCTTATTTCCGGTTTGTCGGTATCCATATATACACCCGAACTTGATAACAAAATCTTATATGAGCAACTACATTTTTGGCAGACATCTTTCAAAATTGATTCCAGTTTTTTAATATCTGTTTTTTCCGTCAGTCTGAAGTTCAAATGAGCGGTCGCATTTTGCGGAACAACATTGTAAGTCGTCGGCGAATTAAATGCCGTCACCGACATGGTATCAATCCAGGTTGATTTTGGTTCTCCGCCGAGTTGGTACTGAGGAAAATATTTTTCGAGCATTTTTATAGCATCAACAATTGCATTGACGGCATTGATTCCTTCCCAAGGACGGGAACTGTGGGCGCTTTTACCTTTTGCGTTCAACTCAACACTAACCGGATGTTTATATTTTGCAACCAGCTCTCCGACATCGTTGCTTATATCGGTATCAAATACCATTCTGGCTTTAATTGCTCCGGTTTTTTGCAAAGCCCTCATTCCGTTAGATGTTGTTTCTTCATCTGATGTAATTAATACACCGTAACGTATGTTTTTTCCCAGAGTATAAAGCAAAGTATCCAAGCAGACTGCCAACGGAGCTTTCATGTCAAAGCCGCCGCGCCCGTATAATCTGTTGTCTTTTATTTTCGGCTGAAACAGGTTTTCTTTTGCCGGCACGACATCAATATGTCCGATTGCCGCTACGTCAAAATCACATTCTTTGCAATTAGCAAGCAACATCACCGGAGAAGCATTATCAAAAATCCATTCTTTTACGTAAACACCATCAGTTACATAATGTTTTTTTATCCATTTGAAAACTTTTGCAATTTCGGCCTGATTACCGGAAATGCTTTTAATTTTCATCATTTTGATAATATTGCTAATAAGCTCTTCCATTACGTTTTTGTACCATTATAAAGGTATTGTTCAATTTTTTGTCACGCATTGAATTTAGCGCATTATCAATTGTGGTATGAGCGATGGCCACATCACTTATGCAAAAAACGGTTCTTCCGTCTTTTTTGATAATGTGGTCAAAATCTTGGGTTTTTGCAAACGGTCTGAACCCGATACCCCGATAAAATTTCTCGGCATTTTTGTTATGAGCGTTATATTCAATAATCAAATCATGATAGCCGAGTTTTTTAAGTTCGGGAATAGTCTTTTGCAACAAATGTGTTCCCAAACCATGACGTTGGAAGTGAGGGTCAAGATAAATTTGATTTACAATTAACGTTTTGTTGGTTAACTGAACATCTCTTTCAAAATTTACTTTTCTGTACCATGCAAACTCCCAACCGTCCAACATACCTTTTTCCAAACCCCGAGTTTGTCCGTCGGTCGGTTTGGTATAATATTCAGGTATAGCCGAATAACGTACAAACCCGCGCGGAACTCCGTCTATGTTGAGTACGGCGACGGCCGATTCTGAATCTTGTGCCATTTTCCACAACTTTTTCAAAAAATATCCTCTTGAATATAAAGCCATTTCCTCCGGTGACTTATACTGTTCCGAAAGTTTATTATAAGAACGTTGGTAAGCTTCTGCCAAAGGTAAAATCTGACTGAGTTTCTTTTCTAACCTGGTTATGGAAATTTGCATGTTACAATCCTATGAAAACACAATTTAAATTGAGCGCATTGTATATTTTTTATTAAGCCGAGTCAATTGCTTTAATTAAAAAACAATAGACCTTTACTAATATTAGTGCTAAAGATAAAAACAATCGAGGTAATTATGCAAATAGACGAATTGATAGAAAACTTTGAATTGCTTGACGATTGGGAGGATAAATATCGCTACCTGATTGATTTGGGCACAAAATTGCCGCCGCTGGAAGACAAATACAAAACCGATGAATGGAAAGTTGTCGGTTGCCAATCGCAGGTTTGGGTTGTTCCTGATTTGCACGATGACGAACATCTGTCATTTCGGGGAGATAGTGATGCGGCCATAGTCAAAGGGTTGATTTTTATCGTCTTAACCCTTTTTAACGGATTGTCTAAAAAGTCGGTTAAAGAGATTGCGGTTAACGATATTTTTGCTAAAATGGGTTTAGAAGAGCACCTGTCTCCCAGTCGTCGCAATGGCCTTAATGCCATGGTCGGAAAAATCAAATTTTATGCAGGATGTTGATTTATGGATATTCACGAGTATCAAGCCAAACAAATTCTGAAAGCTAACGGCATCAATGTCCCGGCCGGAAAAGTAGCCTATACCGCTCTTGAAGCTAAAAATGTTGCCCGCGAAATTTCTCCGCGCGGTCCATGGGTATTAAAAGCGCAAATACACTCCGGTGCCAGGAACAACGGTCATTTTGTTGAGCGCAAAGCCGGCAAGGGCGGAGGTATCCGTATTGCAAAAACACTCAAAGATGTTTATGACAACGCCGCGCAAATGCTTGGTTCCACGCTTATCACTTCACAAAACAAACCTGACGGAAACCTGGTCAGCCGTATTTATGTTGAAGCTTACACCAAAGTTGAACATACATTTTATCTCAGTATGGCTATTGATCGCACATATCCGGCAATAACAATTTTGGCTGCCAATACCGAAACCGACGACATTGCGGCTATTATTGCCAATTCTCAAGAAAAAATAATCCGTGTGCCTTTGGATTTGAAAGGTCCGACCAAGGCTCACAGTAAGCGTATTGCCGAATTTTTACATCTTCATACCAAAAGTTTCGACAGTTTCCATCGTTTTGTTCATGGGTTGTTCAAGGCCTTTATTAAAAGTGAAGCATTGATGGTTGAAATCAACCCCGCCGGCATTCGCCGCAATGGTGATATTTTTGCGCTTGATGCCAAAATTACAATTGATAATCGTGCAGTTTATCGTCACAAAGATATTTCTTCTTTTCGAGATGAGGACGATATCCCTCCGCGTGAGCTGAAAGCCGCACGCAATGGTTTTTCTTATCATGAATACAACAACGGAAACATCGGTTGCATTGTCAACGGCAGCGGTTTGGCATTGGCAATGGTGGGGATGCTCAAGGGAGCGGCGGCATGCACGCTTAATATCAAAGGTGGAGTTGATCGCGATAAAATTGCTGCCGGAATTAAAATTATTGCCACCAATCCCAAAGTCGAAGGAATAGTCATCAATATTTTGGGCGGTTTTGTTCGTTGCGATTTGATTGCTGATGGAATTATCGATACTGCAGCCGAAGTCGGTATGAATATGCCGTTGGTTGTTCGTTTTGAAGGAACCAATCGCGACGAAGCCTGCAATATTTTGGAGCAGTCAAATTTGCCGCTGATTATGGCAGAAAGCATGGACGATGCCATTGCAAAAGTTTTGAAAGCGGTTGAGGAGAGCGAATAATGTCGATTCTTGCAAACAAAAACACCAAAGTTATTGTTCAGGGTATTACCGGAACTCAAGCCTCTTTCCATGTCAGCCGTTCTATAAATTACGGTACTAATATTGTTTGCGGTGTCACTCCCGGCAAAGGCGGAAGCATCCATCTCGGAGTTCCGGTTTTTGATACGGTTAAAGAAGCCGTAAAAGCCACCGGAGCAGATACATCGGTAATGTTTGTTCCGGCCAATTCGGTAAAATCAGCCGTTGCAGAGTCTGTTGAAGCCGGAATACGACTTTTGGTATGTATTTCAGCCGGAGTTCCGGTTCATGATATGCTTGAAATTCACCAAATTCTTAAGGGTAGTCGCACTACGCTCATCGGTCCTAACACTCCGGGTTTGTTGATTCCTGATGAGGCCAGGTTGGGTATATATCCTGAAAACATACATCATCGCGGACGTATAGGTCTTATTTCGCGCTCATCTACATTGACATATGAGGCCGCAATCGAAATCAATCGTTCCGGTATGGGACAATCAACCGTCGTTGCCCTTGGAGACGATATGATTATCGGTATGGACTTTGTTGAAGGTCTGAAACTTTTTCACAAAGACGATGAAACCGACGCAATCGTGATGGTTGGTCAAATCGGCGGCAATTTTGAGGAAGATTCGGCAGCTTGGTACGCTGCACAAAAAAACAAAAAACCGATTGTTTGTTATATTGCCGGCAATGACATAACGTTTCGCAACCATGTCGGTTATGCCGGTGATATCATTACCCGCGGAAAAGTCACTCTTTCCGGCAAAAAGAAGGTAATGTCAAATTCCGGTATGATAGTCGTTGATAACTTGAATCAAATTCATGAAGTTTTATCATCACTGGTAAAATAATGTTCGGAGCCTTAATTGCCAAAATCATTGATTTGCTTTTTCCGTATCGGTGCCTCAAATGCGGTAAAGTTCTCGATTCGGCGGGTTATTTATGTGAAAACTGTGTCAATGAAATCAATTTCATAACTCCGCCTTATTGTCACCAATGCGGCACACCGCTTCATGTTGATAAAGATAGTAATGTAAAATATTGCGCCGTTTGCAGCCGACAAAATAAAAAGTTCTATCGTCTTGCCCGTTCGGCGGTGGTTTATGATAACAGCGATAAAAATTTGATTATTGCATTCAAGTTTTTTGACAAGACCGAAAATGCCAATTTGTTGGCAGCAATGCTCAAAGTTGCCGGTAAAGATATTTTTGATGCCGGAGTTGATATGATTATTCCCGTGCCGTTGCACCGCAGCAGACTGCTCAAAAGACGATATAATCAATCGGTTTTATTGGCAGACAAATTAAGTCAAATGGTCAATGTCCCGGTCGATCGTTTTTCGCTGATTCGCCACAGAAAAACCCGTCCGCAAGTCGAATTTTCTGGTCGCGAACGGGTAGCTAATGTTAAAGATGCATTTAGCGTTAGGTATCCTGACAAACTGCGCAATCAAAGAATTGTTTTGATTGATGATGTAATGACTACCGGATCCACACTAAAAGAATGTGCCTCGGCATTACGCAAAGCCGGAGCTAAATCCGTTGATTTACTGACTGTTGCCCGAGTAGTTGACTAGCGTTTTTCAAAAAAATCTTTGCTGACGCCGCATACCGGACAAACCCAATCTTCGGGCAGTTCTTCAAAAGGAATGTCTCCGTCATATATATGACCGCAAACAGTGCATACCCATTGTTCATCGTTACTCATTTCTTTTCCTTTCTTCTTTGACTTAACTGGTTAATAATGAGGCGGCGGAGTTTCTTCGCTCAGCGGTTTTACGGTATCTTCTTGCAAGGCTTCAATCAGCATTTTATTTTGTCTCATCAACAAATCAATATTTTTGCCCTGTTCAATAACCACCGAGTTGAGTTCATCAATCACTTTTTCCTGATTGGCAAGATTAATTTCAATGTCAATCAATCTTTGTTCTAAAATTTTATCTTCCATATTTATTCAATCTGTTTTATTTTTACCGATATAGTAAAGATAATTTCGGGAAGCGGATATGTCAATTTTAATCAAAAATATTTTACACAACAACCAAAGAACCGATATTTTTATTGAAAATAACAGTTTTTCTTTAATAGGTAATAATCTTGATGTTAAAGCAGACAAAATTATTGATGGTTCGGGCAAAGCCATAGTTCCGGCTTTTTACAACACCCATAATCACGCAGCTATGTCGATTCTCCGCGGCTATAGCGATGACAAACCGCTGTTCGAATGGTTGCAAAAAGATATTTGGCCGGTTGAAGCAAAATTTACTGCCGAAGATATATATATTGCAAGCCGTCTGGCGATACTTGAAATGATAAAATCCGGCACGGTCTTTTTTGCCGATATGTATTTTTTCTGTGAACAAACCATGCGCGCCGTTGCAGAAATGGGCATCAGGGGTGCCGTATCAAAATTGGCAATGGATATGTTTGACCGCTCTCGTACGCAGACACAAAAGAAAGCTACAGCGGAGTTTATAAAATTTTCCAATCCCTGTCCCGAACGCATTATAAAATGTTTGTCCTGTCATGCGGTTTATACGGTTTCTGATGAATTATTTACTTATATTCGTGACATTGCCGACCAAAACAATATGTATATTCAGATTCACGTTTCCGAAACTGAAGAGGAAAACAAAGATTGTCTTAAAAAATACGGAATGTCTCCGATTGCCAAGCTTGACAGTCTTGGTCTTTTGAGTCCGAAAACCATTTTGGCGCATGCCGTTCATCTTTCTGATAAGGATATAAATATAATCAAAAAACGCGGCGCCGTCATTTCCACCAACCCGACCTCAAACATCAAACTCAATTCCGGTCTTTTTATGTTTGAAAAACTCTATTCTTTGATGCCCGAGCAAATAACTCTCGGTACTGATGGAGCCAGTTCCAACAATAATTTGAATATGGTGGAGAGTATGAAGATGTGTTCATTTGCCGCCAAAATTCAAGGTTGTTCCGCCATTGCCGGAAAAGCTTCCGATATTTTCAAAATTGCAACCGTCAACGGCGCACACGCCTTTGGACTTAATGCCGGCAAAATCGAGGAGGGTTGTTTGGCGGATTGTTTATTACTTGACCTTAACAATCCGTTTTTAACTCCGAACCACAATTTGATATCCAATTTGGTTTATGCCGCCGACAGTTCATGCATCAGTGACGTTATCTGCGATGGTCGGTTGGTTATGGAAAATCACATTGTTCCTAATGAAGAAAATATAATTTCGGAAGCACAAGCTCTGGCTCAAAAAATAAAAAAAATAAAATAACCGGTTGAAAAAATAAAACTGAAGCTTACATCAAATCGGTCGATATCTTCGACACGGTTTAACTTTATATTGCAAAGGAACTAATATGCTAAATGGTACAGTAAAATGGTTTAACAACAAAAGAGGGTATGGTTTTATTAAAACTCCTTCTAATGAAAAAGATATTTTTGTGCATATCACGGCAATTCAAAAATCGGGACTTGATTATATTACCGAAGGGCAAGAAGTTGCGTTCGAAATTTTTCCCGACAAGGCCGGACGCCCTGAAGCTCACAACATCAGCGTTTTGCAAAATTAAACATACTGCTGTTATAAAAACACCGAGCCGTCTGAACTCGGTGTTTTTTTGCTGTTATTGATTGCCAAAAAATACTTGCCTGAAAATTTGTTGGCATCTACAATTAAAACAATTTTTAAGGAGTATGCCGATAATGAAAAAGATGCTGATTTTAGTTGCTATAATGACAATTTTGCTGTCGCCTAGTGCACATTCTCAGACCATTGTTACTACTCAACCGGCAGCAAATCCTGTTGTTGTCCAGACTTATACGCCTGCTACTCCCCAGGTAGTGGTTGTAAAAGAAACCGCCCCGGCGCAAAAAGTCGTTGTTGTCAAAGAACAAACCGACCCCGAAGACATATATTACTATCCGCAGCCCCGCACCGAGCCGGTCTATTATTACAATCCCAACACCACGGCAATTATCGGAACGGCCGCCCTGATTGGCGGAGTGGCTTTGGGCTACCACTATCATCGCCATCATCATCGCCCTTATTTCCGCCCGCATCATCCTCCGTTCCGCGGACATCCGCACCATCGTTATTAATAAAAAATCCCCTTTTCGGGGATTTTTTATCAGGCACTGATTTTAATTCCGTTCTGATCAATTTCTGCGGTTCCGCCGATCGGGATTGTCAGCAACGGCGTACTATGTCCAAAGTCAAGATTGGCAATAACCGGCAAACCTTTTAATTTGGGAGCAAAGCGGTTTATCATAAATTCGAGCTGCTCTTTCGTTACTTCTGACTTTTTCTGAAATCTACCGATAAGCACCGCCTTAACATTTACAAAATCAGGTTGTTGGATAATAGCCTGAAAATTCCGTGTAAATTCGGCAATATTGCAATTTTCCGTATCTTCAATAAACAATACGGTATCTTTTACAAAAGCCGGTCTGTAAGGGGTTCCGAGCAACAGGATAAAAGTGCATAAATTGCCGCCGATGAGCGTTCCCTTTGCACAACAGTCCTGCAATTTCCAGTATCCTTCATTTTTAATAAAAGTGCGGTTATTCTGATCCAAGAACCATAAGTCATCGCTCCATTCCGGAGATGGACGTAATTGATTTTTCCCGTCCTCAATTAACATTTTGCGCATATTTTCAACCGTATATTCAATTCCTCTCAACATACCGAAACTGCTGAAATGCGGACCAGAAAAAGTAACCAGTCCGGTCTTGGCATAGATAGCGTTTAACAATGCTGTAATGTCTGAAAAACCGCACAAAATTTTGGGATTTTTGGCAATAAGATTATAATCAATATAATCCAACAGTTGATTTGAGTTGTTCCCCCCGATTGCCGTAAAAATTGCTTTTACATTTTTATCATTAAATGCCTGATGCAAATCTTCAATTCTATTCTCAATAGATGTTGAACCGCTCATATCCCAGTTTTCTTTTGTGGTATTTTTTCCAAAACTGACCTTTAATCCCATGGACTCAAATCTTTGCCGGGCAAGAGCCAGACACTCATCGGATAAAATCTTAATTCCCGTTGCCGGTGCAATAACTCTGATTTCATCGCCGACTTGCAGTTTTTCAGGAACAATTTTTTGCATATTTTTCTCCTCAATTTTGCTTTATTGCCAATAATATATAACAACCTTCGACATGTCCAGATATTTTAATTTTGACAAAAATGACAAAATACCGTTGACGAAATAGTAACTTTATTGTATTATATCCCTGTATTGAAGCAATCGGCAGAATGAGACAGCACCAAATGAGCGACGCAAAAATCAAACAAATTTTATCCTCCTTGTCTTTCGGTATCGGAAATGTAAGTTTTTTGCACGATGCTTATCTGCATTTGGAAGCCTATGGCAACAGCGGTCCTCTGGCGGCAGAAGTTGCCCGGGCAATGAAGCGCATTCGTTTATATTCTGCCCGTCAGGTAGAATTATACAAGTATTTGGTACTCACCCCTGACAATGCCGTCGATTTTGATGTGTATCTCAATATTCTCGAAAAAGCACCTCAACGGTCAGAGCAGCAAAAATCAGAAATTCACAGTATGCGAGAGTCTCTTGCTCCGTATCTGGAAAAATTTGATGATGAAAACGACATCTCTTCGGTCAATGAAAATACCGATATAAATTCTAATGCTGATGCGTGGAACAAAGTTACTTCGTCAATTACTCCCGTCCGCTTGTGCGCAAATTCTAACGGCTCCGAACAGTACCGCATAATCAAAGGCTTTGAAGATTTTAAGCGCTTTTTCTCTTCAATTGATAAAAACACATATTCCGAAATCATCAATTTAGCACGCGTTGAGGTCATACAATCACTTTCTAAAAGCGCACCTTCCGCAGACCGAAAAGCCAATCGAGAAGCCTATATTGCCAAGATGGCCGAAGTAATAGGACAAATCAGCGTTGAACTACTGCATGAATATAAATATCGTGAATTTGAAAACTGTTCCTCATCTGACAAAAGTTTTTCCGCTCGTGATACTTATCTTGATCAAAACATTAAAAATCAATTTAATGCCAACACCTTTGCCGACAGAAAACATCTTAAAGCGGCATTAGCAACAATTACTTGCACTCACAGCGCTCATGTTGCCAGGGTGGCAACACGCCTTCAAATCAAGTCTCATGCCAAAGATATTTGGTATAAGGTTTATGAGTGGGATGCCCAAATGACCAAAAAACACCCGCTTTTATATCCTGCGGCAAAATCGGTTACAATCAGCTTGACTACCGGCATTGTCGGTTCGATAGCTTATTCGGGATATAAGCTTGAAAAAGCTGTTCGCCGAAGCGTTATCAATTATAAGCAAAATGCCGATAAATCAAAATATGAGAATTATTTTCGCTATATTACGGCCAAAGAAAATTTCAATGAAATGGTTGATTTAGGTAAAAGCGCGGCATTAATTGCCGTATCTGGTATTTTTGCCGGAAGCATAATTAACGAACACGGTTTGAACGCGGCAACCGGTTTGGTCGGACACATTTCCGAACAAGGAGCCGGCGGTCTTATATCGGCAAACAATGCATCTTCCGGATTGATTAATAAACTTCGCCACTTAAAATTTTCGTCTTTTGGCAAATCATTACTGTCCAACTCCAGAGTTTGGGCATCGTCGGTTGTCAGCGTAAGTGCCGGCGTAACAACGGGTATCAATACTTCTATGCAACAGCACAAAGCCGAGCTTGAACTTGATGAACTGCTCAAACTGCAGGGGGCTACAAAATTTCCGCACGACAAAGAAACTCTCAAATTGCGCTCTTCCGATCCAGAGGCTTATTATACATTAGTAATTAAAAATAACAGAATTAACCTCCCTGCCGAGGACCAAAAAATCTTTGCTGAAAAAGCCTCGTTTATCAACCAGAAAAGACGGGAAAAGAAAAAACGCGGTTGGAGCTCCGGTCTCGGTACGGCAATCGGTCTTGCCGGTGCCGCCATTTTTGGTTCCGGAAGTGGAAAAGCGGAGTTTTATAGCAACAACGATTCTGATATAAATTTGCTTGTTGAAAACAACACAAATCTACCGGACCACACCGAAACTTCGACACTTGAACCCGAAACATCTGTTGCCAATGTCCGCAACACGCATGTTTCCGCAAGCAATATCGCCGCATTTTCTAATGTCAAAGGCGGAACCATAGCAGATAACGACGAAATTACCGTCGGTGAAAAATTACGTATAATGAGAGGTGAACACCGAACCTCGGTAATAACTGAACATACAAAAGCATCTGATTATCAAACTCTGGCCTCTGCCCGTTTGGCTCCTTTGCCATCTAAGACGGCAGGTTCAAATAATGATTATGGAACCGATACTGACGAAAACAAACTTATATCCGAAAAAATCAGAGAACATACGTCAGCTTCGGGCGTTAAAAAAACTTCTGCTTCCGTAGCCTCAAATACCGATATTGATTCTGCCCCGGTTTCGGAAGTTATGATATCTGCGGCTTCTTCTGAAGGCTTTACGCAAAGTTCGTACGGATTATCATACAAAATTGATGATGACGGCAGCATCATTTTCAAAGGCGGTATTCCCGATGATGAAACTGCCGCCAAAATAGAGGCGGAGGCTTTTGCCAACATTAAAAATGCCGTAGCCGAGGGCAAAGAAATCAGTGCCGGCAATCAATTGTTTATGAACGAATACGCATACAGCAATGAAGGACAGAATGCATCAGAACCCGATTTTGCATTTACAAAAGCGGATGAAATTTCTGAGCCTAATACGGAAATGGCCGAAAATACTCAAACCGAACAAGTTCATGCGAACAGAGTACCGCGCCGCGGCAGAGCGCGTCCGGTCATAGAAGATGACGTTTATTATCATTCGCGCAAAATAACCGGAACAGAACAAAGCGGTAATACTCATAACGCCCCCAAAGACGATGATCGTACATATACCTATCGTGTTTCTAAAGGTTTTTACAGATCATAATAACTCAGATTTTAGCAGTGTTTTTGAGGATATAAATTTTCTGAACTCCCGTTTTTAACCGGGAGTTTTTTGTTGCAAAGTACTTTATCATTGGATAATCTCAACCCAAAACGGTATAGGTGAAAAACAATGAAAATAGGTGTTTTTGATTCCGGATTAGGCGGCTTGGTAATTACAAAAGCGTTCATCAACGCCATGCCCGAATATAACTATTTTTACTATGGCGATTCGGCGCATCTTCCTTATGGTGATAAAACCTCCGGCCGCATACTAAATTATACTCTTGATGCCATGCGTTATATGATAGCCAATGACTGCAAAATTATAATTATTGCCTGCAACACGGCAACATCAATAGCCTTGCGCTATATTCAACAGCGTTTTATTCCGTCATCTGCACCTGATATCAAAGTTCTCGGCGTTGTTATTCCGACGGTTGAGGTCGCAGTTGAAAACAATCCGCAAAAAGTAGGTGTAATTGCCACCTCGGCGACGATTCGTTCACATATTTATCGAGCCGAGATGCACAAAATTGTTCCCAATCTTGATATTGAAGAAATTGCTGCTCCCGAACTTGTTCCCGCCATTGAAAACAATGATTTTGCTACAGCGCAAGAGTTTGTGCGAGAGTACAGCCGTTCATTTACATCTTGCGACAGTCTTATTTTAGGGTGTACTCACTATCCGTTATTAAAAAACATGTTTCGTGAGGCTCTCCCCAAAGTCAGAATAATTTCTCAAGATGAACTCATGGCAGATAAACTTAAAAACTATCTTTCCCGCCACTCTGAAATTGAACACAAACTCGGCAGACAAGGCGCCCGCTGTTTTAAAGTAAGCTCATTGAATAACCACTCTCAAAAAGTTGCTTCCAACCTTTTTGCTGACATTCCTTTGGTAAAAGCATAACCATCTACTTGCAAAGCGATAAAATTTTACCTACATATAAACATAGACAATTTTTTCAAAGGATAGCAAATGACCACAATTTTATGCGTTCGTAAAGGTTCTGAGGTTGTTATTGCCGGTGATGGGCAGGCAACTTTGGGAGAAACAGTTATTTTCAAATCAAAATCAGTAAAAGTTCGCCGTATCGGTAACGGCAAAATAATTGCCGGTTTTGCCGGAGCTGCCGCCGACGGTATTACATTGATTGAACGCCTTGAGGGCAAACTTGAAAAACACGCTTATCAACTCAAACGTGCTGCCGTAGAACTTGCCAAAGATTGGCGTATGGATAAATATTTGCGCCAGCTTCAAGCGTTTATGATTGTTGCTGATAAAGACGTATCATTGGTTATTTCCGGCACCGGTGAGGTTATGGAACCCGATGACGGTATTATCGGTATCGGCAGCGGTGGTAACTATGCCATGGCCGCGGCTAAAGCGTTGAATGATATTAAAGGCCTGACCTCGGAGGATATCGCTCGCAAAGCCATGCAGATTGCGGGAGATATTGATGTTTACACCAACCACAATTTAACTATTGAAAAGGTTTCGCAAAATGACTAGCACCAATTTTAGTCCTCGTGAAATTGTCTCTGAACTGGACCGTTATATTATCGGTCAGGAAGACGCCAAAAAAGCCGTTGCCGTTGCTTTGCGTAACCGCTGGCGCCGCATGCAGGTCGAAGAAAATTTGCGTGAAGAAATTGTGCCCAAGAACATTTTGATGGTAGGTCCGACCGGTGTCGGTAAAACTGAGATTTCACGGCGCTTGGCCAAACTTGCCAAAGCTCCTTTTATCAAAGTAGAAGCCACCAAATTTACCGAAATCGGTTATGTCGGACGTGATGTAGAATCAATAATTCGTGATTTATTGGATATTGCTATTTCACAAAACAAAACCAAAATGCGCAAAGCAGTTGAAGAAAAAGCTGCTTTGACGGCAGAAGAACGCATTATCGAGGCTTTGGTCGGTCTGTCTGCAAGCGATGAAACCAAGTCAAAATTTCGCCAAATGTTTCGTGCCGGAGAGATTGATGAACGAGAGATAGAAATCAGTATTATCGATTCGCAAGCCAATACCATGCCTACTATGGAGATTCCCGGAATGCCCGGTGCTTCAATGGGTATGATTAGCCTTGGTGATATTTTGGGTAAGTCATTCGGTGACAAATATACCACCAAAAAAATGACCGTAGCCGATGCTCGCAAAGTTGTCATACAGGAAGAATGCGACAAACTTCTTGATAACGATAAGATAATTTCCGAGTCAATAAAATCAGTTGAAAATGACGGTATAGTATTTATTGATGAAATTGATAAAATCTGCGGACACGATGAACGTCGCGGTGGTGATGTTTCACGCGAAGGGGTGCAACGTGATTTGTTGCCGTTGATAGAGGGAACAACCGTTTCTACCAAACACGGCATGGTCAGGACCAATCACATTTTGTTCATTTGTTCGGGAGCTTTTCATCTCTCAAAGCCATCGGATTTATTACCCGAACTTCAGGGAAGATTGCCGATAAGGGTTGAACTTCAGGCTCTTACACACAAAGATTTTGTGCGGATTTTAACCGAACCCGAAGCCAACCTCATCAAACAATATCGTGCTTTGATGCAAACCGAGAACTTTGAGCTCGAATTTGCACCGGAGGCTATTGACCGCATAGCTGACATTGCCGTGCAGATTAACGAAAATGTTGAAAACATCGGGGCTCGCCGTTTGCATACGGTGCTAGAAATCCTGCTCGAAGACATCAGTTTTACGGCATCGGACCGCAGTGGCGACAAAGTTGTTATTACGCCGGAAATGGTTGATGAAAAACTTAATCGCTATACCAAAGTAAGTGATCTATCAAAGTTTATTCTCTGATGCAGCGTTTAGGAATATATATCCATTGGCCTTATTGCAAAAGCAAATGTCCGTATTGCGATTTTTTCAGCCGTGTCCAAAAAAATGTTGACCAAAAAGAAATAATCAAAGGCTATCTTGCGGATTTAGAATATTATCGCAGCCTGAATGATGATTATAAGGTTGAGAGCATTTTCTTCGGCGGCGGTACTCCGTCGCTGATTGAACCGCAGTATATTGCAGCAATCATCAATCAAATAACCTCGCTTTGGTCTTGTTCCGACAGTCTTGAAATCTCACTCGAGGCCAACCCCAACACCAATCACAACAACTTATTTTCCGACCTTAAATCCGCAGGTATAAATCGGCTTTCTCTGGGAGTGCAAGCCCTAAACGATGATGATTTAAAGTTTCTCGGACGCACGCACAGTTTATCCGAAGCGCTGTCATCGATTGATTTGGTTTTGCATAATTTTGATAATCACTCCATTGACTTGATTTATGCCCGTCCTGACCAAGATATACAATCATGGCAAAAAGAACTTTCAATGGCCTGTTCTTTCGGGCTGAAACATTTGTCCCTTTATCAACTTACCATTGAGGAGAACACGGTTTTTGCTCGCAAAGGCATCAAATCAGCTGATGATGAAACATCGCGCAATCTTTATTCTATGTCTGAAGAAATACTTTCCGAGCACGGTTACAATCGTTACGAGGTTTCTAACTATGCTCAAAGCGGTTTTGAATGCCGCCACAATCTCGGTTATTGGCAGGGATATGATTATGTCGGTATCGGCAACGGCGGTATTGGCAGACTTCATATCGGAGGCAAGCTTTACAACACATTTTATCCTCGTCAGCAAGAACTCATAACTCCTCAAGAGCGCGCCGAAGAATTGCTGATTATGGGTTTGCGTCTGCGTGAAGGTATTGATAAAAAACGTTTTAATTTTCAATGCGGACTTTCTGCGGAAAATGTCATTAATCAACAAAAATTACAACATTTTCAGAACGAAGGCCTTTTGTTGGATACCCCGGAAACACTAAAAACTACGGATTCCGGAAATTTAGTTTTAAATTATCTTATAGAGCAGCTTATAAACTTATAAAAAATTAACCTCTCTGTGCTAGCTTCAAAGCAAGAGGTAGAAATGTTCAGAAAATGGCTGCAATCACTGTCAATTTATGCCGACAAGCGTATGCTTGCGATGATAGGGCTTGGTTTTTCCAGCGGTTTTCCGTTGCTTTTGGTTTCGGGAACATTGTCGTTGTGGCTCAAAGATAGCGGTTTGAGTTACGCTTTAATCGGGGCCTTTGCTTTGGTCAAAAGTCCTTATAGTTTCAAATGGGCATGGTCGCCGCTAATCGATCGCATTAAGTTGCCGCTGTTTTGCCGGCTCGGACGCCGCCGCGGCTGGGCATTGTTTACTCAATTATTGCTTATGCTGTCAATTTTAGCTCTGTCACGCATAACGCCATCAATAGACAACTGGCAGTTAGTTGCTTTTTTGGCGATGGTGGTGGTCTTTTGTTCAGCCTCACAAGACATAGTTGTCGATTCGTTTCGTATTGACAGTTTTGACGATAAAGAGCAGGGTGCTGGTTCAGCGGTTTTTGTACTTGGCTATCGTATCGGTATGATTTTTTCCGGCGCATTTGCCCTAATGCTGGCGGACCATTTGAGTTGGAATGAAGTTTATTCGATTATGTCAATGGGTGCGGTAGTCGGTATTATTACAATTCTTTTTTCCAAAGAGCCTAAAAAAGACAAATCATACCACGAGCCATCTGCCGAAAAACTACCTTTTGTTCCGCGTCTCGTACGTTTTTTACGCCGTTCAATAGTTGCCCCGTTTACGGATTTTATGCGCCACAATAAATGGTATTTGATACTGATTTTCATTCTGCTGTTCAGACTGAGTGATGACTACAAAGCTCCTATGGCTAACTTGTTTTATGATGATATGGGCTTTACCAAAGCGCAAATCGGCTATGCTTCAAAAATTTACGGCATGATTGCCACCATTATCGGCGGTCTTATCGGCGGTTTGGTTGTAGGTCGCAAAGGCTTACGTTACAGCCTTATGTTGACCGGAATCTTACAGGGATTAACCAATCTTGTTTATATAGCGCAAGCCTACGCCGGTAATAATATCTACATGCTCGGCGTTACTATTTGTGCCGATAATCTTGCCGGTGGTATGGCAACTACGGCGCTTGTTGCATATCTGTCTTCTTTGTGTAGTGTTGCTTACACGGCAACCCAATATGCTTTATTATCATCATTAATGAGTATTACTCGCGATGTTGTTGCATCAAGCAGCGGATATGTCGCCGGGCATTTAAGCTGGCCCAACTTTTTCTTATGTTCGGCACTGTTGGTTTTACCTGCACTGATACTGCTTTGGTATATGATACGGCATGACCTGGTGCACAAATAAACTTTACAAAAGCCTTTTACCTTGTTAGTATCAGGCAAAATCAAATTATTAATCAATTTCTTATGGGATTATTTATTCTTCTGGTACTTGTCTTTATGGCAATGTATATGTCGGTGCTTTTAAACACGGACAAGGTACTTGCAAAATTCGGTCATTATCCCTGGGAAAGAAGGGCTTGGCGTGTATTTGAGCTTGTACTTGTAGCTTTGGCAACTCTTGCGGTCATTTTTGACATTGAAGCAGAGATTGCATGTATGGTTTGCGCACTCATAGTGCTTTTGGGCGGAATAGTCGTATATTTTCGCTTTAGTTCAACACTGTGGAAGATTGCGCTGATTATTGCTGTTATTATGCTTGTCGCCGGCGCTTATACCAGCGTTTGGCTTCTGCTTGCCGGATCATTTTTAATTTTGGTTCGGAGCGTCACAATCTTAGATGATGAAGATCAATAGCAATTATTAGCCTAAACAAAAAGCCGCTTGTCGTAACAAGCGGCTTTTGTTGTACAGACTCAAATTTTTATAATTCGCCTGCAGCGTAACGTTTTGCCATTTCTGACATCGGAATAACCTTAATTTGGTCGGCATGTCCGGCGGCACCGAAGGCAATATAACGGGCTTCGCAAACTTTTTGCATCTCTTCAATTGCCGGTTTGAGATATTTACGCGGATCAAACTCTTTCGGGTTTTCAGCAAACAATTTACGGATAGCGCCGGTAATCGCCATGCGGCAGTCGGTATCAACATTAACCTTGCGTACTCCGGCCTTAATACCGCGAACAATGTCCTCAACCGGAACGCCGAATGTCTGCGGAATAGCGCCGCCGTATGCATTAATCAAATCCTGCAATTCTTGCGGAACAGAAGAAGATCCGTGCATAACCATGTGGGTATTAGGCAGTTTTTGATGAATTTTTTCAATTACATCAATTGCCAAAATATCGCCTGTCGGTTTACGGGTAAATTTATAAGCACCATGAGATGTTCCGACAGCAACAGCCAAAGCATCAAGTTTGGTTTCTGCCACGAAGTGAGCAGCTTCGTCAGGGTCGGTAACCAGACGTTTTTTATCAATAGTTCCTTCTGCTCCGTGACCGTCTTCTTTATCACCTTTTCCGGTTTCTAAAGATCCGATAACACCGAGTTCGCCTTCAACCGAAGCGCCTACGGCATGAGCGCGAGCAACAACTTCTTTAGTTACGTGAACATTGTACTCAAAAGATGACGGAGTTTTGCCGTCAGCTTCCAAAGACCCGTCCATCATTACCGAAGAATATCCGTTAACAATTGCTGATTGGCAAATATCAACTGATGCGCCGTGGTCTTGGTGAATACAAATCGGCAATTCCGGAAACATTTCAATTCCGGCGGCAACCATATGGCGTATCATCGGATCACCGGCAAATTTACGTGCGCCGGTAGATGTTTGCAAAATAACCGGAGCATTAACTTTACGAGCTGCCTGCAAAACAGCGATAACTTGTTCCATATCATTGATATTAAAAGCCGGAACACCATAATTGTTTTCGGCCGCGTGGTCTAAAATCTGACGCATTGTAACTAAAGGCATTTTTATCTCCTTAAAAATTTTTAACTGTACCGAAGTATATTCAGACGCGGTATTTTTGCAAGTTTTTTTATTTTATACTGGTATTATTGCAAAAAAAGTAATATAATTTTTGTCAAGAAAGGACAAAACGGAAGATAAAATGCATAAACATAATAACTTAAAAAAATGGCTTTGCGGGGCCGCCATAGTTGGCGGAAGTTGCTTATATCTTTCACAGCACAGTGAATTTCTCGGCAAAAACAACGCAAAAGACGAAAAGGTAAAGACAAGTAACGTTCCCGAATGTGTTGAAGACACATACAAACTGATCGGCTATTCTATGACCGACGCTTTCAAATATGGTGTAATCAACAGCATAAGTGATTATGTTGAGCGAGCTCCTTATAAGATTGATACCGTTGACTTTGCCGGCGATTTTCAGAATCAGGTTATTGAATTCGGCTATTATGAGGAAAGAGATGGTCAAAAAACAGTTGTGCTTACTCATATAAACCCGGATACTTTATCGATTCCCAACGCCTCTCCGCGCCTCAAAAAAATGATTGTAGATTTTGCTAATTATCACAACAGCAAAAATGAACGCGAAACCATTTTAGCCCATGAGTTTGGACATCAGGCTACGGATCCCGACAAAAAAATCGGTGCTAGTATTCACCTTTCTGAAAAAACGCCGCATTCCGTTTTTGAGTATAATATGACCGCTGAAGAATTTGCGCTTATTTGCAATCATGATGAATTACGCGGGCGTATCAACGGCCTTTTATATAAGAGAGAACAATACAAAAGATATGGTACAAGTTCGGTATTTAACGGAGAATACAGTTTTTACGGGCGCGCTTTGCGTGATGGAAAAATCAATCCGTTCAGCACCGATCCTAAAGATATTGCCAATGAACAGCTCTTCTGCGTAAAAGCCATGCGCGAACAATACGAAAAAGAGCATATTGAACATTACGAAAAATATACCATTAAGCGCCTAAACGCCGAACATATTCTGTTTGATTCTAAAAAAGAAGATGAGTATAACAAAGCGCTTGACCAGGTCTATACTTTTATTTGGGACGGACACTTGGCTAATTTGAATTTTTATTCAACCGGACAGCTTCCGGAACTACGCCTGACCGATGAAGAATATGCCGCCGCGGCAACAAAAGATGCCAGAGATTCCTCAACACGGAACAATGAGGGGCAAAAACCGCACGCCCCGTCGCTTTACCGTCCTCAAACCGACAATTCTCGCTGATTAACAGTTTTTTGCTATTTCATCTGCAATATGTTGTGCCGTCAGCCCGAAATGAGTGTATAGTTCACCAGCCGGTGCCGAAGCGCCAAAGCTGTCAATGCCGATAATTTTTCCGGTTTCCCCGCAATATTTTTCCCAGCCGAACGGCGAAGCCGCTTCAATAACAATTCTGAAAGCATTGCCGAGTACTTGTTTACGATATTGTTCTGGCTGTCGGTCGAACAATTCGGTGCAAGGCATTGATACAACGGCAACCTCAATATTTTTAGCTTTGAGTAG
Organism: uncultured Azospirillum sp.; assembly: GCA_947301965.1. GTDB lineage: Bacteria > Pseudomonadota > Alphaproteobacteria > RF32 > CAG-239 > JAFUYI01. The sequence goes on along the minus strand of CAMYUM010000014.1, from coordinate 7,596 downwards.
TTTTTGCGCTTCAACCGCAATTGCAACTTCTGAACCGGTAGCAATAATCGTGGCTTTCCTTTCTCCATCGGCCTCCGAAATCACATATCCGCCCTTTGCAACCATGTTTTCCAAACAGTTTTTTCTCAATGTCGGCAACCCTTGACGTGACAATGCCAACAAACTCGGTGTTTTTTCACTCTCGATTGCTACCTGCCAAGCCTCTGCAGTTTCGACCACATCACAAGGTCTGAACATCAACACATTCGGCATAGCACGATAAGACGCCAAATGTTCAATCGGTTGATGAGTAGGACCGTCTTCACCGACACCGATTGAGTCATGCGTAAGCACGTAGATTACTCTCAACCCCATTAACGCCGCCAACCTTATTGCCGGACGCATATAGTCGGAAAATACAAAAAAGGTTCCGCCATAAGGAATAATTCCACCGTGCAAAGCCATGCCGTTCATTATTGCCGCCATTGCATGCTCGCGAATTCCATACATAACATTGTTGCCGCTGTAATCATCGGCGGTAATTGTCTGCATTCCCTTTACAAAAGTCAGATTCGATGCGGCCAAATCAGCAGAACCTCCGACAATTTGCGGTATTGAAGGAACAATTTTTTCCAAACACATTTGTGAGGCTTTGCGTGTCGCAACTTTTGTTTGCTCATCAATAGTCTGTTTTTTCAATGCATTTAGTTCTTTATCCCAACCTTTAGGAAGTCGGTTGTTGATTATGTCAGCGAACTCAGCATTTAATGATGCTTCTTTCGACCATTTTTCATACTCGCCCAAACCGCGATTCCCTGCTTCTCGCCAAGCTTTTAGGGCTTTTTCCGGCACCTCAAATGGAGCCGAATTCCACCCGCATTGTTTTTTCATCGCTTCCAGTTCTTCAGCCCCCAAAGGTGAACCGTGACAACTTGAAGTTCCGCATTTTGAAGGAGCGCCGAAGCCAATGGTGGTTTTACAAGCAATCAATGTCGGTTTATCAGATTTTTGGGCTTTAATAATAGCCTGAGCAATAGCTTCCTGATCTTGTCCGTCTGTTTCAATAGTATTCCAGCCGACCGCCTGAAAACGTTTTATCTGGTCAACCGAACTTGCTTTGTCGACAGTTCCGTCGATAGTTATGTTGTTGTTATCCCAAAAAACAATCAACTTGTTTAATTTCCAATGTCCGGCCAAAGATATTGCTTCCTCGGAAATCCCTTCCATCAAACAACCGTCACCGGCAATAACATAAGTATAGTGATTGCATAATTTATCACCGAATTTAGAGTTTAACTTTCGCTCTGCCAAAGCCATTCCGACCGCTGACGAGATACCTTGTCCCAAAGGTCCCGTAGTCATATCGATTCCCGCCAAATGACCATATTCGGGGTGACCGGCGGTTTTAGAATTAAATTGACGAAAGTTTTTTATATCATCAATATCAATATCAGGGTATCCGAGCAGATATAACACGGAATATAACAACATTGATCCGTGGCCGGCCGAAAGAACAAAGCGGTCACGATCAAACCAGCGAGCATCACGGGGATTAAACTTCATAAATTTTGTAAACAAGACAGTTGCAACATCGGCCATTCCCAACGGCATTCCCGGGTGTCCGGATTTTGATTTTTCAATTGCTTCGGCCGCCAAAAAACGTATTGAATCCGCCATCTGGGATGTCAATTTTTGATGATCATAACTCATAATTGATACTCCTGTTAAAACGCTAAACCCTGTTGCTGATTATACATAAATTGATTTCTGCTCAAGGCTATTTCAAGGTTGATTTGGTACCCCGGCTCGCCGTTTGGTATAACAACGCTTATTTCGTCACCGGTAACCAAAATTTTTTCTCCTACGTTTTCAATTCGTGTGCTGAAGGAATGAGGTTGTTTTCCCATCATCGGATTGGCGTTGTAGGATGTATTTGCATAATAGGATATACTAACTTTTTTGCCGCCGACGTCAGAGAAACGTGCGATTTCAAAAATCGGCGATACTTTAGCGGTTGTCTGATTATTTTTGGGATTATAGCGGCAGTATCCTTCATATCCGACTAATTCGGCGCGGAAATGCGGCTGATTTCCGTAAAAACTGGTAACATGACTATACGTAGGAGTAATAACCACATTTGGACAATATAAAATTTCCGGCCGATGCGAACATGACGCAATCAACAACATTGAGGCCAATATAATTTTCTTTGACATAAGATATCCCTTACAACATTAATTATGTTATGACTATAAAGAATAGCACGCATTTTGTAAACAATCAGCTTTTTACTTGTTTATTAATTTTTGTACAAACAATGCCACCAGTTCACTGTGTCCGGAATAAACAAACTGATCAACCATGGTTATGCTTTTCAACTCATACCCGCCGGCGAGCAAAATATTGGCATCTCTGACAAAGCTGTGCGGATTGCACGATACGGCCACTATAACGGGAACTTTTTGCTCATCGGGCAATGCCGCAATGGCGGTAACTTGCTCTTTGGCTCCGGCTCTCGGCGGATCAAACAAAATTGCATGATATCCGTACAACTCTTTACCGGACAAGGGATATTTAAACAAGTTGCGATTTTCGATTTTGATATTTGAAATCATTTGTTTGTTTAACGATTCTCGAAAACCAGACAATAGTTCGGCAGATGAGTCTATAGCCGTAATTCGGTTTTCGGAACATACCGCCAAAGCATACGAAAAAGTTCCCACCCCGCAAAACAAATCGGCAATTTTGCCGTGAGTGTCAGCAATATACTTATTTACCGAATCAATCAAAGCCTGTTCTCCGGCTTTGGACGGCTGCAAAAAAGTTCCTGCCGGAATATATACTTCCCGTCCGGCAATATGCAGATACGGTTTAACTTTTTCCATAATCGTTTCCGGCTGCTGATTAACATTTTTTCGATGTGAAATTCTGATTACATTATCTTGGACCGCCATCATTTCAAAAATAATTTGGCGCATTTCCAAATTAGGTTCGAGTTCAAATTCCAATACTGCATCAATCCCGTTATCGGCCTCGGTAATCCAAATATCACCACGCTCTACATAGCAAATTTTATTTTTTTTCTTTTTATCTTTTACGCTCACACCGATATGAACTATTTGCTCAAGCAATTGGCGGATAAAATCAATATTTTTATTAATTGACGGGGTTAACATGGGGCAAAAATCGATGTCAACGATTTGGTTGCTTTGCGCGGTATTAAAACCGAGAATAATTTTACCCTTGTGGCGGGCAAAAGCAAAACTTGCTCTTCTTCTACAACCGTCGGATATAAATATCGGTTCTTCAAATTTGAATTTGTCAGTTTTAATTTGTTTTAACACGTTGCGGACTTGTTCAACTTTTTGTTGTTGATAATCAATCAACGATAAATCGCGAAAACAACATCCTCCGCAAATATTGCTGAATTTGCACTCCATTATACCCTCTTTTTCTTCTTTTCCTTAAGCGCATACTAGGCTATTCCGGTTAAAATACAATAAAAATAAAAAAAAAGATGATTATTTTAAATAATATGCTATAACATACATATCATTTTCAAAAGAGGTACTATTAGAATGAAACAAAAATTTCCTAAACACCTTAGTTACAATTATAAATTAAACCTTGATGATTTTCCGACCAAAGCCAATGACAGATTAAGTTTGCGAGTTATCATTCCGGCAATTCTTATCGGGTTGATGATGTTGTTGCTCGGCGTTTTTGAGCTCAACAATGCTCTTTATGCCGGAGCCGAAACGGTTTATAAAACTACCAAAGTACTTCATCAACCTCTTATTGGACACCTGGTTGCTGATTATGCATTTATAATTATAGGTTTAGGTATTGTCGCCGGCGCAATAATTGCACATATTCGTTACAAAAAAATTTATTTTAACGGTCGTATTTTTGATGTTGATTTCAAAGGTGTATTCGGCGAGGTTGAAATGTTCAGCGAAAATCTCCGTAACTACCGCGGAGTTCGTATGCGTGTTGAATTCTGCCAATTCGGCATTTTAACCAAAAACAAATATATCATTGAACTTGAACATATTGACCCGGACAAAACTATTCCTCTTTATATTTCAACCAACAGTATCGGAGTTTTTGATATTTGGCACTACTACGCCAAACGCTTGGAAAAGCCCACAATTATGGATACCGATGAGGGCTTAAAAGTAATTGATAGTTGGGACTTAAACAAGAGCCTGAAAAATTATCTGGTTACAACCGGCAAGGCTTCAGATTATGCGGTAGTTCCGCAGATGCCGAAGGTTTTCAAATATATACAACGAAGCGATAAAACGGTTCTTGTTTCCAAAAAATCTTTTTGGGACGCCATAAGTTCAATCGCCGCCATATGGCTTGCGGTATATTCTGCAGCATTGTTCCTGGTATTTTATAACTATCCGCAAATAGCCAAGACGACACATTCCGTTTGGTTGCTCAATATCGGTTTGGCAATAGCGGTACTTTTGCTTGTTTTCTGTTTGCTGTGGCTGTTCCGCAAAGAAAAAATTGTTATTAAAGACAAACGCATAATTCTCATTTATAAATTCATTTTCCTTTCCCGCAAAAATGCGGAAGTTGACATTGAGGCTCTCAAAGACATTGAAGTTATGCGCAGTCCGGTTACAAATCGCTATTATTTGGCATTAATCTCTCAATACGGGGTGGCTTCTTTTGGTGCTAAAATGCCGCTGGAAAGCTTACGTTGGGTCAAAAAATTCTTGATTCACGAAGTTTTAAAATAATTTTAGGATAACAAATATACAAACAACAAATATTTTTTGAAAGTATGATTATGAAAAAGAAACAAGAGCAAGAATATACAATGCAAGATGCCTTTATCCGCGAAGTCGATGAAGACCTTAAAAACGAGTCATTAAAAAAATTGTGGGACAAATACGGACTTTTAATAACCATTTGTGTTGTCGCCGTATTGACACTGGCGGTCAGTTATGAATCACTCAAAGCATGGTATATCCGCAGAGCCGAAAATTGGTCTGATGCCTATGCCGTAGCCCTCACATTGCAAAGTCAGGGCAAATACGAGGAAAGTTCTCAAGCTTTGAGCATGATTATTGATAAAAAATTCGGCTCTTTTGCCGATTTGGCAAAAATGCAACAGGTAAATGTCTTGCTTGATAGCGGCAAAGTTGATGAAGCAGAGGATTTATTGGGTAAAATTATTGCCGATAAAGGTTTTAATGCTCAACTTCGCGATGTTGCGGTTATAAAAAAGGCATCATATAAACAGGACAGCGCTTCTGTTCAGGAAATGGAGCAGATGCTCGCCTCAATAACATCTAACCCGAAAAATGCCTGGTATGCATTTGCACACGAAATGTTGGCAATGGTTCAAATTCGTGATGGCAATATTGACGAAGCTAAAAATATTTATAACAAATTGCTCGAAAATAATGACGTTTCCGAGGACATGAAAAACCGAATTAAAGATATTTTATCAGTATTATAGGAACAAAATCGATGATATTGCGCAAAAATACAGCTGTCGCGGTTGCTCTGTTACTGCTTATGACCGGCTGCGGCAAAGAAAAATTGGTCTTGGACGGTAAAAGAATTCCGGTTTTAGACAGCCAGGAAGTAATTACTTCCGACTATATGAAGGGCGATGTAAAGATATCTTTACCTTCTCCTCAGCCGGCATACCGCTGGGTTCAGTCCGGCGGCAACGCCAAACATAATATGGGGCATATTTCAAGCAATGACGAATTGCAGGAAGTCTGGTCCGAAAAATTTGGTAACGGTAATTCAAAGCGTGATTATCTGATTGCCTCACCGGTTGTTGCTGATGGCACGGTTTTTGCCATTGATGCAAACGCTGTTGTCAGTGCTTATAGCCAAAAAGACGGAATGCCTTTATGGAAAAAACGCCTCAAACCGCAAATTCGCGACGATAAAGAAATTTCGCTCAAAGGCTCAGGGTTAGCTTATGACAACGGCAAACTTTTTGCCACAACCGGCTTTGGCGGCGTTTTTGCTTTCAACCCGCAAAACGGGGATGTTTTATGGAAATTTTATGATAAATCACCGATTCGCATTGCTCCCAGTGTCGGTGGCGGTAAAGTTTATGTTCAGACCATCGAAAACGTATTGATAGCTCTGGATCAAAGCAATGGCTCGGAACAATGGCGATATATTGCCCAAAACGAAGATACCGTACTTGTCGGCGGCGCATCTCCGGCTTATGATGAAACCCGTGATATCTTGATTGCCGGCTTCAGTAATGGAGAATTGCGCGCAATAAAAGCCAGCACCGGTTCACCTCTGTGGGTTGACTATGTTGTCGGAGGATATCGCAGCAATATGCTGTCAGAAATCAACACCATCAGAGCAAACCCCGTAATCGGTGATGATGTAGTATTTGTTGCCGGCAACAATTTGGTTGCCGCTCTTGACCTGCGCAGCGGTCAGCGCATATGGGAACGCGAATTCGGCAGCAACAACCAGCCTTGGCTTGCCGGCAAAGTGTTATATGTTTTGACTGATATTTCTCACCTGTTGGCTATTGATACCGAAAGCGGTAAAATTATTTGGGACACCAAAGTTCCCGCCGGTGAAAATGTTTCCGATGCCGTCGGTGTAAGTTATGCCGGACCGGTTCTGACCAACAATCGTATTTTGGTTACCACATCAAACGGCTATGCCTTCTACATTTCTCCCTACACCGGAGAAATCATGGGCTTTTTGAAAATTGATGCCGGTGCTTCAATTGCGCCGATTGTAGCCAACGGACAAGTTATCATTACTACAACCGATGCCGAACTTCTTGCCTATCAATAGGAGCTTTTTATGCCGTTAAAAGTAGCAATTATCGGACGTCCTAATGTCGGCAAATCAACCTTGTTCAATCGTTTGGCAGGGCGGAAGTTGGCTATTGTCCACGACAAACCCGGAGTTACGCGTGATCGCAAAGAGGCTCCGGCTCGCCTGCAGGATATGGATTTGCTGATAATTGATACTGCCGGTTATGAATATTCTACCGAAGATAATATTGAACGGCGCATGTGGGCACAAACCCAAAAAGCGATTGCTTCTGCCGATGTATGTTTGTTTTTATACGATGCCCGCGATGGTATTCAACCATACGATGAGCATTTTGCCGATATTTTGCGTAAGTCGCACAAACCGGTAATTTTGTTAGCCAATAAATGTGAAGGCAAAATACAAGAAGACGGACGTTTTGAGGCCTATAAACTCGGTCTTGGCGAGCCCATACCTTTTTCTGCGGAACACGGACTGGGATTGCAAGATTTGCATGATGCCTTGAAACAATACTACAAAAATATTTCATCTCCCGCAGAAGAAAATATTGATGAAGCTGACCGCGCGATTCAACTGGCAATCGTCGGCCGTCCCAATGTTGGAAAATCTACATTAGTTAATGCATTACTCCAAGACGATCGTATGTTAACCGGTCCCGAAGCCGGAGTTACTCGCGATGCTATTTCAAACGACTGGGAGTGGCAGGGACACAAGATAAAACTTGTTGACACGGCAGGACTGCGTCGTCATTCCAAAGTTAGCGATTCGCTTGAAAAAATGTCTGTTGCCAGCTCCAAACATGCCGCTTTTATGGCTCAGGTTGTGGTT
>CAMYUM010000013.1 GCA_947301965.1 uncultured Azospirillum sp. | reverse complement strand
GTTACGTTCTTAACCAAGTTGTTAAACTTGACTACACCGCTTCCGTCACCGGAAACGTTGATATTATAGCCTTCACCATCAATCACGTCATCAAACTGGATCGTACCTTTGCCGACAGCACTTAAGTTGAGGTTGGAATAAAATGTTTCATTTTCATCAATATCCCCCGCTTCGTGCCGCCAATCCATGGTATCCAAACTAGACTTCTGCATGTAAATGGCATTGTTTTCACCATTGGCGGTATTGCCGGAGAACAGAGATGTTTTACCGTTGTTGGCAATAATATTGAGATCTCCGGTAGAATAAATCGCTCCACCAAAAGCGCGACCGCTATCAGAATCAGCATGGTTGCTGATGAAGTTAGTATTAGTCAAAGTCATTGCACGAGCAGCCTTAGAGGCTTTTACATCCGCAATTTTTTCTTCTAAAGTTTTCTCTTCAAAATCTCCATACCTATTTCTTTCGTCATTTGTTAACAACTGTCGAATCGATAATTCATTAACAATTGCACCACCATAGGCATTACCTTCTGTTGAGTGAACATAGTTGCCATCAAAAGTTGAACCGTCAATTTTCATACCGATGTCGTCATAAGCCGTGTTTTGTGAATAGAAATATGTCATATCGCCGTCGTTATAATATTCATCACTTTGTATCTCAACAAACGATGCATTATAAATGGCACCACCCATAGCTATCGGGCCATTGGCAAAATTGTCTTTGATGTTTTTGCTCAAGATAGTACCGATTTTACCATTTTCGTTATAAATAGCTCCTCCCAGATGTGTCGGACGGTTTTGCTCATCCCCTTCATCTCCATCATCATCTTCACTATAAGCAAAATATTGAACAAAGTTACCCAACATATCTCCATCAATTGAACCTACTTGAGCCCATTCGTTATGCAAAAAACCACCCCGGGCATTTCTGCCAAAAGCAGAGTTGCCCATAATTTGTGCTTTAATGTCACCAATCACAGAAACATATTGTTTCTCACGTTTATGCCAATCTGCTTCATATTCATGCCAACAACCTTCGCATAAATATCCCGGATCATTATCGTAAACTTCCGTATAATAAGCACCGGGGTTGCCGTTATTATAGATTGCACCGCCCGACATAAAACCATGCGACATAGAATAATCATCATTAAGTGTTACGTAGTTGTTAATAATATAATCTGCGGTGATATTACCAACGGTGCCGTTTTCATTGACCAAAAATCCGCCCAAACCGCCACGTCCTTGTGACCAAGTGTTTCCTCTCATCAAACCGAAATTTCCGGCAATAAGTTTAGCATTTATATCCCCAATCATAGCAGTATAGTTACCATCTGCCTGCCCCCCTGCCATACCGTTAAATATACCTCTGGTGCCGATTATGCTACCATTAATATCTCCAAAAGTAACCGAATATCCAGCAATTTCAGCACTGTTTATGATAGCAAAGTCATCTTGTGATGTAGTTCCGATAATATCGGCATTTATGTTTCCCATACGTGAGCCGTTAGCTAACGCGCTGGCAATCAAATCCGCATTCAAATTCGGCTGAGTTTGCGTATCATTCTCCAAATGCATTCCCAAAACACCATCGGTATCTGCAGGAATATTTGTGACAAATCTTACATCAGAGAGATTTTCTGGAAGATATGTATATGTAAACTGATGCGGTCCAGATGTCGTGGAAACTACAAAAGCCCCCTGATTTGCGGGCTGGTCTTCGGCTGGAGAATCTTCGCTTTCTGCCCAAATAACTTTTGAAGAATCTACCGCATTTTGCAACATTTCCAGGGTTAAATCATAATCCCCGGCCATTGCCGGCGCACATAAAAACGTGCCACTCAACAACGCAATCATTACACTTGAAAGTTTTTTCATAACCGCCTCGCAATATAGACTATAACCTATTGTACAGACTACGCGCATAACCGTTAAAAATACTTTAATTTGCAACAAAAAAACCTCCCGTTCAGGAGGTTTTTTATCAGTAGGAAAAAGGTCCATTTCAAGCGACTGCATCGGAAGCGTAAGTCTGCCCTTTCCACACCATGCCGACAAGTTTCTTGCAGCTAGTACGCATATAACGCAGACCAATTTCATCACCTACCGCGGGAACACCATTCTTCTTTTTCCAGTTGAAATGCATAATTCCACCGGTTTCATCACGAGCAGTCAAGTTGAGCATGTCTTCAGTAACATCACTCACTTTCTGAACAACAACTTTGATTTCCATAAGTTTAAGTTTGATAGTTAATAAATAATAAAACTGCACATAACTTTATACAGAGAATTGTTTTTCAAGTCAAGCCTGTTGGCTAGGCATTATAATTCAAGCCCCAATCGCTGTATCTGGCCGGATCATCCCCCCAGTTTTCACGGACTTTAACATACAAAAACAGATGAATACGGCATTCCAACAGTTCTTCTAACTCAAGACGGGCTTTTTCACCGATTTTTTTAATCATTTGTCCGCCTTGGCCGACAATAATCTTCTTTTGCCCCTCACGCTCAACATAAATCGTCATTTCTGCCCGTACCGAATTGTCATCACGTCTTTGCCACAATTCGGGTTCAACTGTCAGCGCATAAGGTATCTCTTGTTGCAACATCAAAAACAGTTTTTCCCTCACTACCTCTGCTGCCAAAAGTTTGAGTGGCATATCCGACATCTGTTCTTCGGGATAATACCACGGAGATACAGGCAGGTTATCAGCCAAATATTTATAAAATTCATCAATATTTTCTCTTGTGGTCGCCGAAATCATAAAAGTTTCAACAAACTTTCCCGCCTCATTAATTTCCGCAGCCAAGGGCAAAAGCTTATTCTTTGCCACCATATCAATTTTGTTTAAAACCAACACCGTAGGTCGTGTTTGTTGATTCAGTTCCTCAACTATAGCTTTGGTCTCATTATCAAAACCTCGTTTGGCATCAACCACCAAAACCAAAATGTCACCGTCCTTGGCTCCGCTCCATGCCGAAGCCACCATTGAACGGTCAAGTCTTCTTTTCGGCTTGAAAATTCCCGGCGTATCTTGAAAAATTATCTGTGTGTTTTCAAAAATCCCGATGCCCTTGATAGTTGTCCTTGTCGTCTGGGCTTTCGGACTGACAATCGAAACCTTAGATCCGACAAAATCATTGGTAATCGTTGATTTTCCGGCATTAGGAGCTCCAAGTAGCGTCACAAAACCGCATCGTGTCAGCAATTCATTATCTTTTGCTGCCATTTTGCACTCCCAATTCGTGTAAAAGCTTTTTGGCGGCATACTGTTCGGCCATTTTTTTGTTATGTCCTTGCCCCACAGCTTCGCCATGCCCCTCAATCAAAACTTTCATAAAAAACTGAGGGTTATGTTCACTACCTTCGCGTGATACTTCAACATAAGTCGGCGTCTGCCAACCATTTCCGTGAGCAAATTCCTGCAATGATGTTTTGGCATCTTTGGGCGGACGGGTATGAGTATTTATCAATCCGCGCCAATGCCGTTGAACAAATTCTATTGCAACCTCACTTCCTGCATCAAGAAAAATTGCCCCGATAATTGCCTCACCGACATCGCACAAAACGTTATCATTATGCCGTATATCAATACCTTCTGACCTGATATACGCATCAATTCCCAATTCAATAACAATTTCAGCTACGGTTTCTTTGCACACTAACGCCATCAATCTTTGCGACAAATTGCCTTCCGGCTCTGTCGGAAACATTTTGTAAAGCAACAGCGCTACCGAAACTCCCAATACCCGATCGCCCAAAAATTCAAGGCGCTCATAGTTCTGCGCCAAATCACCGGTTATACTGGTATGGGTAACCGCCTGCTCCAACAAATGTTTATTCTTAAAAGAATAACCTAAAATTTGTTCCAACTTATCCATCATTCCATGCCACACTATGAAATCTTATTAAACAATCGGCGCCAACGAATTTTTTTGCCCCAAGTCCACGGCTTTAGCCAAGAACCCTCTTCCGGATCATAGGAAAAGAACAAAACTCGCGCCTTACCGACCAAATTTTCAAATGGTACAAAACCGACATGGACCCTGCTGTCATCTGATCGATCGCGATTATCACCCATCACAAAATAGTTGTTTTCGGGAACCGTTATCTCTTCAAAATTATCTTCGCTTTCTTCGTCAGAAACTTCCAAAATATCATGCTTTACACCATTGGGCAAAGTTTCATCATACTGGTGAAAGCGCTCCGCATAGCCAAAACTGTTTCTCAATACAAAATTTTCTTTTTCTTCTCGCAGCAATTCTTTACCATTAACAAACAAACGCCCATTTTCCAGTTTAATTTTATCTCCCGGACGACCGATAATCCGCTTTATAAAGTCAGTACGATTGTCTTGAGGATATTTGAATACCACAACATCACCGACCTGCGGCTCATCAGCCCAAATGCGCCCTGACCACAGCGGAATGCTGAACGGCAATGAATGTTTTGAGTATCCATAGGTATATTTGCTCACAAAAAGAAAATCTCCGACATACAAATTAGGATACATTGATCCCGACGGAATTTTAAACGGCTCAAATAAAAAACTCCTGATTACCATTGCAATCAAAATTGCATAAATCACCGTTTTTATCGTCTCTGACCAACTCTCTCTTTCTTCCATAATATCCTCACTTATTTTTCAATAATCACGACAGCTTGCGCAAACGGAAAATCATCTGACAAGCTTACCCAAAAATTTTTACCTTCAATCTTGCTTGCAAACTCAGCCGCGCGACCGCTTACTCTCAATTCTGGCTTGCCCAGACTATCGTGCAAAATTTCTATTTCTGACATTTTAATGCCATCAATAAAACCTGTTCCCAACGCCTTTACAAAGGCCTCCTTGGCCGCAAAAAGCTTAGCCACATCTGCAACATATTGTTTTGAATTTTTAACTGCCTCAAGTTCTTTTTGTTCTGCCTCACTGCAAGATCTGTTCACAAAACGCTCGCCAAACTTTTGCAAAGCCTCGGCAATCCGCTCAATATTACATATATCACATCCCAAACCGACAATCATTTTGCATTTTTCCTTCTTTTTTCAATAAGTTTGGTCAATCCGTGTTTAACTATACAATATGTAACTACCCACGCCACAATGTAATAAGGAATACAACCTACCAACATTGGGAAAAATACCGGCCAGACATCACTGGCAAAACCTGAAAAATCAAATGTCATAAGTGCATGCATCGATTTTTCAAATACAGTCAGGAATGAAACCCTGATCTCTCCTTCAACTCCCAAAAACCAACGCCCGGTATAAAACACCGAAACCCAAATAAACGGGAAAGTCCAGGGGTTTCCCATTGCAGTTCCTAAAGCACTGGCCAATACATTACCTTTGCATAAAAAAGCTGTTATTGCCGCCAGTACAAAATGCAACCCCACAAAAGGCGTAAAAGATATTGCTACACCGCAAGCCACGCCTGCAGCAATCGCTTGGGGAGAACTGCCCATTCGGCTTAACCTCAATCCCAAATATTTTACATATTTCTTCCAACCGATAGTCGGCCATATATATGATTTCAGTCGTTGCAAAAAAGTCGGTTTTTGTTTTCTTCTAAACACTACCTATCCCCTAATTTGCGCGAGCGACATAGCTAACCGCTTTGCATGATTTCAACGAAGCTATAATCTCTTCCAGTTGTTGCACGTTTTTAACGTCCAAATCCAACATGATTTCAAAATAGCTCACCGTACGATACACAATATTAAGATTAGAAATATTAGTATTGTGTCTTGCCATAATATTAGAAATTTCGCCCAAACTTCCCGGTTCGTTTGATAACATAATCTTCAAACGTCCAGTATATGTTTCAGCCTCATCAATTTTACCCCAGGAAATATCCAACCACCGCTCCGGCTCATTAGAATATTTTTCCAACACCTTACAATCAATCGTATGTACAGCCACCCCTTTACCGGTTGTGACAATGCCAACAATTCTGTCCCCGGGAAGAGGATGGCAACAACCTGCAAAATGCATCGCCATACCCGGAATAAGCCCTTCAATTTGCAACGGGTTTTCGTCTTTTTTCTTGGTTTTCTTAAACGCCGGAACCTTAATTGCCTTAACAACTTTTTCCAGTTTTGACTGTTTGTAGGCGGGATAGACCGCTTTCATCACATCCCAGCCGGTCACCAGCCCCTCACCGACTTTAGCATACAAATCGCTGATTGACTCTGCCTCAAAGTTTGGCAAAACATTGACCAAATTCTTTTCTGAAAACTCTAAATTTTCACCTTTAAACAGTTTTTCCAAGATTTCCTGTCCGAGAACAATAAACTGATCGCGTTTGTTGGCGCGGACATAACGCCTGATTGCGGCTTTAGCCTTTCCTGTAACCACAAAACGCTCCCACTCCGTTGAAGGATGCTGTGCTTTTGAGGTCAGCACCTCAACTTGATCACCATTTTGCAATACTGTACGCAAAGGCCTGATCTCGCCGTTTATTTTTGCACCGACGCAAGTATCCCCGATTGATGAGTGTACTGCATATGCAAAATCAACCGGGGTTGAATTGATTGGCAGACCAATCAAATCCCCTTTTGGGGTAAAACAGAACACTTGGTCATTATACATCTCAAGCTTGGTGTTTTCCAAAAACTCTTCCGGATTTGAGGCCTGATCCAAAATTTCCAACAACTCGCGTATCCAACGGAAGTTCTTGCCCTCGGCCTTTTGTCCTTGTTTATACGCCCAGTGAGCGGCCACACCTTTTTCGGCAATTTCATGCATTTCATAGGTACGGATTTGAATCTCAATTCTCGTATTTTCCGGACCGATTACTCCCGTATGTAATGAACGATATCCATTAGGTTTAGGTGTAGAAATATAATCCTTAAACCTACGCGGCACCATGTGATATTTGCTATGAACAATACCCAGCGCCTGATAGCAGGTTGCAATATCTTCCACACAAATACGAAAAGCCATAATATCTGATAATTGCTCAAACGATGCGTTCTTCTGCTGCATCTTACGCCAAATTGAATACGGCGTTTTCTCACGTCCGGTAACCACACATTTGACACCATTTTCTTCCATGTCTTTTTTGAGTGTTTCAATAATCTTCGGAACAATATCACTGCCTTTTTCGCGCAAAAAGTTCAGGCGTGCGACAATTGAATCATGCGCATCTTTATATAACTCTTTAAAAGCAAGTTCTTCCAGCTCACTTTTAACTTCCTGCATACCTATACGTTCCGCCAACGGGGCATAGATATCAAGTGTTTCTCGGGCAATGCGAGTTCTTTTTTCCGGCTTCAGAAAATGCAGAGTGCGCATATTATGCAACCTGTCGGCCAACTTAATCAGCAGAACTCGTATATCTTCCGACATTGCTAACAAAAGCTTGCGGAAATTTTCGGCTTGTTTGGTATATATTGATTTTTGCTCAATCATTGCCAACTTAGTCAAGCCGTCAACCAATGTTGCAACCTGATCGCCGAACAATGAGCGGACTTCTTCAATCGTCGTATCGGTATCTTCAACCGTATCATGCAGCAAACCGGCAATAACCGAATTGCAGTCAAGCTTGAATTTAGTAAGAATACCGGCAACTTCAACCGGATGCGAATAATATGGATCACCTGATGCACGCAATTGCGCACCGTGTTTTTTCATGGCAAATACATACGCACGGTTCAGAGCTTCTTCGTCTGCATCCGGGTCATATGATTTGACCAAATCCACTAATTCATACTGTCTTAACATCCGGCTAAATCACCTTTGTTTTAACTATTCCTCACCAAAATCATCAAAGTCATCGCCACCGGCTTCGACACCATCATCAAAACCGAGGTCATCTTCATCATCGCCGAGATTTTCCGTATCATCGGCATCACCTTCCATTACGGCATCAAAATCAATGTCGTCATCGCTGCTATGAACCTGCATATTATCCGAAACTTCATTATCCAACAACAGCCCTGAGAACTGTTCGTCCAATTCCGACAATTCTTTCTCGGCAGCCATAATTTCCATTTCTTCTTCTTCAGGTTCCTCAACTTCAACATATTTTTGAAGTCCCATAACCAAAGATTTTTGCAATTCTTCAATATTAACTTTTTCCTCAGCAATCTCACGCAATGCAATTACGGGGTTTTTGTCATTATCGCGTTCTACCATAATCGGCGCACCAGACGAAATATCTTTTGCGCGCTGGGTTGAAACCATTACCAATTCATAACGATTGGGAATTTTATCAATACAATCTTCGACTGTTACTCTTGCCATTTTTTTACCTTTTCTGGTTGTTAAAACATTTTGGTTGCCACTATATTGCACATTTTAAATTTCGGCAAGAAAAACCGTACTTTTTAAATGGTAACACATTGTTTTTACTTCAAATAAATTGTTTGAGCGCCGATTCGCTGATGACTCTTGGTCAAACTGTCCTCAATCGCCTTATAATTCTTCTTAACCTCCAATACATCTTCCAGCGGGGCGGTATACATTTCCACAATACTCTGCATTGTTGCCGCAATCATTTCGCCATATTTATATTCATATGAATTCAACACATCTTCAAACACATTTTTCTTATAAAACTTTACTGCTCGTGTTTCAATTTGCGTCATATTCAGCACACGATAAGCTTTTACGGTTTTATCACATGTGTACGCCCACTCTTTTTCATTAAAACCTTGCTTGGCGATAATACTTTTAAACTCACCTTCCAACCCTGCAAGACGAACCTTTTGCACCAATCTCACGCACGGATTAACCAAATCTTTAAGCCCTGGAACTCCCGGACTTTTATCATTTGCTTTTTCCCATGCTTCAAGCAAATTTCCGGCCTCAATCAACCTCAGTTCGACCATCAAGTTGTCACCAAAATTATTAAGCTCATCAAGCGTTCCCACAAATGCTTCAATATCCGGGCTGGTTAACGGTGAATTTTCGGTTGGATTTATTGTTCGCAAACTTTTTTCTACTTTGCTTGCCGCAACCGCTCCCGGAGCAAAATCTTCCGGTCGAATAATGCGAGATATGTCATTAAGCAATTTCAAACGGTATTTATTAACCGGTTCCGGCAACTTCCGCGGAATTTGAATTTCCTCATGCTCGGTATTGTCTTTCCACGCCTCCGGCATAAGCAAAAAATAAAATACCGGAGACAACATTTCCAAATCTTCTATATCGGCCACTTGGGGAGCAATTCTTGTTGGAAATTTATTTTTGGTTTCTTTAATTCCCGGCATATTTAATATTTTTTCGGGAATTCCTGGAACCGTATGCAGATACGGTCCTATATATGGATACATTTTAGGATCCATATTTTTTATCATTGCATAAAACTCATCTTCGCCTTCCCATTTCAGGCGTCGATCTCTGCTTCCATAGCGACGTATGGTTTGAGCAAACTCTCTGTCAAATTGATTTCCGATTCGCCAATAATATTTATATTTACGATCATACACCGGAGCCGGACGAAACTGCTCTCTCAACTCCGTAATCGGTGGCAGTTCTTCATCCAGATCGACCTTAAACTTCGGTGCAAAATCGTACGGAGCAATTGCCCACACGCCTGAGCACCCCATAACTATGGCCATTAAAGTCGAAAAAAACAATTTGCTTTTCATCAATTCACTCCGTTTCTGATATAAAAATATAATAATTTCTTTAATAAAAAGTAACATTTAAATAATTTTCTAGACTCGCGCGAAATATTGTTCTAATATCAAATTGTTCATAACATTTAAGGAGAATGGCTATGGCTTGGACAGAAAAGATGGTTGAAGACCTGAGAATTATGTGGAAACAAGGACTTACCACCGGTGAAATCGGCAAGCGCCTCGGCGTTTCAAAGAACTCCATTGTCGGCAAAGTTCACCGTTTGCAACTTGATGCACGTCCTTCCCCAATCAAAAAGAAAGGTGAAAAAACTGAAAATACTAAATCTGCTGTGGCTGAAAAAAAAACTAAACTGAAAGCCGACAAGCCTGCCGAAAAAAAGGCTGAAAAGACTGTTTCCAAGGCGGTAAAAGCCTCGGAGAAGAAGGTTGTTGCATCTCCGCAGAAAAAAGTCAAGCCGGTGTCTGAACCTAAAAAAGCACCGCAGGAAAAAAAGCAACCAACTTCTAAAATTCCCGAACACATTTTTACCCCCAAGCCTGTTCAACCTGCAAAAACATATAACGGCAATGCCAAACTTACTGATCTTGATAATCACACATGCCGTTGGCCTCTTGGCGATCCCAAAGACGAAAACTTTCATTTTTGCGGTCGTAAGGTAAAAGTCGGACAAACCTATTGCGAAGAGCATGCGGCTCTCGCATATGTCAAGCCAAACAGCAAAAAATAATTCAAATTAATAGATACAAAAAAATCCCGAAATTTCGGGATTTTTTTGTATTCCGGCATACTGCTATTTTCTCCAAAAACTTCGTGTAAACACCACCAGGATTGTCAAAATTTCCAATCTTCCCAACAGCATTGCCAATGCTAAAACATATTTTACAAACGGCGAAAACATTGCAAAACTGCCGCTCGGACCGATACTTTCCGCCACACCGGGACCGACATTGGTGATACATCCCATAACTGCCGCAAAAGCCGTAAAAGCATCTACACCGCTCAATGTTAATAACAAAATCAAAAACGCGGCGACCAAGAAAAACAGGGTCGTAAAAATCAATACTGAAACAACAACCTCATTGCCCAGTACAAATTGCTTTATTTTTAAAGGCACCATTCTTCGCGGAGCAACCGCCAGCGCCAATGTCTGACGTAAAAATGCCGTAATAACCTGCCAACGAAAAATCTTTATTGAACCGGTCGTAGACCCTGAGCATCCTCCGATTAAGCCGATTACGGTAAACGCCGCCACCGCAAAGGATCCCCACGCCAAATAATCCGTAGATGAAAGCCCTGTTGTGGTCATAATTGATACCACATTAAACGCCGCATATCTGAATGCTTGAACTATATCATCAATTTTGCCGCTCAGGCGTAGCCACAATGTCATCGCCACAACAGTAAAAAATACTATTTTTAAAAAAGCCACAACCTGTACCGTACGCAGAGAATGCCTGAACTTATTTTGCACCAGCAATATAAAAAATGTCATTGGCAATGCTGACAGCAACATAAAAAGTATAATTATAGCTTCAATAAGCGGGCTGTCAAAATAGCCGATTGAATTATTTTTTGTAGAAAACCCTGATGTTGCCACTGCCGAAAAGCCGTGATTTACCGCATCAAACATATCCATACCGGCAAAGTACAAACACGTAATACAACAAATTAAAAAGAATATATAAACCAAGATAATTCTTTTCGCGATATACCTGAACTTCGGCATAAATTTGTCATTGATGTCCGAGTTTTCACGTTGAAAAATTTGCATTCCGCCGATACCCAAAAATGGTAACAAAGCTGATGCAAAAACAACCACTCCGATACCTCCGATCATATTCAATACCGACCGCCACAACAAAATCGGTCTCGGTAAACTCTCAACATCGGAAAATATTGTCGCACCGGTGCCGGTAACCCCCGATACCGCTTCAAAAAACGCATCATGAAAACTTGGTACCACTCCGTACATTACAAACGGTAATGTTGCCAACAAACCTATACTAAACCAGCTGGTGGTCGTCAGCAAATACCCTTGTCTCATACTTATACTGTTGGTTGAGGTTCTGTTTGATAAAAACAAAGACAGTCCGATAAACATTGTAAACAATGCCGAATTCAGAAACAGCGACCAACTACTGGAGCTAACATACATGTCATATCCGGCAACTGCCAGCATCGCGCAGCCGATAACGCTTATAAAATAACCGTTTATCATTAAAACAAGTTGCCACATATTCGGTCACTCCCTACGCTAACGAGCTGCAACCCAATCAGAAAAGCCTCGTTCTACCAACAAAGAATTAATTTCGACCTCGCCTACATAACATACGGCGGTTGCAGTTTTATCAGTTTTTGTATAAGCAACAATTTTGCAAATCACGTTCTCATCCTGCACAAAATTTTTCAAAAATACTTTTCCCTTAACGCCCTTTTCCGTGCGCGGATTTGAATATATACCGTACAAAAATACATAAGTATCGCCTATTGACATATCATTTACATCATAAACCTTAGCCTCACCGCTGATTTCCAATGGTGTAGCGACATAGTCAAGGTTTGAATATTCACCATAATGCTTGGTATAATCAAACTCTCTTGGTTTTTCGCTTTTTTCCGCTTCTTGAACAACAGCCGGTTCATCATAAACCTTAATTAGTTCCGGCTTATGCTCGGCGACTGTTTCCTCCGGCATTTCAACCATAACATCTCGTTGCACGTCTTTAATATCCACAACATCTGCAGCCGATTCTCTCAACACATCAACCCTTTGCGGATCTTGCCCTGATGCTGCCTCAAACATCCGCCGTCTGACTTCACGAGGGGTTGGCTGATAATCGTTATCGACCAGTTTATCCGTTCCTCTTTTCTCGTGTACCACCGTAACTTGCTGACGAACATTTTTGATCAAATCAAGATACCAGCTGCACACATCTTTTGGTGCCACACCATACAATATAGGGATAATGTATGCTATAACGCACAGAGCCAGCACAAACAACAAAAAGCGTAACGGACGCCGGAAAGGATAGGTAAAAAACATAACTATTTTATGTATCAGTCCCGGCAATCCCGAAATACGTGAAATATCTTCATCTTTATTTTTTCTCATTAAAGCCATAACGCTCTCCTTTATTCTTACCTGCTTTCAGGCTATCTGCAAATTTTAAGCAATTCAAGCAAAAATTATCTTCTCAGCAAAAACTCCGGCAACTCGTCCAAAGCTGAAGCTCCCGCCGCTCCCTTGTGACCGCCGCCGCCGAACTTTGCCGCCAATTTTGAAACGTCAACATTTTCTTTGCTTGAATAAAACGACAAATTCCATTTGCGATTTTTGTTCATATAAAAATTGATCATCACATCATATTTATCACGATTCGGTAAAGAATCATAAAAAGACGAATATCCCTGCGCCATATTGCCGCATATACATTTCAATCCGTCAATTTCGGCTTCAAATGACATTCCTCTGACCAAGCGATAATTGCGCACATTTATCCACGCCAAAATCCGCTGTCCTTCTTCGACCATTTTACCAACGTCAAAGTCTCCGAACAGCAAATCTTGCCAAATTTTATCATCGGGAGAATTAACGCCCATCGACTGCATTGCATATTCAAACGGACGCACTCTCGGATCACTCAAATCAAACAAATCATTTTTTGCCAACAACTGCACACCCAAAGGTACTTCTTTGTCCGGATAAAAATATTGCCAACAAAGTTCTATTGCCGCCTGCCCCACTTTTGTCAAACCTTTAATCGGTTTTTCACCCCGAGCAACCGCTTTATTATATTCCTCAATAACCGAGGCATGATGGTCTATCCACGTAAGATCTTTGGTATCATTCAGCTCAAACATAAACTTAAGCGGCAACGCAAAATCACATACAAATATTTTCTCATGTTTGGCAATTTCATCATATGGAATTTCCATATCATGATTAAGTCCCAACAATTCAACTTCAGGATACACACTCCTAATAATTGCACCGGAACCTTTTCCATCATGATCTGCAACATGATAAATACAAAGCATTTTCTTTCCCTTACTCTATCTTAATCACCATATTATCATATGCCGGCTCAACATTTTTAGGAGTGTTCTTTCTCACTTTGTCATAATCACATTCTGCCGCCATATGATTAACTATTGCCTGTTTACACCCAAAACGTTTAATATCTTGTAAAATTTCATTCAGCCCGGCATGAAATTCCGATCCTTCCATTGTCGTCATCGGAAAAATTGCCAATTCAACCTCTTTCTTTATAAATTTAAACGTCTCATCTTCCAGCTTACGATAATCAGCAATATAAACCACTTCTCCGTCATTAAATATGTATCCTGTTGACGGTACGGCATGCCCTAACAACCTGACGGCAACAATTTTCAAATCATTTATATAAAACGGCTCATAATATTTAACTTCATTTGCGACCAAACTCGGTTGCATTGAAACATTGTTTGCCTTCGACGGTGTTGCCAATAAATAAGGAAAACGCTGCTTAATCACACGCACGGTATCATCGCTTGCATAAACATCCAAACTCCCATGATTAATTCGGTTAATTTCGCGCAAATCATCAATCCCGTGTAAATGGTCGGCATGAGAATGCGTATATAAAACCGCATCAAGAGTAGTTATTCCGTTCTGAAGCATTTGCCCACGCAAATCCGGCGATGTATCAATCAACAGTTTTGTTCCGTTATATTCCAAATATGTTGTGGTGCGAGTGCGGAAGTTTTTAGGATTTTCCGGATTGCAATTTCCCCATCCCATTGCTATTGCCGGAACTCCGGGGGCGGCTCCGCTTCCTAAAATAATTATCTTATACATTAATACTTATACCTCCCCTTATCACTCGCTTTCCTGAATAATTTATAAAAATTATGAGATGTCAGTTCTGCTACCTTTTCAAATGACATATCTTTAATCTGAGCCAGCTTCTCAACCACATATTTAACATTTGCCGGCTCATTGCGATGTCCTCTCAACGGTATCGGTGCCAGAAAAGGAGAATCCGTTTCAACCAATAACTTTTCATTTGGTATTGTTGCAAAAATATCCCGCAAATCACCGCTCTTATTAAATGTTATAATCCCCGATGCCGAAATATAAAAACCGATTGATAACGCAAAATCTGCCAATTCTTTCGATGACGAAAAACAGTGGATTTCACCGCTGAACGGTTTTTGCTTATACATCTCGTCCAATATTGCCATCGTATCTTCATCTGCATTGCGCGTATGAATAATCAACGGCAATCCCGTTTCTTGCGAAGCTTTTACATGTTCTCTAAACAGTCTTATTTGGTTGTCTTTTGCGCTATAATCATAATAATAATCCAATCCGCACTCACCGATTCCCACCACTTTTTTATAGCGAGTTTTTGCAATCAAATCTTGTGCCGTCACATTCAGATAATCATCGGCATTATGCGGGTGTACTCCCACCGCCGTATAAATAAACGGATATTTTTTTGACAGTTTTAATTGATTTCCGAAATCCTCCAAACCGTTTCCGGCATTCAGTGCGGTTGTAACTCCGCCATCTTTCATATGCTGGATAATTTCTTCAATATCATCTTCAAAATCATTAAAATCAATATGACAATGGCTGTCTACTAACATATCTTACCTCAATTTATTTTACACAACTGTCCGACCGCATTTATTAATACCTGTTTTCTGTCAAGATTCAAACTGCTTGTTAATCTAAAGCTCTTGACGGCATTTTCCCAAACTTTTGCCATCTCCTCAACATTACCGCTATTAACAATATTGTCCGAACAAAATTTCAAAATCAATTCCTGCGCCAATGCAAAATTTTCATCACTTGCTACTGCTTCATCTACCCAACCGAGCAAATCTGCCAATTTAAATTTTGTCCCTGAAAAAACAATTTTTTGTAATCCCTCATACATACTCAATGCATTGCCATCCGCATAGGCCAGCGCTTTTCCGATGCTTCCCGATGCAATATGTGCAATGCCTTTGATTTCCCTTTCTTCCAATTCGGGGCGATATCGTCGCAACAGACAAATCAAATTGTTTTCATCCAAAGGCTTTAATACTAATTTTGAACACCTTGACTTTATGGTCGGCAACAATTTACCGACGTTATGGCTTATCAACATAATCACACTTTTTGCCGGCGGTTCTTCCAAAATTTTCAGCAAAGCATTTGCCGCTGCCGTATTCATATCATCAATACTGTCCACAATCACAACGCGCCAACCGTCCTGCGAAGATTTTTTGGCCATAAAATCATTGATTGTGCGCACATCATCAACCCGAATAAATGCTGATTTTCTCAAATTTTGCAACTCGCTTTCGCTCATTGCTTCGCCTTCTTTTATTGCCTTCAAAACTTTTTTACGATCTGTGTCGATATAATCACGTTCAATAACTTTAAAATCAGGATGCGAATTGCTGGTTATCAAACGATTCGACTGACTGTCCGGACTGGTATTCAAAGTCTTTTCACTTCGATTCGGATCCAGCAGAAACCGAGCAAACTTGTACGCAAAAGTAGCTTTACCTATCCCTTTTTCACCCGAAATCAACCACGAATTATGCAAAGTATGATTATTGTAACAATCCAAAACAACTTTTTCCGCATCTTCTTGTCCCAGCAGAAAAAAATTATTTTGCGGTGTTACAATTTCATCGTCAGGCATTAAAATAACCTTTCTTCAACCAGCTTTACGATATTGGCATGCAAATCCTCAATTGTTTTGTTGGCATCGACAACAACATACCTTTCGGCCGTTTTAGCAATTTCCAAAAAACCTTTGCGTAAATTTTGATGAAACTCAATTCCTCTGCTCTCATGCCTTGTTTCTTGTACCGCACTTGCATTATTGCGAGCCACTGAACGTGCCAACCCGATTTCCGGGTCAATGTCTAAAATGATTGTCATATCAGGATAAAAATCACCGACAGTCATTTTATAAAGTTCCTCAAGCACTTGCTTTGGCACTCTTTTATTATACCCGTAATATTGATAAGCCATTGTCGAGTCAGCAAAACGGTCGCTGATAACCCAACTGCCTTTTGCCAAAGACGGCAATACTTTTTGCTGCATATGAATACGTCTGTCGGCATAATACAACAATGCTTCGGCTACCGCGTCAAACTTATCTTTATCGCCGGTACAAAGCATTGTACGTAATTCCTGTCCGATCGGCGTTCCGCCCGGCTCTTTAGTCAATACAACATCAACTTTTTTACCTTTTAAATACTCTGCCAACAGTTTTATCTGTGTAGTTTTGCCGGTTCCCTCACCGCCTTCAAAGGTAATAAAACGTCCGGACATCTATCATTCTCCAAACAAAGCATACATTACGTTGCTTTTAATTCTTCCGAAAAATCCCAATCTTGCTACACTATGATCAGCATATAAAGGTATTATCTTAGGTTCGCGTCCCTCAATTTCCAAACGCACTTCTCCGAGTTTCTGTCCCTGTTCAATCGGAGCCTTAATCGGTTTTTTATAAACTGCCGTCATTTTAGCACCCTTGACTTCGGATTTCGGCAAAGTAACAACCACTTCTTCTCCGGCGACCAAATCAATTGTTTTTTCAACTCCCATATAGACCGGAACCGAAATCACTCTTTCGTACTGCTTAAAAGCCTTATAATTATCAAACTCGCGGAAAGCCCAATTCATCATTTTTTCAGCCTCCTCGGAGCGTTCTTTGTTTGAGTTCATTCCGCTCATGACGCTAATAACGCGTCTATCCCCGCGTTTTGCCGATGCTGTCAGACAAAAGCCGGCTTCATCGGTATGACCGGTTTTAAGCCCGTCGGCCTCCGGCATACTGTATAGCAAAGGATTGCGGTTTCCTTGCAAAATATTATGATAGGTAAAAGTCTTTTGTGAAAAAATCGGATAAAACTCCGGAAAATCATGAATAATTGCTCTGGCCAATTTTGCCAAATCTTCAGCTGACATTTTATGATCAGGCGAAGGCAAACCGGTAGAATTCTCAAAATGAGAATTTTTCAGCCCCATTTCCTCAGCTTTTTTATTCATCAAATCAGCAAAATCTTCTTCCGAACCGGCTATATTTTCAGCAACCACGATACAAGCATCATTACCTGACTGAATCAAAATGCCCTTAATCAAGTCTTCTACCGTAACACTTGCCCCCAACGGCAGAAACATGGTTGAACCGCCGCTTGCCGAACCGCCTTTACGCCAAGCATTTTCACTTACCGTAAAAGTATCTTCCAACGACAAACCGCCGCTCTTAATTTTTTCAAACAGCAGATAAACCGTCATCAATTTGCTCATTGAAGCCGGAGCTACCGGAGTATAAGCATCTTTTTCGTATAAATATTCCCCGGTTTCATAATCCATAATCAACACATTTTTAGCTTTAGTTTCAATAGCATTTGCCGACATTGACAAACTTGTGGCAATGGCAACAACTGATAACAATGTATAAAATTTCATTTTTTACCTCTAGTTTTCAACAATATGAGCGGTTTGTATTCCAAAATCTCTAACTCTCGACAACATATCCAAAGCTTGATTTTGTCCGCTGTAGGGCCCAACTCTTACCCTATAGAACATCTGTCCGTTGATTTTTGCTACCGAAACCGAAGTCGGTCCGAACGAACTCAACCTCTGTTTCAACGATTCGGCAGCATCAACATCCGTAAAAGCGCCCGCCTGCACAAAAAAACCGCCCTCTCCGACAACTTCATCTTGTGTCAGCACCGGAGCATCGGAATTATCTGCCGGTTCATAATCATAATTCGGGCTCAGTTTATCATATGATGAAGCAACGGCGGCACCTTCCAGCGGCTCCATTCTTGCCGCCTCGATTTTTGCCACCGGTGCAGCGGTAACATCTTCATATATCGGGCTGCCTGTCAAAGCTGCCTTCAGGTTCTTGCTTTCTTTTTCAAGCACTTCTACCCGCACTTTTGCGGTTCCCTGTTCCAAAAAACCCAACAATTGTGCCACTTTTTTAGACACATCAATAATACGATTCCTTGCATACGGACCGCGGTCGTTCACTCTTACAACCAGGGAACGCCCATTTTCAAGGTTAGTAACTCTGACGATTGACGGCAAAGGCAAAGTACGATGCGCCGCTGTCAGCGCATTCATATCATATTTTTCACCGTTAGCCGTACGTTTTGAGTGAAAATCCGGTCCATACCACGAAGCCACACCCTCTTCTTTGTAATTGTAATCTTCTTTAGGGTAGTACCAACGTCCCAAAATCTTATACGGACTGCCTACTTTATAAACACCGCCTTGGTTCAAGATGGCGGCGGCCTGTTTTTGCGGAGGATCGGTAATATCGGGCGAAGAACTTCCGCACGCAACAACCGACACAATAACCCCGGACAAAGTCAAAAAGCGTAATATTTCAGATAGTTTCATTTTTTCACCTATTCAATTTCGGGCTTTATCTTATAATAGATTTTCAGGCTCGTAAAGGCATCTTACAAAGATATGCAGTAAAAAAATCTTTGTTGCCAAATAATTTTATCGTGATACGATTCACCTGATTAACTTTCTTGAAAGGAAAAATTAATGACTAAAAAAAGTACATATTTTTCAATTTTGGTAACTGCCATTATTATTGCCGTTGCCGGCGTGTTATTAAACATTAAACCGATTGTTTCCGTTCTTGACACCATGCGTGATATGGTCAATGAATGGCCGATTTGGGTTTTGGCTGTAATCTGCGGTATTGTTTTTGCCAAATTCAAACATTACTGGGGCAGCATTTTGATTTGCGCCATTGTTGTTGCTTTGGGCAGCCAAATCTATTTTTCAGGCTCGCTTTCTAACCTTGACTTGTACAGAGCCTGCGTAAGAGGTTTCAGCTTCTTGGGCATTGTATTCATCGTTGATTACATTCGCTTCATTTTCAAAATATAATTTTTACAAAAAAACTCTTGACCTTTCGGTTGCTTTTGGTTACAAACGAAAAGCAACCGAAAAAGAGTCTGTTGACGCATTGTGAATATTAAATGGAGAGTTGGCAGAGTGGTTTAATGCAGCGGTCTTGAAAACCGTCGTGGGTAACTCCCACCTGGGGTTCGAATCCCTAACTCTCCGCCATTTAAAACAAAATAGCACCCTCGCGGTGCTTTTTTTGTTTTAAACAAAATTTAACCAACAACTTATAAGCTAAAATTAGCATTTATTTTTATTTTTGGAGAAAACTTATGAGTCCTTTTTTAATTACAATTTTAGTCATCATTGTTGCTGTTGTTTTATACGTCATCAGCGCCTATAACAAAGGAATAACCCTTCGCAATTATGTCCGTGAAGCCTTTTCAACCATGGACGTTTATATGAAAAAACGCTGGGATTTAATCCCCAACCTTATTGAGTCGGTAAAAGGCTATATGGAACACGAAAAAGGTCTGTTATCCGAACTAACTGAACTCAGAACCAAAAATTATGCCGATATGTCCATGGGCGAAAAATTGCAAACCAATATGCAACTCGGTACCATTGTTCCCAAGCTTTTGGCTGTTGCTGAAAACTACCCCAACCTGCGTGCCTCCGAAAACTTTAATACCCTGATGAACGACCTTTCATCTGTTGAAGAAGACATTGCCAACGCCCGCAAATATTATAACGGCACGGTCAGAACTCTCAACACCTTCACCGAGGTTTTCCCTTCTAACATCATCTGTAACATCTTTGGTTTCAAACCTGAAAAACTGTTTGAAATTGACGATTCGGAAAGACAAAACATTAAGGTAAAATTCTAAAACTATGAAAAAAACTGCCATACTTATATCCGCTTTTCTGCTGTGGTTGAGCCTTGCCGGCTCTGCCATGGCGGAGAATTTTGACATCACTAATTATGAC
Organism: uncultured Azospirillum sp.; assembly: GCA_947301965.1. GTDB lineage: Bacteria > Pseudomonadota > Alphaproteobacteria > RF32 > CAG-239 > JAFUYI01. The sequence continues at coordinate 26,202 of CAMYUM010000013.1, read as the reverse complement.
GTTGAAATCAACGTTGATAAAGACAAATCAGCCTTTATTACCGAAACAATTGATGTCAACTTTTTTTATCCGTCGCATGGAATTTATCGTGAAATTCCTTCCAAAAACGCCACAGTTACTGATGTCAGCGTTTCGGAACGAAACAAAAAATCTCGTTCCATGGATAAGACCAACATCAAAATCGGCAATCCCAATCAACTTATTACCGGGCCTCATCGCTATATTATCCAATATCGATATAATTACTATGACGGAAAAGACGAATTTTATCATAACATTATCGGCACTGAATGGAAAACCAACATCAATAGAGCCAGCTTCAAAGTTGTTTTGCCCGAGCCGGTTGATTCCTCCCAAGTCGGACTTTCCATCGGACAATACGGAACCGCCGGTTTTGACGGAGATGCAATCTATCATGTTGACGGACGGGTAATCTTCGGTGAAACCGCACGCGCTCTTGCCCCTTATGAAGGAATTACTCTGAGGGTAGAAGTTCCGCACGGATATTTTAAGTTTCGTGAAAACCCAATCAAAAAATATACGATTCCCGGTTTGTTTTTGCTGACCATAATTGCATTTATGACCTGGTTTATTCACGGAAAAGATGACCAGGTAATACCTTTTGTAAACTTTTATCCCATTAAGGGCCTAAATGCTATTGAAAACGAACTTGCTTATAAAGGAAAAGCCTCAACACAAGGAATTGTTGCCCTTTTGGTAGAACTCGCACAAAAAGGCTGCATCAAAATCGAAACTCACGGCACAAGTTGGACTTTACACAAACTTAAAGAACCAACAGACCTCGACGACAACCAGCTTGATTTACTCAAAGCCATTTTCGGCGGCAGCAAAACCAAGGTTACAAAAGGCGATCTGGAAACATCTCGAAGTTTTTATAAAAACTGCCGTGATATTATCAAAGATGTTAACAAAAAACGCAGCAAAATTTTTTATGCTTCATCAATAAGTTTCAAATTACGCGCACTTATGACAGCATGCTGCATCGGGGTATTGGTTCTGACTTTTCTTCCGGTCTTTAATTTTAGTGTTTATGAACTTTTTCAAAACTTTCCGGTACTGTTATTCCCGTTAATTGCCTTGATTGTCCTATATTCAACAATAGCATCTTCAAACAGAAATTGGCTTCAGATTATTTTTATAATTATCTGGTCAATCGGCTTTGGCGGAGTGCCTTTGATGTTGCTTTTGACAAATGCGTTTACATTGGAAAACCGAGCAGTAACCGTATTCGGAGCAATCTGCCTGGTTATCTCTGCAATTTGCACCTATCAACTGCCACGCCGCAATCCGCGCGGACAAAGTTTTTTGGAGCATCTCAAAGGCCTGAAAAAGTTTATTGAAGTTGCCGAAAAGCCCAAACTTCAACAGCTGGTCAAACAAGATCCGCAATACTTTTATAATATTTTACCGATGGCTTACATTTTCGGAATTTCCGACAAATGGATTAAACAATTTGAAGACATCACCAAATTGACCCCGGAATGGTATTCCGGTACCCATTTGAGCTCCACACGATTTAATAACTTTACCCGCTCTTTCAGTAGCGTTTCCGTTCCTTCTACCGCAAACGGCGGCATATCTCGCTCTTCTGGCGGTGGCGGATTTTCCGGCGGTGGCGGCGGTGGTGGCGGCGGCGGTTCTTGGTAACAAAAAAGCCCTCCTAATTCGAGGGCTTAAATTATGCGTTTAACAATCGCACCATTGTTGATAGTACGCTAAAATAATTCGATTCGCAAGCTATTTATTTAGCTCAAACTAACTTTTAAAATTTGACAGTTTCTACATTGTTATGCGACAATATTCGTAGCCAATGATTATTATTAAATTATATAAACACTCAAAATCCTACTGCTATGAAAGAAGAAAAAGAACCTCGCATGTCAACCGTCGGCATGATGAAACTCGCATTTGATCGAGATCCGGAAGTCACCTTCTTTGAACGTGTCTTCTGGTTTTGTCTCGGTGCCGTTCTTTTTCCGCTCGAGCTCATGAAAGTCGGACTTGAATGTCTTGGCGTGAGCTTCGATAGCGGCACCGACAAAGACTTTAATCCCTATGACCACTAGGTCGGTACTCTTCAAAAATCCGTAATCAGTATCCTCTGAATACGGATTTTTGTTTTTAACGCATTAATAAGAGTGCAAATAAAAAAAAATGTGATAAATTAAAACAGAAATGGAGAACAATATGCTTTGCCCAACCGCAAATTGCAATTTATGTCAACGCCTGACTGCGTTTCGTAATGACAATCGCAAAAAATTTCCGAGCTATTTTAATGCTCCGGTACCCTCTTTCGGCGACCTTAATGCACAATTTTTGGTTATCGGTATGGCTCCGGGGCTAAACGGTGCTAATCAAACCGGACGACCATTTACCAACGACTATGCCGGCGATATTTTGTACCCAGCTCTCAAAAAATTCGGTTTTGCTCAGGGAATTTACGGCAAACGTGCCAATGACGGATTTAAGCTGCTGAACTGCCGCGTTACCAATGCTGTTCGTTGCGTTCCACCACAGAATAAGGTCATTGCTGAAGAGGTCAACAATTGCCGCCGTTTTCTGGCTGATGAAATTGCATCTATGCCTAATTTAAAGGTTATTCTCACTCTCGGGACCGTTGCACACAACACGTTACTTTCAACATTGAACTATAAAAAAAGTGCCTTTAAATTTGCACACGGAGCTAAATACCTTTTACCCCAACACAATATTTTTCTTTTTGACTCCTACCACACTTCTCGTTACAACATCAACACCGGCGTACTTTCCGCCCAAATGTTTAATACTGTTATCACCGACATCAGGGAGAATTTGGATGTCTTACGATAATATGCTTCAAAAAGCTTTAAAATTTCACCAACAGGGCAACTTTGGCGAAGCTGAAAAACTTTATCGCCAAATTTTACAAACCGCACCAGATCATCCCCAAGTACTCAATTTATTGGGACTCATTGCACAATCTAAAGGCCTTCACCAAGAAGCCGTATCATACTTTGAAAAATCAATACTTAAAGATTTTAATAATTTTGAAATCTATTTTAATCTCGGTTGGTCTTTGTTCGCCCTCGGTAAATACAACGAAGCCGCAAATGCTTATCATAAAGTAATTAAACTCAAACCCGATACTAAAGAAGCCTATAACTCTTTGGGCGAAATATATGCCATCACCGGCAATCACCGCAAAGCCGAAGAAATGTTTCATTGCGCCCTTAATTTTGATCCTTCATATCCAGAAGCCTTGAGCAATTTGGCTTATTTAAAAAATGATATAAACGAGCTCGAAAAAATTTATCACAAACATCCCGAACACTCATTCACGGCCTATCAGTTAGCCCTGCTCTTTCAAAAAAAAGCCGATTTAAATAAAGCTCTCGACTACGCGGTTAAAGCTGCACAAAATACTCCGATAGAAAGTTATCAGCTCCTGGCAGGTGAGCTTCATTTGCAAAATCATCACCCTGAAAGTGCTAAAGTTTATTTTTGCGAAGCCTTGCAAATTAATCCTAAATCAGTCACCGCTTTGATTAATCTCGCCAATGCCGAGCCTGATGCCAAAACTGCGGAAAAAATGTATAAACAGGCCCTTGATATATCACCCCGAGATTTTGATGCACACCTCAATTATGCTGTACTGTTGCATAATCAAAATCGTTTATCCGAGGCCTTGGAAGAATACCGCAAAGCCGTCACCATCAATCCCGATTCATCCGAAGTCAGCCACAATTTAGGCATTTTGCAACGCCAAATGGGGGAATTTACACAAGCTTTGGGATTGTTTTTTAACTCTTTCAGTCTTAATCCCAACAATCCGCAATATGCACTTGATATTGCCGAAACTCTGACGATTATGTACGCTGAACAACCTCAACAAGCCCAGCAAGTTGCTCAACGTTGGCTTGAACAATATCCTGACAATATTTTTGCCCAACGTATAAACGCAGCTTTTGAAAACAAAACCACTGATACCGACAGCAAATACAGCCAACAGCTCTTTGATGTTTTTGCCCCCACTTATGAACAGACAATGCAAGACATTAACTATATATTACCTCTTAAAATGTCTGAATTTATCGGCGATATTCTCGGCACAATTATTGATCTCGGTTGCGGAACCGGCCTGCTCGGAGAACAAATCAAAAGACCTCACAATCATATTATAGGTATTGATATATCCGAACAAATGCTTCAAAAAGCTAAAAACAAAAACATTTATGATCGACTTGAACAAGTCGATATTATTGAATATTGTAACCATCTTCCGCCCCAAGCCTTTGTTACCGCTGCCGACGTTATGGGATATATCGGCAATATTGAACCTCTGTTGCAAAAAATATATCCTCACCCGTTTGCTTTTTCTATAGCAACCGATAACAAATGCAGTAATTATACTCTACTGCCCAACGGAAGATATGTTTATAACAAACAGTATATTCATGACATTCTTACGCGTTGCGGATATCAAAACATCTCGTCTAAGGATTGTGTTCTCCGCATCGAAAACGGACAAGATGTTTTAGGAACAATTTTTTTAGCCAAGGGAAAAAACGATGAGTCGTAAAACCGAAAACACCGGCTTTATTTGCCGACATTGCGGCAAAGAAGTTTTGCCGCTCACCGACGGCAGTTACCGTAACCACTGTCCGTTTTGCCTATACTCGCTCCATGTCGATATCACTCCCGGAGATCGCGCCTGCAACTGCGGCGGTTTGATGGAACCGATAAAAATTATTTATAATTCTAAAAAAGGTTATCAAATCATTCATCGCTGTCAAAAATGCGGTTTTGAACGTAGCAACAAAATAAGTGAAGATCCTCGCCAGCCTGACAGTATTGATGCCATTACAGCAATTATGCGTCGCAATACTGAACATTCTTAATAACAACCCCACCATCTTAAAATTTTTGATTGATAAAACCTAAATTCCATTGTAAAACCATAATGTTTACAATTGTAAAGGACTTTTGATATGGGACAATCTCTTTCATTTTTATCACACATGTCCAATACTGCCATGTGGTCAATTTTTGGCGTTGCCGTCATTATCCTTTTGGCTTGGGACTTATTCTTCCTCAATCGTAAAAATGAAATTCCCGTATTTTCCCACACACTCTTGCTCTGCATTGTCTACATTGCTGCCGGTCTGCTTTTTGGCTTGTTTATAATGTACGAACACGGAACCGACGATGGAATGCTCTTCTTTACCGGTTTCTTGGTTGAAAAGAGCTTGTCTTTAGATAACATTTTTATCATGTCGGTTGTTTTCACCTCACTCGGCATACCTCGCATATACCAACACCGTGTCCTGTTTTGGGGCATTCTTGGTGCTATCGTTATGCGCGCCATTTTAATTTTGGTTGGAGAAACTCTGATTTCTAATTTCCACTGGGTGCTTTATGTCTTCTCGGCATTTTTACTTTATACCGGTATCAAAATGGTTTTACCCCAAAAAGATGAGGGCAAATTTGAAGATTCAACTCTTTACAAAACGCTAAGCCGCTTTTTCCACGTTACCACCATTCACAGCGGGCATTTTTTTGTTAAAGAAAACGGCAAACACTACATCACCCCGTTGTTTTTTGCTCTAATGACCATCGAGATTATGGACGTAATTTTTGCCCTCGACAGCATACCCGCCATCTTCCTCATCACTCAAGATATATTCATTGTTTACACCAGTAATATTTTTGCCATTTTGGGGCTGCGGGCATTATACTTTTTATTGGAAGCTGCCGTCCACAAATTCTACTACCTCAAGCCGGCTCTATCGGTAATTATGATTTTCATAGGTATCAAAATCTTCCTGCCCCACATTGGTTGGGAGGTTACTCCTTTACAATCATTATGCGTTACTTTCAGCGTAATTTTTGTAGGCATTGCAGCCTCACTTATGCGCAAAACATCGCAGACAGACCAATAATTTTTTAACTTGCACCATTAAATTGATAGTGATATATTTTTCCGCAGAAATGTATTATTACCAATTTATAATTACTTAAATTATGAGCAAATTAAAAATTTATTCTAACGAGCTTGCCCTTCTTGGGTTGTCTGTTTTGCTGATGGCAATTTACTGCGTGTTATTGTACATAGTACCGTCAGGTTGGGTATGGGGCATTGGAATGTTCATATTCTACATCGCTGAACTTTTCCTCTCATACCGTCTCGTACCCCAAACCACGAACCAATCACGCTGGCGTGTTTATCGTAAGGAATGGTGCGCCATCATCTTTTTGTGGATGCTACTAATCCTCGCGTATGGCTTTCACTTCGGTACTTGCCAACTCACCTCCGAAAATACCGGACTGCTGTGCATTGTCGGTATTATCGTTGTCTCGGTAATTTTTGCTTTGTTCGGCATCATCCTTCACACGTCTCAACGTTTCGAAGACAATCCAAACTCTGCCGACCACTAAACAGACATTACACTAAAACTAAATTAAAAAAACAGCGGCCCTCAAAGCACGCTGTTTTTTTTATTATTAAAATTGGTGGAGGTAATCGGGGGCCGAGAGCTGTAGTTATTGTTTATGAGCCTTGCCTGATCAGGCATAAAGGCGAATAATACAACAAACTTGACCGAAGCAAAGTTAGTGCGCGCCATAAAAGCGCACACTTACGTAGCAAGACGAACCTTGGTTCGATTCCAAACAAAAAAAAGAGGCTACTTGTGCCTCTTTTAGCAAAATTGGTGGAGGTAATCGGGATCGAACCGACGACCTAATGATTGCGAACCATTCGCTCTCCCAACTGAGCTATACCCCCAATCAGCAAATTGAGCTATACCTCAAACCGCTTAAATAATCAATCTTTTTCTTCGTTGTTTTTTTCAACTGCTTTAGCCAGTTCTTCCAAATCTTGCTCATCTACTTCTTCAGCTTCAAATCGATATGATTCATTAAACCAATTTCCCAAATCGATATCGGCACAGCGCTTTGAACAAAAAGGACGATATTTAGTATCTGTAAAAATCTTTTTACAAATCGGACAACGGTGAGTCTTAATCACTTCAGTCATTTAAGCCCCTTTTTCAACTCTTCCCGTTCCCTGGCAAGTGCGACATTCTTCACTCATCAGTTCAAGCAATGTCGGGCGTTTACGTACACGTACAATTTCAACCAATCCGCCGTGGCTCAAACCTATAACACGACTTTTTGTCAGATCTTCACTTAAGTCTTGTTCCAAGATTTCCAACAGCGGTTTAATAAACCTGAACTCAGAATGTCCGGCAAAATCAATAACTATCTTTCCTGCCAAATTACGCAATCTGATTTGTCTGGCAATAACATGCGCCGCTTCTTCATTCAAATGATTCAGCATTCCTCCGCCGTTATCATGACCGCTATCAACATCAATCGCCACACAAGCCCTTGTTTCCTCAATCGTAACCCTTCCGCCGGATTTCAAATTGATTGTTTTTTCCAAAGCTTCACCAATCACTTCATCAACGCCGCATTCCTCAAACGGACTGTTTACGACACTAACTTCAACCCCGCTGTCTTTCAAATTTTCTTCCAAATTGCGACAATTGGTAATTACCTTTTTTAAACCTGCATTTTTATAATGATTAATATACTCAAATATAGTATCCGGCCTGCTGTAGAGCAAAATCGGGGCTTGTCCGTTACGCGCTTTAACTCTTATATTTTCAAAAGTATCGCGCAATTCAACCATCTCATCGGTAACAGATTTAATGTCCGCTGATCCCGCCGCTGTGCGAATAACCCATCCTTCCTGACCGGTAATATTGCCTTTTACCGCATCAAGCAAATCCGAAACTTTGGCTTTGTCCTCAATTTTGCTTGAAGCCTCAACATCCATTCTATACGGGCAATAAACAAGATACGTCCCGACCAACTGAATTGAGCGTACCAAACGGGCATTTTTTTCGGCATGACGTTCCTGGGCAACCTGCACAACCACACTTTGTCCCTCAACCAATTTGCTCTCGTTCATACCATATTCGTCACCGTTCAAAAAGGCTTCTTTTCCATCACCGATATTTACAAAAAAACCTTCTCTTTCCTGTGCCAACGTGACTTTTTTGGTAATTTTTCCCAAATATACATTTCCGCTTATTGCCTGGTTTCCGCTGACAATTTCAATATCTCTGACCACACCGTTTTCTTCTGTGGCAATACCGGTAACTTGGCTGTTTTTATCATAAACAATCGTATCTATACTCATTTTATTCCCATCCCTTTTAACAAATTCACGGTTTCAAACAGGGGCAGACCGACAATACCGCTGTATGAACCGATAATCTGGCGCACAAACGCCTCAAAACTTCCTTCAATTTTGTAGCCGCAACAACCGACCCATTCGTGTCCGTTTACATAGTCATCAATTTCTTGTTTACTCAATTTTTTGGTAACTACCTTTGATGTAACACACCTGGCTCCTACTTTACCATCGCGCCGCACTACACAAACCGCACTTATAACTTTACATGCCCGACCGGATAACAACTCCATAACTTCACGCTGTTCATCATCATTACGCGATTTATGCAAAATTCGCCGCCCGACACAAACTACCGTGTCGCCGGCCAAAACATTTTCACCTCTATTTTCTTGAGCAGCTTTCAGGGCTTTTTCTCTTGCCATACGCTTAACGTAAGCCACCGGTTTTTCATATTGGCGCACACTTTCGTCAATATCTGCGGGACAAATTTTTTTAGGCACAAAACCCACCTTTTCCAACAACGCCTTGCGCTGTGGCGATCCCGACGCCAATATAAAATCCGTTGCCGTCATACTTACGTTTTAGTCCTCGCTATAAGTCTTTTCCATTCTCTCGTGGCGTTCTTGAGCTTCCAAACAAAGAGTGGCCACCGGACGGGCTTCCAACCGCTCGATTCCTATCGGCTCTCCTGTTTCTTCGCAATAACCGTATTCCCCGTCTTCAATCCGTTTGAGAGCATCATTTATTTTAGAAATCAGCTTACGGGCGCGATCTTTGGTGCGAAGATCGAGAGCTTTATCGGTTTCCAAAGACGCACGGTCAATATCGTCAGGTTGATTCAATCCGCCTTGACGCAAATCTTCCAACGTGTCTTCTGATTGGCTAACCAGTGATTTTTTCCAATCCTCAAGTTTGCGGCGAAAATATTCCAGCTGCAACTCATTCATATATTCCTCATCAGCCGACGGTTTATAGTCTGGAGGAAGAATTACTGAAGTTTCTACCATTTTAGCTCTCCTTCACATTTATCATTACAGACAACATTATATATTTGTACCATATATTCAAGCAAAAATCACTATTTATTCGACATAATCACAGAAAAGCCCAACGTATTGAATTGTCTCTTGCTTTATTGCAAAACTGTTTTGCTTTTGCCATCGTAACCGGCAAAAACTGCTTTGCACTACTGTTATATTTTTGCCAATAAAACGTATTTCCGCCATTAATCTGTATCGTCAACAAAACATTATACTCTACATTGTCCCAACTCATAGAGGCCAGTTCTACACATTGTTTTTGTGTTAAACCGTAAAAGAAAACCTGAAATACATTATATGGCGAAACATTGGTATCACTTCTTCTGTTATACGTTCCCGTACCAGTTACATTACCTACATATTGGCTGTTTATCACTATCTTCCCATTCAATTTATGATATGGGACATTATTTTTCCAATATATATCAGCCGGTAATAGCTTTTCCCTCTTCAAAAGCTTATCCACATTAGTTTGACTGCTTCCACTGGTTTTTATTTCTCCATAACCCGGCGAAGCTGCAAAACGGTTAGCAATAGCTCTCTGTATTTCTACCAACTGTGATGATGCACGACTAATTCTATACCTATCGAGCATTTTTGAGGTTACACTCACAATTGCAATCGCTACCGCTGTAATAACACCGATAAACATTATTGCCTCAAGTAATGTATAACCAGACTGGGAACTTTTATTTTTCATTTCGACCTCCGCCAACTGTCGTAAATTTTACTTCACTTTTCAAAAGTATAGTTTATATTATACTAAAAAATAGTGAAGAAAGGAATAAAAAATGCGTAATCTGACTTCGAAATTTGCACTCTTGGCAATCATTTCCCTGTTTTCAACTTCGGCTCACGCAATTGAAAATCAATATACCCCATACATCGGCATAAATTACGGCTATACCTCGGTTACCGCTAAAGGTCTGCATCCGCATCATAATTCTGTCAGTGCGGTTTTGGGTTCAACTTATAACCGTTTCTTCAGTACTGAAGTCTTTTACCAATATTCTGACAAAGACACTCTCGGACACAATGCCGTACGTAACACCCATTTTGATGCCTACGGCCTTGATGCTTTGGCTTATTTGCCGCTCGGTTGTGAAGGTCATATTGCCCCTCTTGCCACCATGGGTATCGGGCAATATACTTTTCGCAACAAAATGATTAACAACCACCACAAAAAAGACCATGGTTGGGGCTATCGATTCGGCGGCGGACTACAATATAACATTGATAACAATTGGGCTGTTCGTGCTATTGCCCGTTATATCCATACCGACGATATTAAATATCACGATCATTTGACTGAATACACCGTCGGATTAAGATACACTTTTTAATCAAAAAAAGCCGCTTTGAAGCGGCTTTTTTTACATTTGATTTAGTTACTCTACTGTTTCCATTTCATCAACTTCTTCAACGACCATTGTGCCGTCATTTGATTTACCGTTTTTCATATTATGCTTTTGATCTTTGTGATGATTATTATCTTTAGTTGTATGCGGAACATTTTGTCCATCCGGAGTTGCCACAACTCCATATTCTTCTTCTACCACCATAACTCCTGTCGGCTCATTTTGGTTTTCACCCGGAGTATGGTTCATTGCCACCGCAGCACCGACATAATAACCGGTTACCGCTAAAAAAGTCAGCATAATCAGAGCTGCAATATTTTTCATTTTATTTTACTCATCTTGTTATTAATCCATCAAAATTCAATATGGTAACGGTTATCATCAATTCAAGATGAGTTTTTATAACAAAAAGGCTCGGATTTTTATCCGAGCCCTTATACCAAACATAAATTTTAGTTTACTTGCTGAATGCTCAGCTCAACACGGCGGTTCTGGGCACGTCCGGCTTCGGTATCGTTTGAAGCAATTGGCATCGATTCTCCCATACCTCTGACTATCAAACGTGAGGCATTAACCCCCCGCAGATTCAAATAATTTCCAACTGCCGCAGCACGTTGTTGTGACAGATTAAGATTGTACGCATCCGAACCGGTACTGTCCGTATGTCCGGTAACATTAATCAAAGTCTTGTCATATTTTTTCAAAACAATGGCAACCGAGTCCAAAATATTATTAAATCCGGTTTGAAATACTGCTGAATCCGTAGCAAACGTAATATTACTCGGCATAACCAGCAAAATTTGACCATTATCCAACTTTTGCAATTGAACGCCGGTACCCTGCAACTGTTGACGCAGTTCTCTTGCCTGCAAATCCATATATCCTCCAGTAGCCGCACCGGTTGCTGCACCAACACCGGCTCCGATCAATGCGCCTTTTTCACCGCCAATCAAAGCCCCTACCCCGGCACCTACGGCTGTTCCGATTCCTGTTCCCCAGGCTGTTTTTGCGACCTTGCTTTCCCCGGTATAGGGATCTGTTGCACAAGCGGCCAACATACTTGTTAAAATAGCAATACCAATAAGTTTTTTCATAGTTTTCTCCCCTTAAATAACTGCCTTAAGCTTAATAAAAAATACAAAAAACGCAAGTCAAAATCCTTAAATAGGCAACAAAAAAGACAGGAAAACCGAGTTCCTGTCTTTTACCTTTTTATAGCCGAAACTATTTGTTTTTCGTAGCATCATCAATCAGACCGACTATTTCACGGCACGCAATGATTTTACCTTCTCGTTGCGGAGAATGTCTATAACATTCTGTTTCTTTTTGCTGGTCCAAAACTTTTTCTTTCAATGTAGCCGAAACATCTTTTGACAAGCAAGGCAGAATCTCTCGCATACACTCATTGTAAAACCGCAACCGTGAACTAAAACTACCAATCTGTTGGACAACCGAATAATAATCCTTTTTGAGCTCTCTCAATTTACGGTTTTGTCTGCCCAAGGTTACAGCCATACCCAAAACTACTACGACCAAAACTACTACTAGTACTGTTTCCATAAGATAATAATTAAAGTTAAAAATCAGTTTATCGCCGTGCAGTATACATATTTTTAGATTTTCCGTCAACTACAAAAAAAGCCCCGAACCATGGGGCTTTTTTTGTTTTTACGCTGCCTGCGACCTATCGTTGTCCAATTCTTCCAAAACCAACCTTTTCAAGGTCACATTATCCATCTTTCCGGTACCGAATACCGGTAGTTTTTCCATATACAGAACAACTCTCGGCAAATACAGCTCTGACATACCGTTCTGCTTAATATAATTATGTAGCTTTTCTTGTGTAACATTCGGGTTATTTGTCGCCAAAACAATCTGCTCACCTTTACTTTCATGCGGAGTAGCTACAACACCGTACTGATATTCGCCATCACTGGCATAAGCATTGCAAACCATCTCGCTGACCGCGTTCAATGATACCATTTCACCACCAATTTTGGCAAAACGTTTAATACGATCTTTAATGTACACAAATCCGATTTCATCAATATCGACCACATCTCCGGTATGATACCAACCGTCTTTGAGCGGCACCAAAACTCCCGGGTTATCTGGCATAATATATCCCAACATTACGTTCGGACCGCGAACAACCAGCTCGCCGCCCTTTTCAATCCCCGGAACCGGTTCAATCTTATATTCCATTGCCGGCATAATCTTACCGATAGAGCCGAAACGATTAAATATGCTGTTATTAGCACAAACCAATGGCGAACACTCGGTGGTTCCGTATCCTTCCATCACTTTCACACCCAAACGTTCCATCCACATATTGCGTGTATCAGGCTTAATTGCCTCGGCACCACCGTACATAAAGCGGACATTATGGAAATCAAACGGATGTGCAATACGCCCATAACCACGGAAGAACGTATCCGTACTGAACATAATTGTTGCGCCCAGTTCATATACCAACTCAGCAATAACACGATAATGCAACGGAGACGGATACAGGAACAGCTTTGCTCCCTCAAACAACGGGAACAACGTGCCTACAACCAGCCCAAAGCTATGGAACATCGGCAGAGCATTAAACACAATATCACGCTTATTAACCGTCTCGAGCGCCGAAATTTGTTTAATGTTTGAAATAATGTTCGCATGGCTCAAGACCACTGCTTTCGGAGCACCTTCCGAGCCTGATGTAAACAAAACAACCGCCTTGCGGTTTCCGCCGCGTTTGTGAGGAACTCTTTTAATTTTATAGCGCAAATAGGCATTGATTTTTTCCCACAATCCGATAGATTTAGCCAGTTTTTCCAAAAACACTACCTTAACGCCGGCTTGTTCCAGAGTCTCAACAAACTCCTCCATCTTTGCCATTTTAATAAATGTCAAAGAGGTAATAACCATCTTAACTTCTGCGGTTCTGCACATTGAGAGCATATTTTTTGCCCCGACTGAAAAATTCAGCATAACCGGGATACGGCTGTATGCTGTCAGCCCGAAAAACGTGCAAATTGCCGCAATAGAATTAGGCAACAACACTCCGACATGTTCTTCCGGAGCAGTACGACGTTTAAAATATTTGCCCAATACAAACGACTTAATAACTATATCGCGATAAGAATTCGGCTTGCGCTGAACATCTTCCACAAATTTAGGTCTGCGGAACAAGCCTTTTTTGGCGTGCACTTTTGCCGCCTTCATCAACATTGCGAACAACGAAATATCAGGATTGTAATTAATTTCAAAACCCATATCGCGCAAAATCATATAAACTTCATTGCTGATGTGGTCACGTTGACGGCGCAATTCATCTTTCAACTTAAACGGACGTGGTTTTCCGACTACAACGCGAACCTTTGGCAACGGACGGTGCGGTAACTTGCCGGCTGTTTTTGAAAAATACCCATATTGCGGACCGTCAATCCATACCGGAATGAGTGGTGCTTTCGACTTATCAGCAACCAAGCCCGGAGCCTCATAAATTTTCATTAATCCGCCGGTTTCCGTAATACGACCTTCGGCAAAAATCACGCACAAACGACCGCTGTCAACTTTAGCAATCAACTCCTTAATATCACCCGGTTCAATCGGATTAAACGGCATAATATCTGCCGTGCGCATCAAAAACCTTATCAGTCGGCTACGGTACAGATGTCCGTTTAAGGCAAAAACCGGATTACCAGGTAAAAACGCAAACAAAATTATTGGATCAAGATACGAAACGTGGTTAGAAACGTACACACCTTTCTTAGGGGTTCTGTTTTCGTCAAAATCAATTGAGCATCTTACCTTAAATACATGGAAGATTGTTCTCAAACAAAACCTGACAAATTTTCTCAAAATATTAGTCTCCAAGTTAACACTAATTGAGTCAATGTACTCCCTCATATCCTTTTTTGTAAAGAAAAAATTATTTTTGGTTTTTTCACACCTTGTTTTTAGATCATAACATTTTGTTTTTTATGCAAAAAATGCTTTCGTTTAGCAATGAATAAAAAATTTTACTTGATTTTAACTTTTTATTTGCTAAAAACAATCCCCGTAACATTTTGTTTCAGATTGTTGCATTCGGATAACGGCTTAAATCATAATCAATAATAACTTTTAACCTCTTAAGCTCCCGAGCACAAAATGTTGCATTTGTTTAACTTTTTAAAAACTGAAAATTTCAATGAAAAAACTACTAACTTTGACTGCTCTCGGAGCAGTTTTGGCTTGTTCTGATGCTAGCGCATCGGGATTTTACTTAAAAGAACAATCTGCCGCCGCACAAGGTAACGCCTATGCTGGAGCCACTGCTGGAGCTGAAGATATTTCTTATTCTTATTTCAACCCGGCTGCCCTGGCTTATCATTCCGGCACCAATGTAGAGTTTGGCGGCACATGGATTTCACCGACTTCTGTTGCCAAGAATGCCAACAACGGTTTTGGTGATCATGATGACTACGCCGGCAACATTGTTCATGCCGCAGCTTCTCCGCAGGCTTATTTTTCACATCAGATTAATGATAAAGTTACTGCCGGCATTTCGCTTAACACACCTTATGGTATGATTACTAAATATGCTGACGACTGGGCCGGACGCAATCATGGCACATTATCAAAAATCATCAGTGCCACATTTACTCCGATGGTTGCTTATAAATTGAATAATCAGTTATCGTTCGGTGCCGGTGTTCAGGTTCAATACATTAAAGCCACTTTGCGCAATGGCGTTATTGCCGGCGCAAATCCGCAGACCGGTGCTTTGGTTGAAGACAAATCGACCGTTCAAGGCAAAACCATTGATGTCGGCTATCAATTCGGTACCATTTATGAACCCTGGAAAGGCACACGCTTTGGCGCCGGTTACCGCAGCAGAATCAAGCACAAAATCAAAGGTGATATTGCGTTTAATGGAGTGCTTGGTCAAATGGGTATGAACCAAGATGTTTCTGCTCGCCTGACAACCCCCGCCACCTTAAACCTCGGTGTTTACCACCAAATCAATGATGACTGGGCTGTTATGGCCGAATACAGCCGCGTTTTCTGGTCAAGTTTTGATAAATTAGTCATCAACGGCGAAAAAACCGGAATGTTGAGCTATACTGCCGAAAAATGGAAAGATACCGATTTTTATGCTTTAGGTATCAGCAAACAGCTTGATCCTCAATGGAAGTTGCGTCTTGGCGTAGCTTACGAAAAAGGTGCCGTCGGCAACGAATATCGTACTCCGCGTATTCCTGACAGCAACCGTACTTGGTTTTCTGCAGGTTTGGAATATAAGTACAACGACCATTTGACATTCAATGTCGGTTATACTCACATTGCCGCAGACAGCGCCAAAGTTAATCTCCGTGGCGACCATCGCGGTGATGACAGACGCGGCACGCTCAGCGCCAATTACAGCAATAAAATTCACATTGTTGCCGGCTCTATTACCTACAATTTCTAATTGTGAATTTATCTTCTCTAAAGCCCATCGCTCATCGCGGTGGGCTTTATTTGTTACCAAATCATAAAATCACGTTGACTTTAGTTTGACTACACTTAATATAAAGCCATATATAGCCAATTAAATTAAGGTCAATATCGTGAAATTAATGTTCATCCGCAACCGCAACGTGCTAAACACCAAGTGGTTGGTTCAATACATCAACGCTCTGCAGGAAAAGCGCCCTGATTATGATATAAGTGTTGTGTGTGACACCTATAAAAAGGTCGGCAATGAACTCTCTTTCAACCCCAAAATAAAACTGATAAATCTTGATGGTCAAACCAACAATTCTTTAACCAACTTGTACCACCGCATCCGTTGCAAAACAACTCCCGGCTGGTTTCGGCACAAAAAGTTGATTGAAAAAGAAAAACCAGATGTAATCATTTGTTATTTTCCGACTGACTTATTTAATATTACCATGTTTCAAAAACACAAAATTCCGATTATTATGATGTTACATAGTGTTCCGGATATTATACTCGGAAAATACAAAAATTCACCCGTCTCTGATGATTTTGGCTATAAAAACAAAGAATTTTCACCATTACGTTGGTTGCACCATAAATCTTTCAAACAAATCAGCGTCTGGCAGGTTTTGTTATCTTCGTTCAAATCTATGATCGACAAAGAATTTAATCCTCAAAAAGTTGTTGCCATACCTAATATGGTGCAACAATTATCTCCTCAAGATTACGCTGACTTAACCGTTGAAAAGAAGAAAATTATTTATATCGGCAGAATTGAACCCAATATCAAAAGACAACATATTTTGGTTGAAGCCTTTGGTAAAATTGCCCAAGACTTTCCGGGTTGGACCATAGAGTTTTGGGGACTGCAAAAATATCCTCAGTATGAAGAAAAACTTTTGAAAATTGCGGCTCAATACCATATTAAAGACCGTGTATTCATAAGGGGCTATACCACTGACATACTTTCTGTCTACAAAAATGCCGATATCCAGGCTTTTCCCAGCAAATGTGAAGGTTTCGGATTGGGAATTGCAGACGGACAAGCTGCCGGTTTGCCGACAATCGGCTTTGCCGATGCTCCTGCCGTAAACGAACTTATTATCAACAATCGCAACGGCTTTTTAGTCTCTGATATTGATGACTTCGCCACCAAACTTACCGAACTTATGCGCAACCAAGACTTGCGCATCAAATTCGGACACAATGCGATTGAAGACGTAAAAACTTTTGCCCCGGACAATGTTATTGCCAAGTGGACCAGCCTTATTGACGAAACCGTCAAGGAGAATAGATATGCCTAAAGTTTCTGTGTTAATGCCTGTTTACAAAACCAACCCGCAACACCTGCGTGAAGCTATTGACAGCATTTTAGCTCAAACCTTTACTGACTTTGAATTTCTGATTTTAGATGATTGCCCGTCAGATAAATCCGTCGAAAATATTGTTAAAACTTATTCCGACCCGCGCATAAAATATGCACGCAATGAGCGCAATATGGGTATATCCGGAGCTCGTAACCGACTTATAGAAATGGCTAAAGGTGAATATCTTGCCGTAATGGACCATGACGATATTTCTCTTCCCAATCGTTTTGCCAAAGAAGTTGATTTTCTTGATAAACACCCTGAAGTCGGCGTTGTATCAACCCGTTTTCAAGCTTTTCCCGACGAAAACAAAAACTATCGTACCCCTCTGTCCGACCACCAGATAAAGTTGGCATTAATGCGTACCTGCGCCATGATTCACCCCGGTTCAATGATCCGCAAATCACTTCTGCTCGACAATAATATTCGCTACGAGGCAGAATATTCCCCTTCCGAAGACTATGCTCTATTTTGCCGGTTGATTAAATACACCCAATTTCACAACCTGCCCGACGTGCTGTTCAAATATCGCAAACACCGCACCAATACTTCCAAACTTCATATGGACGAGATGACTGATGCCTCGCATCGCATTCACTCCTTTGTCAAACGTGAAAACCCGGAGCTCTTTCAGGAATTTTTGAGCAAAGCAACTCATACCAACCGTTTTTGCCTTTTTGACGGCATACCTTTGCTTACATACGTAACACATAACGAGCGCAGCCGAGCTTTGCTTTTTGACTTTATCCCTATTTTCAGCTGTCATTCTAACAGCAAACGCACGCTGGTTTCGTTTTTAGGCATACCGCTGTTATCAATTTTCACCAATGAATATAAAGTACGAGTTTTGCTGTTCGGAGTTCTACCGATTCTGTGCTACAAAAACCAAATTAAACTGCGTTAATTGAACGAATACCCGCGTAACAATTCTTCTGCCGTCATGGCTCTTTTGCCCTGACGTTGTATCTCGGTAATTTCAACCGCACCGCCGTTGCATCCGACGAACAGCTTTTTGCCTTGTTGTGCAATTTTTCCTTTTTCAATATTTTCATTTGCCGCAACTGCTCGCAAAATCTTAAAACGTTCGCCGTTGTGTTCAAAATATACCGCCGGATAAGGACTAAAAGCCATGATTTTACGCGTCAACTGCTCTGCACTCAAATTACAATCAAGCAAGCTTTCCTCTTTTTCAATTTTTGCGGCATAGCAACTCAAAGCATCATCTTGAACTTCTGGTTTAATATTTGACCACTCACGCAAAGTCTTCAGAACCAAATCAGCCCCCATGGTTGCCAACTTATCATGTAAATCTCCGCCGGTAGTACCGGGAGTAATTTCGACCTCGCCCTTCAGCAACATATCACCGGTATCAAGCCCTGCCGCCACTTTCATAATCGTAACGCCGCTGACCTTATCTCCGGCCTCGATTGAGCGTTGTATCGGGGCAGCACCGCGCCACCGCGGCAACAACGAAGCATGAATATTGATACATCCCAACGGATATGCATCTAAAATCGGCTGCGGCAAAATCAACCCATAAGCCGCAACAACCGCAATATCGGCCTTAAGCTCGGCGAATTTACGTTGCTCATCTTCATTACGCAGAGTTTTTGGAGTTCTGACTTCAATATTATGTTCTTCTGCCCACAAATGGACCGGCGTTTTCAACACTTGATTGCCGCGTCCCGAAACTTTAGGCTCTTTAGTATATACGGCCAAAATCTCATGCTCTTTTGCCAAGGCTTTTAATGCTTCCAAGGCAAATTCCGGCGTTCCCATAAACACAATTTTCATTATTTTTCCTCTTCTGCATCACGTAATTTTTGCAATTTTTTAAGCAACATCTGCCTTTTCAAACGACTAATCCTGTCGATATATAAGATCCCGTCCAAATGGTCTATCTCATGCTGCAGTGCAATCGCCAACAATCCGTCAGCCAAGATTTCCTGTTCTTTGCCGTCATAATCCTGATAATGCACTCTCACCTGCACATAGCGTTCAACTTCCGCTCGTTGCTCCGGCACTGACAGACAGCCTTCAAATTGACAGCCTTTTTCTTCAGAATGCCATATAATTTCCGGATTAACCAAATACATCGGAGCGCGTTCTTCTCCTTCATCGGGATGACTTACGTCAATAACAACAACCCGCTTTGAAACTCCCACTTGCGGCGCCGCCAAACCTACGCCGTCAGCCACATACATTGTTTCCAGCATGTCGTCCAAAAACTTGCGCAACTTATCATCAACCTTTGCGACACGCTCGGCTTTTTGCTTTAAAATCGGATCCGGATATTCATAAATTTTCAGTTTTGCCATTCTACTCTCTTATTTGTTTTGCAATCTGGTCCAACAACGCATTGACCATTTTCGGCTCGTTTTTGCTAAAGAAAGCATAAGCCATATCAACATATTCCTGGATAATGACTTTGGTATCGACATCTCTGGTATTGGCAATTTCATACATCGCACACAACAGCAAAGCCTGCAAAGTTCCGTCACAACGTTCCAAACTGCGACCGCCGGTCAAAAATAAATTGAGTGATTTTTCAAGATTTTCCTTATCTGTATGAACACCGCGCACCAGTTTTTCAAAATATTCAGCATCCATAGGCTCAACCGCAATTGCTTCTTCACCGCCGTCATCTTTGTCAGCAATCACATAACGACCGACTTCGCCGTTTACAAAGTCTTTAATAACCTCGTCAACCGGCAGCTGGCTGTATGCAATCATATAAGTAGCCTGAACGGCAGCCAAGCGAGCAGAACTTTTCATCCTAATTTTTTCAGAGACATATTTAGCCATTATTATTCCCCTGTATTTTTTTTATTTTTTGCCAATTCATCAATTTTATTTACAAAGTCCTCAAAATCGCTGGCCTCACAAAAATCATTATACACCGAAGCAAAACGTATATAAGCCACCGTATCAAGAGTTGATAACGCTTCCATTACATATTCGCCGATAACCGACGAAGGAATTTCCGCCTCACCTGAGCTTTCCAATCTGCGCTGAATTGAATTGACTATCTTATCAACCCTTTCCGGTGTAATCGGACGCTTGCGTACTGCCAGCTGGATAGAACGCAACAGTTTATCACGGTCAAAACGTACTTTTTCGCCGCTTTTTTTAACCACCGTAAGTTCACGCAACAGCACTCTTTCAAATGTTGTAAAACGCGAACCGCATTCCGGACATTCACGCCGACGACGAATGCACGTATTATCCTCGCTCAAACGAGAGTCTTTCACCTGACTGTCAAGACAGCCGCAAAACGGACATTTCATTAGTTGCCACCCTTCAACAATGCTTCGGTAACTTTGTATAATTCTGATGAATATCTTGCCCCCTTTATAAGTAAAATATCACCATTTTGCAACAATTTATTTTGCAGAAAATCCTCCAGCCCGTTTCGATCTTCAAAATAATATTGCTCAATATTTGACGGCAACTGCGCCAACATATCTTTCATTTCGGGTTTTACACCGACCACAATATCAATTCCACACCCCGCCAACAGTTTGCCTACCGATATATGTTGCTCTTTTGATGTATCGCCAAGTTCTGCCATTTTGCCCAAGAGCGCTATTTTACGACCTTGGCACGGCATGGCATCAAGTGCCTTAATTGCAATTTTCATTGCCTCCGGTTGTCCGGAATAACTATCATCAATCAACGTATAGCTTCCGCCCGATTTTAAAGGCAAAACATGCTTTTTGCCGCGACCATCCAAAGCTCCGAAATCTTTTAATACCTTTGCCGCCTTATCGCAATCAAGCCCCAAAGCTTTCACCACCGCCAACGCCGCCCAGGCATTATAACGCTGAATTTCGCCATCTTGTTCAAGTTCCAATTTACCGTTATAATGATGTTTTGTGCCGAATTTCATCACTTTTGCCTCGTGCTCGAGAGCTCTTTTTTCCAAAATATCAGCAAAGTTGGTATCTTCATTAATAATTGCGATACCTCCTTTAGGCAATCCTT
This sequence comes from uncultured Azospirillum sp., assembly GCA_947301965.1. Classification (GTDB taxonomy): domain Bacteria; phylum Pseudomonadota; class Alphaproteobacteria; order RF32; family CAG-239; genus JAFUYI01. The sequence goes on along the minus strand of CAMYUM010000013.1, from coordinate 4,796 downwards.
CAAAAATTTCGGCTTTTGCCTCTGCGATTCCCTCAAAGCTGTCAAAAAACTCTATATGCATCGGATAAACATTGGTAACCAGCGCAATATCCGGTTTAACATACGACACCAGTTTTGAAATTTCGCCTTTAGAACTCATTCCCATCTCAATCACCGCATATTCGGCATCCATATCCATCTCGAGCAAACTTTGCGGCACCCCGATATGATTATTATGATTTCCGCCCGTAGCATATGTTTTACCGAACGCCGAAAGCGCATACTTAATTTCTTCTTTAGTTGTGGTTTTTCCGGCACTTCCGGTCAGACCGATAACTTTTCCCTTAAACTGTTTCCGCCTAAAAGCCCCAAGTTGCCCATAAGCTTCGACCGTATCTTTAACCACAATTTGCCGATTCGCCGGAGCATCGGTCACCATATGGTCGACAATTGCCAACTCACAGCCGTTATTCAACACGTCTTTAACAAAGTTATGTCCATCAAATTTTTCGCCTCTGACAGCCACAAACAGCGATTTTTTTTCAGCTTTTCGGCTGTCGGTTATAACCTTATTTATCAGAGTGGAAACGACTTCAGACTTTGAACCCAATATTTTGACTAAATCATCGGAACTTAATTTCATTGTATTTTTCCTTAAAAAAACGTTTTCTTGCATTGTAAAACATAAAAATAAAAAATCATTTAAAGATTCTTGACAATTTTAGACAAATATTGTAAAACGAAAGTCTATTGAGAATTATTCACTTTTATTAATCCTAAAAAAAGCTAGAAGTATGAAAAAGTTTTTTTTCGCAGCTTTGGTATGCCTGCTGGCTATCAGCTGTAACAGGTTCAAATCAGTTGAGATTCCTATCGAAGGTACTGATCTCGTTGCGTACACCGCCAAAGGAACGCAGTTCATCGGCATCAAGCAACCCGGCTCCAAGACCGCTCTTACCGAGCCTCTTTACGTCAAGGTCAACCACAAGTACGGATATCTCCTCTGTCAGATCGGCATGCCTTCCACCGGCCCCGTCACCTGGGATCTACTCGATGCCACCACTGCAAAGTCTGTCACCGGCCGCACCTACGACCAGGTAATTTACACCTCGACATTCTTTATCCTGCAGTCCGGCAATGACCAGTATTTCCTCAAGAACGGCGCCACCGAGGTCATCGGTCCCAAGCAAGACTTCAAGTCTCACGGCGACTTGCTTTTTACCAAGAGCAATGACAAGTGGGGCCTGAACGGAGTCTTTGATGATCAGTACGATGCCATCACCGTTATTCAACAGAACGGTGCATCCGATCACCGGTTCCTGGTCAAGGTTGACGACAAGTACCAACTTCTCGACGAGTCGGGCAACGTACTCAAAAAGTCCGTTTCTGCCCAAGCTGTCAAAAACCTCGACAAGCTCGCCGTCAAGTTCTCCGACCAGATGTGGGATGACAAACCTATTTCCGGTCGCACTGTCGCCAATCTCAAGACCGCTATCTGATCTCGATTCCGGCACAAGCCAATTATTCAAGAAAAAACCGCCTCTCAAAAGGCGGTTTTTTCTTATTTAAATTGCCGTCATTCCCCACAAATCTTGGTTTTGGCAAATATCGCTTGACAAATTTGCTTAAAACGTATTTTATATATGCGTGATATGTCATTAATGACTACAAAAATTTAAGATGAACTTTTATAAAAGGACAAACACAATATGAAAAAAGCTTTATTATTGGCAGGTGTAGCTTCTTTGTTCGCTACTGCCGCTAACGCTGAAATCAAACCTTACATCGGTTTGGACGGCAACTATTCTACCCTTGACTGGGCCTATGACCTTGAAAACGCCATTGAAGATGACTACCAGTCAGTTTCTTTGATTGCCGGTGCTAAACTTGTTCGCAACTTTGGCTTGGAAGCTTTCTATCAACTTTCTGGTGGTGAAAAGAACTCTGGTAGAACTTCTTTTACAGATGATAATCTTTATCACAGCCGTTTCACTGCTTATGGTTTAGATGCTCTTGGTTATTTGCCATTGGGCTGCGAAGGCAAAGTTGAATTGATTGCCGGTGCTGGTATCGGTGAATACATCTTCAAAGTAAGACAGCTTGGTTTGGGCTCTGCTAAAGATCACGGCACAGGTTTCCGTTTGAATGGTGGTGTTCAATACAACATCGACGAGAACTGGTCTCTCCGTGGTATGTACCACCATGTATATACTTACAAATCTCAAGTTGACGCCATCGACGAATTCTCTGTTGGTGTAAGATACAACTTCTAATTCTTTTAGAGTTCAGAAAAAAGCCTCCTTATTCGGGAGGCTTTTTTTATTGCAAATTAAAGCATTTTTAACGGTTACACACGTATACTATAAAATAAGTTGTAGTCTATAGTTGTGAGGCAGTTATGAAAAAACTTTCAAGCGTTATGATTGCATTGTTGAGCGGCACGTTTTTGAGCATGCCGGCATGGGCAGATTGGACACCTGAAAACAGAGAAGGTGCCGCCTATAGTATTGTTGCCGGAACAGAAGATGACTACAACTTTACGACCACCGATGGTGAAAACACCAGCTACTGGAAAATCAACCTCAACGCCGACAACTTCAGCACTCAAGACAGCATAACCTGGTCAACCGATAGCACAGATGCTACTGGAAGCATTAACGTTAAACTTCCCAATTCCGATACTCCAACAACTCTCTACTACACCTACACCATGCCAGAGGGGTATACTGAGACTAATACCTATCTCGACTCAATAAGTGAAAAAGATGTTACCTCAAAGGTATTTAAAAACATCGGAGGCAGTACCAATGGCGGAGCCATCACCATAAATAATCAAAACCATGGTGATATCAATATACTTTCAGATTTTATTGGCAATTATGCAAAATTGACATCAGGCAGTGCTCATGGTGGCGCTATTTATAACACTAAGACTACAATCGGTAACATCACCGGAAATTTTATCAGCAATTATGCTTCTGCAAGTGCTGATAGTTATTCTACAGTTTATGGTGGTGCTATTCATAATACAAGTTATTCTACTATCGGAGATATCACTGGCAATTTTATAGGCAATTATTCTTATTGCAATCGTGGTTATGCATCAGGTGGTGCTATTTATAACTATAGTCGTTCTACCATTGGTAATATAACTGGCAACTTTATTAACAATTATGTTCAAGCAACATATTATACAGCTAATGCTCATGGTGGGGCTATTTACAATGAAACAGCCACCATTGGTAACATCACTGGCAACTTTATCGGCAACTACGCCAGAGGTTCCTGGATTGCTGAAGGTGGAGCCATTTATAATTCTATTATTGCTACTATAGGTAATATAACCGGAGATTTTATCAGTAACTATGCTCATTCTACCTACCACGAGGTTTATGGTGGCGCCATCTACAGTTTTGGTAATCCTATAGGTAATATAACCGGAAATTTTATAGGAAACTATGCATATTCTATGAACGACCATGCTCATGGTGGTGCAATTTCTAACGTATACGATGCCTCCATTGGTGATATTACCGGGGACTTCATCGGAAATTATGCTCATGGCTCGTCCTCTGATTATGGTGGTGTTAATGGTGGTGCTATTTATAACAAAGGAGCTACCATTGGCAATATCACTGGTGACTTTATTGGCAACCATGTTTATTCCGACGTTGCCTATGTTTCGGGTGGTGCTATTTATAATTACAGTATGGACCCTTCATACCATGCTTCTATTGGCGATATTACTGGCAATTTTATAGAAAACTATGCAGAAGGAACAGAGGCCGTAGGAGGGGCTATCTCTAGTACTAGCACAGTGGAGTTGTCTGGACTCAATATTGCTATGAATGATGGCACAACTAAGCTAGTTGTTGTTCCTTATGATGATATGTCTATTAGTGCAATGACTATTAATAATTCTGTTTTTGAGAATAATTATGCGCACTCTACCGGTGGTAATGCGTATGGTGGTGCAATTGATAACACATACAATTCTATCAATTTATCCGTATGTGGAAACTGTGGATATACTGAAGATGACTATGAACCTTATTTGGTTGAGCAAGGATATGTATATACTACCGAAGAAGAACTACAACAAAATGTCAAAGATTATAAAGCTGAATCTGCCCTAAATTTGATAAACACTAGTTTCATTAACAACCACGCGGATTCTGACAGCGGTCGGGCTTTTGGTGGTGCGATTTATTCTACCGGCGATGTCAATGTCATTGCCAAAGACGGTAAAACGTCACTCTTCAGCGGTAACACCGTTAACGGCGAAAATAATGCTATTTATATGGAAGGTAGCAAATTTAATATAGAATATTTCTATTATAACGATGCAAGTTATGATTTAGTTTCTAACCTGAATTTAATCGCAACCAATAACAGCACAATTCAGTTTGACGACGAGATTGATGGTGATGGATACAACATAAACATTTCCGGTGACGGAAGCGGTGTAGTCAAGTTTAACAACTTGGTTAAGAACGTAACTAACTTTACATTAGGGGCAAATTCGGTTACTCACTTGGGCTTGAACTCTAAAGTCTATGCTCAAAATATGAACATTGACAGTTCTGCAATCATCACCGGCAATGCCGCATCATCTCCGATTATCACTGTAGATGTTGAGGTTGATAAAGATAACAATACAGTCCATACCGGACAAATCTTTGTAGATGATGATATTGATGGTCAGTACCGAGTACTGGTCAATTCTCTTAACCCTGATGTATTGGATAATACCGAGGATGCAGTTGTACCATTCCTGTTTGCACCAAATGATGATACAAGTACGGGATCAAGCTTTG
>CAMYUM010000012.1 GCA_947301965.1 uncultured Azospirillum sp. | reverse complement strand
AAGTTGAACCAGCATCTTCACCTTTGGCATTAATGGATCCGTCCCACATATACGGGCTACCGATTACACGAGCAACTGCAAAGCTTGATCCCGTACTTGTATCATCATTTGGTGCAAACAGGAATGGTACAACCGCATCTTCGGTATTATCCAATACATCAGGGGTAAGAGAGTTGACCAATACTCGGTACTGACCATCAATATCGTCATCTACAAAGATTTGTCCGGTATGGACAGTATTGTTATCTTTATCAACTTCTACATCTACGGTGATTATTGGAGAAGAGGTGGAAACTGCTCCCGGGCCGATAATTGCCGGACTGTCAATATTCATATTTTGAGCATAAACTTTGGAGTTAACACCTAGGTGAGTGATTGAGTTTGCGCCTAATGTAAAATTAACTACATTTTTGACTTCATTATTAAACTTAACCACGCCTGTTCCATCACCGGAAATATTGATGTTATAATTATAACCGTCTATGCCGTCGTTGATGATGATTTTACCATTATTTACTGCACTCAAATTCAGATTGGGAGTTAGTGAATCAAGATATACAATTTCGGTTGTCTCATTACCATCCGGATCGCAAACGGTGTTTTCAACTTTCATTTGCTCCATATATATGGCATTTGACTTACCATTTGCGGTGTTACCGTCAAACAGTGATTCAGCATTATCAGCAACAATATTGACATCTCCGTTAGAATAAATTGCACCGCCTTTGGCTTCACCTGCAGCTTCAACATGATTATTAATAAAACTGGTGTTGGTAAGATTTAATACCGAAGACATTTCTATATTGTCAAAAATTTCTTGCCAAGAAGATGCATAATCTTTTTCAGGGTAATCTTGGGACAGTTCTTCATATCTTTCTTCCGCACTCATATCATAATCATCAGGAGAAATTTCATTGTAAACATCAAGATATGCGGTTAAATTAACCTTGTTGGCAATAGCACCACCGAAGGCATCGCCTTCATCAGATTGGGCATAGTTACCTTCAAAAGTACTGTCTCTAATAGTAAGAGAAGCATTAAAACCACCATAACCTCGCCACCAGGTGCGATCAAATGTATATGATGGGTTTTCTTGCTCTGCATCATCATATAGGTTATAAAGCTCTCCATTTATACCTGTACCATTAGAGTTATAAATAGCTCCACCAGAAGCATTGAAAAATGTTGATTGAGTATAATTGTTGATAAAGTCACCAGTTATATTGCTAATGGTGGAATAATAGTTATCAATCGCACCTCCGTAGGCAACAGCATCAGAAGCAGTAGCATAATTGCCAATAAAATTGCCGATGATAGAATCAATATTTGAGTTAAATTCATTATGAATAGCACCACCTCGAGCACCAAGTGATGTCGCTTGAACATAGTTTCTTGTAAAGTTGCTAGTGATATTTCCAACCGTTCCGCTATTATAAATAGCTCCACCATAAGCATGCTTACTTGAAGCATAGTTGCCGTTAAACTCACCGTTTATGTTGCCAATTGTTCTGCTGTTTAAAATAGCGCCACCATTAGCAGTATGCGTATCGGAGTGAGCATAATTGTCATGGAAATTGCCAGAGATACTGTCAATCATTCCGCTATTATGAACAGCACCACCTTGAGCATATAAATAGGCTTGATCATAGTTGTCAATAAAGTTGCTAGTAATATTGCTAAGAGTTCCATTGTTATTAATAGCACCACCAGAAGCGTAATAACCTTGAGCATAATTGCCTATAAAATCGCCTACGACACCTCCAATAGCAGCATTATTGGCACTATAAATAGCACCACCATCAGCGTGCGAATAAGCTTGAGTATAGTTGCCGACAAAGTCGCCGGTAATGTTACCCATGGTAGATTGATAGTTATAAATGGCACCACCTCGAGCATCGGAAGATGTTGAGTGAGTATAGTTGCTGATAAAGTCTCCGGTTATGTTGCCAATCGTGGAAGCAGAGTTGTTATAAATAGCGCCCCCATTAGCTTGTTGGCTGCCTAAAACATAGTTGCCGACAAAACCTCCGATAATATCGCCAATCGTGGAATTGTAGTTATAAACAGCACCACCACCAGAAGTAGTGGAAGAATTAGAAGAAGCATAATTGCCGATAAAATCACCTGTGATGTTCCCTATTGTGCCTACATTATAAATAGCACCACCTCGAGCATAATAAGAAGAACTTGATTGCGCATAATTATTAACAAAATTACCAGTTATATTACCAAAAGTGCTCTGATTATAAATAGCACCACCAATAGCAGAGGTAGATGAGCTTTGAACATAGTTACTAAAAAAGTTACCTTTTATATCTCCAAAGCTGCCCCCTAGTGCAAATATTGCTCCGCCCTCTCCACCACCAAGCACATAATTACCTATAAAATCACCAGTTATATTACCAAACGAGCTTCTAGATGCATAAATTGCACCGGCACTAGAACTAGTAATACCAGAAACATGATTACCAATAAAGTTGCCAATAATATCACCAAAGTCGCTATCCCGTGCATCTATTGCACCACCATAAGCGCTGTATGAATCACTATAAGCATAATTACCTACGAAATCACCAACGACATTGCCAAATACACTACTATCTGCATGAATAGCTCCAGCTCTAGCATTAGAAGAAGCAGAAAAAGCATAGTTTCCAATAAAATTACCTGTAATGTTGCCTAAACCACTATTATAATTAAGAAAAACTGCACCACCTAGGACATAGGAGGAAGAATCAGCATGGTTAGCGATAAAATCAGAAGTTACATTAATATGGTCATAGTCATCGTCTAAATATATAGCCCCTCCCTCATTTGATCCATTAATTTCCTTAAACACCTTTGAGGTAACGTTTTCTTCTGTTAATGAGGTTAATCGTGTATTGGTCTCCGTATACCCTTCCGGCATGGTGTAGGTGTAGTAGAGAGTTGTTGGAGTATCGGAATTGGGAAGTTTAACGTTAATGCTTCCAGTAGCATCTGTGCTATCGGTTGACCAGGTTATGCTGTCTTGAGTGCTGAAGTTGTCGGCGTTGAGGTTGATTTTCCAGTAGCTGGTGTTTTCACCATCGGTGGTCGTAAAGTTGTAGTCATCTTCTGTTCCGGCAACAATACTATAGGTGGCACCTTCTTTTTCATCAGGCGTCCAATCTGCCCATGCCGGCGCACTCAAAAAAGTGCTCGCCATCAAAACTGCTATAACCAAAGAATGCCGCCTCATGGCATCTCTCCCAAGCCATAGTTTATAAACTGTAGTATAGCATATTTTAAAGTAATTAAAAAGAGGTAAATTTTAAAACAAAAAACCCCGCAAATCGCGGGGTTTTTGAACATAATATGTTATGTCTTAAAATATTTTTTTGAAAAAGCCTTTGGTGCTTTCGGCAATACCTTCCGCGCCCTCACCAACGGCTTTAACACCGTCAACAGCGGCGTCTTTAACTCCGGCAAGACCTTTTTCAACCACTGCCTGGTAAGAAGCGCTCAAAATCTTTTTAATGATGATTGAAATGGTTTCGGCTAAACTTGTACCTTGAGCTTTGTTTTTTTCACGACCTATGTCGGTAATTTTGATATCAGGCAATGGAATACCGGCTCCGGCACCCTTCCCAGCAATTGAAGCGGCTATGTTGACTTTTCCGTCGTTAACATTAACTAAATCAACAACAACTTTTTTGCCGGAATCTTTTTTGGTTTCTTCCGCTTTTGGCTTGCTGCCACCCATAATATTTTTCAGCAAATCAGAAATATTGTTGTAACTGACATTGCGCAATTCGTAAGTAACTTGCGGCTCGCTAACGCTAATGCGATTGATTACTATAATCGGTTTAGTGATTGATTTTACGTCAACTTTTGCCGTAACCTCTTTGACGCTGATGACATATGGTTGAGCATATTCTTTAGGATTACCGATAGTAAGATTGCTCAACTTGATGTCGCCATTAAACGGTGAAATGTGAAAACCGCCAAGCTTGACTTCGGTACCGGTGATTGGGCTGCCATATTTGGTAACAGCATCTTTTACGATTGTTTCCAAATTATGGACAATGTAATAAACTCCACCGGCAATCACCCCGACAATAACCGCTAAAACAATATATCTTTTCTTGATTTTCATTATGCCCTCTTAATAAAAAATTAAAACTATATGTAGTTTAATGAAAACAATCTTTTTTGCAATAATTATAATCGCTAGTGTACAACTTGTTGCGGAGGTCAGGTATGAACTTTTATTACAGCCGGAAAAAACTGTTTGAATTATTTGTTTTGAGCCTGTTGGTTTTTGGAGTGGCTCTGTATTCGGTATATTTTTTCAGCATGCGAGTCGGAGTAGCGACTGTTATACTCTGTTTCCCGATATTGTTTGTGTGGGCGTCTTTGTACGTGTTTTTATGTCCGCCGAGAGTGGCAAAAATTGATAAAAGAGCTATCCAAATTGACCGCGCTGTTCCATTGTTGTGGAGCGATGTAAAATCAGCGCGCAAAACTACAAGTAACCCTGTATGCGGTAGAGATATAATTGTGTTTGAACTTAAACCACGGGTTATCTATCCGCTGACGTGGATGCAGGAATTTTGCAAATCGACAAGGTTTACAGCTTTTTCGATCCCGTTGTATGCAATGAAGGAAAAAGACCAAAAAGCAATTTGCAAAGAAATTGCCAAACATTGCAAAATAAAAGAAGACTAGCGGATTGAATTTACCCAACTGATAATTTTGTTGTTTAGCTCAACCGAATATTTGTCAGAAATGTTGTTGAATGACGCCGCCGGGCGAAGTCTGGCGTTTTTAGCCATGCGTTCAAAATCAACAAAAAAACTGCCGTAATTGCTGCCTTGGGTTGAAAAAGGCACAACCTTTTTGCCCTTAAAATCAGCTTTTTCAAGAAAAGCAAGCAACGGAGTTGCCGGAGCATACCACCAAACCGGTCCGCCGACAAATATGGTATCGTACTTGGCAAAGCTAGGAATTTTGCCGGCCAGTTCTGGATATTGCTTTGAATGCAGCTGCTGTCTGGCTTTGACATAGAAAGCGGCATTAACTTCAATTTCTTCTGCAGTAGTAATTTCGTATAAGTCAGCCTTAGTGATAGCGGCAATTTTCTCGGCAATGGCTTTGGTGTAACCGCTTAAAGAATAATATATAACTAGAGTACGACCGGTTTTGACATTAGGTTTGACTGCTAATGTATATTTCGACATTTCGTATTTGTTTTTTTGTGCAACATTATAGAGGTGAATTCCGCCTCCTATTGCAACAATAAACGCAACAATTAATAAAATAGAAATTATTGTCTTAATCATGGCAACCTCATAAAAATAATTTGTAATATGGATATAATATATAAGCTTTTTATTTTTTTTACTATGTATAATTGCAAACAAGACACATATTGCTGACAAAAACAAAAAGACCGCCATATAGACGGTCTTTTTATTGGTAGGCGCGTAGGGATTCGAACCCTAGACCCACTGATTAAGAGTCAGTTGCTCTAGCCAACTGAGCTACGCACCCAAAATATATCTGTGCAGGAATATAGACTGCTAACTTTTTTTTTGCAACAATTTTTTTATCTTTTTGTAAAAACATCTGCGAATCGAAATTATATATTTATATAACCGACCTGTTAATGTTGCCTTTGGCACAATTATCGATATCTTTATAATTCATAACTTGTGTCAAGATTGCAGCAACCCGTTCGGCAGAATATTCTTTATAACAAAAATCAACCCGATAAAAATCGGCCTTTACTTTGAGTGCCTCGGCCGCAAAGCACAGCGGACGATTATCAAACACAAAGGTTTGGCAATTCATTGATAATGCACTATAATTATGGTCCTCTCCCCGCAATTTTATCCAGCGTGTGTCTTTCGGGCATTGAGAACAAGAATTGCTGCGAATACAAACCGCACTGCTGAACAGAGGAACATCGCTGTAAAGCGGCATAACAACCGGCAGAGGCGATAATTCGGCAACGGAGCACATATTGCCCAAAGTATCCTCAAATGACAGGCAGACACGGTTAGCGCCGATTTCTCCGGCCATGGATATTGCTTGCGTATTTAGAGTGTATAAACTGTTGTCAAAAGCTAAATCTATCCCCTGCTCCGGCAATAAATTCAGCCCCCACCAGTTGCCTATTGTCCATTTTTTGTAACCGGCTCCCAGAAAAGACGAAATTTTTTTGCTCCATACAACCGCATCACGAGCAAGCGCCGGAAGAACCAACCTGACCTTGTTTTTGGGAAGATTGTCAAAAACATCAATCTTAGTGTCACAAGTCAATAAAAATTCTATTTCCGCAAATCGGCTCAAATCAACCATACGCAGATTGTCTATATTATCGGTACGAATAATCCATTGTGCCGATTTGGGCGCACGAGCCGGTAATGCCGATGGTAGTTTGCCATGCTTGCCCTCAAAATGTATTTTTTCGTACAATGAGCGGCGCAAATCGTTCAGCATAGATACCGGAACAAATAAACTTTCCGGATTATTTATTGTAAGTCCTTTTAACTTAAACTCCGTATCACCGGTTTTATTAAATGCTTTATCAGCAGCCTCTGTGGTTTTCTCAATATTGCTTGCGGCTTCAAATTTGCCCTTAAGTTCCGTACAGAATGCTCCGCAACGTGCCGAAATTTTGTCGGCAAAAATATCAAGTTCTACTTTAATATCATGGCGATGAGTATATTCTCCGTCTTTAGGGCGGGTATAATCATATGTGCCTTTTACTTCGCTTGACGAGGCCAAATAAACATTTTGCCCTTTAGAAATCAGCGGTGATTTTGGCGGCAGAGTTATTGATACCTCATCTTTGGACGAAGCTTCAAAAACGTGCCGACCGTTGACAGACATATTTTGAATGGAAAACCCGAATGGCTTTTCTTGCCCTGCAACATCAATTTGTAAACCGTCATGACGGGCAATTTTATGGTTGGGTTTAAAAATCAATCGTCCGTTGGCAACTTGCGACACCTTGCCAATCAGAAGACCGCGATGTCCGACAAAGTCATGATCAACAACGTTCTTATCTTTGCCGCGAAGCATAAACTTGCACCAAGGACGAGAAAAAATCTGTTTAATATTTTCTTCCTTTTGAGCAACAGCTCCTTTACCGTCCAAAATATTGCGATAATAATCGGTAACTGCAGCAACATATAACGCGGTTTTCTTGCGTCCCTCAATTTTGAGCGAAGTTACCGGCAGTTTGAGAACTTCTTCCTGTAACGCCATATCTTTCATCGAAAAATAGTGTTTTTCTCCGTTTTCTCCCCTAAAAACAGAACGACAGGGATATAAGCATTTGCCCCGGTTGGCGCTACGCCCGCTTTCTAATGAAGAAAAAAGACAAAGACCGCTGTATGAATAACAAAGCGCTCCGTGAATAAATGCCTCGGTTTCAAGATCAGGAATTGAGGCAATATCTTTGATTTCGGCGGCTGAGAGTTCTCGGGCCAGAACAACGCGCTTAAAACCCATCTTTTGCAATGCCAAAGCGCCTTGTTTGTTATGAACGGCCATCTGCGTGCTGGCATGCAATTCAAGTTCGGGATATTGAGATTTGATAATTCTGGCAACACCCAGATCCTGCAAAATTATACCGTCGACACCACAATTTGAGCAGACATCAAGACTGTTGAGAAGAGCCGGAAGCTCCGTTTCCTGCACAAGGGTGTTGATGGTAACATATACCTTGCGCTTTAGGTGATGAGCATAGCCGACAAAATTATTGAGTTCATTATCGTCAAAATTGGTAGCGGTGGCACGGGCGGAGAAATGTTTCAGTCCCAAATAAACGGCATCTGCTCCGTAGTATAGAGCCGCATATCCGGCCTCAATATCACCGGCAGGAGCAAGAAGTTCGGGTTTCATTGCGGCGTCCTATCTGATTTGACTGCGATATAATGAAGAATATACACCATCTTTGGATATAAGCTCATCATGAGTGCCTTCTTCAACAATTTCGCCATAGTTGACAACAACAATCCTGTCTGCGTTGCGGACAGTTGACAAGCGGTGAGCAATAATCATCACCGTACGATCTTTCATAAGGTTGTCAATGGCTTGTTGAACTACTGCTTCTGACTTGTTATCCAAGGCCGATGTTGCCTCGTCCAAAATAACTATCGGAGCTTTCTTGATAAAAGCACGCGCAATCGCTATACGTTGTTTTTGACCTCCGGACAATAAAACTCCGCGTTCCCCGATCTGGGTATCCAAACCTTTATCAAGGCTTGATATAAACTCTTCAAGACAGGCCGACTTGATCGCATGATTAATCTCTTCGTCAGATGCATTTTCTTTACCTAACAAAATATTATCACGAATTGAACCGGCAAATAAGAAATTGTCTTGGAAAACAATGGCTATGTTATCGCGCAAGGAGTTTAAGTCGTATTTTCGGACATCAATACCGTCAATCTGTACTTCGCCGGATTTGACATCATAAAAACGCGGCAAAAGATTTACCAAAGTAGTTTTACCGCCGCCGGAATTGCCGACAAACGCCACAGTCTGACCGACTTTGATGGAAAGATTGATGTTTTTCAAAACCGGTTTATTCTTTACATATGAAAAAGATACATTTTTATATTCAATTTTATCTTTAACATTTTTCAGTATAATCGGATTTTCACAATTATGTATGCTGGGAACACGTTCCAGTTGCTGGAAAACTCTTTCCATTGCCAAAAATGACATTTGTACACTGTTAAAGTTGTTACCAATTGATTTTATGGGATGGTATAACATAATTAACGCACTGATAAATGATACAAAATTACCAGCGCTTATTTCATGATGAACAATCAAGTAGCTACCAATCCAAATAACCAAAGCAATACCCAGCGATACAATAAAATGCATCAACGGTGACATCATACCGGTGCGTTGTACCATTTTGATACCGAGTTTGAAAACTTGCTTTAATGTCCCTTGAAAGCGTTTGCGTTGATAATCATACAGATTGTATGAGGAAATAATGCGGTTACCGCTATATGTCTCATTATAGTGGCTCATAACTGCGGCACCCGAAAAAATGGTCTTGTCCATTACGGCCTTAATGCGGCGGCGAACCGTGGTTAGTGGATAGAACGCACCTAACAAGATGGCTACTGCAACTACCGCCAACTGCCACGAATTATAAAACAAAACGCCGATAAGCGATATTGATGAAAAAAACCTGGTAGTAAACAATTTGAGATTGGAAAGCAGACCATTACATGCGGTATCTACATCGTGATTGTAGCGCATCATAATATTGCCCGAAGTCGTGGTGTCAAAATAACTGGCATCGTTTAACATCAGTTTGTCAAACAAATCCATTTTGACATCATTGGTTATTTTGCGTCCGACCCATGTGTTTAGGTATGTGGCGGCATAGCCCAGCAAACTTTGCAGACAGCTGAACAATATGATTAACATTGGAATATAGTTGGCAGCGGCAGCTGATTTTTCAACCATAACCACATCCATATAAGGTTTGAAAGACCAGGCAATAACCGCATCCATCGATCCGATCGGAATAGAGATTAAAACTGCAGCTAAAGCCCTTACCCAATATGGTTTTACGTAAGGTAAAATTTTGCGATAATTAACCACAAAATTAGTTGACATAATCTTTTGTATAAGTTTTTTAAACATTCTGTTCTTCGTTAAAGTTAATTATGTCGGGATGTTAGCCGATTTTATGCAATTTGCCAAGTTATTTTATCAACTTATTTCCACAAAAAACGGCAGATAAAAATCTGCCGCTTTCAATAAACAGTATAATTAAATTACTTTAAGTTTTTTACGGCCTTTTTTATAACCTTGTACCCGTTAGTTTTGGAAAAATCATATTGCGATGAAAAATCATCAAACAAAGCACAAGCATCATGCATACTCATAAGTTCTTTCATCTCGTCGCTCCATTGTATCTTGTCGGGGCTGACATTATAATGATTGGCGGCCAACCAGATTATGGCGTTTTTGCGGAAGTTTTCCATATCTTCAACAACAGATTGTGATACTTTGTCCACGCCTTGCTCTTCGATATGTTTATAGAGTTGTTTAAGACTGTAGCCGTTGGCGTTGGCATTGGTTTCAATTTTATCAATATCATTTTTCATATATTTGGTAAAATTCTCCGGATATTGTTTGAGTTCATATCCGTTTTGTGAGCAAAAATGCTTGTAGGCAACCGTATGACGATAAATAATACCGGCGGCCATGCCGATATTATAATCAGGATTTTGAAGAACAGGTTTCTGCGGTTTAAGAAAATAAATTATAGAAAAGATAACTGCGGCAACGACAAAAATTAAGACCAATCTTCTGACATGTTCAGAAAAACCGTTGTTTGTTTTCTGATCCGAGTTTTTCGGAGCCGATTGTTTGCTTTTTGTGTTTTTGTCCGTTTTGGTTTGCGGTGCTGCTTTTTTCGGAGCCGGTGCTGTTTTTTTAGAAATCATAGTATATCCTCCAACAAATACGGTTTATAGTACCAATTTGATGAAATATATCAATAAAAATTTATTTTTTGCAATAATATATAAAAAAAGAGAAGAGTTTTTAATAAAAAACCCTTCTCTGCGACAACCGTATTTTTATTTGGAATTTATAGGAACATTTGTTCTTTATTTTCCTTGATAGTAAGAATCCAAGAAACGGCAATAAAAATCAGATTGAATATCATAAAGACGATATGCTTGGTTTTGCATACATCAATAATTGCCACCATGCCCATTATACAGAGTAATGTTGCGATGACAGACATAACCATGATTATGTTATAAAATTTTATTTTTGCCATTTTGCTTGTCTCCTCTATCTGTTTAATCGGAGGATAGAACAAAAGTAGAACATTGTCAAGATTTTTTATAAAAAAAGGCGGTTGATTTAAAACCGGCCTTTTTTCAATGTGATAGGAAAATTGAATTTTTAGTCATTATAATCAATGTTTAGTTCAAGAGGTGCATCGCTTGCCTGCAGACGTTTTGCAAAATCGTCTATTTCCGGTCCCATGTCTATTCCCCAAGGCGAGCTATGATTGTTACCTCCGTGGATTACCAATCCGCGGCGATTTTTGATATCGGTTCCGGCTTTCGGAACAAGCCAAATGCGATAATTGCCCCAAATGTTTTTTCCGCCCGGCCAGTCACCTCTGCCCCACCAGCCTTTAATTTTGTTCATTATACCTTGATCGGCGTAGCTTTGCAGAGTTCTGGGACCGACCATCCATATTCCCGAGGGAATGCGACTGCTGTCTTCACCACGCTCAGATTCAAAAATGCTGAACTGGTGATAGCGATTGTATTCGGATACATGCATATTGGCTATTGAGATGATCGCAACAGCTACCGCCGTAATCATCGCATGTTTGAAGTTGGAATGGCGTCTGATCCAGGCAAAAAACATTGCACCGCATAAAAGTAAAATGTAAAAGATATTAAACCACAGGAAAAAGCGCGGAGATGAGTACAGTCTGCCCCATTGCGGATAACCCCAATAGAAAAAGCGATCCATAAAATATTCGCTGACAAGACTTTCAAACAAAACCAAAATATAAAAAATGTTCCATACAAAACAAACTGTAAACAGTCTATCAATCAGCTTTGTATTCATTTATCAATCTCCAGAAAAAAGTACTCATACATTTTAGCTAAAACAATATTGAAAAATACGGTAACAACCGAAACGCCGAAGATGAACAGCCAACCGCTCATCAAAAAAGCTTTGTCAAGAAACTCAACTAAACAAAAAATCGCATTAAATATGATTGATTGTAATAAAAATTGCCAATAATTACCTTTTGTACGGGCAAATGCCGTTGATAACAGACCGCTGCGACCTATAAGCGAACCTATCCAAGCC
The DNA here is from genome assembly GCA_947301965.1 of uncultured Azospirillum sp. Lineage (GTDB taxonomy): Bacteria > Pseudomonadota > Alphaproteobacteria > RF32 > CAG-239 > JAFUYI01. The sequence continues at coordinate 36,256 of CAMYUM010000012.1, read as the reverse complement.
ATCATCGGACGATAAAATATGAATGGTGATATAATCATCATAATAACTGCAATAACCACGCTCATCGTCTGGGTATCATCAATATATTTTTGCAGATGGTCAATATAGCTGTCAACCCAGGGACTGTTGCCGCTGACAAACGGTATAGCCAACGGAACAAAGGCAAGTAATATAATGATGACCAAACTCAATACCAAAATACGGGTTGATGGTAGCAGGGTATCAAAAATCTTTTTGGTCATTAAATAGGGTTTGCGATCAAAATAAAAACGGAAAAAATAACACCAGAATGCATAGTAAGGAATAATCCATAATAAAAACAGTTTGTCGTGCCAGCCATTAATAAACTTAAAACCGATGATAAGCAGAACGACGTGAACTATTGTAAACAGCGACAGCTCGTGCCACTTGCGCACACAATAACGGATTGAATTAATAAAAAGTCGTTTGAGTGAGATTGTATTGTTTGCTTCTTCCATTTTTTCCCCACTAATTGATGGTATGGCTCATCGGGTTAAAGCGTAACAGCATAGTCTTCCACATATCGTATTTGTGCGGATATTTCTCTGCCAAAATATTATATGGTTGGCAAACATAAACTGCACGACGAGCACTGTCTGCGACCGAGTGGAAATGTCTGTCGCTGTTATAACGTCCTTTATCTAAAATATCAACATCGCGAACCGTGCCATCTTTATTCAGATGAGCTCTGATTTCAATAATCATATCCTCAATACCCATTGCGCCGGGGTCGAGGTTCCAACAAGCACGAAGACGACCGGCTATTGCGTCGGCTTCGGATATTGATAAATCGCTGAAGTATGAGCCGCCTACTCCGCCGGCAATACCCATATTGTTGACTTGTGTACCTTCTTTGATGGTAGCATTGGCGGTTTGCTCGCCGAGTTTTTTCTCCATATTATCGACAGATGCCAGCAAGTCTTTTAACGGGTTGTCAAGTACCGGTTGGTTTTTCGGAGCCGGCTTTTTAGGTTCCGGAGTTTTCTTGGGCGGGGTCGGCTTTCTTGGTTGTGGCGGAGGTGTCGGGCGTTTGGGCTCCGGCTTTTTCTCCGGCAATTTCGGTTTGCTCGGTTGAGGCGGAACAATAAAGTCCTGTGTCGGTTCTACCGGTGTTTCATCTTCAGGAACATCTTCCGTTTCTTGAGTTTCATCGGCTTCGTTAGGTTTCATCTCTTGAGGAGGAGTTTCGTCCTTGGCGTGGATTTCCTCAATCTTTTCGCGAGTTGCGGGACTGTCTTTGTCGGCAAATTCAGCCTTGGTCGGAAGATTGGTTATTTCAGAAATTTTTACATCATTCAAATCAACAATAATCGGAACTTGATCAAGCGTCATATCTTTACGCCACAGCCACGACATATCAATCGTCACCATCAAAAGGGCAATGCCATGCAAGGCTAAAGATTTATATACAGACGACTTTCTCACAGTTAATTACTTCTTTTCTTTAGTTGACTGGTTAGGCGCAGGATCGGTTTTTAGTCCGACTTTGGAAAAACCGGCATTTTTCAAAAGAGCCATAAGCCCTAAAACACGACCATATTGAGCATCGGTATCACCAGAGATAATGACGCTGATTTCAGGATTGGCCTCTCTTACAGCCTGTACTTTGGCAACAATTTCATCGGCGGGGATTTCCTCTTTGCCGATGTAATAATAACCGTTTTCATCGACGCTGATATTAAGCGATGTTTCTTTGCCGGTAAGGTTTTTGCCGCCCACTTTCGGCAAATCGAGAGCAATACCCGAAGTCATAAGCGGTGCCGCAACCATAAACACCACCAGCAACACCATCATAACGTCCATAAGGTTTGTGATGTTAATGTCAGCATTGCGGCGGCTGGAACGACGAGAAGAACGGATTTTTGTATGTAATTGTACCATTATTACTCACCTGCCATATCGGCTCTGATAGTTGTATTATCAATTTCACGGGAAAGAATGCTTGAAAACTCTGCGGCAAAATTTTCCAAACGATTGGCATAGCGATCAATATCGGAAGAAATTTTGTTGTAAGCCACAACCGCAGGAATCGCGGCAATCAAACCGAAAGCTGTTGTGAACAAGGCTTCGGCAATACCGGGAGCAATTGCCGACAAAGAGTTACTTTGGGTAGCGGCAATAGCGTTAAAGCTGTTGATAATGCCCCAAACCGTACCGAACAAACCGACCAACGGTGCAACCGAACCGGTTGAAGCCAAAAAGCCCATACGGGTATCCAGGCTGTCAATTTCTTTATCCATTGAAACCGCCATAGCTTTTTCAATACGCTGTTGAAGAGAAACGCCGCGCAGTCCGCGATCGGTTTTGGACTTCATAATATCAGTACGTTTCCACTCGCGCATGGCGGCCATAAACATTGCCGACATCGGATCTGCCGGACGGTTGCCGATGCTTTCAAAAAGTTTATCAAGAGAACCGCCTGACCAAAACTTTGATTCAAAACTGCGAGAACGTTGTTTAACTTCACGCAAAGTGGCGAGTTTATCAATAATGATGGCCCAAGACCAAATTGATGCCAAAATAAGGCCAATCATTACGACTTTGGTAACAGTGTCCGAACTCCAGACCATGCTCCACATTGACATTGAGCTGCCGTCGGCAACATCTGCTAAAGTTTGTGTGTCCATTTTTACCTCATTAGTTTGTATAAGAGTGATATTTTAGAGTAAGCTACACTAAATTCCTAAAGAATCAATTAATATATGGCATTTTTTTTACAAAAAATTTGCCCGGTGCAAATTATTCGGAGAAATGATTTTTTAATATCTGCGGAATACGAACCGGACGCTTGTTTTTAAGGCTGACATAAACGACTTTGACATCTAAAACAACAATTGCTTTATCATCACGCATAATTTCCTGATGTATGGTGCAAGATGCTCCGCCCATCTCAGTGATTTTACACGAAACAGTCAATAAATCATCAAGTACTGCCGGCGAGCGATAATCTATCTCACAATGGCGAACAACAAAGGCGCTGCGATCATCGGCTTCCAGACCTTCGTGCTGGCTGAAGTTGAGAGCACGCAAAAATTCGGTACGCGCCCGTTCGGCAAAACGGAGATAATTGGCATAATAAACCACGCCACCAGCATCGGTATCCTCATAATAAACTCGAGCCGGAAAATAAAAGACATCATCAACAAACTTGCCTTGCGGAGGTATTATCTGCGGCATATTAATCTCCTGAATCAAACAAGTCGTCTTGGTCGTTGAATTGCTTTGCATTTTTGCGTAATTTGGGAATGCCTAAATATTCGCACCCCAAGTCAGAAATGACACGTCCGCGAGGAGTGCGTTGCAAAAATCCGAGTTTTAATAAAAACGGCTCAATAACTTCTTCAATGGTATCGCGTTCTTCTGACAAAGCGGCAGCCAAGGTATCGGCACCGACCGGACCTCCGCCGTAATTTTTGGCAATGCAGGTAAGATAGCGTTTGTCAAAGGCATCAAGTCCGAGTTTGTCAACATTAAGTCGTTGCAAGGCTTCATCGGCTATATCTCTGCCGATGTTACCGCCGGAAGCGACCTCGCCAAAGTCACGGACGCGGCGTAACAAACGCCCGGCAACACGAGGAGTACCACGAGAACGACTGGCAATTTCACGAGCACCGTCATCGGTCATCGGTACATTAAGCAACCGCGCTCCGCGCAAAACAATTGTTTTTAGGTCTTCGGGAGAATAGAAGTCTAACCGCAACGGAATACCAAAACGCTCGCGCAACGGGGTAGAAAGCAGACCGGAACGGGTGGTCGCCCCTACCAACGTGAATGGTTGCAGATCAATTTTTACCGAACGGGCAGAAGGACCTTCACCGATAATCAAATCAAGCTGAAAATCTTCCATTGCTGAATAAAGTACTTCTTCAATTGCCGGATTAAGACGGTGGATTTCATCAATAAACAAGACATCGTTGGCTTCAAGATTGGTGAGAATCGCCGCCAAATCTCCGGATTTTGAAATCATCGGAGCCGATGTGGCTTTAAAGTTTACTCCCAATTCTTTGGCGATGATTGAAGCCAGCGTGGTTTTACCTAATCCCGGAGGGCCGAAAAGCAAGACGTGATCCAGAGCCTCATGGCGTTTTTTGGCAGCCTCAATAAAAATCTTTAAGTTTTCACAAACCTGTCGTTGACCGACAAATTCGCTCAACGAGTTAGGGCGCAGATTGATCGGAGCGTTGACGATGTTTTCATCTTCAGGCAGGGCTTTGGGGGTTACAATTCGTTCTTCCATGGCTTATAACTCCTTTGAGGCAAATTCTTTGAGTGCCAGTTTAATTAAGGTTGAAACATCGGCATCGGGATTTTTGCCGGCAGCAATATTGACCATACGATAGGCCTCAATCCGCTGATAACCAAGATTAGTAAGTGCTGAAATGGCATCTTCAACATTACTTTGCGGCACTTCAGCCATTGCCGGAGCAGAAACATTTTCTTTATCTCCGAGAGCGGCAGCATAATCAGCTGTATCTGCACCAATCGGCAAACCAACCATTTTTCCGTTCAACTCAGTAACAATACGAGCGGCAAGTTTTGGACCTACACCGTTCGCACGTGAAAAAGATGCTTTGTCTTGAGCAGAAATAGCTTGCGCCAATTGCATCGGCGTTAAAACCGACAAAATGCTTAAGCAAACTTTTGCGCCAACACCCTGCACTTTGGTCAGGGTTAAAAACCACTCTTTTTCAAGAGCAGAAGCAAAACCGTAAAGACTGATACTGTCTTCACGCACAACGGTTTCAACAAACAAAACCGCTTCAGCCCCTTTGACCAAGCGTGACAAGGTGCGAGTAGAAACATAAACCAAATAGCCGACACCGTTGACGTCAATAATCACGCTGTCATCGCCAAAACTGTCGATAATTCCCCTTAACTTAGCAATCATGTGCAATCCTTTGTAATAAACCTACATAAAGACTAAACAAATTTGCGGCTTTGGGCAACAAAAATTAAGTTATTACAAACAAAAAATGAACATAATATTTTTATTGATTTAACCGGATTTTATGATAGCCTCTTAACATAGCCTCAACAAAAACAAAGTATTTGAAAATGAAAAAAACAATTCGCCTGCACTATTGCCAAGCCAAAAATTTTGGTGATGCACTCAATCCCATATTGATTGAGCGTCTTACGGGATACAAATGTGTTTATGCCGGCAGATATAGTGCTGACATAATCGGTATCGGAAGTATTCTCAACCGTTTTACCAGGCCTTATTTTTGCGGCAAAATCCGCAATCTTTTATCTCGTCCGGCAGTAGTCTGGTCATCAGGCTTTATAAAAGAAGAAGACAATCCTCTAAAATTCAGGAAAAATATTTCATTTGCGGCTTTGCGAGGTAAATTGACCAAACAATGTGTTGAAAAATCTGTCGGCAAAAGTGTTGATGTTGCTCTTGGAGACGGCGGGCTGTTATTCGGCTGTTTGCTGGATAAAAAACCGGAGAAAAAATATGCCATAGGTTTTACTCCTCATTGTGCCGATTTTGACAACCCGATTTTTAAACAATTATGTGATACCGTTCCGAATTCAAAATTGATTAACTTTAGTGATGATCCTTTGCAAGTTTTGGAACAAATTGCCCAATGCGAATTTATACTTTCAACCGCTATGCACGGGTTGATTGCCGCCGACTCACTCGGTATCCCCAACAAATGGCTGAAACTTTCGGTGCTGAAAGGTAATGAGTTTAAGTATAACGACTATTACTCTGTATTTAATATTGTTCCGCAGCACTTGAACCTTGAGGACGTAAAAGGTAATAAATTGACTTCAAAGATGATAGAAGATCTTGCAGCTGAGTATAATGTTGATAAAAATATTGTTGAAAATACAAAGTCAGATTTGCTTAAGGCTTTGATTAATATTTGCAAATATTAAATATTTCTCATCTGTAACATATTGTTACCGGCCAAGAACTGTCTTTAATTGTTTATTAAGAAATATGGGTTTAGGATTGAGCCATCTGGAATCGTAAGATGGTTCCAGTAAGTAAACTATTAAAGGAGATATCTCATGAACTTTAAAACTATGCTTTTAACAACAGCTGCCGTTACAATGATTGCCGGTGTAGCTAACGCTAAAGATTTTACCGGTTCTTTGTTCTTGCCGGCTAAAGGCGAACTCTTGTCTAACACAAGTATTGATCACAGCCGTCTTAAAGATAAATATGTTGCTAGAATTTCGGGTGTTGAAAAAGCACTTTCTGCCAGTGAAACATTAACCTATGGTATCACTGACAACTTGTCAATTTTTGGTGCTATTGCTAACAAATTTGAAGGAAGCAAAGTATCTTCTGATGATTATAACAATGACCACAACTTCAGCTATGATGTTGGTGTGAAATATAATCACAACTTTGGTAAAGTTTTGACTCAAGTTGGTTTGGGTTATAGCACATATCAATGGGCAAGTTGGTATGGACATAAGGGCAACAGCTCTGAGTGGGATAAGAATGTTAATGCCGAAGTTCAAGTCGGATATGATTTGGGCAATGGCTGGGTTCCTTATGCTATGTTGACCGCAAATACTGTTGTTGATGAACATCATAGACCTATAGATTATACGGCTTTTGCTGGTGTTCACAAAACATTCGACAAATTCGCTGTTGACACAGGTGTACGTTATGAACATGACCATGACATGGATACTGATCAATATTGGTGGCAATTGGAAGCTAACTACTTCTTAACAGACAATGTTGCTCTCGGCATTCATGGTGATTATTACCTCGGTGGTGATGATACTTATGGCAAGACAAAATATGAATACACAATCGGTGCTCAGCTGAAAGTTTTGTTCTAGTTCATAGTAGAGCCAAAATTAAAAATCCCCTCAAACTCGAGGGGATTTTTTTAACGTGTATTGGAACGTGGACGAGGTTGTGCGCGACCGCGAGTTGGGGTTTTACCCTTTGTTGGAGTACTTTTGCGAACATAGGTGCGGGCCAAATCTTTTTTCATTGCATAGCGCAAAGAATCTGTCGGACAGGCAAGTTTTGAATCAGGTGCAAAACGCGCCTCAATTTTTTCGACATCACCATGACAACCGTGGAGAGCGCCTAACATTGTGCCTTTCAATTTTTCTATCGGTAGAACTACCTCGCCTGATAAAATGGCATATTCATTCTCGCGGCGATCAAGCAGAACATTCGAACCCGATTTGGTGCGTTTGTAAGATAAAAATTTTTTCTTAAATTCTTGCTCGGACCTTTCGGTGCGCAAGACAAAATGGATTGTAGCAAGGTCGGATAACTCTGACGGAGCTCCGGTCTTGGTGCGTAATTTACCGCTACCGGTGTTGTACAGCAGGCTGCCCATAACGGCAATTTCGACCTCCGACATGTGCTCCATCGGTAGATATTTTACCATATCATCAGCCATATTTTTATCAATATGGTGTATAACAGTAGCGATGCCCTCTTCTTCCGAACGAATTACATCACCCTTAACGACTTTGGTTCCGTTGGCTTTTTCACAGTTGCCGATACCATAAGAATAGCATTTGCCGAGCGGATCCCAATATGCACGTGATCTAAAATCTTCAAAATGAGCGGTCAGATAAACCATATATTCTTTAGCGGCATCGAGTTTTTCACGGCGCAGGTTTATAATACTGTCATTTTGAACGCTGGCGCGATAGGTGTCTAAACACAGTTTTCTTTTAACAGGGTCAACGCTGATGCTGTCATCAATTTGTTGGGCGAGGCTGTCTTTTCTCCCAGCGGTAGGAAAATCAATTGTTGCGCTGTCTTCTTTTTCCGCCGGGGTATTAACTATTTCCGTATTATTGGATTTCAAGCTGTCCGCATCAGAAAAAGGAGCTTCTTGTGCTGATGCGACACCATGGAAACCGGCAGATGCACCGATAAACAGACCTAAACGAGTGGTAACATTGATTATTTTATCTTTTAATTTTCTTTTCATTTTTCTCTCCTATCGCATTGTTATAATAATAACATATTACGAAGTGCTGTTCAACCCCTGAAACTTGATATTCAATAGTTTTTTTATTGCTACTAGTCGTGTACAGTCTTTGAACTCTTAAAATCTCGTTGCACCAAAGTAGTAGACTGCATATGAAAGAAGTACCTACAAAAATTGCCTCACCCAAAAGGTGAGGCAATAAACATACTAACGCAAAAGTATTATCTAATTTATTTCTGTTTTTTAAGAAAGTTTCCCAATTTTTGCATAGCGGGAATGGCATTGGCATCATGACGCATTTTGGCCTCTTTGTCTCTGATACGACGGTATTTCATCTGAAACTTTTTAAATTCAATATTTACAGAATTCCAAATAGGTCCATAGCCTGAACCTTTAAAGTCAATCCTGTCAAGTGTCTTTTCACCAAAGTACCGATAAATATCTTTTTTCTCCAGTGATTTACCTCTATTATCCTTTAATTCTGCATACCACTCGGTAGGTGATATACCATCAGGATCATTGTATGGTTTGGAATGAAATTCGACAGACCACTTTTCTCCCGTTTTCTTGTTAATAATATTACACTTTTCCGGATACTTCCACTCACTGGCATTTCCTTCAGTACTTACTTCCAAAAGTACTTTTGCCCGTATTTTGTTCTTTAATCTGAGAATATTATCTGAAATATTCATAATCTTTCTCCCGTCAGCATTGAGTTGAGTTGAACGATACTACAAATTTGGAGCATCTGAAAGTAATTATATATTGTTTTTTGTAATTTATAAAGCACATTTTTATCTTTTATTTGTTACAGGATTGCAGTATAAGCTTCGAACCACTTGGCTCTTCAGCTCAAGTAAATAGCCCATAAAAAAAACACCACGTTGTGTGGTGTTTTTTATTGGCTGCTTCACCTGGATTCGAACCAAGATTAACGGAGTCAGAGTCCGCTGTCCTACCATTAGACGATGAAGCAATTATCAAAACTGCAAGCTTTGTATGCCAAAACGGTCTTGATGTCAATAATATTTTTATTTCTTTTCGTCTTCAACGATTTCGATATGCAGTTCCTTTTTCTGTTGCTCGGTAACATAGTTAGGAGCCTGCATCATCAAATCTTGTGCTTTGCCGTTCAGCGGGAACAAAATTACATCACGGATAATCGGCTCATCAAGCAAAAGCATGATGGTTCTGTCAATTCCGGGAGCACAACCGGCGTGCGGAGGAGCGCCGTATTTGAACGCACTAATCATACCACCAAATTTGTTATCAACTACCGAATTATCATAACCGGCGATTTCAAAAGCCTTATACATAATGTCCGGTTCATGGTTACGAACAGCACCTGAAGCCAACTCAACCCCGTTACAAACAAGGTCGTATTGATAAGCCAAAATTTCGAGCGGCTTTTTATTGAGCAATGCATCCATACCGCCTTGGGGCATAGAAAACGGATTGTGTGAAAACTCAACTGCACCGGTTTCTTCATTTTCTTCATAAAACGGAAAATCGACAATCCAACAAAGCTTGAATGAGTTCTTATCCAACAAATCAAGTTCTTCACCAACTTTGTTGCGTAAACGACCGCTGAACTTATCAAACTTAAGACCGGAGCCTACCATAAGGATAACGACATCGCCATCGTTTAAGCCAAAGGTCTTTTTGAGCTCACTCATTTTATCTTCACTCAAAAAGCGAGAAATGCCTTTTGCTCCTGATGAAGCAAGAGCAACATAAGCAATGCCTCCCATCCCCTCCTCTTTGGCATAGGCATCAAGTTTATCAAAGAAAGAACGCGGTTTGTCAGCTATACCGGTAACAACCATAGCTTTTACGGTTTTGCCTTCTTTGACCAAACCGTCATATACGCCAAAACCGCTTTCACCGAAGAAAGATGTTGCATCTTGCAACACTAACGGGTTACGTAAGTCAGGTTTGTCAGAGCCGTATTTAAACATTGCCTCACGGAAAGGAATGTGAATGAACGGGGCCTGGTCAACCTGTTTACCGTTAGAAAACTTGTTAAATACACCGCCCATAGCATGCTCTATCGCCGCAAAAACGTCTTCCTGCGTGGCAAAGCTCATTTCCATATCAAGTTGATAAAATTCACCGGGAGAACGGTCAGCACGGGGGTCTTCATCACGAAAACACGGGGCAATCTGGAAATATTTATCAAAGCCGGAAACCATCAACAACTGTTTGAACTGTTGTGGTGCTTGTGGCAGAGCATAAAATTTGCCGGGGTTTAAGCGTGAAGGTACCAAAAAGTCACGGGCGCCTTCCGGAGATGACGCAGTAAGAATCGGAGTTTGATATTCGGTAAAGCCCTGCTCAATCATAAGTTTGCGCATTTCAGCAATAACCGCCGAACGCAAAAGCATATTTTTGTGTAAGCGTTCTTTACGCAAGTCCAAAAAACGATATTTAAGGCGTATCTCTTCCGGGGCATCGTCCTCTATTGCGACCTGGAATGGCAAAACATCAGCCTTGGAGTATACAGTCAAAGCATCAACTTTGATTTCAATCTCTCCGGTTGGAAGGTTTTTGTTTATGCTTTCTCTGATGACGGCCTCGCCTTCAATACCGATTACTGATTCAACACGCAAGTCCTGAATTTCACCGAATAGCGGCGATGCGCTGTCAAAAACACATTGAGTAATACCGTAATGATCTCGCAAATCGACAAAGCACAAATTGCCTAAATTACGTTTGCGATGGATCCAGCCGGCAAGTTTAACCCGCTTTCCGGCATCGGACGCTCGGAGCTGTCCGCAAGTAAAATTACGATATTCGTTCATTGTAACACCTTAACCTAATTTATTAACTGGGCGTTATTATTATGCTAAAATACACGAAAATCAACATTAAAAACAAAATTTAAAACAATCTTAAGTATGTTTTGCTAATTTATAAGAAAATTAAGGAACAAAATTATGCAACTTATCTATCAAACCAAAGAGCTGAACGAGCTGTGTCTGCGCCTGTCCAAAAAGGATTTTGTGGCAGTCGATTTAGAATTTATCCGCGAAAAAACGTATTATCCGATTTTGTGCCTAATCCAAATTGCTTCAACCGATGAAGCGGCTATCATCGATCCGCTGGCACCGGACTTGGATTTTGGTAAGTTCTTTGAATTAATGCAAAATCAAAAGGTTGTAAAAGTTTTTCACTCTTGTCGGCAAGATGTGGAGATATTGTACAATATGTCCGGTAAAGTTCCGACTCCGTTGTTTGATACCCAAATTGCGGCAATGGTCTGCGGTTTTGGTGAAAGTGTCGGATATGAACGGTTGGTCAAAGCCGTGCTGAACATTGAACTTGATAAAACCGATTGCTTGTCAAACTGGCAATTGCGCCCTTTAAATGAGCATCAGCTGGAATATGCCTGCGGTGATGTTACGCATTTGGTCAATCTGTATCAATATTTTAAGCAAAAACTTGAAGAAGAAAACCGTGCAGACTGGATAAAAGAAGAATTGGCAACTGCCACAGATGTTAAAACCTATCAGGTCGATCCTCAGGAAATTTGGCAAAAGATAAAGTTTCGCTCTCACAACAGCAAGGTTCTTTCTAATTTGAGAGATTTGGCCGCTTGGAGAGAACATAGAGCCCAGGAGAAAAATACTCCGCGGCAAAGCATTATTAAAGACGATATCTTAACCATGATTGCAACCGCCGCACCCAAAAACAAGGAAGAGTTGGAAAAAATCAGAGGAATGCGCAAAGATGTAGCTTCGGGCAAACTCGGCGAAGAAATGGTTGAGGTATTAAAAAAAGTTAAGGTAGATAACAAAATTGCAAAAAAACAGTCTGTTGAAGATATTAATTTTATCCCCTCGCTGGTTGAGTTGTTTAAGTTGTTGCTCAAAATTGTAAGTCAGCAGCAAAATGTTGTACCGAGATTAATTGCTTCTGATTTGGACTTGCACCGACTCGGTGCTTTTCAGGATAAAGGAAATCCGGTGCTTGAGGGGTGGCGAAAAAAAGTGTTCGGGCAAAAAGCGTTGAAATTGCGGCAAGGCCAGCTCTCTATTCGCTATAATCCCAAAAACAAACGAATTGAGTTTTTAGAGCAATAAAAAAGCTCCCAAATGGGAGCTTTTTTTTCAGACATTACAGATTTATTCACTTTCCAGGGCTTTAAGCACTTCTTCCGAAAATTCGGCATTGTGATAAACGTGCTGAACATCGTCATCATCTTCCAAAGCTTCAATAAACTCCAGAAACTTGCGAGCCATCTCAACGTCGTTGATATCTACTTTTACCGTTGGTTTCCAATCAAGACGTGATGCTGACGGAGTGCCAAAGATTTTTTCAAGATTTTCGGTAACCGCATTCAAATCATCGGGCAAAGTCTCAATTTCGTGGCATTCATCATCACTGGCAACATCATTAGCTCCGGCTTCCAAAGCACTTTCAAACATTTTGTCGGCATCAGCGGCTGCGAGCGGATATTTGATGTAACCGATATGCTCAAAGTTAAACACAACCGAACCGCTGTCACCAAGAATGCCGCCACGCTTGCCAAAGATAGTGCGAATATTACCGACGGTGCGGTTTTTGTTGTCAGTCAATGCCTCAACAATAACGGCAACTTTTCCCGGACCAAAGCCTTCATAACGCATTGAAACATAATCATCACCGCCGGCAACTTGGGTTGCTTTGGCAATAGCGCGCTCAATATTGTCTTTGGGCATACTTTCAGCACGAGCGGCCTGAATAGCTAAACGTAAGCGCGGGTTTTTATCAGGATCGGGAAGACCTGTTTTGGCAGCAAGAGTAATATCACGAGCCAACTTGGCAAAGACTTTGGCTTTTTTGGCATCCTGAGCACCTTTGCGGTACATAATATTCTTAAACTGGGAATGTCCAGACATTGTAAAATCTCCTACAATTTTTTTGTTTTTTTATTTTTTTGCAGTATCGGCAAGAATCATATATTCAACGCGCGAATCGTCTGCACTAAAGATTTTTATTTCTACACCAGCAATTTCAATAATTCCCGGTTTGTTTTCAAAATTATAATTGTGAAACTCGCCCGCAGAACCGCCAATGTCGTATTGCATTAATGTAAACGTCATTATGTCGTTTTTGACACCGCCGAATTTGATCTCAAATCCGTCGACCATATCGCTTTGCAATACACGACTCTTGGTAATCGGCTCAAACTGAAAGTCCTCAGGTGTAACGGTAAAAGTCTCGCTCAACAAAACCAGTTTGTCATCACGAATAGTGCCGATGTGTTTTTGCAGGGTGTAGTTTTCGTCAACCAAAAAGACTGTTGTTGGGCTGTCTGAAGAAATCAGGTAATATGTTTGTCCATCAATACGGGTGCGAGCAAATACATCGTATTTCTTGCCACCTTCAATAAAGGACGGGCTAACACCGGAGCTGAGCATGGCATTGCCGGGAGCTATAATCGACTCCTGAACATAATAGTTTTTGTCGTAGCTCTTGGTGTCTACCATTGTAAAACCTTTATACGCGGTCAAAAGTTTGTTGGCCTTGAAGTTGGACTCGTGCATGGTCTCGCTGCCCAAAAGGCGCTCATGAGACGTGCCCAAATATTCAATCGGGTAACTGGAAAGACCGGATATCCAACTGCCGCGTGCGGGCCAAAAGTTTAACTCTCCTGCATGGATACAACCACCGAGGCACAAAACAATACCCAATATTTTCAAAGCTCTCATATTACAATCTCTTCAAAAAGTTTTTATAATTTTTAACTTTTATATACTATAAACTTTATTTAGTAAATAACAGATTGTAACTTATAGGATGATTTTATGAGTGAATCGATCGGTGACAGTTGGCAGATTGTTTTTGAGCCGATAAAAGAAGCAAACGCGGCATTTGACGAGTTTGTTGAAAGCTTTTTTGAAGTGGTAAGTATTGATTACACCGAACAAGGGCTTATGCAATACTCCGGCTGTTTGTCGCATAAACCAAATGAAAAAGCATTAAACGAATCGGCAAAATCAGCCGGTGTTGCGTTGCCCGAATATAAATGCGTGTTTGTGCCGGCGCAAAACTGGTTGACTAAAAATGTCATTAAGTTTCCACCGCTTGAAACTGAAGATTTTCTAATTTATGGCGCCCACGAAGACAAAGCCCCGAATACCGATAAGCTGGCAATCAGAATTTATGCGGCAACTGCTTTCGGCTCAGGACAGCATCAAACTACGAGGCTGTGCTTGAAACTGCTAAGCATGCTTAATGCTCAGGGCAAATCGGCAAGCAATATTTTGGATATGGGTTGCGGATCGGGAATTTTGGCTTTGAGTGCATGCAAATTGTGGAAAAATGCTCAAGCTTTGGGAGCGGATATTGACGGAGAGGCGGTGGCGGTCACTCTCAAAAATGCCGCTGATAACAAACTGGACGGCCAGGTGCATGCCGTGGAAAGTAACGGATTTAATAATCGGCAAATTGTCGGCAGAGCACCTTATCAGCTCATTTTTGCCAACATTTTGGCACGACCTTTGATTGAAATGGCTGATGATATATATAAAAATTTACAAACCGGAGGTTGGGTTGTTTTATCCGGTTTTATTGACGAACAGGTAGATTGGATTAAACCTGAATACGAAAAGCACGGAATGAAGACAATTAAGATACTTAATGATGAAAATTGGCAAGCAATTTTGATGGAGAAGCTATGATGACAATACGTGAACTTCAAAAACAAATGAATAATGATGCGCTGATTGTTTTTCGCAACAATCAGTTTTTGGGACAAGATATTCTTGATGAAGAAAACCAAATCTTGTCATTAATCGGTTTCAGCGGGTCGGCGGGAACTTTGATAATTACCCGAAAAAAAGCATTTTTGTTCGTGGACGGAAGGTACGAAATTCAGGCAAAAAAGCAAGTTGATACTAAGCTTGTAACCGTAATTGTTGAAAGCGCCGAACAGAATTTTAATACCTGGATTAAAGATAATTTGGCATCGTCATCAATAGTTTATAACCCATGGCAAATTTCCGAATCGCGAATTCAAAAACTCAAAAGAATGATGCCTGATGCCAAATGGGTATCTCAACCCCAATTTTGTGCAACGCCGAGAGCAACTGCATTTGAACAGCCACTAAAATATGCGGGACAGAAAACTGCCGACAAAATAAAAGCTCTAAAAACACAAATTAAAGAAAATGCCTGTGATGCCGAATTGATATGTGCTGCTGACAGTGTTTCGTGGTTGTTAAATCTGCGCTCAAACGCCCTGCCTGAAACCCCGATAGTAAGAGCTATGGCATTGGTGGATAAAAAGGGAAAAGTAGTTATGTTTGCCGACAACCTGGTGCTGCCGGAAGATTGTAAAATTGAAAAAAAATCCATGGAAAAAATAGCTTCAGCTTTGCAGGAATCGGCAATAACAAAAATTATACTCGATTTTGCAAGCACTCCGGCGGCGGTTGCCGAAATATGCCGCGATGCAAACATAAAGATAATTAACAAACCTGATTTGTGTGCAGTTTTAAAGGCGGAAAAAAATAAAACTGAAATCAAAGGAATGGTTAATGCACATATCAGAGATGGTGTAGCAATGTGCAAGTTTTTAGCGTGGTTTGAAAATAATTGTCAAAACAAAACTGAAATTGATGTCGTAGATAGATTGCTTGATTTTCGTAAGCAGCAAAAACTTTTTCATTCGGTAAGTTTTGCCACTATTGCCGGAAGTGCTGAAAATGCAGCAATCATTCATTATCAGCCGACAGAAAAACAGCATTCGAAAATAAAAAACAATTCAGTACTGTTGATAGACAGCGGTGCACAATATCAAGACGGAACGACCGACGTTACACGTACGATTGCAGTCGGAAAGCCCCCCAAAGAAATGGTCGAAAAGTTTACCCTTGTCTTGAAGTCTCACATTGCGTTAATTGCACAAAAGTTTCCCGAAGGTACAAGCGGCAACAGACTGGATGCCATATGTCGCAGTATGATGTGGAGATTTGGGCTTGATTATAAGCATGGAACCGGTCATGGTGTCGGAAGTTTTTTGAATGTACACGAAGGACCGCAGAGCATGGGGGCAACGGGAAATTCTTATCCGTTGAAGCCGAATATGGTACTTTCTATTGAACCGGGATATTATAAAGAAAAAGCTTTTGGCATTCGAATCGAAAATTTAGTGTATATTACCAAGTCGTCGCTACCGGGATTTTTGAATTTTGTGCCGTTAACCCTTGTGCCTATTGATTTTAGGATGATTGATAAATATCTCCTCAATGAAAGGGAGATAAGTTGGCTCAACGCATATCATAGTATCGTATATAAAACTATTGCTCCACATTTGGAGCAGAACGAGCGTGATTGGTTGCAAAAAGCCTGTGCTCCGCTGTAATCATATTGTAGAATAAAAAAAAGAGCTATGGGATGACCATAACTCTTTTTTTTATTTTTGAGATAATGTTTAGCGTTTGGAACCAAACAGTTTTTGACCATTCAACAATTTGATTTGCTGTTGTTCCATCATGGTTGCAAAGTTAAGTTTACCGAGTTTAATAGCTCCACGAACCTGGCAGGCCTCTTCAACAACCGGGTTAGCAAACAAAAAGTTAAGCATAAGACGTTTAGGAATACCGGTCAATTTTTGGTGTAAACAAGCCAAAATACTGGTTGAAACCAAGTCATATGCCATGTCTTCAGAAATGGTTGAGGCGGCGGCGTATTTTACCAAAGCGTTAACCGCATCAGGAACCGAGTTGGCGTGAATGGTTGACAACACCAAGTGACCTGATGTAGCAGCTTGTAAAGCTTCGGCCGCAACGTCAGGGGAACGAATTTCACCCAACATGATATAACGCGGGCAACTGCGCAAAGCTGACTTTAATGACTCTTTCCAGTTATCATTGATAGGCGTAGTTTGTTTGCACAAACCAAGTTCTCCGGTCGGACCGCGATATACACCGTCAAGCGGTAACTCGATTGGGTCTTCAATCGTAAAGGCATAGCCGCCCTCATTCAGCAAATAATCTTTGAGTAATGCGGCAAGAGTAGTAGATTTACCGGAACCGGTAGCACCGGCAATAAGAATAAGCCCCGAAGATTTGCCTAAAGACTGTAAGTGTCTGGCAACGGGATCAGGCATGCCCAGATCTTTAACAAAAGGGATTAAGGTCGGCATTTTACGAACACAATATTGTGCTCCGTTGAGGGCAATTGTGCGTTCAACACGATAGCTGTGTTTTTCGTACATAACCGAGTAGCTGGGGTTGGTTTTAAAACCGGCTTCTACAGCTTTGAGAAAAGTGGCATAATCATCAAAAGCTGCCTCTTTAAGACCATATTGGCTTTTGCCGCTCCACATATATGCGTGTTTGCCCGGGGTAATATAAAGGTCTGAAAACTCTACATCATTAATCTTTGCCATATTTAAATTCCTTTTTTAAACGCTATTAATGCAATTTTATTAGATAATAATACCTTTATGTTTCCTAAAAGTTAATTTTGTTTGACAATCTTAAAATATATTTTATACCTTTTGATTTGAGGTAAAAATGCAGGATATGACAACCGGCAAACCGCTGGGCTTGATAGTAAAATTTGCAATTCCGCTGCTGATAAGCAACTGTTTTCAGCAACTTTACAGCATTTCTGACATTATGCTGGTCGGCAATTTGATTGGTGTTAAAGCCTTGGCCGCAGTTGGAGCGGCAGCACCGTTGTTTTTCTTTTTGGTGGTAGTCAGCATTGGTTTTACCAATGGTTTGACGGTTATTACGGCACAAAGTTTCGGAGCAAAAAATTATAAAAAAATGCGTAAATCCGTTGCCACTGCGACAATATTAAGCACAAGTTTTACCCTGCTGTTCAGCATAATCATCTTTTGTGTTTTAGACCGGCTTTTGGCAATAATGAACGTGCCGCAAGACATTTATGACGACACAAAAATCTTTTTAACCGTAATTTGCAGCGGTGTGCTTATGATTGTGGCGTTTAATCTGCTGTCGGGACTGATGCGGGCTTTAGGCGACAGCAAAACGCCGCTGTATTTTTTGATATTTACGACCATAATCAACATTTTGCTGAACATTGTTTTTATTTATTATTGCAAAATGGGTGTGAAAGGCTCGGCTTTGGGAACAATCGTGGCAATGACCATTTCGGTAATATCTTGCCTTTTTTATATGAGCAAAAAGTTCCCTATCCTTCGCCCTCGCCACAATGATTGGAAACTTGATCTTGATTTTTGCAAACAACATTTGATCATCGCCATACCGATGGCTATACAGTTTTCGATTATTGCACTCAGTGCCGCAATCACCCAATCTATATGCAACAAATTCGGATTTGAAACAATTGCGGCAATGACGGCAGCAATGCGTGTTGAACAATTGGGCGCACAACCGATGCTGTCTTTTGGAATCGCAATGTCAACATATGTGGCTCAAAACTACGGGGCACGCAAAATTGCCCGAATCCGTCGCGGCGTATTTCAATGCTCAATGGTGTCTTTAAGCATGAGTATTATACTAGCATTATTGGTACTCGGATTCGGCAAATATATGGTCGGGATTTTTGTGCCTGATGACGATCCAGAGATGACAGGTCGTGTTATTAGTATGGCTTGCACATATTTAAACATCAGTATTGTTTTTTACTTTTTCTTAGGGCAGATATTTATTTTCCGCAACTCGTGCCAAGGCATGGGAAATGCTGTTATTCCGATGGTTTCGAGCATCGTTGAACTTTTGATGAGAGCATTTGCGGCTATCTATTTGGCATCAATTTTCGGATTCGTCGGTTTATGTACAGCGAGTCCGTTGGCTTGGATAGGTGGCGCGGCCATTGTTGCCGGCGGATATTTCAGCTCGATTCGAAAAATGAATACACAGCTAAAATAATTTGTTTTACCATTATTAATGTATTGATTTAGCAAAAGATTATTGTGTTTTGCAAAAAAAATGTTTATATTAAGTTTAAATTAATAAACCTGCTTTATATTGTGATTAACATTAACTACGATGATGGGGATAGAAATGAATAAATTGTTTGTATTGTTTGGTACTGTATTGTCAGTTTCAGCATGCGCTTATGGCTATGATTGCGATGAAAATCCGGTTGTAGATGAGCCATGCCCTTGTGAAGAAGAAGTTGTAGCTCCTGCTCCGGCTCCTGTTCCGGCTCCAATGCCTTGCTATGATTGCAATCGTCCGGTTGTTCAACCTGTTGTTCCGCAACCTGTTGTTGTTCAACAGCCTGCTAATGGTTGCCAAGGTGAAATTCGCACTGTTCGCGAGCCTGTAGAAGTTGTTTATAAACGTACAACTTATGGTACTGTTTATGAACCGAGACATTTCCAAAATGTTGCTTATGAAAGACAAAATGTAAGTGGCAGCGGATATTATGCTCAGCCGGAAGTTGTAAGCGTTCCTGCCGGTGAACAGTTTGTTCCGGTACAACAGGTTGCTCAACCTGCTCCTGTAGCTCCTGCTGCTCCGAAATATACCGGACCGGTTGTAGTTGTTCCGGCACAAGAATAATTCTTGAGTTGAATTAGCAAAAAGCCGAGGGCTATGCCTTCGGCTTTTTTATTGTCAAATATTCTAAAGTCAAAATAGAGATTATACAAAAAAAACACCCCTCACAATAAGCCGCCCAATCTAAAAAGAAAGGAGCAGTTTTTTGCAAGGGGTGTTTTTTTAGAGCTAATGATCATTAGAGCAAGATCTTGCAGCACAAGACAAACTGCACAAGGGACAAGCACATAAAAATAAGCCTGGCACATCTCGCCGCAGATTCCTCTTCTTTTGTCGTCAGTTTTTCGGCAACCAAGGTAATGGCTCCTTCCAGTCTCCACAGGCCACATGTGTTAACCAAAAGCCATGCTCTCAGAAAGATGTTCTCTTGGTCTTTCCACAGACAAATGTCAAGACCGATCATAGTTAACAGAAGGACGAGTATAGCAACTCTACTGAGCCATTTAGGTAACTTCTCGATTTCACCAAGAATGGCAAAAATCACATAGGCAACCAGAAGGATGACAAAAGTCTTCATGATAAATATTGATTAAATTAAACATTCAATTTAAAAACAATTATCATGAAAAAGAAGACGAAAAGCCCTCAAAGCATAATATATATATACCCTCCATAATAATTGTTATTAGAGTTTCATTATACCATATTTTGGGGTGAAACACAATAAAAATCGAGAAACAGCCGCTTTTCGAGATGAAAACATATTGAAATTTAAGGATTAGCGAGTAGAATATGGACAATTAATATATCGGAGAGAATAGATGAAAAAAATTGCCAGTTTTCAGGTTGATCACACAAAGTTGACTTATGGTATTTATCTCAGCCGAACTGATGCCGTCGGCAAAAGTATTGCTTATACATACGATATCAGAATGAAAATTCCTAATAAAGAACCTGTGATGGATACGTGCTCGCTTCATGCTTTGGAGCATTTGGGAGCAACATATCTCAGAACCGTGCAAAAAAATGTGCCGGTGGTTTATTTCGGACCAATGGGTTGCCGCACCGGATTTTATTTGATTACGGCCAAAGAACTCTGTGAAAAAGAACGGTTCGAGCTGGTAAAATCGATGTTAGAATGGATTAATAAATTTGAGGGTAAAGTCCCAGGGGCAAGCGCAAAAGAATGCGGTAATTATTTAGATTTAAACCTCAATATGGCAAAATTTGAAGCCAATCTTTTTTATAAAAAACTACTCAAGTTTTCGAGAAAAAATTTTGTTTATCCAAAATAAGAGAATGCAATGATAGACTTACACACACACTCTACTTTTTCTGACGGAGAAAACACTCCGACACAGTTGATTGAAATGGCTCACAACATAGGTTTGACCGCTATTGCACTGACCGATCATGATGTAGTCAGTGGTTGCGTTGAACTGCAATCGGCAGCCAAAAAATATCCGGATTTATTGGCTATAAACGGTTGTGAGTTTAAGGTCGACCACCCTGCCACAATGGAAATTATTGCCCTTAATATTCAAGATTTGACACCTTATCTGGAGCGGCAAAATCGCTTGATTCAAGCACGTAAAAAGGCCTGTATGCAACGTTTGGAAAAGCTGAATAAACTGGGATATCACATCAAATGGGAAGATGTTGCTTTTGATAAAAACAAACAACCCAGAAAAAACTTTGCCAAACCTCATATTGTTGAATTTTTGCTATCATCGGGGCAAATAAAGGATAGGAGTTTTGCTTATAACCAATTGTTGGATAAAGGTTGTCCGGCTTATGTGGAGTTGAATGCCCCCTCTCCTGAAGAAACCATTGATTTTATTCGTCAGACCGGAGCAGTTTCAGTTTTGGCTCATCCATGTTTGATCAGGCTGAAAGGTCAGGATTTATACAACGAAGTATCAAGACTGCAAAAATGCGGTTTGCAAGGCATTGAGGTACATCATTCCGACATGACAAAAGAACAAATGGAAGAATATTGCCAAATGGCCGATGCTTTGGGGTTGTTACGAAGCGGCGGATCAGATTTCCATGGTGAAGGAGAGCTTCCCGAGGTAAAATTGGGTATCGGACGCGGGCAAGTTAATATACCGCATCAATATATTGAAAGAATTATCGCTGCCAGCAATTCGGCACAAAATGCCAAAGGTATGCCTCTAAAAAAATCAAATAATTCCCGCTATTAATAATTGAGGCACATGAGGATTTAATTGACTTTTGGCAGATTTTGCATATAATCGGGCTATTCAAAAAATTATTAATCCTTAAACTCTTACTATTATATGTCTAAAAGAAAAACACGCAAAATGCTCACTGATGTGCATAATCGTTGCGATGATCAGCTTGACGATTTGAAGTTCAGTGAGATGTTGGTGATTGCACGTCGGCATTACCTCGATGCTTTCGGTCTTGCCGCTGCTATCGCCCACAGAACTATTCCGTTCTCAACAGAAGATCTGATGCAAGCCTATCAAATGGCGAACGATTGGCTCTTTTGGTTTGAGAACCCGAAAGCCGAAGGATGCCCTCTCGGTGACAAGGACGCCGACTACTCCGACCAAGCCAAGATGATGCGGATGTACGTCTGCAGTTTGGGCGGAAGGTTGATGGAACGGCAAGATGAGGTGGAAAAGCTTTTCAACAATCTCGATCCGAGCATTGTCGAAATGGCAAAGCGGGGTATTTCCGAAGCCCCTCAACACCTCAGGCAGTACTTGAAAGCACTCCGCACGACTGCCGAAGCCTTCGATCGATGGGGATACTCCACATTTCTCCTGGCAATTTCTTAAACTTAAGCTATGTCAAAAAGGGTCGCCACAAGCGACCCTTTTTGATTGTTTATTTCCATAACTTAATTGCATTTATCCAATTCTAATTAACCTAAACCAACTATGCAAACCAGTCGGTATGGAAAATAGTATTTTTTCATTGTCATGTTGGGGCATCGGTTCACCTATGCCGTGTTTGATTTTATATTTATACTTGCGAATCAGATAGTTTTTACCAAAGAACTTAAAACTAAATTTGTCTCTCAAACGCCAAGCCGGACGCCAACTACCTGAATAATGGTGTATAGCGTAAGCTTTTTTGTTGTCGGTGCAAAAATAGGTATAAGGATAGAGCCAGCAATTTTCGGTAATCTTTACTCTGCCCTTTTTGATATAGGTATTTTTGACGCCATAAAAATCTTTTAATACTTTGGCAAAAATAACCGGATTGGGGGTTTGATTATAACTGCCGTCCGGTTTTATAAATTCTAGTTTTTCATACACGTCTAAAAGATGTTTGATAATTTCGTGGTGAGGTACTGTTCCGATGAGCGCCGGACTAATCTCTTTTGATGAACCGCAGCGTTGTGAACCGATAACAAAATCGTGATCCAAAAACTCGTCCAAAGGCTTTACAATTTCCTCATCAGTATCAAAATACATGCCGCCGTAATTCCATAAGGCAACAAGCCTTACATAGTCGGAAACAAAAGCCCATTTTTTTGCTTCTACCGCCTGATGAAAATATTTATTATCAAAATCTTTTAAGCACTCATTACCCCAATACATGATTTTGTAATCCGGTAATATTTTTGACCATGAGGCAATGCATTTTTGTTCTATAGGCCCGGGCTTCTTATCCCCAAACCAGCAATAATGGATAATTTTCGGTATCATATTTTTAACTCCCATACTATGAATAATAAACTGTCAGAATTTTAAAACAACAATAAATTGTTTTTAATTTAAAATTCAAGTAAAGGTTTAGTAAAACATGAAAAAATGGTATAATTTTTGTATGTCTAAGGTATTATTTTTGCTCATAGTTTACTTCCTTTTTTAGTTATAAAAAAGTCGCCCTTTTGAGGCGACTGGAAGTTGAGAACTACTTATCTGAAATAGTGCGATATATTGACCGCAAGGCTTATTTTACCGCCTTCCAGTCATTGTATAAATAACTAGTTGGCGTGCAAAATTTAACGTCTTACACCAGACGCAGATAACGAGGTTCTCACACCCCAGATAGGAACACCCCATCCACTTAAGACTTTATAAATAAACAAGGAAAAAGTAAAGAAGAAAAAAGTTATAGAATACTGCGGTTCGGGAAATCTCTATATAATAACCATTAAAAAACCTCCCGCATGGGGAGGTTTTTTAATGGTGCCGACACACGGACTCGAACCGCGGACCCACTGATTACAAATCAGTAGCTCTACCAACTGAGCTATGTCGGCAATCTGTCTGGATAGGTTTTATATATGACAACCCTCCCCCTGTCAAGCAAAAAAATTATAGTTACAACAACTGCAATAATAGATTGTAAACATCGTAATTTTTTATATATTAGCTATGAGGTAAAAATGAACTTGGATAAGCAACAAATTATACAACTGCTACAGGACAAAGAACAACAAGATGCTTTGTTCAAAAAAGCGGATAGTGTCCGACATCAATATGTCGGCGATGAAGTGCATTTGCGCGGTTTAATTGAGTTTTCCAACATTTGCAGAAACAATTGCCTGTATTGCGGAATAAGGCGTGGTAACAGCAAGGTTGTACGCTATCATATGACTGAAAATGAGCTGATTGATACCGCCAGAAAAGCTGCAAATATCGGTTTTAAGACTATTGTTATGCAATCCGGCGAAGACATGTATTATACTCAAGACAAAATGTGCCGGATTATTGAAGCGATCAAAAAGTTTGATGTAGCAATAACCTTGAGTATCGGCGAGAGAACTTATGATGAGTATAAGGCCTTTCGGGAGGCAGGTGCTGACCGCTATTTGATGAGGATTGAAACAACCGATAAAGATTTGTATCACAAACTTGATCCAGAGATGAGTTGGCAACATCGTTATGATTGTTTGATGATGATTAAACAACTCGGGTACGAACTGGGCTCGGGAATTATGGTCGGCCTGCCGGAACAAACGGTTGAATCTATTGCCGATGATTTGTTATTTTTGCAAGAAATAGGCATTGATATGGCCGGTATCGGACCGTTTATCCCTCACCCGCAAACACCGTTGGCCAATGAAGCCGGTGGCACATTAGATTTGGCATTGAGGACTATGGCAGTTATGCGTTTGATGATGCCGGACATAAATATCCCCGCAACTACGGCAATGGAAAGTTTGCATCCTAAAGGGCGAATTATGGCCTTACAGGCTGGGGCAAACGTGGTTATGCCTAATGTTACTGAAGGTGAATATCGCAAGCTCTACGAGCTTTATCCGGGGAAAATTTGTGTTAATGATACGCCGGTGCATTGTCGCAGCTGTATCGGTATGAAAATTGAAGCAATCGGTCGCACCATCGGCAAAGGTTATGGTGCACACAAAAAATCGACAAACAATTAAAGATTGAACGGTTTGACTACGCGATCAAGTACACCCTGAGTTTTGGAGATGGCAACACCATAGTTGGTGATAGCAACACCACGGCGAACACATTCGTGCAAACGACGTAGCATTTCAGCCCGATTGAGCATACATGCTCCGCAATGGATTACGAGAGCATATTCCTCCAAATTATCAGGAAAATCCGAGCCGTGGCAAAAATCAAATTGCACGTTTTTTCCGGTATATTGCTTGATCCAATTGGGAATTTTTACTTTGCCGATGTCATCGGTCATAGCATGATGAGAACAAGCCTCGGCAATCAAAATTTTGTCTCCGTCTTGAAGAGTGTCAATTTTACGAGCGCCGTCAACCATAATCGGCAGATCACCTTTATTGCGAGCAAAAAGAATCGAAAAAGTGGTCAATCTGATGTCTTGAGGCACCAATGATGCAACTTTTTTGATTGCTTGAGAATCGGATATAATCAATGATGGTGCTGATTTTTGGTTGTTGAGAGCAGAAGACAAATCGCTTTCCTTGACCACAACAGCCGTAGCGTTGTTGTCTAAAATTTCACGCAGAACTTGAACTTGAGGAAGTATCAATCTGCCTTTTGGAGCTGATAAATCAAGAGGAACAACCATAAATACCGTCTCTCCGGCATTGAACAAGTCGCCGGCAAGCAGAGGATCATCTTTGAAGGCAGGCGGAACAATACCGATAACTGCCGATTTAAGAGCATCAATGTTTTGTTTTTGCGTGCCGGAAACAGCGACATACGGCAGATTATTTTGGGTACAGAAAGCCTCATCTTCTGCCGGAATAGTTTGAATATCCTGTTTGTTGAAAGCTACAATAAAGGGAATTTTCATATCTTGAAGGCGGGTGATAATGTCTTTTTCAACCTGTCCCAGACCGTCCTCACCGCAGACCAAAACCGCGACATCGGAACGCGCCAAAACCTTGAGTGTTGCCTTAATGCGTAAATCTCCGAGCGCGCCCTCGTCATCCAAACCGGCAGTATCATAAATGGTAACCGGGCCCAACGGCAAAAGCTCGTAGGGCTTGGCAACGGCATCGGTAGTGGTTCCGGCCTGCTCAGAGACAATGGCAACTTCTTGTCCGGTAAAAGCGTTGATTAGAGACGATTTTCCGGCATTACGACGCCCGATAAAGCTGATGATACAGCGTAAGGCGCGCGGGGTTGACGAGGCATTGTCACTCATGGTTTTCTCCTATCAATTTTTTATCAAAACTATGGCGTTTATTAATGATTGTCAATAAGTATTAAAATGCTTTAGTTTTTGGAAAAAGTATGATATAGCTTGAGGCATTGAAATATAATTTACAGGTATTTTTACAGAGAATTTGATATGCAACAAAAGATTAAAGATTTTATCGATAAAACTGTCGAATTGATGACCAAGATCCGCAAGTCTATAAAACATACAATTCGCAAAATTACAAAATCTGAAGCTTTTACCACTTTTATGGGAAAAGCGCTGTTTTACTACTGCCAACTGGTATGGAAAACAACAAGATGGCAGTTGTTCGGTGTAAACCGTTTTTATCCGGTATGGGAGCAGGATAAATCGCTTATTTTGACCATTTGGCACGGACGTGTGCTGATGATTCCGTATTTTTGGAACAGAAAAAGACCGCTCAATGCCCTGGTCTCACCGCATAATGACGGAAGAATTGCCGCATCGTTTTTGAAAAAAGTCGGTTTCGGCATTATTGATGGTTCTACCAACGAAGGGGCTAATGCCGCCGCAATTAACCTTTTGCGCTCTTTGGAGAAAAATCAGGCCATAGCAATTATTCCCGATGGCCCGAGAGGTCCGAGAATGAGAATGAATATGAGCCCGTTGTATTTTGCTAAAAAATCGGGCAAACCGTTGTTTGGTGCAACTTATTCAATTGAGCATGCCATTGTTGCCAAAAGTTGGGATGCCATGCTGATTCCGCTACCCTTCTGCCGTGGAATTGTGCATGTTACGCAGCCGTATTATATTCCTGAAGATGCCACCAGAGAAGAGATGGAAAAATATCGTCAGCAGATTGAAGACGAATTGAACGGTTTTGTGCTCCGCGATGATCAGGTTTTGGGATTAAAGAAAATTGAACCGGGCGTGATTGCAAAAGAAAAACGTCACCATGAGGAAACCCAGCAATGATGTTTATTAAAGTTTATAACACTCTCATTCGGGTAATGTACCCGATTGTTATCAGCCGCTATATCAAAAAACGTAAAGAGCGCGGCAAAGAAGATTTGAAGCGTTTTAATGAAAGGACCGGTCGTCCGATTATGGAAAGACCGGAAGGGAAGTTGTTTTGGTTCCACGGGGCTTCGGTCGGCGAATCGCTTTCTATGTTACCGCTGATTAACCGCGTGCTTGATACTTATCCGGAAGCTCATGTTATGGTAACAACCGGCACGCTGACCTCAGCCGAGCTGATGGGCAAACGCCTGCCGGAAAGAGCTTTTCATCAATATATACCGATTGATAACCCAGTGTTTACCACGCGTTTTGTAAAACATTGGCATCCTGATGCAATTTTGTGGTTCGAATCGGATTTTTGGCCGGCAATGCTGTCTTCTATCAAGCGCAAAAATATTCCTTTGATTTTGGTCAACGGGCGTATTTCAAACAAGTCATTCAAACGTTGGCAGCAATTTGATTTTATATGCAAAGAGTTGCTGTCGTGCTTTACGTTTTGTTTGGGGCAATCTGATGAAGATGCCTATCGTCTGCGCGTATTGGGGGCTAAAGAGGCAATTTGTTTGGGCAATGTAAAATATGCGGGTCTGCCCTTGCCGGTTGATGAAGAGAAAAAAGCCGAGATTGAAAAGCAAATTAACGGACGTACAGTTTGGCTGGCAAGTTCAACACATGATGATGAGGAGTTTAAAATCAGCAAGTTCCACAATGAGTTGAAAAAAGATTTTCCCGATTTGTTGTTGATTATCGCTCCGCGCCATCCGCATCGCGGTGTTGAAATTCAGGAACGTTTGGAAAAAGAACTCGGTCTTAAAACCGCTTTGCGTTCAAAAGGTGAGCCGATTAAGCCTGATACCGATGTATATATTGCCGACACTATCGGTGAAGTTGGTATTTGGTATAGCATTTGCCCGTTGGTATTTATCGGCGGATCACTTATTCCGCACGGAGGGCAAAACTTTATGGAGCCGTCGCGTTGCCGTGATGCGGTGATTGTCGGTCCGCATATGCATAACTTTACCGATGCCATCAACCGTGCCAAAAAGGCTGATGCGGTTATTCAAGTTAATGATGTGTTGGATTTGACCGACAATGTCAGACAGCTGCTCGGCAATAAGGAACTGTTGGAAGCCAAGCGCAGTTTGGCCTATAACTGGGCAATGTCCGAGGCCAAAGTTTTGGACGGTATTATGGACAAGGTACGGAGCTATCTGCCGGAATGAAAACGCCCTCACATTGGAAAAATAAAAATTTATGTGCATTGGCTTTGTTGCCTTTGGGGTGTGTTTATGCCGGTATGACGGCTTTGCGCTTAAAACTCAAAAAGCCGACAAAGGTCAATGTGCCGGTGATTTGCATCGGCAATTTGACTGCCGGCGGAACCGGGAAAACTCCGACTGCGGTTTCAATTGCAAAAATAATAAAATCTTTAGGAAAAAAGCCGTTTTTTGTATCGCGAGGATATGGCGGAAAGCTTTCCGGCGTGGTAGTTGACGTGCAAAAACACTCACCGCAACAAGTCGGAGATGAGCCTTTGTTGTTGGCACGAGAAGCCGGCGTTTCGATTAATGCTGACCGAGCAAAAGCCGCACAAAACGCTATTGCCAACGGGGCAGAAGTTATTGTTATGGATGATGGTTTCCAAAATCCAAGCCTGCATAAAGATTTGTCATTTTTGGTATTTGACGGCGCTGTGGGGATTGGTAACGGGTATCCCGTACCGGCAGGTCCGTTGCGTGAGTTTTTTGACGCCGGGCTGAAACGTGCCGATGCGGCGATTATTATCGGCGAGGACAAGTGCGGATTGCGTGAAAAATTGGGCAAAATACCGGTGTTTGAGGGGCAAATTTGCTCCCTGCCCTTGCCGGATTTGGAATCAAAAGTTATTGCTTTTGCCGGTATCGGGCGACCGGAGAAATTTTATAACTCGTTGAGAGAGTGCGGGGCTAATGTGGTGCAGACTTTTGATTTTCCGGATCATCACTATTATACGCCCAAAGAGTTGGAAGATTTGATGGCATTGGCAAAAAAGCTTGATGCCGACTTGGTTACCACCGCCAAAGATTTTGTAAAAATCCCTGACAATCTGAAGCCGAATTTTAAGGTGCTGGAAATCGAAATACGATGGAAAGACGAAAAGGCCTTGAAAGAGTTCTTAGCAAAACTTTGACAAAAATATATTTGACATAATTGTTAATTCGACTTAGATTGCAAACAATCTATGTTATTATTGTTTAAATTTTTAGCTATTCTACCATGAGAAACACTTCATCAGAGCAAGAGCAAATCTCTTGGTTCAGTTTGTCTTCAAATGTAGCAGTATATAAACTGCTTACTCACATTAAAGCGGGTTGTTCTTTATCCAATAAGGTACAGCTCATGCTCTTTAGCCTTCCGGTCGGAAAATGCAAATTGGTCTTGCTGGAATACATCAGGTATGGCGGTAGTCTGTGTGACGACGCAGATGTCAAGATTTTCGACCTGCCGGTAAGTGACTGCAAAGAAGTCCTGCTGGAATACTTTAGGCATAACGGCTGTCTATGTGATCGGGCCGACGTCAAAATCTTCGGTCTGCCGTTTTATGCTTGCAAAGAGGTCTTGTTGGCATATTTCAAAGCCGGCAATTATCTGTGTGACGATGCAGAAGTCCTCATGATCAAACTTCCGGCAGATATCCGCAAAGAGGTCATTGCTGAATACAAGTTCATGTTGTGTGATCGTGCGATGAGCGAGATCTCAAAACTTCCACCGGCTGAGTGTAATGAGCTAATGGGCGTTTTGTAGAATTGACTTTACACAAAGCGGCTGTCCAACAGGATGGTCGCTTTGTTGTTATAAAAAAGTTTTTGGAAGTGAGAATTAGCTGATTACTTTGCACTTTTTCTTCTATTGCAATCTCGGCACAACATTTGACAGTTGTCTATTGTTGTATGTCCGCCCTTGCTCCAAGGAGTAATATGGTCTGCTTCCATTTCATTTATTTCAAAGTGCTTTTTACATTTTGGGCATATTCCTTTTTGTCTTTCATATACTTTTCTCTTTTCTCCATCCTTGAATGCTCTAATGCTTAAACATCTCTCATTACCACTTAAAACATATTCATATATTCCTTTTTTGGAAGTAATTTCATCATATTCATCTGCCATTAAAGTAGATACTTGTTTTTCTAATTCTTTTGGGTTGTAATCATTATCTTTGTATTGGTTATAGAACAGTCCCCAATCTAATCCTTTCATCTCTTTTCTGTATTTTGGGAACAAGTTTTTCACCCAACTAATCACTGATTGAAAGTAATTCCACAATTCAATAGCATTATGATTGTGTTGATGCTCTGCCATATATTTTTCAATATTTCCTTCACTAATCCAATCTAATGTTGTTTCTAAATAATCCTGTCTGATGGCGTTACCACTCATATAATCACTGGCAATTTTATATGCCAAACAATTATTCTTACTAAAATAATGCTTGGCATCTGATAACCATTCACCAGTATAGATAGCATTTCTCAATTCTTGTTCTGTAAGTTGAACACCTGCTATGTTGATAATTCTAAACCAATCCAGTTTTTCTTTATCATTTCCTTCACAAATGTAAATCATCAATTCATAATCTAAAATCTTATTCTTTTCTGTATCTGTTAAATTATGAAAATATAAGTTTTTAATGGAATAAGTTCCTTTAACATATTCACAGATACTGATGGTTCTTTGTTGCCCATCTAACACTTCAAATGTACCATCTTCATTCCTACACCAATACATCACATTTAACGGGAAACCTTTGTTTATAGTATCTATAACAGCATCCCTATGCTTTACATCATATACAAACTCTCTTTGATATTTTGGTCTGATATTTAACTTACCACCATATCCAACAACACCTTCTTCATCATTATTGGCATAATTTTTAACAACATCTTTCACTTTGATGTGTTGTAATTCAATCTTCATTCTGCTGTTCCTTTCTTTCTAATCAGTATCCTAGCATAGGGTGCTATCAAATACTTGCTATTATCACTGGTATAGTAAATTGTATCTTCTGGTTTCTTATCGGTTTCTATTGCTAAAACACAATTTATTGCTCCACCATCTACAATCCTACCATCTTTTAATACCTTCTTTGGTGAGATATAATCTTTATTAGGCATAAAGTTATCCCTTGAATTCCCCAAACCAACAATTTCAAATTGGTTAGGGTTATACTTATCCAAGAATGTGATTGGAACACCCATCACACCATCATAATCAACTGGTATATCACTTGTTTTATCCACATTGATGGCATCATAATTATCATACTTTGGATATTCATCAGGAATATATTTCTTGTATAAATCTAAATCCTCATATCTTTCCTTATATTCCACATTGGTAAACCATCTAACACCTTTAACTCTTATAAATCTATTGCCATTCTCATCTTCTCTACAACCTGCTGCTGATAATGGATAATCCTTTGGAACTTGAAACTCTCTATCACCACTATGAATACTTCTGCCCATCCACATTTTATTTTCTTTTATCAACTTAAATATTTCTTTATATGTAGTGGCATTTACATTTCCAATAATGATAAACTTTTTATTGTATTCCATCAGTTGTGCCACATATTCCCTAAATAATGAAAATGGTGGGTTGGTCACAACAACATCTGCTTGTTTTAATAACTCAATACATTCCTTACTTCTAAAATCTCCATCCCCTTTTAATTGCTTGATACCAATTTCATCAGGGTTAGGTATCCTATCCCCATTCTTATCCCCTTCATATTCCAAATAAACTGCTCTATCACTCTCATTCTTTGAAAACAAGTTCATATCTTGGTTCTTATAACAAGTTGTAATCAACTTCTTTAACCCCAGATATTCAAAGTTATAACTAAAATAATGGAAAAAATTACTTACTCTTGGGTCATCACAATTACATAAAACAACTTTATTCTTAAAGAAATCCTTATAATGTTTCATTTCATTTTCTATATCACTCAACTGGGTATAGAACTCATCTTTCTTATTCTTTTTCGCCTGTTTTAAGTTAGCATTTGCCATTACCGAACATCCTGTCCTTGAGTTAAAGAAAAGCCCACTTAAAGAAGTGGGCGGATGTTCGAAAACCATATCATAGCAATGGCTCGGCTTATTTAGCCTTACAGCCTTATTCACCGACATCCGTCCATGACAGAAGTCGGCATAAAATTTTTAAGTCGCTTATGCGGCGACTGCTATGATAAAGGGTTTTCGACGCCCTAGGCATGGTCTCCCATACCTGAAAATCAGATTAGAAAACTATCATTGCTTTGTCAAACAAAAAAACTCCGGCCGGATGGTCGGAGTTTTTTGGTTGATGATATTGAGCGGATTACTCGTCTTCTTCTTGAGTTTCCGGCTCGGTAATATCCTCAATATTGAGGTCGCTGTCATCGGCTACGCTTTCGCCCAAGACTTCAGAACCGGTTTCGTTTTCCAGTTCTTCCTCGTCTTCAGAGTCAGCATCAAGCCAGGTTACAGAAACAACCTTTTCTTTGTCGGCGGTGCGGAACAGGATTACACCTTGTGTCTTACGTCCGGCAATACGAATGTCTTCAACCGGCATACGGATAAGTTTGCCACCGTCGGTTACCATCATAATTTGGTTGTCGTTCTCAATCGGGAACGAACTTACAACCTCTTTATTACGAGGAGACATTTCCATGTTGGCAATACCTGAACCGCCACGACCGGTAACACGATATTCATAAGAAGAAGAACGTTTACCATAGCCGGTGCAGGTTACAGTCAAAATAAACTGCTCGTTGGCTTGCATTTCGGCAAATTTTTCAGCGGTCAACAAGTTGAGCAGACCGGTGTCTTCAGCTTTGATTCCGGCTTCACCACCGTGTTCGGCTTCCATACGTTTGATGGCTGAAACAATCTTGGCGTATTCATCACGTTCTTCTGATGTGGCGTCGCTGTGGTTCAATACCGACATGGAAATAACTTCGTCCTTGTCAGCAAGTTTGATACCGCGTACACCGACCGAATTACGTCCGACAAAGACACGAACTTCAGTTACCGGGAAGCGAATGCATTTACCGCTACGGGTAGCCAACATTACATCGTCTTTTTCAGTGCAGATACGAACGTTAATCAGCTTGTCGTTTTCATCCAACTTCATCGCAATTTTACCGTTGGACTGAATGTTTACAAAGTCCATAAGGCTGTTACGACGTACCATACCGCTCTTGGTGGCAAACATAATTGACAAGTTCTTGCAATCAGCCTCTTTTTCCGGCAACGGCATGATGGTGGTGATGTTTTCACCTTCATCAAGCGGCAACAGATTTACAAACGGTTTGCCCTTTGAGGTCGGAGAACCAAGCGGCAATTTATAAACTTTGAGCTTGTAAACCAGACCTTTGGACGAGAAGAACAAAACCGGCGTGTGGGTAGAGGTTACAAACAAGCGAGATACAAAATCTTCTTCTTTGGTAGTCATACCCGATTTGCCTTTGCCACCACGTTTTTGCGCCTTATAAGCGTTGAGCGGAACACGTTTGATATAGCCGGCCTCGGTTACGGTAACGACCATATCTTCACGCTGAATCAGAGATTCAACATCTTGCTCAAATTCAAATTCTTCAATCTTGGTCAAGCGTGGAGTTGCGTACTCATCTTTGATGGCAATCAATTCATCACGCATAATGCCATAGAGTTTTTCACGGCTGCCCAAAATAGACAGGCATTCTTTGATTTCATCGCCCAAGTTATACAATTCTTGGTGGATTTTATCACGCTCCAAACCGGTCAAGCGTTGCAATCTCAAGTCCAAAATGGCTTTGGCTTGAGCTTCGGACAAGTGATAATGTCCGTTCTCAACCTTGCGGTCAGGCTCGTCAATCAAAATTACCAAAGGCTCAACATCGCCGGCCGGCCATGCTCTCGCCAGCAAGGCATCTTTGGCCTCTTGCGGAGACGGAGCTGTGCGAATAAGTTCAATTACGGGGTCAATATTTTCAACCGCAATTGCCAAACCTACCAATGTATGAGCACGGTCACGGGCTTTGTTCAGCTCGTAAATGGTGCGGCGGCGAATGACTTCTTCACGGAACTCGATAAATGCGGCAATGATGTCTTTTAAGTTCAGCATCATCGGGCGGCCGCCGTTGATGGCAAGCATATTCATACCAAAGCTGGTCTGCAACGGAGTGAGTTTGTAAAGTTGGTTTAAGATAACATCAGCTTGAACGTCTTTTTTGACCTCAATAACCACACGAACACCCTGGCGGTCTGATTCATCACGAATATCAGAAATACCTTCAACCTTCTTTTCTTTAACCAGTTCAGCAATGCGCTGAACCATAGCCGCTTTGTTGACCTGATAAGGAATTTCGTGAACAATGATTGCTTCACGATCTTTGCGGATTTCTTCAATGGTGCATTTGGCACGCATAACAACGGAACCACGTCCGGTATAATATGCCGACTTGGCGCCACTCTGCCCTAAAATTAAGCCTCCGGTCGGAAAATCAGGTCCGGGAACATAATTAATAAGCTCGTCAATCGTAATATCCGGATTGTCAATATAAGCACAGCAGGCAGAAATAACTTCGCCCAAGTTGTGAGGAGGAATGTTGGTGGCCATGCCGACAGCAATACCGTTGGTGCCGTTGACGAGCAAGTTAGGATAGCGAGCCGGCAAAACAATAGGCTCTTGCAAGCTCTCGTCATAGTTGGGCATAAAGTCAACGGTGTCTTTATCAATGTCCTCAATCAAGGCATGAGCAACTTTGGCAAGGCGAGCCTCGGTATAACGCATGGCGGCGGCACCGTCACCGTCCATAGAACCAAAGTTTCCTTGTCCGTCAACCATCGGAACACGCATGGCAAATGGCTGCGCCATACGGACCATTGCATCATAAACCGAGCTGTCACCGTGGGGGTGATATTTACCCAAAACATCACCGACGATACGCGCTGATTTACGGAACGGGCGGTTGTAGTCATAGCCGTTTTCAAACATTGAATAAATGATACGGCGGTGAACCGGCTTTAAGCCGTCGCGGACATCAGGCAATGCACGAGAAACAATAACACTCATCGCATAGTCAAGATATGAGCGGCGCATTTCTTCCGAGATATCAACAGGAGTAATATCCTGCGCCGGTTTGTCGACGACATTGGCAATAATATTTTCTTCCATAGTTTCTTCTGTCATTTTTTTACCTTATTATTTTGTTCTAACTGGGGAAAATAATAGCAGAAACATAGGAAATAACTATTTTTTTATGCAACTTATGCCCATGTAAAATGAGTAAATTCCTCTCTACGGGCAAAAAAACGCCCTTAAAATCGATTTTGGGCTAAAATTAAAATGAAAAAGTTAACGATATTTCGCTGTAGCGCCATAAAAAACGATTGGACAATTTTGTCAAAAAATAAAAAAAACAAACTATTATTTCAAATAACTCATTGAAATATAATAATTTATTTATATTGAGCAAAGGTTAAAAATATGGTACAATATAATTACAAAATAATTATTAGCATTTATTAATTTAACACAGGTAGGTAAGGAAGAACACGAGTTCATTTATATTGTTGAAAGACTGCATGACACGCGGCGCCCATATTATTGCTTTTGCATAATATAATCGTACAAGGTATGGTTTAGGGATCAGAATATAAGGCAATATATTGGATTTTAAGTATTCCCCAGGGATTTGTGTTATTATTTAAAAGAGGCGATTCTGAGGCACGGAAGTGCGTAAAGGGTCGTGGTTAGTATGGGAAACATGATTAACTTTGTCGTCAGCAATCCTTGGATGTGGGTCCTTGTCGCTCTGGCTCTCATTCCTCTCGGGTGGGGGGTATTCGTATTCGCAGTTCAGCTCTACAACTCAGCGCGTGGAGAGAAATGTGTCGAAAAATTTAAAGAGTTCTGGCAGTATTGCGTCCGACTGGACCGCGACAGCTATCATAGTGGATGGGCTAAGTTGTTCTACAACAAGTTCATGCGGCTACTGATGATTGTGTCTCTGTATTTTGTATGGGGATACGTTCTCGTGCTGCTCGGACTTGCTCTTGGATGGCTCTTCAAGATTATCTTCGGTAATCTATGGAAAGGCATTAAAGCACTCTACAACATGATCTAACTTCTACATTCTCATAGCAAAAAAGCCTCCATTACGGGGGCTTTTTTGTTTAAGTTGTTGCGCCATGAAAAAAATAAATACCGCTTCACCTCCAAGGTAAGCAAGTAGTCTACCAAGCATAATTCAACCCGGCACCGAGGGCGATAGCATCATATGATGAGCCAA
>CAMYUM010000011.1 GCA_947301965.1 uncultured Azospirillum sp. | reverse complement strand
AGCTTTTTTAGCAACCGGCTTTTTAGCAACAGTTTTCTTTGCTACTTTTTTAGCAACCGGCTTTTTAGCAACGGTTTTCTTTGCTACTACTTTTTTAGCAGGAGCTTTTTTAGCTACCGGCTTTTTAGCAACGGTTTTCTTTACAGTTGTTTTTTTAACAGTTGATTTGGTTGCAGCTTTTTTAGCAGGAGCTTTTTTGGCTGCAGGTTTAGTTGTAGTTTTTTTCATGGTTGTCGCCCTTCTACTTGTTGTCTTAATGCTACGTTTTTTTGTAGCGGTTGATTTAGTTGCAGCTTTTTTAGCCGGAGCTTTTTTGGCTGCGGTTTTCTTAACGACGGTCTTTTTCGCTGCCGCCTTTTTGGTAACTTTTTTCTTCACAACTTTTTTGGCTGTGGATTTTGTTACCGTTTTCTTTTTAGCTGTTTTCTTTATTGTTGCTTTTTTGGTCGCTTTTTTAGCTACCTTTTTCGTAACTTTTTTAGCAACTTTTTTCTTAACAGCTTTTTTCTTAGCCTTTTTAGGCTCAGTCATTTTTTTGGAAATAGCAATTGCGTTTTCCAAATCTTTTTCTTTGCAAAGCCCTATTGCAACGGGGTTCTTCGGACGCAATTCCGACATCTCACGATGTGTGCCGTTGCGTAATGCGGCAATAGTCGGCTTGGTAGTACCAATCAATTTACAAATCTGCGAATCGATAATTTCCGGACAATTGCGCAAAACCCACAAAATTGCAGCAGGTTTGTCACTGCGCTGCGACGGTGACAAAAGTTTTTTGTTTTTGCGATTTAAAGCCTTGACATTACCCTCGGGTTCACTAGCCACCAGATTGGCTGTGCGGTCGGCCTCGCATCTAGCAATTTCCTCTGCTGTTAACTGACCGGTGGTAATAGGACTTACTCCCACAATGTTGGCGGCTACATCACCATCAGCAATTGCCTGAACTTCCAATTCATGAAGTTCACAAAAATTACCAATTTGACGGAATGTAAGTGTTGTGTTTTCCACCAACCATACGGCCGTAGCTTTTGGCATTAAAGGTGCTGTCATGTTTCTATCCTTTCTATTTGAAGGGCGGATTTTCAAATAATAAAAAAACCTACGCCCTGATCATGAGCGTAGGTTAATCGAAAAACATTAATATAATATTAATTTGAAGTTTTGATACCAAAAGCACCAAACTTGTTTTTGAATTTTGACAATTGACCACCGGTGTCAACCAAGCGATGAACGCCTGTCCAAGCCGGATGTGACTTAGGATCAATTTCCAAATTCATTTTGTCTCCGGTCTTACCCCAAGTAGACTTTGTAGTATATTCACTACCGTCGGTCATGACGTATGTAATCTCATGATAATCCGGATGAATGCCTTTTTTCATCTTATTTTACTCCATACAAATGTGCTAGTTGTTGCTCTTATACATTAGAGTTTTTATTATTGCAAGCATTTTTTAAAATATTTTTTCAGCGGCTGACAACCGTGTTGTTTTGCAAAACTTCTTCTTCGGTATTGATAATTTGAATATTAAAGCTTTTGAAACCGCGGTTTAACAGATAAGACCTTACGTTAACGGCGCGGTTCAAGCTGGTGCGTTTACGGGCAAAACCGTTGCCGCTGTTGTAGTGATAGGCCTCAATTAAAATTTTGCCGGTAGGATCATCTTTGTTTTTTTCGGCAAAAGCATCAAGTTCAGAAATCGCTTTATCAGTTAAAACATCTGAATTGTCATCAAAAATTATTTGCACAGAATTAGCAGTATTGTTCTCATTAAACGGAATTAAAGCAATCTCGTTTGTGGTCGGAACAGACAGCTCTATTTCTTCCTGGCTATGTTCGCTATTGTCCGAACTGGCGGAGGTTTTGTCTTCAGAAACGGCGGGTTCCGAAGTTTCTTCCGCCGGTATAATATTTTCGGGACCCGTACTCTCGGAAGATGTTTCGACAACAGGCTCTATAACAACAATTTCAGGTTTTGCCGGTTCAGACGGGGCTTCATCTTTTAATTCTGCGGGAGTATTTTCTTCTGTTTGTTTGTTTTCGTCCAAGTTATTTGTTATCTGCTCCGACGGCTGGTCAATAACCGGTTGTTCTTTAGCGGTTTGCGGCTTGCTTTCCGGTTTGGTCTTGGGAAGCGATAAACGCGGACGCGCCGGAGCTTCAACCAAAGGAAGGTCTTCTGTCTCGTTATCAATCGTCAGAAAATCAAGCGCCGAAAGATTAACCTGATAATCAGCCAAGGCAGGAAATGCAAAAAGCATAGCAACTAAAACAACAAAACGAAACATAATAACTCCTTTGAACCAAAACAATTAAGCAAGTTTTTTTAATAACTCTTCCATGTTATTGTTTGCGGCAGCCAAATTAACCGAAGTCAAAATTTGTTCAAGCTTAGCCGGTGCAATTGGTTTATCAAGGTTATAAACATAACCCCCGGCTTCTTTAACCAACAACAGACCAGCAACAACACTATTTAAGCCGTTACCCAAGCTTACGGCAACATCTGTTTTGCCGGCGGCAGTATATGCCATGCCGAGAGCAACAGAACCCCAAACACGGCTTTGCGATGCAATTGTTGAAATACGAGAGCGGGCCTTAGTAAAATCGGCACCCGAATCGTACCCAATCTGTACCGATACCAAAGCAAGGTTCTCATCTTTGTTGCTGGAAACACGCAACCGTTCATGATTACGAAAACCTTCTTTGTAACTACCGTTGCCTTTTTCGGCAAAAAAGAGCTCGTCACTGGCGCGATTGTATACGACGGCGGCTTTTACCTCCCCATTTTCACAATAGGCAACCGTGGTCGCAAACGCCGCCAAACCACGTGAAAAATTGTTCAAACCATCTATCGGGCTGACCAAAAAACAGCTTCCCGATTGAGGAATAGCGGTAATATCCTGCTCAAAAAAAGCGGCGTCCGACCTTATTTTTCCGAGTTCAACACGCAGATTTTGTGCGACCTTATTATATGAATTGGTAACAAAATTCTGATACGGACGAACCGATGATTGCAAGCGTTCAATTTCGCTAAAATCACGATCCAAATTAGCGGTTGATTTTTTGACCGCGTTAACCAACATGGTCAACAATGGGGAAAGATATGACATTATTTTGCTCTTTCAACATAGTTTGCTTCGGCAGTGCCGACAACAATTTTTTCACCCTGATTAATAAACGGTGGAACCATTACGCGTACACCATTGTCAAGAATCGCCGGTTTATAAGATGAAGCAGCGGTTTGTCCTTTAACGACAGGTTCCGTTTCAACCACAGTGCAAACAACTTGTTGCGGCAGTTCTACGGCAACAGGTTTGCCGTCAATAAAGTTGATGTAGACAGTCATACCTTCACTCATAAACGGACGAGAATCGCCCAAGATGTCGGAAGCCATGGTAAATTGTTCAAATGTTTCCGAATCCATAAAGGTCAAACCAATAGAATCTTCATACAAAAATTGGCAATCTTTTTCTTCAACAAGCAATTTTTCAATTGTATCTTCGGAACGAAAACGTTCGTTGGTTTTGGTGCCTTCTTCAACCGATTTCATTTCTACCTGCATGAAGGCTCCGCCTTTACCGGGTTTGATGTGAACAGCTTTTACAACTGTCCATGGTTTGCCTTTATACTCAATAACCCAACCGACGCGGATTGCTACAGCTTGTTGCTTCATTTTTGTACTCCTTTTAGTAAAACTTCACTTATTTTTTTTAGAATACTTACCCTAAACTTTATTTTTTCGCAACAAAAATCTTATATCGCTCGGGTGTTAAGATGATGATATCGCACGGATATTGCGTAAAATCGGCGTTTTCGTCCTGAGGGAACACGCCCATTTGCAACAAAAAGAATTCGTTATACCACTTAGCAAGCTCAAGGGTTTTATCACATCCGTCGTTCCAAATTTTAAAAACTACAAAATCAGGTTCGTTTTCGCTTACAATCATGGCTTCGTGGCGGCGATTGCGGCAAATTACGCCCAAAACTCCGTCTTTGATTTGATGCCGAATCAGAGACATCTCTTTTTTGATGTTTTCACTTTTACTCAAATCGACCAGTACGCCGTCGGCAGGTAATGCTGAAATTAAATCAAGTGATTTTTCCCCGTATAAAAGCGAAATTTTGCCGGCATTTGAAATTTGATGCACAAGTTTTTGCAGTGTTTGATAATCTATATCAGATGCCAGCAAATAGCACTGTATATCGGGATTAGACAACATTAAATCATCGTCTTGAGAGGTTATGTTAAGAATAAAGTTTGGCATAATCGGTTTTGTTGCTTGAAAAAAATTAATTATTATGCCTAGATTATAGCAAATAAGATTAAAAGAAAGTGAAATTTGATGAGTGATACAGAAAAATCAGTTGCCGAAAGCGCTTTGGATGAGAT
The DNA here is from genome assembly GCA_947301965.1 of uncultured Azospirillum sp. Classification (GTDB taxonomy): domain Bacteria; phylum Pseudomonadota; class Alphaproteobacteria; order RF32; family CAG-239; genus JAFUYI01. The sequence continues at coordinate 47,271 of CAMYUM010000011.1, read as the reverse complement.
TGAAAATTCCCTGCGCCAACTGGAAGAAATTATACGTCAAAAGGCACAAGACGTTAATAAATTGAGGCACTCTGCCCAAAGTTCAATTGAAAGAATTGATCGACTGGTGGAAAATTTGAATAAGGCGGCAATGTAATGGCACAAGTAGTTATAAATATTAATGACCGCGAATATCCGATTGCTTGCGAAAACGGACAAGAAGTCAGAATTATGCAATTGGCACAAATTTTGCAGCAAAAGGCCTTAATGTTAAAAGATTTTAGCGGCAGAATCAGCGAAAACCTAATGCTGGCAATGATTGGTATCTTGGTCGCAGACGATTTGTTTGAACTCAAAAAAAACCAGTCCTCGGCTCCCGCCGCCGCTCCTCAACCTAACGTTGCCGAAAACCCCAAAATAGCCCAACGTATAAGGGATTTGGATGAAAAAATAAAAGCTATTGCAAAACTGGTTGAATCATTATAATATAGAAATATGGAGAGTTTACTGTCCGGTGCGTAGTTCCGCAGATCTTCCGAGCCTCAAGTTTTTTAGGGGAGCTGTCCCTGCCCTGATCGTGGTCTTGGTATATGGCGCCCACTTATTGAGATGCGGTTCGTGTAAGAATGCACCTATACGGCCGGACGGTTCTCTCTAAAAAAGTTTTTAGGCTCCGTCTGACGGAGCTTTTTTGACGGAGAAAACAAGTTGAAAATTGTTTATTGCGGAGATGTTGTAGGCAGAGCCGGACGAGATGCGGTGTTATCGAATCTGAAAAAAATTCGGCAGCAATTTAAGACCGATGCGGTTATTGTTAATGTTGAAAATGCGGCACACGGCTTTGGAGTTACACCGGGAATCGCAAAAGAATTTTTGGAATCGGGTGCTGACGTTTTAACAACCGGTAACCACGTATGGCAACAGCGTGATATTATCCCTTTTTTAGATGAAAACAAACGTATTATAAGACCGCTTAATTATCCGGAAACGGCTAATGGACACGGAGCTGTTGAGTTTGAACTCTCAAACGGTAAGAAAATTTTGGTTACCCAGGTATTGGGCAGAATATTTATGGAAAGCGTAGATAATCCGGCCTTAACCATTGATAAACTGCTGCAAAAATATAAATTGGGCGGAAATATTGATGCAATTTTGGTCGATATTCACGCGGAATGCACTTCAGAAAAACTGTCTTTAGGATATTATCTCGACGGCAGAGTTTCTGTTGTTGCCGGTACTCATACCCATGTACCGACCGCCGATGCAAAAATTTTGCCGAACGGTACGGCATATATTACTGATGTAGGAATGTGCGGCAACTATGATTCGGTACTGGGATTTGAAAAACAAGCCCCCATTGATCGGCTGTGTCAAAGATATAACGGCAGCAGATTGGAGGTTTGTCGAAACAACGGCACCGTCTGGGGAATCGCCGTTGAAACCGATGACAAAACAGGGCTGGCAAAATCAATAGAACAATTTCATATTTAATCAAAAATCCCGCTTATTCGCGGGATTTTGTTTAAGGAACAATTTTGCTGCCGTATGGAGGTTCGGTTCCAATGCCGGGCTGCAGAGTTTTTGCCGGAACAAAACCCATCTCTCCGTTATCTATCATAACACGATACCATGTCTTATCCGGTGTAAAACCGGTTACACGAACGGTTTGACCGGTTTTTCCGGAAGCCATAACATCAAATTTGGCGGCAGGACCATACATAATATTTGCATCGCCGGCAAAGTGATAAAGCTTGCTTTTATCATTCAAATCCACCGGTACGGAAAAGATTTTTGAAACCACTACATCATCAACAATTTCTTTGCCATTATTGAGGTTGACCTTTTGAAAATAAGTGATTGTGTTTTCTTTTTTGGCATAACGGCTAAGATTGTATCTTTGAATAAACGGATAACTTGCACACAACAGGATTAAAAACGGCACAATCAGCTGAAGCACACGCAACGTAGTATATCTCCATTCCGGAACTTTTGACGGACGTGCAACATTAAGTCTTTTGATAAACCGATTGATAAGTTCCTGCTGGTATGCATCTGCGTACTTTAGCGCCTGCAGGGCAGAAATCATGGCTTGGCGGTCTTTGTCTTCCTGGTGATAGGCGAGCGCATTGTGTACCAAAAGTATCAGATTGTCGCGAGTGTTGTGCCCGATAGAAGTATAGTTGCCGATAATAGCCTTTAGATTTAGGACAAACGCTTTAGGATGCCACCACCCTAAAAACCAGTTTGCTAACGACCCGCTTAAAACCAGATTTTTGGCTTGATCATAACTGCATACAATTTTGTCATCACTATCGGCATATTTGATAAATCTGCCGACGACCTTATGCATATTTATCACTCTTACCAGCGGATTTTCATTATTATTCTTGTCTTTCAGGATGCTGAGATTTTTCATATCCGGAAAATCGGCCGTATCATAAATTTCACTCAACAAATCGTATTCTAAACGGCTATCCTCATTTTTTATGACATCATATGCAACCGAAAGCTTTTGGAAATGTTCCATGGCATCGGGATTTTTGTTTGAATCGGGGTGCCAATATTTAGCCAAATCACGATAATTGGTTTTGATAATGTTAATGTCGGTTGAAGAATCAACATCCAAAATAGCATAATATCCCAGTGCATCTCTCATTTTTATAACTTTCGTGCAATATTAACTACATCAACCGCCGCCTCAGATGAAGGATAGCGAGCAAGCAGCGGCATTTGGTTGCGAATAGCATCGCGAATACGTGTATCGCGACGGACAACTCCCAACAACGGAGGAGCAACTTTCAAAAAATTTTGACAGGCTTTACGTAAAATATCATAAGTACGCTGCCCGTCCTGAACCGAAACGCATTGGTTAACCACTATCGAAATGTGGCATTTGGGGTATTGGTCAGACACCACTTTAATCAATGCATATGCTTCGGTCAGCGATGACGGCTCATCAGTACAGAGAATAATCAAACGACCGGCCATACCTGAAAGGATAAGGGTGGCTTTGTTTATACCGGCACCGATATCAAGTACGACTTTATCGTAGCCGGAAGAAAGAAATGACAAATCCTCGGCCAAAATTTGTAATCTGCCTACCGGCATAGAGGCCAGTCCGCGCGTACCTCCTCGACCGGCAATAACATCAAAATGCGCCTTATCGCTATATCTTATAATTTGATTGAGGGTAGTTTTTCCCGTAACAACACAGCTGAGATCATGCGAAATGCCAAGTCCCAGCTGAATATCAATGTTAGACAGGCCTAAATCGCCGTCAAAAAATAATGTTTTTTGTTTGAGCGCGCTCAATGCATTGGCCAAGGTTACGGCAAACCAGGTTTTGCCAACTCCTGATTTGCCTGATGCTACAGCTATCATATTGCCATTGTGCGGCAAAATATTGCCTATTTCGGCGCGAGGAGTTTTATGTTTTATTGTTTCCGCCATTTATCAATCAACACCATTCTTGATAATTTCGGTAACGAGAATGCCTAATTTGTTATCGGATACGACCACCCGCCCCTTGGCAACAAGTGCATCATTGGCATAAATATCTATCGGTTCATCGATTTTGCGTTCAAGTTTAAGTACGTCTCCGATTTTCAACTCTTCAAGTTGAGATAATTTAAGCAATGTTTTGCCGGCTACGGCTTGAACATTAACGCATTTTTTTTGAAAATCATTCATCATCAATTAGCCCCATCAGTTGACTGCGAATCTTGTTTAATATCTCCGGCGTTGAAACGTCCTTGTCTTCGGTTTGGGCAGGCTCCGCTGAATGGTTGATACTTAAATCAAGAATGGGGACATGGTCGTCTTCAATAAAATTGTCAAACAGGAACGGGGTAAACTTAACCATATTTATCTTCCCCGCAAGCTATCGGCAAACATGTTTTTGCAGATAGAGGCTATATCCTGTTGGGCTTTTTCTATATCACTGAATTTGATTGGGCCGAGTTGGATTAAGGCCTCGCGAATAACATTTGCCTGCTCATCCGGCATGGCGGCATAAAAATGATTGCGAAGATTTTCCGTAGCACCACGCATTGCCATTACAATTTTAGGTTCGCTGACGTGAATCAAGACCTGTCTGAGTTCTTCAACCGAAAGCTGTAAGATATCGGTAAATTGCATTGTTTTGTTTTGCAACGATGCCACAACTGACGGGGAAGTATTTTCCAAAACTGCCATAATCCTTTCTTCCGTGGTTTTATCCAAACAACGGAGAATTGACAAGACCTGGTTTGTCGTATCATCTAAAGAATTTTTTTCAATGTCATCGGCTATAACACGACCGATTGTGCCTGCCAAACCCGCATCTACGGAATGTAAATTCAACATTTTTGCAATAACTTCGGCAGCAAAACCTCCGGTAAAAAGGGACAAAACTTCGGCACTTTTTTGCGGATTTAGTTTAGAAAGCACTATTGCCGCAATTTGAGGATATTCTTTTTTGAGATGTTTGGCTAAAATTGCCGGCTCAAGAGAATTGAGCTTTTCCCAACTGCGGGCATCGGTATTACGACGATATGTCTGCAATGCCGAGGCAACCTTATCCTCATCAACAAAAGGGGCAACTATGGGAGTTTCCGGCAAAACGGGTTGTTCTTCACTATCAGTATCATCCGAATGCACGGGAGCCGGTTTTTTGTGAGCACGGCGAAAAAGAAATTGAATACCGCTGACAATCATTGAGATTGAGAACAAAACCAAGCCGGTAACTGCCGCCCACAGCAGGATTTGATCAATCGTCATATGGCGTAAACTTTGATACCATGAATAACCGCGCGTGATTTTCCAAAAATCTTTAATTAAGAAATAGCAACCGCTACTGTTGCTGATGATTGCCATGCAAAAGACAAAACCGCATGCAAACGCCGCGATTGCGCACGCAAATGAAGTACATATAACTGATTTGTCAAGTACGGTTCTTTTCAATTTTTTCTCTTCTGCATTCTAAACTACTGTTAAGCTAGACGATTTTGAGCGGTTTTAGAATCTTTTATTTACAGATATTCACAATATTTACCAACGACGACTTAAGTTCTTTGATTGCATTTTCATCATTAAGGCGATGATTTGAATCTTTGAGTAATTTTACCACAACATTTGGTGAAGTGATGTGTGATGAATATTCAAGAACCGAACGCCAGGGAACGCTGGCATCGCGCATCCCTTGCAATAAATGTACCGGGCAATTTATGTTCCATGGTTGGTTATCCGGAAGCAATGATGCAAAAGCGGTTTCAATAAAACGAGAGGTAATCGTGTATTCAAAATCATTATTGATAATTTTGAATTTTCCGCTGTGTTCAAGTTCTTGCTTCTGCTCGGATGTTATTTGATCGGAAAAATATTTAACAAAATTCGGAGCGGCGGCAAGACCGATAAGACCTTTGATTCTGTCCGGATATTTTATTGCCGCCAACATTGACAGCCATCCGCCCATTGAAGAACCGACCACAATAACGTCTCCGGATATTATTTTTTCTATCGCCTCAAAAACTTGGTTTTTCCAAACCGAAAAATCGGCTTTTTCAAAGTTTTCAACATCACTTCCGTGACCGGCAAAGTCAAAACGAACCAGACCGAAACCCTGTTCCAAACAGACGTTTTTGACAGCTTCGGGCTTATATCCCCAGGCATTGGAACAAAAACCATGAAGATATAGTACGGTTGGAAGGTGTTTTTTGGGCAAAATGTATTCAAAATCTGTTGCAAAGTGTGAATTAAAAGTGTATTTTTGCATATTGTCACCTGCTCCGGCGGGTTTGTAGATTAAACATAGTGAGGACTATATAGTTAAAATGGCTGAAGGTAAAGAAGAAAAACCTGTTGTGTTGCAAGTACTGCCAGAACTCGAACATGGCGGTGTCGAGTGGGGTACAATTCAAGTTGCAGAAGCTCTTAAACAGCACGGATATACCAATTTTGTCGCCTCAAAAGGCGGAAGATTGGTGCATGAACTTGATAAATTGGGCGTTGAACATCTTACCCTGCCGCTTAAAAGCAAAAACCCGCTCAAAATGTATTTGAACTCACTTAAACTTGAGAAATTTATAAAAGAAAACGGCATTAATATTGTGCATGCGCGCTCAAGAGCTCCGGCATGGAGTGCTTATTGGGCCGCCAAAAGAGCCGGTGTGAAATTTATGACCACTTTTCACGGTACTTATGGTTTGGGACCGCGGGGGATTAAGAAATTTTATAATCGGGTTATGACCTACGGACGGCTGATTATCGCTATTTCTAATCATATAAAAAAGCATATGATTGAAAATTATCAGGTCGATCCGGCAAAAATAAGACTTATTCCGAGATGTGTCGATGTTGAGAGGTTTTCACCTCGGACGGTTACTCAGGAAAGAATTATCAGAACCATCTCTGACAACAATCTGCCGGAAGATTTGCCGATTATTGCTTTGGTGGGGCGTATAACCCGTTGGAAAGGGCAACATTTGTTGGTAGAGGCAATGTCTTTGATTAAACATAAAGATGCTTATGCCATAATTGTCGGTTCGGACCAGGGAAGAGTTAAATATACCGAAGAACTGAAAAAAACAGCTAAAAAACTCGGCGTTGATAATCGTATTCAGTTTATCGGAGAAAGTTTTGATATTCCGGCGTTGTTAATGGTGTCGGATATTGTGCTGTCAACGGCTATCGAACCGGAAGCGTTCGGTCGGGCGGCAATTGAAGGACAAGCTATGGGCAAAATTGTGTTGGCCTCAAATATTGGAGGATCTTTAGAAAATCTGATTGATGGTGTCAGCGGCAAATTGTTCCAGAGCGGAGATGCAAAATCTTTGGCTGAAGCCATAGATTGGGCATTGGACTTGCCTTTGGCAGAGAGAAAAGCTATCTCTGCAGCGGCAATTAAGAACGTACACGATAATTTTACCAAGCAGATTATGTGCAATAAAACTATCGATGTATATAAAGAACTTTTACAAATTGATTAAAATAAAGGAATAAAAATATGGTTGCTATAAAATTACCGGATGGTAGTGTTATGGATTTTGAAGGCAGCGTTTCAGGACTTGAAGTTGCCGAAAAAATCAGTGCCGGTTTAGCGAAAAACGCTTTAGCGGTTAGGGTTAATGATAAATTACAGGATTTGGACACAACAATCACTACCGATGCAACCGTAACTATCATCACCACAAAAGACAAAGAAGGTTTGGATATTCTGCGTCACTCCTGCTCTCATGTTATGGCTGAAGCCGTAAAAGAATTGTGGCCAAATGTACAAGTAACAATCGGGCCGGCCATTGAAAACGGGTTTTATTATGATTTTTCACGCAAAGAACCGTTTACAACCGAAGAATTTGAAAAAATTGAAGCCAAAATGCACGAGATTGTTAAGCGTGATGAAAAAATTACCCGTAAAGTTTTGCCTAGAAATGAGGCAATTGCTTATTTTAAGTCAATCGGCGAGCATTATAAAGTTGAGTTGATTGAAGATTTGCCGGAGAATGAAGTAATTTCGCTTTATTCTCAAGGCAACTTTACCGATTTGTGCCGTGGTCCGCACGTACCTTCAACCGGCAAAATCGGCGATGCATTCAAGCTGATGAAAGTAGCCGGTGCATATTGGCGCGGTGATTCATCAAAAGAAATGTTACAGCGTATTTACGCAACAGCATGGACCAACAAAAAAGATTTGGATGCTTATCTGACCATGCTTGAAGAAGCAGCAAAACGCGACCACCGCAAACTCGGCAAAGAGATGGATTTGTTCCATTTTGAGCCTGAATATGCTCCGGGTGCCGTATTTTGGCATGACAAGGGTTATCGTATCTATCGAAAATTGATTGATTATATGCGTAATCGTCAGGAGCATAACGGATATATTGAAATCGCAACTCCGCGGATTATGGACCGAGTTTTGTGGGAAACTTCGGGACACTGGGATAAGTACGGTGCTCATAACTATTCGGGCAAGACCGAAGACGGCAAAATGTTTTGCGTAAAGCCGATGAACTGCCCGGGCGGTTTGTTGGTATATAAACAAGGTATCAAATCTTATCGTGATTTGCCTTTGCGTATGGCAGAGTTCGGTATGGTTAACCGCTATGAAGCCTCAGGTTCTTTGATGGGGTTGATGAGAGTGCGTGAGTTTACACAAGATGATGCGCACATTTTCTGCACCCCGGAGCAGATGGAAGAAGAGTGCATCACAACCTTAAAGCTGATTTTGGATATTTATAAAGATTTCGGCTTTGAAGACGTTAAAATTTATCTGTCAACCAGACCGGACAGCATTTATCGAATCGGTTCCGATGAAATTTGGGATTTGTGCGAAAATGCTTTGGCCAATGCATTAACTTCACATGGTTATAAATATGAAATTAATGCCGGTGAAGGTGCTTTCTACGGTCCTAAACTGGAATTTATTCTGCGTGATGCCATCGGACGTGAATGGCAATGCGGAACAATTCAGGTTGATATGAACCTGCCACAACGTTTTGATATATCTTATATCGGTGAAGATGGTGAAAAACATCAGCCGGTTATGTTACACCGTGCATTGTTCGGCTCAATTGAGAGATTTTTGGGTATTTTGATTGAAAACCATGCCGGAAAATTGCCACTGTGGCTGTCACCGGAACAAGTTGTGGTTTCTCCGATTGTCAGCGAATTTGATGACTATGCGGTTGAAGTAACCAATAAATTGAAAGCGGCAGGGTTGCTGGCTCGTGCCGACTTACGCAACGAAAAAATCAATTATAAAGTCCGTGAACATTCAATGGCAAAAATTCCGGTAATTGCGGTTGTCGGAGCTAAAGAAAAGGAAAACGGAACGGTTACGGTTCGTCGTCTAGGCTCTGAAAAACAATCGGTTATGCCGGTCGAGGAGTTTGTTAAAGCTCTGGTTGAAGAAGCCAAAATGCCTCATATCAACGAATAGCTTAGCATTCAAAAACCAAAACCCCGCCACAATATGACGGGGTTTTTAGTGCCTAATAATTACCGTTTTTTATTTGGATTGAGGCTGTTCCTGTTTGGATTCGGTAACGTATTTTGCAAGTTCATAGCCAAAGGTGCTGTGGATATATTTGGTCATTTCCGATGGGTTAACCTTAAAACCTTCGGCTTTGGCTTGAGCTTGTAATAATGTTTCTATTTTAAGGCGTTTTTCCTGCATATCACGTTTTTTTCCGGCATTTTTGGCATCATATACGGAAGCGACGTTATACCAAATATAGGCATCAACCTCGTTTTTAGGATAGTTGACGCCGGCCGCCAAAATATCACCCAGCATAATCATTGACGGAACGTGTCCCTGGTGAGCGGCACGAGCAAGATTGTTAACGGCATTGCCGTAGTTGCGGGGGGTGCCTTCGGCATTCATATAGCGGAGAGCCAGTTGATATTGCGCCTCGTCAAATGTAGAGGCTGCTTTTTTGAGATAAATAAAAGCCTTGTCATCATTTTTGGCAACACCGAAGCCGTTATAATAAATCATGCCCAACATATATTGCGCCGTGGTGTTTCCGCCTTCTGCCGCCTGGCTGAAAAGACGGACAACAGCACTACGAAGTTGAGCATCCATGTTGCGTGTTGATGTGAGATAAATAAAGGCCAAATTAACTGCTGCTTCACTATTACCAAGATCGGCGGCACGTTTAAACAGTGATGAAGCTTTTTCAACATCACGATCTGTTCCGACACCGCTGAAATATAAGCTGCCCAAGTTGTTGAGGGCTACAATATCGTTTTTCTGGGCGGCAATTTTATAATATTTGAAAGCTTTTTTGTCATCGGGTTCAACCCCGTTCTCTCCGTACAAGTACATATATCCCAAAGTCAAAGCGGCTTCAACATCGCCCTGCTCTTCGGCCAAACGGGTCATACGGTCCAAGTAGTTTTCCTGCGGCTCGTTTTGTTTACGAGTAAATTCCTGAGTTTTTTCTTTTTTACGCAAAAATGAAAAGTTTAAGAATGAGAATATGCCGGCATCATCGACTTTTTCTTTTTTTTCTTCCTTCGGGGTTTCTACTGAAGAATCTGTCGGAGTTTCATCTTTGGGGGCAACGGTCTGTTCTTTGGCCGTTTCTTCGCCGAAAAGATCCATCAACGACGGCTCTTCCTCGGCCGAAAATGAAGGAAAAGAAATTAAACAAAAAGCTGATAAAACAAAAATATATCTAAACATGGCATATCCTAAAAAAATATCGTTTGTGCTTTAATAATATACGTTTTTCGCGGATATTCAAAACTTTTTTAAATTATCTTTATTTTTGGTGAATAAGCGCTATAATGCCCGAAACTTAATTGATTGAGGGTAAAATGCCGGTTTTTGAACCGCCTGTATATACGTTGAAAGACATAAAATTACGCTTCGGAACCAACCAGCTGTTCCGAGGTATTGAACTGTATATTAATCGCGGAGATAAAATTTCTCTGGTCGGGCGTAACGGGTCGGGAAAATCAACTTTGCTTAAAATTATTGCCGGACTGCAAGAACCCGATGACGGAGAAATTTTTATTCAGCCCAATACTACCGTCGGATATATGCCGCAAGATGCCGATTTGAGCGAATATAAAACCCTGCGAGAAGTTGTTTTGTCCGGTTTGCCTAAAGATAAGCCCAATTGGGAATATAAGGCGCAAATGTTGATTGAGCAGTTGCAAATTGCCGCAGAACAAAACCCCGAATGTTCTTCCGGCGGAGAACGCCGCAAGGCAACTCTGGCAAAGGCCTTGGTTGCAGAACCCGATATTTTGCTGCTTGATGAACCGACAAACCACTTGGATATGCCGACAATCGAGTTTTTGGAAAAAATGATTGCCGCTTATGCCGGAGCAGTTGTTGTCATAAGTCACGACCGACGATTTTTGTGCAATGTTTCGCGTACTACTTTTTGGCTGGACAGAGGCACTATGCGCCGCAACAATAGAGGTTTTGCGCATTTTGAAGAATGGCAGGACCAAATTATTGAACAAGAAATTATCGCTCAAAAAAATCTCAATAAAAAATTGGCGGAAGAAACCGAGTGGTTGCATAAAGGTGTTACCGCCAGAAGGCGCAGAAACCAAGGACGTTTGCGCAGATTGTTACAATTGCGTCAGGAACGCCGGGAACAGCTCAAACAAATCGGTTCCGTCAATATGGAAGTGGAAAACACTGTCTGGAAATCAAAGATTGTGATTGAAGCAAAACATATCAGCAAAGCTTTCGGCGACAGAACGATTGTTAAAGATTTTTCAACCAAAATTATCCGCGGCAATCGAATCGGAATTGTCGGACCAAACGGTGCCGGAAAGACAACTTTGATTAAATTGCTGACCAAAAAACTTGAACCTGACGAAGGTTTTGTGAGAATCGGTAAAAATTTACAAGAAGCATATTTTGATCAAAACCGCTTTACACTCAATCCGCAAAAGACTTTGTGGCAAACGCTTTGTAACGAGGGAGACCACATTTGGGTCAGAGGCTCTTATCGCCATGTAGTTGCTTATTTGAAAGACTTTTTGTTTACGCCGGAACAGGCAAAATCTCCGGTGGCAACGCTTTCCGGCGGAGAAAAAAATCGCTTGATGTTGGCCAAAGTGTTGGCTCAACCTTCAAATTTTTTGCTACTTGATGAGCCTACAAACGATTTGGATATGGACACCCTTGATTTGCTTCAAGATATGCTCGGCGATTATGACGGAACAATGATTATTGTCAGTCACGATCGTGATTTTTTGGATAAACTGGTGACATCAATTATCTACATGAAAGGCGACGGCAGTATTGATGAACATGTCGGAAGTTACAGCGAAGTACTGGCAAAACTGGCTCCGGCGGCAGAAAAAACAACCGCAAAAAACAAACAACCTACGCCCAAACAGGAAAAACCAAAGGTAATCAAAACGCAGAAACTGACCTACAATCAACAAAGATTGTTACAGATTTTGCCGGCGCAAATTGAAGAGTTGGAAAAAAAGATTGCTGACGTTACCGAACAACTGGCAGATACTGAATTATATCAGAATGACCGAGAAAAGTTTTTTGCTTTGGGCGATGAATTAAAAGAGCTTGAAAGCCAAAAAGCCGAAGCCGAAAACCAATGGCTTGAAATATCAATGTTGGCAGAAGAAATATCTTGAAAAATTACCAGCGCAAACTGGATATTACATAATCCGGAGCAGCACCGATTGCGGTGGAAAGCTCACGGGTTTTGGTAACATCGGGAATATATCCCTCGCCCAAAAAGTTAACGTGAATCCCTTTGCTGACCAACATGCCGGAAATCCCTGCATTGTTGGCACCTTTTATGTCGGTGGCGGCGCTGTCGCCAATCAGCAAAATGCGTTCAGACGGAATATCTTTGTACGCCTCAACAGCATAAGCAATAACTTGTTTATCGGGTTTGCCTAAAGTTAAAATATGCCCGCCCAAAATAGCGTATTGTTCGGCAATAGCGGCAGAAGCCGAACCGATTTCTCCGTTGACAAAGGCTGATGTATCATTGCCGATGCAGAGCATCGGAATATTAAGGCTGGCAGAATGGCTCAAAATTTCCATATAATCCTCGGCAATATGCGAGGGAGCGCTGCCGATATACAAAAAGTCGGCTCGAGGGGCGTTTTCGGTGCTTTGATAATTTAATCCCTCAAAAACTGATGTGTCACCATCGCCGAGATTATAATATACTTGTCCGAGTGCCGCATAGCGCTCACTTTTGGCTTGCAGCTGACTATGCAAAACCTCGCCCATAGTTATAATATTGTTAAACAGACGCGGAGAGACGCCGGCGGCATACATTTTTTCAATCAGTTCGGTCAGGCGCATTGAGGTATTGCTCAACAAAACCACCTGTTTGCCGTTTTTGCGCAGACGAATCAGCGCTTCAATGGCTTCGGGAAGAAAATTTTGCCCGTCATAAATAACACCATTAAGTCCGCATACATAGACATCATGGGCTTCCATGATTTTAGAGATATTGACTACGGGTTTGATCATTTTCATCGCGCTAAACCATTATTTTTGTTAATCTATTTAGTGATAATAGACTATCTATATTAAAAAATTTTTAATTTGCAAGTTCAGAGAGAGAAAGAATCACCTTATTAGCGATTGTTAAACCGAAAATCGCCGTGATTGTGGGCAGAGAACCCATGGTGTGGCGTTGGCGGGTGTTGCCCTCGGGTTGAGAATCGGCTTCTATAAACAACGCCGTATCTGGCAAATCGACCTGCTCGTCAGAGGCAACACATAAGACTTTTGAAATATCGACACCCCGATGTTTAAGGCGTTTGCGAATAAACCGAGCGAGGTGGCAATTTTTGGTTTTGTTCAATGACTGTACCTTTATGCAAGCCGGGTCGGTTTTGAGTGCCGCACCCATTGAGGATATGAATGGAATGTCTGATTTTACCAACATCTCAATAAGTCCGCATTTGGGGTTGAGAGAATCGATAGCATCAACAACAAAATCAACCGGCTCCGACAGCAGTTCGGGCAAGGTCTTGTCGTTGACAAATATTTCTTTGGTAATGACTTTACAAGCCGGATTGATGTCTTTAACGCGGGTGGCGGCAAGTTCGACTTTTGATTTGCCGACAGTAGAATCAAGAGCCAAAATCTGACGATTGATGTTGGTAATATCAACCTTATCAAAATCAACCAAAATCAATTTGCCGATACCGGCACGAGCCAAAGCCTCAAGCGCATAACCTCCAACCGCACCGAGACCGATAATCATGACACAAGATTTTTGAAGACGCGCAAACTTTTGTTGACCGAGAAGAGCTTGGGTACGCATAAAACGATTATCCGACATTGATAAACTCCAGAGAATTGCGATAGATTTGTTGAGATAATTCTTCAACATTTGTATTGAGAACGAGGGCAAATTTTTTCAGTATTTCAGCGATAAAAAACGGAGACGAAATTTCGCCTTTGTTCAAAGCCTGGTAAGGACCGTCGCTTTCAAGCAAAATTTTGTTGAGCGGGACAGCTTTGATAATTTTTTCCATATCGCGATTTTTTAAGATTGAGGCACTGAAGGAAACATATCCGCCATGACATAAAATGTTATGCAGATGCTCGACCTTACCATTAAAAGAGTGAAACATAAATTTTTGCGGCATTTGTTTGAAAAAGCCGGACATTACATCAACCGCTTTTACCGCATGAATGATAATCGGGCGGTTGTATTCTCGGGCAAGTTCAAGATGAGCCGAAAAAAACTTTTGTTGCAAGTCAAAATCCGGCTTTAAGCCGTCAAGACCGGTTTCACCGATTAAGGCAGAAGGAAAAATGTTGAGATATTGCTTGAGGCGTTCCGCCCAATCTTCGGAAATGCCGGCAACCTGCCAGGGGTGAACGCCAAACGCCGGAACCACCAAATCGGGATATTGCCGAGCAAAATCGGCGACTTTTTGCCAATCACCGGGCTCTATTGCAGCACAAATCATTTTTTTTAATCCTGATTTTTGCGCTTTTTTAACTATATCGGTGGCAAAATTCTCTTCATAATCTTGCAGGTGAATATGTGTGTCAATAAATTCCATGCGGACTGCTCTCTTTGAACATTGATATAAAAGGATAATATGTAGTTATGAGTGTTTTGACAAGACCAATTTTGGAGATAAATCTCAACAATATTGTGAAAAATTATGAGTTGTTGCAACAAATTGCACCAAAATCAATTGCCGCTGCCGTGGTAAAAGATGATGCCTATGGCTTGGGAGCGGTAAAAGTTGCAGAAAAACTGTATAAAGATGCCCGATGCCGTTGTTTTTTTGTGGCACACGGAATTGAGGGCGAACGGATTCGCCCGGTAGTCGGAGAATCGCAAATTTTTGTGTTGCAGGGTATCGGCGAGGACAGTTTGGAGTCTTTTCAAAAAGCACGGCTCACACCGGTTATTGCCTCTCCGCAGCAATTTGAATTTTGGAAAAAGCATAAAATTGACGGCATTAAACCGGCAATTCAGATTGAAACCGGCTTAAACCGCCTCGGTTTCAGGGAAAAAGACATTGCCAAGTTGAGCGCAAAAGAAAAACAAGAATTTGATGTGGTGCTGTCGCATTTGGCCTGCGGAGACGAGAAAGACCATTTTATGAACGAGCACCAGTTATTGCGCTTTAATGAGTTGAAAAACAAATATTTTTCCGACCACAGAGCCTCTTTGTCCGCCTCGGACGGAACATTTTTGGGCGAAAAATTTCAAAAGGATATCGTGCGTTTGGGCGCGGCAATGTATGGAATTAATACCGCACCGTATCGCGAAAACCAAATGTTGCCTTGTGTTACAGTAAAAGCACCAGTTTTGGAAGTTGCCGATTTGGCTAAAGGTGAGTTTGTCGGATATTCGGTAACCTATAGAGCCGCCAGCAATCGCAAAATCGCAATTGTATCAATCGGCTATGGTGACGGAGTACCACGCTCGCTGTCAAATGTCGGCAAAGTGTTTTTTGCGGACAAAAAAGCCAACCATGAGGCGCGGATTATCGGGCGGGTGTCAATGGACAACATTATTTGTGATGTTACCGACATTAAGGTTGAAGTCGGTGATTTGGCGGTTGTTATCGGTGATTTTTATACTTTAGATGACATTGGGCGCGACGCCGGCACTATCGGTTATGAAATTGTATCACGAATCGGAAAGAATCCGCGGTTTGTGCGAAACTATATCGGTTAAACAAAAAAATCCCGATCTTGCGATCGGGATTTTTTCTTGGGATGCGAGGATTAACGACCTCCACGATCTTTTGTAATGACTGAAGTTTTACCTTCTTGAGCCTTACTTACAGCTTCCTCATATTGAGCTTCAGTAATTTCTCCCTGCTTGTACAACTTCTCAATCAGACCTGTATATGCTCTCTTCTGACCACTAGTACCGTCTTGAATATCACTGCCTTTTTCGTATACATGTTTAGCATGTTCAGAAGATTCATCAGCTGGCCTAGCACTAAAGCTTGCAGTAGAACCACCGCGGATTTCATCTGGCGCAGGAGCTTCAGGAGCTTTAACAACGATAGTCTCTTCAGGAACTTCAAGCTTGGCTACAGGAGCAACCGGAGCAGGAATTTCCAATTTAACGGTATCTTTAACAACCGGAGTTTCTTCGATTACTTCTTCAATCACCGGAGCTTTAGGTCTACCCATAACAAACTCAACTTCAGATTCTCTTCCGCAATCGGAGTCAATACCAACCATGGCGTTGTGGCTCTTACCAATAATCCAACCTTGTTCGTCAGTTTCATTGATTTTAGAAGTACCGGGAACAACTTGGTCAAGAACATTTGCATTAAGTCTTCCGTCTTTACCTACTGCACTCAACATAATTCCTGCTTTGGCAAGAGTTTCTTCATCCATTTCGGTGCCGCATTTCAGGTTTGCCATCAAAGGTCCGACAACTTCACCAAAAGCACCGCTGTAGTTGTATGCCCATTTGGTACCATGATCTTCACACTCTCTACCATTCAATTTATTAGTCCAAGCGGCAAGACGTAAACTCTTGTACATTGTAGATTCAGGAGACAATCCCAATTTTTCTCCAAGAACACTTGCGTTCAACCACATTGTTCTCCACAAATTGCCTTCAGCATCATGTTTATGAGTAATATTGTACGTATTATCAAACTGCTTTTTGCTAATATCCATGTTTTCATTCCACTCTTCAGGAGCAATTGCCAACTGACGGTCAATGGTATCAGCTTTTTCGGTGTATGAACTATCAACCGGGGTAGCAAGCAATTCGGTTCTGTCTTTTACATCTTCTTTTACCGGAGCTGCTTTCTTAGGATTGCAACGAGATACGCCGAATGCAACTGCGCCTACGATAGCCGCACCGATAAGAACTTTTTTGACAACCTTGTTCTCTTTAACTCTGTTCCAGAAACCTTTCTTCTCGGGCTGATCTTCTTCAGCTTGAGGAGCTTCTTCAGGTTGAGGAGCTTCAGGTTGATCAACGAACATTACAGCCGGACCATGTCCTTCGTCTGCAGGTTTGTGTTCATCTTCGGCAGCGAAATCTTCCTCATTTTCATCAGGTTTCGGAGCTTCGGGTTGATCAACAACTACGGCTTGAGGAGCGTGCTCATCAGCGGTAGAGGCCTGAAGAGGTTCTTCTTTAACTTCTTCTTTAACTTCAGGCTGTTTTTCTTCAACAACCGGAGCAGGAGCGGGTTCTTCTTTAACTTCTTCCTTAACTTCAGGTTGTTTTTCTTCAACAACCGGAGCAGGAGCGGGTTCTTCTTTAACTTCTTCCTTAACTTCAGGTTGTTTTTCTTCAACAACCGGAGTAACCACCGGAGCGATAACTGCAGGCTGTTCTTTAACCTCTTCTTTAACTTCAGGCTGTTTTTCTTCAGCAACCGGAGCAGGAGCAGGCTCTTCTTTAGCTTCTTCTTTGACTTCAGGCTGAATAGCAGCAATGGTATGAACCGGAGTTTCTTGTTTAACTTCTTGTTTTTTCTCAACAGTTTCTAATTTTTGTTCCAGTGCCGGCAAGTTGTCCAAATATAAGTCCAAATCTTCAAGAGACAAATTGCTGATTTGAACATTGGCTTGAGCACATGCTTTAATCAAAGCAGTACGGAACTCATCGCTCATGTCATCGCCGAGTTTAATCTTTTTATTGTTCTTTTTAGCGAGAGCAACTAAAATATCAAAATTTTCAACTTTGGGGTCTTCTTCAGTTGCAACAGAAACGTTATTGGCGCTGGCAAAGTTTAATGTAGTGCCGTCTCTGAGGTCAGCATGTAAACCACCGTCTTGAATAGCTTCAACAACCGGGGCCTCCGGTTTTTTAGCTTTGGCGGCTAATTGCAAAATATCTTGGCGATATTTAACTTTCCAAGGTTCAATGTCTTTAGTTTGAATTACAACCGCTTGTTCCTTAACCGGTGCAGACACAACAGCTGCTGTCTGTCCTTTAACCGGAGCGACAGGTGCGGCACCTCTGGCGGCATGAGTAACAACACGTTCCTCTTTTTTGGCTTGAGTAACGGTCATAGTGTCTTCGCGTTGAGCTTTAAAGCCTGACTGCTTTACTTCAATGTGTCCACCTTTGCGTGAATCTGCCCTGTTTCTTCTGTAATAGGCTATGTCAAGAGCATTGAGTTCTTTTTGAAACCCAGGCTTGCTTTTTAAAGCTGTACGTAATACTGCAATAATGCTCAAATCTGAAGGATCAAAAGTTCCTTCGTTAACGATTCTTGCTGCTTCTTTTGCGTCCATTGTTTTTGTCTCCTATCTAAAACTTGATTTGCAAGCACTATATCACAAAATTTGGACACGTGCAAGTGTTTTTTGTCAAATTTTTGCAAATTTCTTAAATTTTTATTAAATAATTTAATAACGTATTGTTATTCCATTGTTTTTTGTTTTTGGGCGGCAAGGACTGCGACGTTAGTTTTGGCCTGCTCTTCGGTTTTTTCTTCTTTTTTAAGACCCGGAAGAGCTTTGCTCATAGCCTCGTCTATGCGAGCTTTTTCCTCATCTGTACGTTCTGCATAAGGCTTGCCCTCAACTACTTTATATTTACCCTGTGGCTCGTTAGGAACACGCTCAATCTTTTCTGCTCCGTAACGTTGCAAAGCAGTAACACAGGTTTCCGCAGTTTCGTTATCACCTTTCTTCATAGCGATGGCATATTTTTTCATCAACAATTCAGCTGTAGGCTTGCCTTCGCCGGTAACTTTGTAAAAACCTTTTGCCAATTGTTTTTCTTGTTCGGCTACTTCCTTTTCAAATGTTTCACCGGCAGCTGCTTTGAGCGCATATTCAGCCAAACGACCACCTGCTATTTTGGCATTAATTTTGTATCTGTCATCAACTTCGTGAGCAGGCAGAGCTTTGGTCTCTTCTTTATTTTCGGCCTCTTTTTCAGCTTCAGGCAAAGCTTTGGTCTCTTTTTCCTTGTTTTCAATTTGCGGAGGAAGGCCTTGAATGTTTATGCCCATTTCATTGCATGCAGCCACCATTTTTTCTTTGAACGCATCGCTCCATTTTTCGTTATATGCAATGTCCTGACCGGTCTCTTTGGCCAAGTTGACCAAAGCTTCAATGCCGGCAATGTTGGCTTTGGCTTTGTCAGGGGCGGTAAAATGAATTTCGGCATCGCCCATTCTGCCCTTAAGACCTTGAATGTCGTTGCCGTCTTCGTCTTTGAACTCTCTTTTCCATTCCTGATCATGGTCTTTGGCATACTTGGTCATAATCCGGTCATAACGGGTAATCCAGTCTTCATCGACGTTCATTTCATCATCGTTTTCTTTATGGGGAACAAGTAGTACTTCTTCCTGTTTTTCAGCGGTTTTTTCTTCAGGCTCTTTTGCTTCTTCGGCGGTTTCTTCTGCCGGTTCTGCAGGCGATTCGGCTTCAGCTTCTTTAGGAGCCGGAGTCTCTTGTCCTTTCTTGGAAGATGCAGATTTTTCAGAATATTTTCTACGGAACTCGTCGAATTCAGCTTGGGTTAATTCTTTGTCTGCGCTATAGCCCATTTCCTCAAGAACAGCAGAATCAAAATCCATTCCGTATTCGCTGAGTTTTTTCTTTGCTTCGGTTGTTTGATTTACTTCCATTTCGTTGTTTTTTTCGTTTGTTTCAGTCATTTTTTCCTCCCCAAGAAAAATTTTGTACCCGTATTTATAAGGTATAGTAGCACAAAATATATTTTTTGTCTAGTTTTTTTGTTTAATATCAGAAAAGATTTAAAAAAACGTTACTTTCTAACGTCAAAACAAGAAAATTGGCAACGGAGGGCGGTCAAAAGTTCGGTATTTAAGAAAAATTGCTCGCAATCGGAGTCGGTAGTGGTGGTATCACTCTCAATCGGGCGGTATTTTTGGAGAAAATATTTTTTGACCCCGAGAGACGACAAGCTGTTGCCGATGTTTTTGATGTCATCAATCGATAAAATTCGGGGATCACAGGTGGTGCGGCACTCAAAGTCAACGCCGCTATTGAGCAGAATATTCAAGGATTCTTTTATTTTGGGAAGTTGTGAAACGGCAGAAATCCCTATGGCTTTGGTATAGTGCTCGGCATTTAGCGGAGCTTTGATGTCAAAACCAACCCAGTCAAGCAACGGCAGTATTTTTTGCAAATGCTGCGGACGATAGCCGCCGGTGTGCAAACCTATGGCAAAACCAAGAGATTTGACCTCCGTAATTGCGGATTCGAGACCGTCCTGAACCAGCGGCTCTCCACCGCTGAAAACCACACCGTCCAAAACTTTGCGGCGGGTTTTGAGAAAATCAATAAATTTTTCCCAGATAAAACCATTGTCAGCCATGGTGTCCTGCAAAAAAGCATTATGGCAAAACGGGCATCGCCAGGGGCAACCCTGCATAAAAACAACAGCACTTATTTTTTCAGGAAAATCGACGGTGCTGAAGGTCTCAACACCGCCGACTTTGATAGGATTGGATGTCATAAACTATTCTGCAGCAACGTCAATGTGTTCGCAACTACAACCCAAGCCAGCTCTAGCCTTGCCTTCTGCAAAATATTTGCGTGTATAGAACTCAGATTTTTTGCCTTTGTTGAATTCTGAAACCGGACGCAGGTAACCCATTACACGTGTCCAAACTTCGCAAGGCTGTCTCTCTTCATCGTTCAATTTAATGTCTTCAATATTTACAACTGTCATTTTTTATCTCCAAGTTAATTTTTTCATAATTCAATGGGTTAAGCAACTTCTACAGAAGTGGCGGCTTTTCTTTTTTCTGCCATTTTCTCCTCATCGCAGATCGGGCAGTATTTGTGCTCTCCAGAAATGTAACCGTGCTTCGGGCAAACGGAGAAAGTCGGAGTTATGGTAATGTACGGTAAACGGTAGTTGGTCAACACGCGTTTTACTATGTCGCGGCAAACCTTGGCCGAAGATATACGCTGTCCCATATAAAGGTGGAGAACGGTACCTCCGGTATATTTTGATTGCAAATCGGCTTGCAATTCCAATGCCTCAAACGGGTCATCGGTAAAGCTTACCGGCAATTGTGAAGAGTTTGTATAATAAGGATTCTCGGGAGTTCCGGCCTGGATAATACCGGCAAAACGCTTTTTGTCTTCACGGGCAAAGCGGTAGGTGGCACTTTCAGCTGGGGTGGCTTCAAGGTTATACATATGTCCGGTTTCTTCCTGAATGGTAACCATTCTGGCACGGATATAATCCAGGAACTTTTTGGCAAAAGCGATTCCCCACTCATCGGTGATGTCGTGCTTGCCGTCGGTGAAGTTGGCAATCATCTCATTGATGCCGTTAACACCAATGGTTGAAAAGTGGTTGCGCAGGGTTCCGAGATAACGCTTGGTGAACGGGAATAAACCGTCATCAATCAGGCGTTGGATGAGTTTGCGTTTGATTTCGAGTGAGGTACGAGCAATGTTCATCAACTCGTCAACACGGGCAAACAAACCGGCTTCGTTGTTCTTGTAAACATAGCCTAAACGAGCGCAGTTGAAAGTTACAACACCGATGGAACCTGTCTGCTCGGCCGAACCAAACAAGCCGTTGCCTTTGGCCAACAATTCACGTAAGTCAAGCTGCAGACGGCAGCACATTGAGCGGATTTGTCCCGGTTTTAAGACAGAATTGATGAAGTTTTGGAAATAAGGCAAACCGTATTTGGCTGTCATTTCAAACAAAAGCTCGGTATTTTCGTCTTCCCACGGAAAATCAGGAGTAATGTTATAGGTAGGAATTGGGAAAGTAAACGGACGGCCTTTGATGTCACCTTTCATCATAATTGATATGTAGGCTTTATTAATCATGTCCATTTCAGGCTTTAATTCGCCGTAAGTAAACGGTTGCTCAACACCGGCAATAATTGGGTGTTTGTCACGCAAGTCTTCCGGGCAGACCCAGTCAAAGGTGAAGTTGGTAAAAGGTGTCTGAGAACCCCAACGAGAAGGAACGTTCAAGTTGTAGATGAGTTCTTGGAAACACTGCTCAACCTGCTTGTAGGACATGTTGTCAGCACGGATATACGGAGCAAGATAGGTATCAACCGAAGAAAAAGCCTGAGCGCCGGCCCACTCGTTCTGGAGTGTGCCCATAAAGTTGACCATTTGACCAACGGCAGCAGACATATGTTTGGCCGGACCGGCTTCGGCTTTGCCGGGGACGCCGTTAAAACCTTCGTGGAGCAAGTTTTTCAAAGACCAACCAGCGCAATATGCGGCCAACATATCCAAGTCGTGGATATGAATGTCGCCGTTGCGGTGAGCTTCACCGACATTGGCGGGATAAACATGGCTGAGCCAGTAGTTGGCGGTAACTTTACCGGATACGTTCAAAATCAAACCACCGTTTGAGTAACCTTGATTGGCATTGGCATTTACGCGCCAGTCGAGTCTTTCAAGATATTCATTGATGGAGCTTTCAACATCAACAACAACTTTCTTATCATTACGAACACGAGAGCGTTGGTCACGATACAAAATATAGGCTTTGGAGGTGGCAAAATAGTTTGATGAAATCAAAACCTGTTCCACTATATCTTGTATGTTTTCAATTGAAGGAAGAGAATCGGCAAATTTGTGTTCCAATACTTTTAAAACCTGACCGGTCAGGAGATAGCATTCCTGCTCACCAAATTCTCCCGTGGATTCGCCAGCCTTGCGGATAGCGTTAAAGATTTTGTCGCTATCAAAGGGAACAAGCGTGCCATCTCTTTTGGTAACGTTGGCAATTTTTATATTATCTTTGACTTTAGACGCTTCGTATTCGTGGTTAGACATTTTATTTATTTTTCCTTTTTACAAAATTTGTTGTTTGACTTCCGATATACTACATCTAGTATTAACAAAAAGTAAACAAACTATATATAGTATTCACAAGAAAATTTTTATTGTGTAAATTCAATGAATGACTCGGATTAAAAAATCTGAAATTATATTGTAATAAAGATTCTGCTTTTCCAAGGCGCAAATTTTTAATTTTTGCTATTGACAGGGCTATGTGATTATAAAAGCTCAATTTTTAAAAAACGGCTCGTGGATAATTTTGTTAACAAATAAAAATTTTGCGTAAAAACAACGCACTAACCTTTATTAAAAAACAATTAAAATCCACAGGCAAAAAAGTATCGTTTTAAGGTTCAGAAACGCATATTTGTTTTAAAAAATATTGTAATAAGCAAAAAAGTTTATTACATTGCCAAGGTAATTATATTTAAATAGGTGTTGATATGAAAAGATTTTTATTGGCTGTTGCCGTCGTATTAATTGCTGTTGCCGGTCAGGCAAAAGCTCAAACCAAAAGCGATCTCGAAAAAATAGAAAACTACCTTAATTCGGTAAAAACTTTGCAAGCTCGTTTTGTGCAAAATGCCAGCAACGGAAATGTGGCCGAAGGCAATATTTTCATTGAAAAACCCAATAAAATTCATATGGAATATGATGCTCCGACCAATGTTTTGATTGTCGGAAACGGTGACTATATTATATATCACGACAAAGACCTGGATCAAGTGAGCAACATTGACTATAATGATATTCCGGCAAGCCTGATTTTGGGAAACGATATTAAAATCGACAATAAAAATATTAAGGTTACTTCTTTTTATAAAGATGCCGGAACAACTATTATCGGACTGGACTATAAAGGCAAAGGTGATTTGGGAACGATTACCCTAACCTTCAATAACTCACCTTTTGAACTGCGGCAATGGAAGATTATTGATCCGCAAAGCGTGGAAATTTCGGTGTCGTTATACGGTGCAAAAATTGATGAGCCGATTGATCAATCCCTGTTTAAGTTCCGCAAAAATAAAAATCCGCTCAAACAGAAAAAAGGCCGTTAATGTTACGTTTGGCTACATGGAACGTTAATTCTATCCGGATTCGCCTGCCGCTTTTGGAAGAGTTGGCAAAAAAAGAAGCGCCGGATGTGGTATGTTTGCAAGAAGTCAAAGCTAAAGAAGACGATTTTCCGTTTAAAAAAATAAAGGAACTCGGATTCGAAAATATAGCACTATACAGCATTCCCGGATATAACGGAGTCGCAATACTGTCCAAACTTCCGCTAAGCGACATAAACAAATATTGCCATGTCGGTAAAGATGATGCACGGCATATCAGCGCAATTGTTGATAATAAAATTGAGATACATAATATATATGTGCCGGCCGGCGGAGATATTCCCGATGTTGAAAATAATCCTGCTTTTGCGCATAAACTGAATTTTGTTGATGAGGCTGCTGCATTTTTTTCAAATAAAGCGGCAACACCTCGTTTGTTATGCGGAGATTTTAATATTGCTCCGTCCGAAAACGATGTCTGGAGTCATAAGGCATTA
Organism: uncultured Azospirillum sp.; assembly: GCA_947301965.1. GTDB lineage: Bacteria > Pseudomonadota > Alphaproteobacteria > RF32 > CAG-239 > JAFUYI01. Next base: position 23,038 of record CAMYUM010000011.1, on the reverse strand, counting down.
TTACAGACGGTATCGCACACCCCGGTAGAGGTTGAGAAACTCAAGAACTTTTTTAAGCAAGGCAAATTTGTAGATGCAATAAGATTATATTTTTCCGAATCGGAAAAAATATATTCGTGGTGGAGTTACCGCAACCCCAATTGGATGAAAAACGATAAAGGACGAAGGCTCGACCATGTGTGGGTGGACAACGAATTGTCATCTGCAATTTTAAAAGCAAAAATTTGCAAATATTTTCGTGCCGAAGAACGCCCTTCCGATCATGTTCCGATTGTGGTTGAATTAAAAATTTAAGCGATAGCCGGATTCTTCCGTCAAAATAATCGGATCGGAGCTGTCTTCTTCTACTTTTTGGCGAAGTCTGTAAATGTGGGTTTCAACCGTATGGGTGGTGGCATCCGGGTTGTAGCCCCAAACTTCGGACAAAAGCTCGCTTTTAGAAACAATTTTCGGATATGCTTTATATAAGTAGTTGAGAATCGCAACTTCTCTCTCGGTTAATTTTACAACATTGCGAGAATGTGTATTTTTGATTTCTTTTTTGGAAGCATCAAGGACGTAATGACCAAAACTTAAACGCCCGTCCCGGCTGTGGGCAAACAAATTTACACAAGATAAAACCGAATCGAGAAAATCCTCCAAACAAAACGGTTTGACGATAACGGTTACGGAATCACCAAAATCGTTTTCAGAATTACTCAAAAAAATTATCGGAGTCCGGCGCAGTTTTTGTTGCAGACTGGCAACCGTCTCCGGCAAATCATCGACCACCGCGGCATCAAAAATAATATCATCATCCCATTGCTCAAAAACGTTAAAGTCGGAGGCATACAATTCGAGTTGTTCTTTTAAATCAGCCGCAAAATCGGGAGAATTTGAAATGAGCAAAATATTAGACATCACGACCTCCTAAAACTTTATACCGATTCCGGCTATGCCTGCACAGCCGCGGTTGCTGTCAAATTCAGTATCTCCACTAAAATCACCGTACGCCACGGCAGCATAAATTGTTAAATAGCGGTTGAACTGATAGGAGTTTGAAAACTGAATGATTTTATCTTCGTAGTTTTTGCCGTCGGCTTTGGAATAAAAATAAGTTACGGCACTTTTGAACGGACCGAATTCGTAACTCAAACCTATGTTGTACGCCCAAGCGTCACGATAGGCATCAAAGTAGTTTATGCTCTTGCGAATCGGTTGATTGGTTCCGGCATCATAATGATTAACCCAAGTGCGACGCAACCCGCCTCCTAAAGTCCAGCCTTTGCGATATAGGTTTAATCCGGCAGAAATTTCCTGGTCGTTGTCGGCAAAATATGCGGCACCGATTGAGCTAGAAATTGAAAAACCCAAAAAATCCGCTGAATGATATAATGATGCAATATAACCTTCTTTATTTTTATAAGAAGCTCGGCGATTAATCAAACCATCGCGGCTGTAACTATCCGGAACGTATGAAAAACCAAACATCATGCCGTTATTAAATTCGGGTGAAATATAAGTGATTTTCGGAGCCGTTCCATCGGTATTAATATCGGTTGAATTGAGTGTGCGGTACCCCGTGGCTCGATGATTACGTTGCCAGTTAGGATTGGTTATGAAATTTACAATGTCACTTTGGTTGACGTTAAGCAAGCCTATTGACGGGGCGCTTATTCCGAGTTGATACGCCGCATTGTAGCTTTGTCCCAAAATGATTTTACCATATGGGGAATCTAAAATACCATAAACTTCTTCCCCCCATGAGCCGTGGTTATAATCTTTTATTTGTTGGTCAATACCATAGGATAAATCCACATAAGCTCCAATCTGATAGTCTTCATTAAATTGGTATTGAGCAATAAGGCTGCTGCTGATGCGTGTCGGCAAATTGTGATGCGATTTGCTGCCAGCGTATGACGAATCGTAGTCACTGTAGCCATATAAAGTCTTAACCTTATCAAATGCATCAAAACTCCATTCTCCGGCGCGAGCGCTACCGTTAAAGATGCTTAAAATACCGGCGGTTACAGTCAGTATAGAAAATATTTTCATAAATTTTCCTTTTTGTTGTGGACAAAATTTTTGTACATGTTATATTGATTGTATCATTTGTATAATTAATTAATAATTAAATCCTACCAAAATCAGTTAAAATCATGAAGATCCGTCCCGAAGAGTACGAACGCATCAAAGATCAGTACCTCGACCTCTTGTACAGCGAGCTATTGGCCGAGCAGGAACGTCTGTTGATGCAGGCAGAGCCTGACCCTGTGAAAATGAAAGTTTTAAACGATCTGATTCTTGAGGGAAAGAGCGACCAGCCAGATTTCGACTGAACCATCAATGAAAAACTTCCTTCCCTCTCCGGGATGGAAGTTTTTTTGTTGGCAAAAATAAAAATAGCAATGTATATATATGTATATGAATTCTGTGGAGGCATATGATGCAAAATTTTATTCGGAACACAACTACGCAAATAGATAATTTATACTCAAAAATAAAAGCTCTTAAGTGTAATAACACCAATGCCATTATGCAAGTACTGGCCGAAGCGGAGCGGCTGAATCTGCAGGATCCGAATAATGCAGAAATTCTTGTTATGCAGGCTCATTTGCAAATTATGAACTCACAAGAACAAAAAGCGCGTGCAATTGCGCGGCATGCTTGGGAAATCGGCGGTGATTTGAGAATCGTTTTTGAAAAAATGTTTGCCGGCGACCTCGTAAATCTGGGCATGACCGAGATGGCCGGAATATTACTGAGACCGCATTTTGAAAATTTACAGCAAGGTATCAAAATCTTTCCGTTGGAAATGGTTCGTTTTGCTCTGATGGTCGGAAATATTGATTTGCTTTCAAGAGTTGTCGGCACTTTTCCGACAAATCCGCTGTTTGCTGCTCTGACGCAGTTTGTCCGCACTTATCAGAGGTTGAGATATACAACCCATTTTGCCAATATCCAAAAATTGATTGCAGATAATTTCGGGCAACAAATATGCGGATATGATTTTAATTGTTATACCGACCGCGGATTTACCGATGTTGAAATCGTTTTATATTTCAGCAATTATGACTTTGATTTGAAACGCCATAGCGAAACTATAAACAACTACATTAACAAATACTGCTCATCAGCCGGAGTCAAAAGAATTAATAACTTAAGCTATGTGTGCAGAAATATTAAGGATTATCCGGAATTTTAGTCGGTGTCAAAAACTCACGTCCGCGGCGTTTACGTTCGTTTTGTTCAACTCTTGCAAAAAGTTTTTTACCTGATTTAAACAGCAGCTTGCGTAACAGGTTCATCGCAACTTCCTGTTCGTTTTCGTCGCTGTTAAACAGAACAAAACGATTTTGATGATCAGCAATGGAACCATCAGCATCTTTAATTTTGAGTTCTGCCGATACCACCATTTGCAAACGGCGGGTCTGCGCATTTATCTGGTCGATTTTGGCTTTAAGCACTTTTGAGGATATGGTATAGTCGGCTCCGTCAGGATGTTCCAAAATCGTATAGGCTTCCTCATTATCAAATAAGTTTTTTATAACATCTATCGGTTTTGATGAATGAGTATTGTTTGTAAACTCAACCGGAGCTACGTAAATGAGTGATTTTGGGGCTTCTTCAAGCGTAATTTCGGGAGTATATTCCGTATTTTCGGTTAAACTCTCGGTTTTCGAATCCAAAATTTCTGCTGTTGCCGTTATATCGGGTTGACGAGTTTCTTCCGTTCCCGGGGCTTGATATACAATTGCATCTTCGCCAGCCGATGTGTCTTCCTGATATGTTATGGGAGCAGCACTCGGTTCCGGAATTTTATCAAAGTCATGCGGTCCGTTATACATAACTTCCGCTTGTGTAGGTTTGTCCTCCGTAAGCGGGGTATTGCTCTCTTCAATAACATCGTTGGCCTTGGCAAAATCGTATTCGGGAGCCGGATTGGACGGAGAATAATTGGCAATCACCGTGGTAATGTCTGCAGCGGGAATGGAGCCGGTGACTTCGACACAAAGTTCATCATCACTTTGATCAACAGTTTTAACCGACATATTCTGGACATAGTTGTCAACAAGGTTGTAAACAATAACATTAAAATCGTGTTCAAGCATTTGCGATTTGAGTTCCGCAAGGGACGGAATTTGGCTGACCGCATTATAACTGGCCTTGTCCGTGACTCTGACACGAATGCTCGATTTGGAAGCGTTGTTACCATATATTTCACAGGCTGTTCCCGCCACTTTTATCATATCATCGGCAAAAGCATACGGCGAGATTGCAACCAGAAATGTTATTAAAGTAAAAAGACGTATTTTCATTACCACCAACTCTGATCATCATTTGATATAGGGCTTAACGAATCAACCCATGTGCCGATTTTTTCGTTGGCACGATTTTTCAAAATCAAGCGATAGGACAATATGGGCTTTTCCCGATCATAATTTTGGGTTTGAGATATATATGTTTGAAGTATATAATCAGCAGTTGCACGATTTTCGGTCAAAGCGTAGGCGTGCGCACCGGAAATAATGTTTTTTGTTGCGGTGGCCGCGTATTCGAGGTTGGGCAAATCAACGGCCGGATTTTCATTTTGCGGAATTTCAACATACATGGTCGGCGATTTAACCGAATTGTAAATGATTGCGGTTGATTTCAGCATTTTGTTAACCGTGCGCGAAGCAAGAACGTAGTATAGTTGAGGCATTGAAACCTTTGCTCGTTCAACATTCTGATACGGAAAGTGTTTGCTTTGCGAACTGCTGACGGTTGATATCTTTTTTTCGGTTTTTAATACATCTTTTTCAACCTTTTTTGCCACCTTTGCTTTTTGCGGAGCCTCGTCGGCAACATCTTCAAAAACGCGGGCGTTCTTTTCGGGAATAACCAAGGGTTTGCGTTCCATAAGTGCCGCAGGAGGTTCCGTAAGTTTTTCTCCTCCGGATACACCAGCCGGAACCGTTGTGTCACGAGCACAAGCCGCAAGCATAACCGTTAGCAATAAAATACCTATGTTTCTCATAATTACTTTCCTTGTTTGCAATTTGAGTTAAGCATAGAATATTTTGAAGGTCATCTCATCTTTTTTTTGCTACTTATCACACAAAATTTTAGGAATGTTGCAAAAAATCATTTTATGTTCTATAGTTTGCTCAATTTTGACCAAACAGGATTTGAATTATGGTTTTGCTTATTTCAGCAGTTATGCTGGGAATGTTGTTGTTGGTTGCGCCGCTTCGCCGCAACGGCTTTTATATGTTGCATATGCTGATTGTGATTGTTGCCGCATGGTGGGTGGAAACAACATATTTTTACGATAAAAATTTGCCTGATTTTATTGTCGGATGGAAAAGTGTTGCCCTGATGTTTGCCGTATTTCATCTGATTTCTGTGAATGTCGTTACTTTTTTGGCATATGGTTTTGATAAACGTGCGGCACAAAAAAATTATCGACGAATTCCCGAAAACCAGCTGCATACTTTGGAATTTATGGGCGGATGGTGCGGAGCCATTTTGGGGCAAAAGTTTTTTCATCACAAAACCAAAAAAGCCAGCTATCAATCGTTCTTTTGGGCAATGTTTATTGCTGAGATACTCGTTGTTTATATAATTTTAAAATATTTGCGTTTTATTTAGGAAAATCAAAACATGAAAAATAAGGAACTTGAAGGTAAAGAAATTAATTTCACCCAACATTATCGTGAAATGTGGCCTTTCGTAAAACCCTACTGGGGAAGGGCTTTGCTGGCTATTTTGATTTGCATTCCGGTCGGAGCTTTGGATTCAGTAATTGCTCTGGCATTAAAACCTTATATGGATAATGTGTTGGTTGATAAATCAGCTTCATCTCCGATATATATTCCCTTTTTGATTGTGGCTTTCACAACCGTACAAGGTTTTTTGAACTATGCCGCCACATATCTTAATACTTGGGTCGGAACCAAAATTAACCATGATTTGAAAAGAAAACTGTTCAAAAAACTTATGACTTTTGAATCGGCTTTTTATGATCAAAATCCTTCCGGCTATATCATCCAACGCTTTACTACCGATGCTGATACTGCCTGCACCGGGCTTTTGGACAATTTAAAATTATTTATTTCAAGGTTTTTCTCGTCCGTATCCCTGATTGTTGTACTGATATACAATTCGTGGCAGTTGGCAATAATTGCCATTATTGTTCTTTTGTGTGCGTTGCTGCCTTTGGCGCAAGTCAAAAGAAGAATTAAGGGAATTATAAAAAAGACTATTGACCAATCCACAACTATTCTGACGCATTATAATGAAAGCTATGCCGGCAACAAAACCATTGCTTCATATAACTTGCAGGACATAATGTATATTAAGTTTAATCAGATATTGATAAATTTGTTCAAGCTAACCATAAAAATGGTGCAAAAAACCGGCTGGATGACACCTTTGATGCACGTTGTCGTTTCAATCGGTGTCGGTGCAGTAATCGGTTTCGGAAGTTATTTAATTGTAAACGGAACAATTACATCCGGAAATTTTGTATCATTCATTACTGCCTTAATTTTGCTTTATACTCCGATTAAGGGAATCGGCAAAAACTTTAATAATGTACAGGTGTCTTTTTTGGCAATTGAGCGTATTTTGGATATTATAAACACCGAACCTAAAATTTTTGATAAGCCGAATGCAAAACAATTATCCAAAGTTGAAAACAGCGTCAGTTTTGAAAATGTAGATTTTGGTTATGTGCCGGAAACAAAAGTTTTGAAAAATATAAACTTGGATATTAAGGCCGGTTCCACGATTGCTTTTGTCGGAAATTCCGGGGGAGGAAAAACTACTATTGTCAGCCTGTTGCCGCGTTTTTATGATCCGCAATCAGGAGCCGTAAAAATTGATGGAACCGATATTCGCGATTTTTCGCTCAAGTCTTTGCGCGACAATATTGCTGTTGTTTTCCAAGATAATTTTCTGTTTTCGGGAACAATTCGTGAAAATATTTTACTCGGTAATCCCGAGGCAACGGAAGAAGATATCAAAAAGGCTCTTAAGATGGCTTATCTTGAGGATTTTGTCGCTTCACTTGAAAACGGTATGGATACCGACATCGGAGAGAGAGGAACCGCCCTGTCGGGAGGGCAGCGCCAGCGTCTGGCAATCGCTCGTGCAATTGTAAAAAACGCCCCGATTGTTATTTTGGATGAGGCAACTTCAGCATTGGATAACAAGTCGGAAGCTGTTGTACAAAAAGCTATTGATAATTTGATGACCGACAGAACGGTATTTGTTATTGCCCACCGTTTATCAACTATTCAAAATGCCGACATGATTGTCGTTCTCAACAACGGCGAAATCGTTGAAGAAGGAACGCATGAACAACTTATGCAAAAAACGGGCGGGGCTTATTACACACTATATAACGCGCAGTTTAAGAATAAATAATTCTATTTATACAAATCGGGAAGAAGCGGCTTTTGTTTTTTGGCAGAAGCCGTTTTTTTCGATAAATTTTTCATAATCTTATGTAATTTTACGGCGTCAAACCCTTCTTTATGCCCCGAATAAAGCGAGCTACCAAGTTCCTTTAATTGATCGGCAAGTTCTTGAGAAGCAAAGGCAGACGATACATCATCAAGGTTAATGATTTTTTGTTTCGGGTATAGCCCGCGAGCCCATGATATTACGGTATTACGAATATCTTTAAGGTTATTTGTATGCAAAATGCGGTCAATATCAACTTCGGAATCGGCAAGCGCCGCTTTGCGGTGTTTTTCGGCATGAGTAAGATGTAAAATGAGCCAACTGACCAAAAGCCCTAAAGCAAAAGCAAGAGCTACAATTCCCAGTACAAATTTTAGTGATAAGCGTGAATTGCTGACAACCGGCGGCATCGTTTCGGTTGACGGCGTTTCGGGGGCAACAACCGGAGAACTGTGAACAATCGGACCTGTACCTGAAACGTGGATTTTGACCGACGGCAGAATTGCGTGTTCAAGTTTTTCGGAAACAGTATTATACCACGGGATTGTAACGTCAGGAATTGTAATTTCTCCGCCTTGCTGAGGAATATAAACAACGTTGAGCGTCATTTCTGATATAATATCATCACCGATTACCGCGCTTTTGAATTCCGGCGTTTCGGGATATTGTTTGACAGCCGTCGTTTCAGGAAAAGACAGCTTGGGCAATTGATTTTCGGCAACACCGACCGCCGTAACTTTTATTTTGCGGCTTGTTGCCTCGCCGGTTTTAAACTCCGGCAATTTTTCATCCCAGTCAGAGCTGATATTGACTTTTGTTGACGGGAGCCACCAATTACCGTTGTTTACGGAGGGAATCGGCTGCACTTCAACATCAAGCGGCTGTGCCGTTAAATTAATGCGCGTAAGTGCCGGATTTAGTCCAAATCTTGAGGCAAAACCATCATCTAAAAATGCATTGAACATGTTGGAATAACCGGTGTTTCTGGTTTTAGTTTTATCAAGATAATAGCCGTTAAACTGAAGCTCGGGTGTTTTTAAATGTCCGCTTTTTTGCGGAAATAACGCATAGTTTATATTAACGGTTTTGACTTCTGTTCCGTTATCAATTTCAGACGAAATCGAAGGAGCATCAAGCTGTTTGATAATCCAATCATTATTGCCGCTATCAACAAACTGAGGTAAATCACCATGAATATCTTCGGTAGTTTTAATAATTAAGGTATAAATAATCTGCTCTTGAACCAAGGGCTTGTTATTGTTGATACTGCGGCCGATTGAAAACTTTGGAACGGCGTTGCCCGAACCGCCGTCTCCGGCAATTTTTAATAAAATGGGCTGCGAAGAAAAACTTTTGAAACTTATTGCCGGAATAGTTACCTGTTCATCGGTTTTAGGAGAAAGTGTAACATTCCATTGGTATAAATTAGAGCTGACACCATTGATATTACGATATTGGGAACTACGTCCGACAGAGTGTATAATAAAGTTTTTCTTTAATGGAGTAAGATCCGGTTCCGAACGACCGGGCGCACCGTCATATTGCAATGTTAAAACGAATGTTTCCCCGTATGAAACAGGGTTATGGTCAACTTTGGCAATAAAACTTTCGGCCGAAGCGGAAAAAGATGTTATCAAACTAAGCAAAAATACTGCTGCAAATTTGAACATTACTAATTATCTCCATATCGATTTTTGGTATATTCTTTGTAAATAAATGCTTTTAAGAGCCCTCCAGGGTTTTCGGGAATGTTGCGATAGGACATTTCACGAGCCTGAACTTCTTCAGTAAAATCGCCCTGCTCTTGTTTTTCTTGAGAACTTACACCTTCAGCATCTTTATCTTCTTTTTCGTCAGGGTCTCCACCGGCAGGAGTAAGTTGTTCGCTGGCAGAACTTTGTTGTTGACCGTCATCATCAGAAGATGAACTTTGAGGTGTCTGTCCTTGTGATTGCGGGGAATTTTCATCATTTTGGTCGTTTTCTGCGTTTGAGGAAGAAGACGATGATTCTTGATTTTTTTCAGAATTTTCATTCTGCTCATCGTTATTTTGATTATTGTTATCGGGTTCTTCTTGTTGAGCCGAATTTTCCTCATTATTTTCGTTCTCTGATTGGTTTTTATCTTCACCGCTTTGAGAATTGTCGTTTTCGTCTTGTTTTTGCGATTGATTTTGTTGCGAACGATTTTGTTGTTGCTTCAAATATTCAAGATTAAATTGGGCGTCTTCGTGTTGGGGATTGATTTTTAAAACTTCTTCGTACTGTTTGATTGCATCTTCAATCTTGCCTGATTTGGCAAGCGCATTGCCGAGATTATACATATTCTCTACATCACTTTTTCGGCGATATAATTCGGTGGCAGATTGATAGTCATTATTACGATATAAAGCCGCGGCTTTCCAGTCTGAATTGATAAAACTGGCGGCTGCGGCCGCATAATCCCCAGCGGCAAAAGCACGAGCACCATCTTGATCGGAATTGGTAAAGAATCCGGCCGAGGCTTCTGTCGTCATAATCAAAAACATTATCAACACAAAAATTCCGCGCCGGAAAAAATACAAACAACACAGCAGAGGTAATATCAAAAACCAATAGCCACCATCATTCCATGTTTCCTGCTCGTTTTTATTTTTTTGCAATTCGGTTGATAATTGAGAGTTGATATCAGCCCCCAATTCGGTCAAATTCGCCGATATGTTGAAATATAGCCCGTGTCCTTTGTCTGTCAGCATTTTAAGTTTTTCATTATCTGCGGAACCAACGCTGATAGCATTGACTTTATAACCATCAGCAACAGCTTTTTCAGCCGAAGATAAGGCTGCCGCCATGTCTTGACCTATATCCGCGGCAACAACCACGATATTACCGTTAGGATAACCGTTCTGTTTCAACTTTTCGGTTGCTAAGTCAATGGCTCGGTTAAGCCTATCCCCGTTTTCTGGCACTATATCACGGCTTATTGCCGGCAAAAGGTTTGATATAATCATGGTGTCTTCCGTAATCGGTGTAATTAAATAAGGTTCATCGGTATAAACCATTATGCCGACTTGAGCCTGCAAAGATTTGAGCAAGTCATCAATACCAAACTTTGCACGCGTAAGGCGGTCAGGAGTAACATCGGTATTTTCCATATCAGATGAAAGGTTAAGCAATATCATAACCGGATTGGACGGAGAATAAGTAGGAATATTTTTTTTACTCCAGGTCGGACCGCTTAAAGCGATTATGCCCCCGGCAAGACCGATTAATCCCAAATATTGCACTAACCGCCGCTGACGTGAACTGCCTTTGATTAACAAAAAATCAAGCAACTTTTTATCGCAAACGGCTTCCCAGGCAGATGTGTTTTTCAGTCCGGCGAAAAGATATTTGCCAAACAATAATAAAAACAGCAAAAATAACAACCACCACGGACGAAGGAAATGGAAATCAGCAAGAAAACTCATGCGTATTTTCTCCTTTGCATAAACCAAAGCATCAGCACTATAAACAACGCAATCGCCGTCGGGTAACAAAAGAGCTCTTTGCTCTCCTGAATATACTGATTTTGATCGAGATCAGGCTCAAGCTTGTCAATCTCACGATAAATCTGTTGCAATCCGTCCGTATCAGAGGCACGAAAATAACGGCCGCGAGTTTCATCGGCAAGATTTTGCAAACTGTCCTCGTCAAGACCTGAAGGCTGAGAAATTTTTACACCAAAAAACGAATTGATAATCCTGTTTTCGGAGCTGACACCGATGGTGTAAATTTTTACATTTTCATTACGGGCAAGCTTTAAGACTTCCGGCATACTCAGGCTTCCGTCGTTATTTTCGCCATCGGTTAAAAGTATCATAATTTTGGGTTTGCTCCGGTCATTTTGACGTAATGTCTTCAAACCTAATCCGACGGCATCTCCGATAGCGGTGGAACGTCCGGCCATACCGGCATCGGTTGCCCAAAGGGTGTCCAAAATTGCTTGTTTATCAAAGGTAATCGGAGCCTGGAGATACGCATTGGTACCAAAAAGAATTAAACCGATGCGGTCATTCGGGCGCTGTTTTATAAAGCCATCAGCAGCCAGTTTTACTGCGGTAAGGCGGTCAAGACGATGTCCCTGATAAGAAAAATCAGGCTCCAGCATTGAAACGGAAATGTCGGTTACAAGCAAAATATCATGACCGTAATTATTAACGCGAATCGGTTCTCCAACTAATTGAGGCCGGGTAGCTGCCAAACATAAAAAACACCATGCTATGTAAAGCAACCACCAAGACAAACGACGGCTGTCAGCGGCAGTTTTTTGATGCCACAGAGATCCGGAAAGAATATTGATGCGGGCAATATCCTGTAAGAAAGGAACACGCAAAGCATCACCGTGCATGCCTTTTACGACGGGAGAAAGATAATAAACTATAAACGGTGCCACAACCAGCAAGAGAGCTATCGGATAAGCGAGTATAATCATAGATTTTCTCCTATCCATGACACACAGAAATTCCGCAGATTTTTAACTTCCTGTGGAGCAAATGATGCCGTCGGTCCGCAGTAAGGAGCGTTGAGCAACAGCTGAGATGAAGCAACAGACAATTTTTTTGAACTATGGTTATTTAGGAAAGCAACCCATTCTTGACCGAACAGCGTTGCAGCTCGCGGATATTTATATATACAAATGCGGCGCAATAACTCCGACATTTTTACAACATTATCACGATTGTCTGACGATAATGATGATATGAGACAAAGAGCATAGCGCTTTTTGCTTTTGCGGAGCAAAAATCTGACAAAGAAAAAACCCGCCAAAAGCAAAAAAACAGAGAACAAAACAACCCACCATCCGTAGGCTAAAGGCCAAAACGATACAGCTTCGGCGGGAAGATGGATATCTCTTAAATCGGGAAGATTGTTCTCCATAATATTTACCTCATTACATTCAAACTAAATTTAAGGTGTAACGAGGTAAATATCAAGAGATTAAATTATAATGATTGAGAAATTTCCTGAATTAAAATAGTTAAGTTGGTTAAAAACAACTTGAGGGAAATAGCCAACAAGATAATTCCAAAACATTTTTTCATAAAATAAATGCAACCAACGCCTAATTTTTTTTGAATAAATTTGGCAAATTTTACTACTATATAAACAAATATTACGTTGAAAATGATTGCCAAAATTACGTTAACATCGGCATATTGAGCGCGAATCGAAAGCAACGTGGTCAAGGCACCGGCACCGGCAATAAGGGGAAATACCAACGGCACAAAAGTGGCATCTTTAGGAGTGTCCGGCCCTTCACGAAAAATTTCAATATCAAGAATCATTTCAAGTGCCATGATAAAGATGATTAGCGAACCTGCAACCGCGAATGAAGAAAGGTTTAAGTTAAACAATTGAAGAAAAACCTCTCCGACGTAGAAAAAAACGATAAACATTATAAACGAGTAAATGCTGACTTTTTCAGCATTTATCTTTTTGCCGTGTTTTTGTAAGTTGATGATAATCGGTACAGAGCCGGTAATATCAATAATCGCGAATAAAACAACAAAAGCACCGATAAATTGCTGCAGATCGAATTGTGAAAACATCTGTATACTCCGAGATAAAACGATTTTACGCCGGTTGTCTTAACATTTTAAAATCTTTAGTCAATAAATTTTCAAGCATAATAACAAAAAAATCCGAACAATGTCGGATTTTTGAGGATTGGTGGGTGTGACAAGGATCGAACTTGTGACCCCTACGATGTCAACGTAGTGCTCATACCGCTGAGCTACACACCCATAAATCAGATGGATATGCTTTTACATTATTTGTTTTAATTTGGCAAGCGTTTTGTTATTAAAAATTTAATCTTTGCCTTGTATAGTATGCTATATTTAGTATTGAGGAAAAGATATGAGTGAAAAACAGCTTGATTTTAAAGTCGATTATTCAAAGCTTGAGGTAATCAGCGAATATAACACGCAAAACCAGCGATATCCGCTGGTGTTGTCGGTTCCTCACAGCGGACGGATTTTTCCGAAAGAGTTTTTGGAAAATATATGCGTGTCGGAAGAAGATTTGCGTTCAAACGAAGATCCTTTTGTTGATGAATTGTTGATGGATGCTTCTGATTTAGGCATTCCGATGGTAAAATTGAACATCGGCAGAGCTTTTATTGATATAAACCGCGATGCAATTGAGGTCGATCCGGTCATGTTTTACAATTATCCGGCAAACAGTATGGTCAGCGGCAACAAAAGAAGCCGGGTCGGATTGGGGTTGTTTCACCGTATTACATCTGAGAGAAAAAACATTTATGACGGGCTGCTGAATTACAATGAAGCGCAGAGCCGAATTAAAAACGTATATAATGTTTATCATAAATCTTTACAAAAAATGATTGATCGTACGGTCAAAAAGTTCGGTATCTGTCTGGTGTTGGACTGTCATTCAATGCCGTCAAAAATTTGTAATATTATGGAAGACAATCGACAAATAGAGTTCTGTCTCGGCACTCTGTTCGAACAAAGCTGTCCGGCAGAAGTTATTGAATTTATGAACCAATATCTGGGACAAAAGTATAATGTCAGTCTGGATTGTCCGTATTCCGGAGCGTACATAAGTTTTAATTATTGCCAGCCCCGAAAAAACATTTATACCCTGCAAATGGAAATAAACAGGGCGCTCTATGAGGACGAACCTGTGTATAAAAAAATAGCGAATTTTCAATATCTTAGTGCCGATATATGTGATGCCATAACGGCCCTTGCAAATTTTTTGCTGGATTTTAAAAAATAGTTATGTTATAACCCCTCTGTTTTAATGAGGTACGACTTGCGAAAGCAGGTCGTGTGTAGTTTTAATAACCTGACCTCGGATTTTTTTTGGTTTTGCCTTTAAGCAAGCTGAAACCGTATCGACGGGGGATGTTTGTGGCAGTCCGAGGGAACAGAGGGATACTTGGATTTTTATAAGTATCAAAAGATTTAATGATTTTTCTAATATTGCTGATGTTATTTCAGCCATTGCCGGCAGAAGCACAGGAAACTGTGGTTGTCGATGATGATTTTGTCTGTTTGAATGCTACTGTTCAGGCAGAAGAAAAATATCAGATAAAAACAAATTTATTAACTTCTATCTCAAATGTTGAAACCGGACGTTGGAACGGAAAGCTCGCCCAAAAGGTGGCTTGGCCTTGGACTGTAAACGTGAACGGCAAAGGCTACTTTTATAAAACAAAGGCTGAAGCCGTTGCCGCCGTTAAAGAGTGGCAAAAACGCGGTTATAAGAGCATTGATGTAGGGTGCATGCAAATAAATCTGCGTTTTCATGGCAAGGAGTTTGCCAGCGTGGAAGATGCTTTTGATCCCCACAAAAACGTTGATGTTGCTGCAAGATTTTTGAAAAATCGCTATAATGTCCGCAAAGATTGGTTGCGGGCAGCAGCTGATTATCACTCGCGGAATCAGCGTAAGGCTAGCGTATATACAAGAAAGCTCTTGGTTGCACTCAAAAATGTTAAGATTGAGCGCAGTCAATATCTGACCAATTACGCCTCAAACATGATGATTACCGAGGATAATCGCAGTTGGTTAGGCAGACTGTTTAATCAGAACAAAAAAGCCAAAGAGCTGCAAATTTCTATGAAAGATTAGCAAAATGCAAGTCGGTAAGCTTGTCCGTGAATATTCGTTACGCAGTTATGAGTGTGACAGCAACGGAACCCTCAGAATTGTGGCGTTAATGAATATTCTTCAGGACGCTGCCGACTCCCATGCTCTGATTTTAGGGGTGGGGATTGAGCATTGTTTGGAAAAAGGGCTGGCTTGGGTCGGCTCAAATTATCACATTAAAATTAATCGTATGCCGTTTTGGCACGAAAAAATAACCGTTACCACCTGGCCGGCACAAGAGAAAAAACTCGGTGCAGTACGTGACTTTTGCATTACCGATGAACAGGGAAACGTAATTATTGTCGCTTCAAGTCAATGGATTTTGATTGATTTTGTGCGCAAACGTCCGGTGGCTCTGCGTGAGCATATGCCAGACTATCAGGTGGTAGAAGAACGAGCTTTGAATACGGAATTTCCAAAGATTGATGCCGCAGCTCGTGAAGATATAAAAAAATCATTTATTGTAAGGTATGACGACATTGACGTTAATAAGCATGTTAATAACGCTATTTATCCGTTATGGGCAACGGAAAGTGTAGATAACGATTTCAGACTAAATCACCAACCGGCAGAAATTGAAATATCATTCAAAAAAGAAAGCCTGTACGGTGAAACCATAGAAGTAATTTCACAAATTGACGGAATGACATCTTTGCACTGTCTGAACGCCACAGATGACGGGCGCGAAGTGGCAAGGATACGCATTAACTGGCGCGAAAATCAGCCGGCATAAAACCAATAACTCAGCAATACTGCAGCAACAATACCTGCTAAATCAGCAAGCAACGCACAAGGGAGTGCGTGTCGGGTATTAGTAATTTTTACCGCACCGAAATATACCGCCAAAACATAAAATGTTGTTTCGGTAGAACCTTGAACAACCGATGAAACAAAAGCCGGAAAACTATCAACACCGTAATTTTGCATAGTTTCGATCATCATGGCCCGAGCGCCGCTGCCGGAAAGCGGTTTCAGCAAGGCAGTAGGAAGAGCCGGCACAAAATCGGCATTCAAATTAAAGATGGTGCAGATTTTTTCGACTCCCATAATCAACAAATCAAGAGCTCCGGAGCTGCGAAACAATGCTATTGCCACAAGCATTGCCACCAAATAGGGAATGATGGAAACGGCAATATTAAATCCTTCTTTTGCACCTTTGATAAATTCGTCATACACCTTGATTTTGCGGCATAATCCTATGGTAATAAAACAAAAAATCGTAAAAATCAGGATAAAATTGCCCAGGCTTGATGATAATGCCGCACGAGCCTCGGCTCCTAACAGAGCAAAGCCGGCTCCTAATGCCGAAATTATGCCGACAAAAATGATCCCGTACAGCAAAACAACGCGGTTAAATATGTTAAGACGTTGAACCATCGCAACGCTCAAAAATCCGACCAGCGTTGAAATTGATGTCGCCAACAAAATCGGAATAAAGACTAAACCTGGGTTAGAGCTGCCTGACTGACTGCGATACATAAGTATTGTAATCGGGATTAAGGTAACTGATGATGAATTGATGACCATAAACAAAATTTGAGCATTAGAGGCCGAAGTACGGCTTTTGTTTTCAGCCTGAAGCTGTTCCATAGCTTTCAGCCCCATCGGAGTAGCCGCATTATCAAGACCGAGAATATTGGCAGCAATATTCATAACAATAGAACCGAAAGCCAGGGATTTTTCAGGAATTTCCGGCATTATTTTTTTAAACAACGGGTAAAGAAAATGCGCTAAACTGTCTGTTATCTTGGATTTTTCGGCAATTTTAAGTAATCCGAGCCAAAAACAGAGCATTCCGGTAAGATAAATGGAAATCTCAAAACCCGATTTGGCCGCCTCAAATAAAGCATTGCTCATCTGCGACCAAATATCTATATTGCCGCCTAAAAAGCATGTGATGACCGCGGCAATAAAGCTTGCAATAAAAAAGAATGCCCAAATGTAGTTTAACATATGTTTTACTCCAGTTCCAAAAATCCGGATGATTGCATCTCGTAAAAATTATAATAAACGCCTTTTTTGTTAAGTAGCTGGCGATGAGAGCCGGACTCTACAATTTTGCCTTTGCTCATCACAATAATCCGATCCATTTCTTTAAGCGTGGAAAGTCGATGAGCAATTGCGATTACGGTTTTGCCTTTCATTACGTCTTTCAGCGATTGCTGAATATATTTTTCGCTGAGGCTGTCAAGTGCAGATGTCGCCTCGTCCAAAATTAAAATCGGCGCATCTTTAAGCAAGGCTCGGGCTATTGCCACGCGCTGACGTTCACCGCCGGAAAGCATTACCCCTCGTTCGCCGACTTTTGAGGCATAACCATCAGGAAGGTGCATAATAAAATCATGAATATGGGCGCGTTTTGCCGCCGCCATAACTTCTTCATCAGATGCCTCCGGTCGTCCATAACGAATGTTTTCCATAATACTGCGATTGAACAAACTCGGATCTTGCGGAATAAATGCAATTTGTCGGCGCAGACTGTCTTGGGTAACTTTGGCTATGTTTTGACCATCAATGTCAATAGAACCTTTTTGAATGTCATAATAACGGGAAAGAAGACGAACCAGCGTTGATTTTCCGGAGCCGGAATGTCCGACCAAACCGATTTTTTCTGCCGGTTTGATTTCGAGATTAAAATCTTGAAAAAGCGGTTCGGAATTTTTGTAGTGGTAAAAAACATTTGAAAAATTTATTTGTCCGTGGGCGGCCTTAAGCTGCGGAGCTCCGGCAATGTCAACCACCTCATATGGCTTTGACAATAACAAAAGTCCATCACGCATGCTGCCGTATATCCTGAAAAACTGCATAAAATTCATGGATAACATGCTGAAAGTGTTATTTAAAATGGCTATCAGAGATTGAATAAGCACAAAATCCGCAACGTTTATTTTGCCTAAATACCAGTACCAAACCGGAATAAGGTAGAAAATTACCTGCACAACCGAACGTAACAGATTTTGCCAAAAGAAAATTATTCCGAATTTTTTGGTTTCAAGGCGGTCAGCCTGAGCCGCAATTCGCATATACTTGAAGTAATAGCGTCTTTCATAATAATAATTGCTAAAGTTTTTGACTATTCCTGCGTTGGTTATACTATCAACCAAAACACCATTGGCTTCAGACAGAGTTTGGGAGCGACGCTGCGAAAACGGAACCATTTTTTTTGACAGGCAATAAATGATATAAATCATCAAAATGTTAAGCGCCAATAATATTAACGAAAGACAAAAGTTAATTTTTAAAATAAAGCCGATGGTGATAACCATCGCAATCAGCGGAGAGAAAAAACCCCACATCAAATTGTAAAAAATCGGGTATATGCCATCAATAATGGTTTTGGTCTTGCCGGAGATATTGCCGGCCATTTCTTCAGCAAAAAAGGCCGTGGAATGACGATGAACATATGAAAATAAATCTTTGGCAACACGGACCAGGCAGTTGGGCATAAACCGAGCCTCAACAAAAATGGTAAAGTTTTGAATCAAACTCTTGAGCAACAGAAAAAAAGATGCCAATAGTGCCGATTTTACGGCAAGACCAATCTGTGTTTCCGTTGGCGGCAAGGAAATAGCCTCAATAATCTTTGCCCCGTAATAAAGCGATACGCGCAGTAAAAATTCACCAAAAATAATTGTAAATATAATGCTGAAAAACAATACCTTTTGTTTTGAAAGATAGTGCCATAAAAATTTCCATACCGATGAAGGTATTGTTTTTACTTCCATAGTTTCCGTCTTTCTTTTAGTTTGGTCAGTTTTTCACTGACAATCGAGGTATCACGTCCGGTTTTTGCCAGTCTTTCGTACATACGTTCAATTTCTTTTTCGAGATAAGCCTGTTCAATTTCCATATCCAACTTATGTTGTTCTTCAGGTAAGCCGGTATTGCGGATTGCATCAAATTCTTCAATCAAATCCTCAACATGGACGGAACTGTCCGGTTTTTTCTTCAGAAAATAAGGCAATTCGTAAATCAGCTGACGAGTATTGCCATATGCAATTTTGCTATCCTGACTGTTTTGATAACGGAGTTTGAGCAAGCGGAAAACAACCTCCAGTTCACGGGAGTTGTCGACGACAATAAACGGCAACGGTTCGGCAAAGCCTTTGGCCGCAATTTGTTTCAAGTATTCAAGCAGGTGATAAAAAAATCCGTCGATGTTGTAGAGAATAAATGGTTTAATGGCTAAAAAACCGTCTTGCATGGCAACGCAGTCATAAGCCAGCTCGTCAAGTGTGCCAACACCACCGGGAGCAAATACCACAAAATCAGCTTTAAGGAGTTTTTGTTTGCGTTCCTCAAGAGTTTTAGCAACGACAATTTCGCTTATTTGGTTAATTAAATTATCGTCATGGGGATACAAATCAAAGTAGTCATGAGTAGTAATGCCTTGTATCGGGCTTTTACTCTCGTTATTTTCGTGGATTTTGTTCCAACCGTCAACAACACCGCGAGCAACTGCACCCATAATGCCGGAATTTGATAGTCCAAAGTCAAGTTTTAAGTTCATTTTGACAATTTGGCGACCGAGATTATATGCTTCTTCTACATAAATTTCGTCGTTACCTGAACGAGCGCCACCGGCAACAAATACACGCAAACCGCTTTCGGCGTTTTCGCGGGCAAATTGTTTGATTGTATCCTGTTGTTCTGCCATGATTATAACTCCTTAATGTCGCCTTGTTTTTGGTCAGAATAAAATTGTTCAACAAAAGTATCAAGGCTGTCTGTTTCTATGGCGTTGCGCAAACCTGACATTAGTCGTTGATAATATCTGACATTGTGCCATGTCAAAAGCATTACTGCCAAAATTTCATTAGCCTTTTGCAAGTGGTGGATATAGGCACGTGAATAGTTGGTGCAAAGCGGACAATCACAGCCCTCTTCCAAGGGACGCGGATCTTCACGATGGCGAGCATTGCGAATATTGATAGTACCAAAACGAGTAAACGCCTGTGAAGTACGTCCGGAACGTGTCGGCATTACGCAGTCAAACATATCAACGCCGCGTAAAACCGCTCCGACAATATCATCAGGACGACCTACCCCCATCAGATAGCGCGGTTTGTCAGAAGGCAGCATTTGCGGTGCATAGTCCAAAACCTTAAACATGGTTTCTTGTCCCTCACCAACGGCAAGACCGCCGATAGCATAACCATCAAAGCCTATTTCTCGCAGTTTTTCAGCCGAATATGCACGCAAATCTTCATAGTCTCCGCCTTGCTGTATGCCAAAAATTCCGTATCCTTCTCGGTCAATAAAAGCCTCTTTACTGCGTTTTGCCCAGCGCATCGACATTTCCATAGACTGTTTGACCACTTTGTGCGGTGCCGGAAGTTTGACGCATTCATCCAGGCACATGGTAATATTCGAATCAAGTTTGTGCTGAATTTTCATGGATTCTTCAGGCGACAAAAAGTAACGTTTGCCGTCAACATGAGAAGCAAAAGACACCCCTTCCTCACCGATTTTGCGCAAACCGCTTAAGCTCATAACCTGAAAACCTCCGGAATCGGTCAAAATCGGCTTGTCCCAGTTCATAAATTTATGAAGTCCGCCCATTTTTTCAACCAAATCGGCACCGGGACGAAGCATCAGGTGATAGGTGTTGCCAAGCAAAATTTCGGCTCCGGTCGCGGCCACGGATTCCGGCATCATAGCTTTGACAGTACCGCAAGTGCCAACCGGCATAAATGCGGGAGTATTAACGGTTCCGTGTTTGGTGTGGAGTTGCCCTCTTCGGGCTTTGCCGCAAGTTTTTAATGTGTCAAATTTTAATCCCATTTATTCTTCTTCTGTTTCTTCATCTTGGTTAACATTATTATCAATGGCATATCCGGTCGCACGTACGGTGCGAATATAATCAGGACCGTATTCATTAAGAGATTTGCGTAAACGCCTGATATGTACATCAACAGTGCGGGATTCAACATAAATGTTGTTGCCCCAAACGTTTTTGAGCAAAAATTCACGAGAAAAAACTTTGCCGGGAGTTTCCATCAACATTTTAAGCAGGCGGAACTCTGTCGGCCCTAAATGAATGTATTTGTCACCGCGGAAAACCTTACGCTCGACCAAATCCATACGGATATCTTCAAAAACATATTCTTTTTCGGGAAGAAGTTCGGGAGCGCGGCGCAAGTTGGTTTTGATACGAGCCATAAGCTCCGGCACCGAAAATGGCTTGGTAACATAGTCATCAGCACCGGCGGTCAGGCCTTTAACTTTGTCTTCTTCCTCGCCTTTGGCTGTGAGCATAATGATTGGAATATCTTTAATATCGGGTTTATTGCGAATCATTTTGCAAATCTCGATACCGGACAATTCCGGCAACATCCAATCCAATAAAATTACCGAGGGGCAGTTTTTTTCAACCGAAGCCACCGCCTTATTGCCGGTTTTTTCCCAAATGACTTGGTAGCCCTCTTTTTCAAGATTATACTTAAGCAAAAGTCCCAAAGATTCTTCGTCTTCAATTACCATAACTGTTGTCATTTGATTCTCCTCATTTTTTTAGTGCGGCAAGGGCGGCCGAATAATCATCGGTTTTAAATATGGCACTTCCGGCAACCAAAACATCGGCACCGGCATCGCGGCATTGTTTGGCTGTTTTATGGTTAATACCACCATCAACCTCAAGATAAATTTTACGGCGGCCAATCATAGCACGAACATCGGCAATCTTTTTGAGCTGATCGTTCATAAACTCTTGTCCGCCAAATCCGGGGTTAACCGTCATCAACAAAATTAAATCAAGCTGGTCGAGCAAGGGCTCAAGCCCTGAAACCGGGGTTTGCGGGCGTAAAGAAACACCGGCTTTTTTGCCTAAAGAGCGGATTTTGCTCAAAGTGGCAACTACATCGCGACAGGCTTCGAGATGGACAGTTATAATGTCAGACCCAGCCTCGGCAAACCAGGACAGCATTTCGTCGGGATTTTGAACCATTAAATGAGTATCAAAAACCATTTTACTGAGCGGACGCAACGATTTGATGACGGGAACGCCAAAACTCAGATTCGGCACAAAATGTCCATCCATAATATCAAGATGCAACCAGTCACATCCGGCTTTTTCAACTGAAGCAATCTCTTTGCCCAAATGTCCGAAATCGGCAGCCAAAAGACTTGCTGATATCAATGCCATACGTTTTCTCCTTACAACATTATGCCGATATTATAATCTCAATATATTGATTTTTCTTTAACGGCAATTATTTCAAATTGGCATATTTAACATGTTTATGGAGGTAAAAATGGGAGAAGCAGCACAAAAATTGTGCAAACTTGATGTTAAGAATTTGCTGGATTTGCTAAATCGTGCCTATGCCGAGGAGTGGCTGGCGTATTATCAGTATTGGATCGGCGGTCAGGTTATTTTCGGGCCGATGAGGCCTTTGGTGCAGGAAGAGTTTATGAAACATGCCAAAGAAGAGCTCGGACACGCACAAATAATCGCTGACAGAATTATTCAACTGGGGGGAACTCCTTTGTTGGCTCCTTCTGAGTGGTTGCAACAAGCAAAATGCGGTTATGAAGTGCCTCGTGACGCTTCTACAATGGCATTGTTAAAGCAAAATTTGGATTCGGAGAGGTGTGCTATCGCGAGATATCAGCAAATCTGCGAACTTTGCTTTGGCAAGGATTATGAAACCTTTGACCTCTCTCTAAAAATCATGCATGACGAGCTTGATCACGAGCAGGACTGGGAAGATTTTATCAAGGATTTACAAGAGGATAGCAGATTTTATAGGGAAACCGCATGAAATATTTTGTTGACAAATTGTCTAAAATTTATTATACGATTTTCACCAAAATCACATGTTTGGTTTTCTCCCTAAAAAATACCATTTACTCCAAATAATGAATTTTTAGGGGAAACGGGCGGAGGCGTCATTTGATGCCTCCGTTTTTGTTTACCACGCGTAGTTCAGACCGGCACCCAGAGCAATCGCATCATAGCTTGAGCCA
>CAMYUM010000010.1 GCA_947301965.1 uncultured Azospirillum sp. | reverse complement strand
AAGCAGAATTGGGAGCCAAACTTGAGAAGCAGTTTGATAATGCGAAAGTATATATCAAGCCGAGTGTAATCCAGACTATTACCGGAGATGACAGCGTACTGATTACCGGCTTATCTAAAGCTGACACTTACCATGACCAAACATTGGGACGTATTGAGATTGGCGGACGCTATGGCTTTACCGATGCCTTATCTGCTTATGCCTGGGCTAACTACACCTTTGGCTCATCATATGATGCCATTGCCCTCGGTGCAGGGCTGAATTACGCTTGGTAAACTAATAATACAAAAACAAAAAATCCCCTCGGTTGAGGGGATTTTTTATGGTGCCCTGAAGAAGACTCGAACTTCCACGACCAAAACGGTCACAAGTACCTGAAACTTGCGCGTCTACCAATTCCGCCATCAGGGCAACAGCTACCTTAATAAGTATTTTTTTTGTAATAGTCAATACAAAAATAAAACAATCGTTGACTGTTAAGTAAGCTGAGTATATGCTTGGGGCAAAATATATTATTAATAAATTACTGCCTATGGAAATTTTTATACCAACCAGTCAAGTGAGAGACGCAGGTTTCGAGAAGCTGTATAGTGCCACTACTGCCGAGGAATACATCAATCTTTTTGCCGCAGAGGTAAAAGGGCTGTATTTTTGGGAAAAAGTCGGCATGTGGCCAATGGACGAGTCCACGGACACCTATTCTACATGGGATGCAAGTCATCATCAATTGATCCAGTTCGTTGTTGAAAAAGGTTTTGCCAATCTGTGCATGGCGATGAGCTATGTTCCTGATGACAGAATGCTCGCCGAAATGGAAAGAACGTTTGAGGTTTTGGATATGTGCGACGAGCGTATGGCCAGATATTGCAAAGGAGGTCCGATAAAGTGGTTAAAAAACCATCGTAATCGGGTTCTTCTGCGAGAAATCAGACGGCGGAACGACGTGTATCTGGGGATGCAGAATTTGTACTCCGTTGCAATCTCACTGTTCGTAAGGAAAAAATTGGGAACACCGGAGGACTTCGCGGCGAAAATGCTGCAGATGGTGCAAACCGAAGACTGAAGAAAAAGGGAGGGCAGGCCGAAGCTGCTTTCCCTTTTTTGTTTGACAAATTTTTGTCTATATGATATAAGTATCCAGAATGTTTTATTTTTTTAGATATTATGAATGATCACAAAATGTATGACCTGCGTTACTTTGAACCGGTTATACAAAAGAAAGACCGGACTGAGTTCCTCCAAGCGTTCGTGAAACACCTTGTTTGGGGGGTGAAAATGCAGTCAGATGTGAATACCCAGCTGGATTTTTATCTGCTGGTGCAGATGCTGCATTGGGAAATCAACGTTCCTATGTTTCGGCGAATGAGTGAGAGATTGGACACCTATCACAGTTATGAGGGCTTGCTGAAAGATTATGGTCGTTCTCTTTTTAGTGCATTACGTAATCGGAAAAAGATGAGTGCTGTGTGGGAAGCCATGCAGGAAATTCCGCTGATGATTACGTTGCAGGAGATGGCGACACTGGCGGTAACCTTCTACTATCAACAGGGATGGGGAGATGGTGACGATCTGAAACGGGAGCTTGAGGCAACAACGTTGTAAGTTGTGCGATGATGCAAAAAGGAGTAAACCACGTGGTTTACTCCTTTTTTGTTTGTGTGCTTATCCTCTGGTGCGGGAACGTTGACGACGAATTGTTGTCAAATTTGGTTGCCTGTTTTCAGCGGCAGCAAAATCACGAGAAGTAAGAGTGTATGTATTGGCCGCCAAATAAGGAGCATTTTGATTGGGATTTTCTCGTCCGCGTAGCAAGTAGCTTTGGATGCGTCGGGCTTGCTCAAGAGGAAGAACGACGTCATCAAGCACAACTTTTTGAGGAATCAGATTTTCTTTTTGCATGTTTTTGATGATGGCCTTGCGAGTAAGCTGATGCATATGAATGACAATGGCACTTGAGCTCTTCAGTTCACGAATGCCGTCACTGTTAAAACTCAGGCAATAGTGGCTACCGTTCTTTTTGCCGATATATTGTTGGGCGTGACGATCACCGTTACGATTGCGCACGGTCAAAATGATATCTCCGGCCTGAAGTTTGTTGAAATCAATACGGCCTTCATCAATACAATCACCGAAGCCTTTTTTGCGCAAAAACGCAGCAAAAGCGTTACACTCGTTGGCAGAATAGCACTCCGATGAGTTGGGATTGGGAAGAACATTGTCAAGATCGCCGGCAATTTTGTTGGCATCAATCAAAGCACGATTGAGCGCAGTTATGCAATAAGGTGTACTGCCGGGCAAATTGCGTCGCGGTGAGACAATATCAAAGAAGTTGCATTTGACGTAGTCTTTTTTGTTGGAAGAGTTTTGCAATGCATCAAGATGTTTTTGAGCAGCAAGCAAAAAATTGTCAACAAACCAGTCTGCACGAGCATCTATTTCGTTGCCGAGGTTGAACACGACTTTGCGGTTGTGGGCAAGGGTATTTTTGACAGTTTCAATGTTGTCGCGGTCAGATAACTGTTGCGGGCGTTGTTCCTGTGCGTTGAGGTTGGAAACATTCAGTGCGGCTACGGTAACAGTCGGCAAAATGAGTTTTTTGGCAGTTTTGATAATACCAAAACGGCGGATATAATATTTTATTTTGTTGAGACGTACCCAAAAGGCTTTTTTGTTGTTGTGCATCGTGTTCTCCGTTGAGTCGCTGAAATAGTACATTGTTTTGAGATGTTTGTCATTAAAAATGTTGGGCTAACTCGTTTTTTTTGCTTTACAATTTTTCGGCTTTGAAGCTAAATAGGCTCTGTAGATGAGATGATATAAAAAAAGAAGAATTACAGATGAAACTATTACCGATAAAAATTATGATTTTGGCGGCAGCCGTGCTCGCCAACAGCGCTTGTCGCAGTGATGTTCGTCCGGCAATCGTGCCCGGAGTTGAAGTAAAAACACCTGAAACCGATGCGGTCAAAAATGTCGCAAGCAAACACCGTTTGGGGGTTATCGGGGAAGTTGAGCCGATTTATTTTTTGCCGATGAAAAAACCGTTTTTAGCTCGTATTGATACCGGGGCAGAAACGTCATCAATTGATGTTGCGAATCGTACACTTTTTGAACGTGACGGTGAAAAATGGGTTTCATTTGATCTGATTAATCGTGAACACGGTGAAAAATATCATTTTGAGAAAAAAGTGCTTCGCCAGCAAAAGGTCAAAAGAATCGAAGGTAAAGAAGACCGTATTGTGGTAATGATGAGCGTACGTTTCGGCGGGGAGATTATCAGAACACAGTTTTCATTGGCGGAAAGAGACAGATTTTCTTATCAGGGGTTGATCGGACGCAATATTTTGACCGGTCGTGCGGTTGTTGATACTTCTATCAGTAATACTTTGAAATAGCAGGGGCAAGTATGTTACAAAAACTAAAATCAGTCAGATTTGTTTTAACTATCGGCTTGGTATTGTCGATATTGTTCGCCGGTATTAGTGCATATTATAAGATCAGATATTGGGGTTTTAGTTTTGCACCAAAGAAAAAAACTGCGGTATGGACAGTTGAGGCCCATGTTGCGTTTGAGCCTACGGGTGATCCGATTAAGGTAGTGATTACACGCCCAACACCTTCAAAAGATTTTAAGGTCTTGGATGAAGATACGGTTGCTCCAAAATACACCGTAAACATGACCAAAGACAAGGTTGTTCTGACGACAAAACCAAAGACCAAACATCAAGATGTTTATTATCGTGTTTTAATGTACGACAATGTTGACAGTAACGGCAAGACTCCGGCAGCTAGAGCTGATAAGATTGTAAGACCGGTTTTGTCGGAACAGGAAACGAATGTTGCGATGGAGGTTTTGGAAACCGCTTCAAAGCTGGAAGGCGATGCGGTGCAACAGGTTATCTTTTTGCTCAATCAAACGCCACCTGACCAAACGGTGCAGGCTTTTATGCCGGAACGCAGCACAAATAAAGAGACGGCACAGGCCATAATTGATTTGTTGGCGCTGAAGAATGTTTCGGCTCGAATGGTCAGAGGTATCAAACTGCAAGAGGAAAAGAAAACCTTTGTGCCTGATGTGATGATTGAGGCTTATATTGACAAGATGTGGAAGATCTATGACATCAAAACCGGCAAAAAAGGTCTGCCGAGCAGTTTTGTGGTATTCCAACGCGGTGCAGATTCAATGTTTGATGTTACCGGCGGTGAGAATTCAAGCATTAAATATTCGGTCATGAAATCTTTACGTTCGTCTTTCAAAATGGCAGGCCATCGTGCAAAATTGGCCAACCAGCAAACAAGTTTCGGATATTCAATTTATAACCTGCCGGTTAACCAACAAAACGCTTTGAAGTGGTTGATGATTTTCCCGTTAGCGATTTTGGTAGTTGTTTTGATGCGTAACGTTATCGGTATATCGACAATGGGAACATTCACACCGATGTTGATTGCAATGTCGCTGGTCGAAACCGGATTTTGGGCCGGTTTGGTATGTTTTGCACTGATTATCGGCATGGGCGTGGCAATTCGTGCCGGTTTGTCGAAGTTGAATTTGCTGTTGGTACCGAGAATTTCGGCCGTGGTAATTTTTGTAATTTTGATTATGCAGTTCTTGGCAATCATCGGTTATAACTGGAACTGGTCGATTGCGTCATCTGCGTTGTTCTTCCCTATCATTATTACGGCATGGATTATTGAACGTGCC
The DNA here is from genome assembly GCA_947301965.1 of uncultured Azospirillum sp. Taxonomy (GTDB): domain Bacteria; phylum Pseudomonadota; class Alphaproteobacteria; order RF32; family CAG-239; genus JAFUYI01. Next base: position 50,350 of record CAMYUM010000010.1, on the reverse strand, counting down.
TCAATTACGTGGGAAGAAGAGGGCGCCAAAAACGCGATGAAGCAGATTGTTTACAGTGTGTTGGTAGCGATTATTACTTATTTTGTGATTGTGAACGAATATATCCGCCACATTATGTTTGCATTTGACGAACTCAATTTGGTTATTTTGTTTGTTGTTATGTTGCTCGGTACATATACGGGATATAGGGTTACCGAGTTAATGCGTTTTGCACCTTTAGCTAAGAAGGAAAAATAATGTTTGAGCGTTTGAAATCCATGGTCAGACCTTCTGCTTTGCGTGCCGCCGGTGTGCTTGGCATGAACGCTCGTAACTATGATATTATTGCTCAAAACAATCAGCGAAGTTTATATCCGCTGGTTGATGACAAAGTGCAAACCAAAGGATTGGCCAATAAAATCGGCATTAATACTCCGCGTTTGATCGGGGTGATTGAGGTGCAGAACAAAGTTGACAGCTTTTTGGAGTTGGTAAAAGGTTTTGATGAATTTGTGATCAAGCCGGCACACGGTTCGGGCGGTAAAGGGGTGTTGGTGATTAAAAAATATACCGACAAAGAGTTTGTTACCGCTTCAGAGAAAGTTTTGAATTACAACGAAGTCTATCAGCATATATCAAACATTTTGAGCGGACTGTACAGTTTGGGCGGTCGTTATGATGTGGCGGTTTTGGAAGAGATGGTGCATTTTTCAAACCAGTTTCAAGATTACAGTTTTCAGGGTATACCTGATGTGAGGGTGATTGTTTATCAGGGATTTCCGGCAATGGCGATGATGCGTCTGGCAACGAGAGAATCGGGTGGACGGGCCAACTTGCACCAAGGTGCGGTCGGTGTCGGAATAGACATCAAAACCGGCAAAGCAATTGCCGCAGTGCAACATAATCGCCCGGTCAAGTTCCATCCCGACACCAAAGCTGATTTGATGAATTTGCAGGTGCCGTTCTGGAGAGAACATTTGGAGATTGCGGTCAAAGGGTATGATATGACCGGTTTGGGCTATTTGGGGGCAGATATTGTGCTGGACAAGTTCAGAGGTCCGATGATGTTGGAACTTAATGCGCGTCCTGGGTTAGCTATTCAAATCGCTAACGGGCGAGGGATGCGCGATGTGTTGGAAAACATTAAGAACAACTATCCCAAAGGTCTGAATTTTGAACAGCGGCTTGATTATGTTCTGGATGTTGCGAAAGCCTAAAGCAATACCTATATATATTGCAGAAAGAAAAATAAGCTGAAGGAGATTGAAATGGCGGAATTGTTAAAGAATACCGAGGCTATGAAACTGGGCAAAGCCGATACCCAAAAGCTCGGTACGGTTGAAACAAAAAAGCTGACGCAAAGTGCGACTCGTTCCAAAAAAGAAAAAGCCAAGTATAATGTTAAAGATGCTGAAAACTCATTGTTGCTGAAACTGAAAGACGGTGATGTGGTGATTGAGATGTTTGAGGAGGATGCTCCGAAACATGTAGCAAGAATTAAAGAATTGGTGCGCCAAGGTTTTTATAACGGATTGAAGTTTCACCGGGTGATTGACGGTTTTATGGCACAAACAGGTTGTCCATACGGCACCGGAACCGGCGGTAGCGGCAAAAAGCTGAAAGCCGAGTTTAATAAACGTCCGCATGTCAGAGGTACGGTTTCAATGGCAAGAGCAATGGATCCGGATTCAGGCGACAGCCAGTTCTTTATTTGTTTTGCCGATGCACCGTGGCTGAATGGACAATATACTGTTTGGGGTGAGGTTACGTCAGGTATGGAGTTTGTAGATATGATAAAACGTGGAGCAGGTGCTAATGGTATGGTGCGTGAGCCGGACGAAATTGTATCCTTATCCGTGATTGCCGATTTGTAAGGTTGATGATTTTAAGCGAAAAAGCCCGATGAAAATCGGGCTTTTTTGTGTGGTGTCAGAAAGTGGCATTGATGGGGGGAGATGAGTGGTTGCCGGCGTGTGGGGATTAGATTTTTAATTGATTTTTCATATACGTGTTTTATAATACAGGTGCAGCGATGTGAGAGAGGTAGGTTATGACAGAAAGCAAAACACCAAATACAAATAATAAAAGTATAAGCTGGAAAAAGGTATGGCATAAGTTTGTCAGCGTGGGGTGTGGTGTGGCAACGGTTATAATGTGGTTTATTACCGGAATTATGAAGGTATTTAATTTTTGCTTGGAGATAATTCTGATTTTATGTGGTCAGATAAAGGTGGTTAGCAAGGTAGATGATGATAAATGAAAGAAAAGCCCGATGAAAATCGGGCTTTTTTGTTTGGTGTTATTTTTGGGTATCTTTTTCAACTTGTGCAATTATATCTGCTAAATGTATGTTCAATGCATTGGTAAGTCTAAATAGATAAGCTATTGTTGGGCGACGCTTTTTATCAAACAAATAACTGAGTGATGATTGAGTTACGCCGCTATCTTGCGCAAGCTTATATCTTGAAATCTTTGCGTTTTTCATTTTTCGGTCAATCAAGTCAACGACTCGGTCACTCATTTTATATGCTTCTCGTATGTTCATATAATTATGATAATCATGATTGACAAACTTTGTTACTTAACTATAGTTAAGTAAAATAACTTAACTATAGTGAATAGCGAAGTAGCTTTAAAATAGCTAGATGAGGAATGTATGAAATCTGAAGAAGTTAATTACAAAAAGAATTTCTGTGAAAAGTACTTTGATAGTGGGTGTTGGGATTTAGATGTTCTCAACAAAGTTGATGTTTTATTAAAAGATAAAAAGGGAAATTTTCTTCTTTACATAGAAACGAAATTTATCATAACAAATGATGCTGAGTACAGAAGTGCCCTAGCACAAGTAATTATTACAAATAAAAAACAAAGCCGCATTATGAATAGAGTTGCTCTTGTTTACCAAGATAATAAAAAAAATGATGTTCTCGAACTTATAGATTGTTCTGATAATAGTGTAATGTATAATAACGATATTAATTGGAAATCAGAGGTACCAAGTCACCCGACAAAAGATGCAATAGACAGGATTAATGACCGTATTAAAAATAAAATAACAAGGTATATAAATGAAGAAATTGTAGAGTTATATAAGAGGATAAAAAAAGATCAGGACGTCCAATTTGACATAACAGAAGATAATGTTGAAAATGTTTACAATCATTGGAAAAATGAAATTTCTTTCCGAGAAAATGTCAACGATGAACAGGATTTAATTAATCTTTTTCTTATAGATATTTTAAATGGAACAACTTATAAAAAATCTTTCTATGAAGATATTGAAGAAAATACGTTGTTTGGTAAAGAGAAAACAGGAACTCGTGAAGTTGATACAGAAAATGATTTAATCAGAGAAGGAACTAATTTAAGCAAGTATTCCATAGTATATAATTCTAATAGCCAAGTAGACGGTATTAAATATGAAGGTAAATATAGATCAACATATTATACTATCAAAAATTCTGAAAAATACCAAGAATTCTGGAAAAAATATAAAAGGCCCCCTGAAAAACATGAATTTCTTAAAATTATCGAAAGAAGTGATAGACTTTACTCTGATAAATATAGAAGAGATACTGGTGGCGAATATACTCCTACTTGTTTTGTAGAAAAACAAAATGAAATTCTTGCACGGTATTACAATATGAATGATTTTATAGTATTTGATCCATGTGCTGGTGTTGGCAATCTCGAAAACCAATTTGGAAAGGATTATAAAGAGTACTGTTATCTTTCAACGCTTGAACAGATGGATGTCGACACGTGCAAAATTAAAGGATTTGAAAATTCTGTTAAATTTGATTATTTAGAAAATGATGAACATCCAAAGTTTAAATATAAAGGTAGTTTATTAGATATCAATGACATTTGTAAGCGAGAAAATCGCAAGTTAATGATTGTGATGAATCCACCATACCAGAATAAAACAGGTTTTAAAAACAATTTGGCAATTGAGTTTTTTAATAAAGTCTTAAAATTAAATCCTGAAGTTATTGTTTTTTATTATACAATGGAAAGTTTCTTCAGAGATGAAAGGATGAATTATATAAACAGTGAATATAAAATTAAATCCCATATCTTTAGCAATGCAAAAACAACTTTCTTGTTATCAGAGTGGCCAATAAGTCAAGTAATTTTTGATAAAAATGATGGATATGAATTTAATGACGATTGCATCCCTGCTGATAGATATGAAATTAACGAAAAAACAGATAATTTAGAATATATAAAAACTTACAATTATAATGTCACCAAGCCGTATTTAATGAAATCAATAGAAAAAGAAATTAAAAATAATATGACAGGGACAATTCTAGGACAATGGAGCTATTTAACCCATGTGTTGGTTATAGGCAATGGAGGAAAGGAAAAAGATAATAAAATTACAACAAATAATTTAAAATATGTTTTGTTATCAAAAGGAATAAGTTTCAATACACATGCAAAATATTTTGAAAGAAACTATCACTGTTACAAAGGCAGTATTGAGGATATTTCTTTAGAATTATTTAGCGATTCAATAATTTTTTCATTATTTTATAAGAATAATCAATTTACAAATAAAGACGATAAAAATTATATTATGCCGTTTTCTGCAGAAGAATTAGATTGCGATAAAAATGATCTAAACGTTTTGTTTCCTAAATCATTTGGAAATGATTTATTTTCAAATGATTTACATGATAAGCCTTTTGATTTTAGAGAATGGCTTAAACAGTTTGAATTTTCAGAAGAAGCAAAAAATTTATACAATGCTGCACTTGAAATATTTAAATTTTATCATCGGAATAAGGAATATTCTAATAAGGATTGGAATGATAGCTTTTATGATGTAACTAATGCTATTATGGGCAAAGATACTTCAACATTTAGTGAATTAGAAACCGAAAATGATACAAGAATTACAAAAACTAAAACAACGAAGGGAACTAGAGGTTTTGGTCGTAATACGATAAAATATGTCATAAATTCGGAGTATTTACCTATTTTTGAAAAATTTTTCGATGCACGAGATATATTAGCGAAGAAAATAAATAAACAATTGGTAGATTCTGGTTTGCTTCTATGGGAAAGAGAAAATATATATTAACAAATTCTTCCCCCTATATCCTTGGCAAGCGTTTGTGGTGGTGGAAGTAGCAATTTTAAAATGTAAGGAAATAATGAAACGTTGAAAACAACATGATTGACAAAACAACCATGCGGTTTATATTGAAAGCCTTAATGAAATTATTAATTTTCAACTATGAATAAAAAGAACAAGCCTGTACTTGTAGTTGCCGGATGCATCGCAGTACTGACGACGATTGTGGCGGTTTTTGCAATAGGTGTTGAGCATGTTGAAAAACGTCTTATGCGCAAACTTGCCGGATTGTGAAATTATTTTATGCTTAAATAAAAAGCTTGTCTCTGCCTGGGCAGAAACAAGCTTTTTGTTTCTTTGTTGATCTAGTAGCAGTTGATAAACTTGGTCAACAGGCGTACACCCCAACCGGTTGCACCTTTTGGGGTGAGAGGATGACCTTTCTCGTCATTATAAACACCGGCAATGTCAAGGTGAGCCCAATTGTTTTCGGGTTTTACAAAACGTTGTAAAAAGCATGCGGCCAGAATACCGCCGGCAGTACCGGTGCCGCAGTTTTTGATGTCGGCAATGTCAGAGTCAATCATCTTGTCATATTCTTTGGTCACCGGTAAACGCCAGAGTTTTTCGCCGGTTTCTAAACCTTTGGCATAAAGGTCGTTGGCGAGATTGTCGGTGTTGCTGAACAGTCCTGCATATTCAAAACCAAATGTACGTGCGGTTGCACCGGTCAGGGTGGCAACGTCGATTAAAACTTGTGATTTATATTTTTGTTGCAAATACCAGAGGCAATCACCCAAGACTAAACGTCCTTCAGCATCAGTATTGATGATTTCTACCGTTTGCCCGGACATTGAAGACACAACATCTCCGGGGCGAGAGGCGTGACCTGAAGGCATGTTTTCAACCAAGCCGACAATGGCGGTAATGTTTTGTTTGACTTTGCAAAGAGCGGCAGCTTTCATTGTGGCAACAACTACGGCGGCGCCGGTCATATCACTCTTCATGTCGCCCATGCCGTTTGACGGTTTGAGCGAGATACCACCGGAGTCAAAAGTTACACCTTTACCGATTAAGCCGAGCTCGGGTTTAGATGATTTTGGTGCGCCTTCCCAGCGGATAACGACAACACGCGGTGTGTTGTGCGAGCCTTGAGAGACTGACAGCAACATATTCATGCCTTGGGCGCGAATCTCTTTTTCTTCAAGAATTTTGACTTTTAAGCCCAGATATTCAAGACGTTTAATGTCAGCGGCAAAAACTTCAGGGGTTAAGTAGTTGGCCGGTTCGTTGGAAAGGTCTCGGGCATAGCGCACGGCGTTGGCAACAGAACGCAGGTTGTTATAATCTTTGGCAGAGATTTTTTCTGATATGGAAACGAACTCAACAGTTTCAAGTTTGGGAAAATCCTCGGCCTTTTTAGTGGTAAAATATTTATCGAATCGGTATGAGGCCAGTTCAATACCAAAAGCTATGTTGCAGGCAATGTCTGAAGAAGACAACTTGCTTTTCGGGAAAGATGGCACAATAACAGTAACTTTTTCAAACTTGTTGATTTGTTTGTATAATTTTCCGCCTAAGGTTTGCAGATCAAGCAGAGACGGGGTTTGTCCAATACCTGATAAAATAGTTCGTTTTTTGCCGTCATATACTGAGGTGGTACTATCAAGTTCACCGCTAAACTTCGCTTCTTTTACCGCAGATTTTAGGGCAGATAGGGTTTGGTCATTGCAGAAGCCGTCATATTTGAATGATGCTGATGCGGCTAAAACAACGTTTACGTCGCTCTTGAGAGCGGATTTTGTACTGTTAAATATAAACTCTACCATGTTTTACTCCTTTTAATTGATTGGTATATTATAAATGCGAAAAGCTTAAATAAAAGTTTAGACATTTGCAAAAAAAGAGAGTATACTCTGGACAAAATTTAAGAAAAGGAAGCAATCGTGGGCAATAAAACAAGAAAAGATCTGGTTGAAGCAAGGCGTAACAGAGAGCACGCCGAGATCGTTCTGGACGGAGCAATGAAGATTTTGACGTCTAATGCCAGTGATGACGACAAAAGACGCTTGGTCAGTATGCTCAGAAGATACGTGATTAACAATAATTGCTCATTGATTGTTACGCCGGAAAACCCGATTTCGCCCGAGCATAAACATTGCATAAGAGATGACTGTAACGGTCGTATTTCAGATGTTGTCAGCGAATATTTGTCACCGGAATATGTTGAAGCACTGAAAAAGAAAAAAACAAAACGTGATAAAATGTTCGGAATGTCCATGTATCGCCAGGCACTGAAAGAGTCCATATATGAGCGCGAGATGAAGGGCTATAAAAGCTATGAGGCGGTAGAATATCCATTGCTTTTGAATTTGGTGTCTAAAGGGATTTCACCCAATGTTATTGTTAATATGGGGATATCCGATTTTAGAGATTTTATAAAAGAGTTTTGTTATGACGATTTTGTAAAATATCGTGAAAAAGAGGGCTTTGTAAAAGTATTTATCCGCGAGAACGAACAGGATTTTTATACTCTTTTACGTGACAACGGAGTGCATCCGGCGTATGTGGACAGATTGATTGAAAACATGTATACCAAAGGCTGTGCCAACAGTTTTGAGTTTGAATATAAAGGGCAGATTATTACCGGCCCCGGTTTTGGAATTGATCATAAAGAGCCGGTGTATTGTCCGAATAATATTGCATCTTATGCAGAAGTGAATGATCCCCCTCGATTGGCGCTTGTTGAGGATAGTATTCATCGTCTTAAACATAAATTGGAACGTCGGGTTGAGATGGAAGACGGAATGATTGGGTATGAAAAGATTTTGTTGCCAAGATATTGTGTGGCAATGCTTGATTTTGAGCATTATATTGTGCATGATTTTGACAATCCGCAACGAAAAATTATGCCGCCGCAACCGCATGGTAACAATTTGGTATATTTGAACAAGATTGAAACCTTTGTGCAAAGTGTTGATGTGCCTAACGGTAAAAGCGGTAAGTCGCTGCCGACATATGTAAATAAAAACGGTGGGCGTAAATAAAAAATGTCTAATATTTATCCGATTAATCCCGATAATTTGCAAAAAGCCGCACAAATAATAAAGGACGGCGGCTTGGTAGCTTTCCCGACCGAGACGGTTTATGGTTTGGGGGCAAATGTTTACGATGCCAAAGCAGTGGCGAGTATTTTTGAGGCTAAGGGCAGGCCTACTTTTAATCCGCTGATTTCACATATTGCCGATATTGATTTTTTGAAAGAGTATGTTGAAACAGACGAGCGTGCATTGGCTCTGGCGCACAAGTTTTGGCCGGGGCCTTTTACAATGGTGCTGAAAAGGAAAGAGCATAATACGGCGATTGATTTGGCTTGCGCAGGCTTGCCGACAGCAACTGTCAGAATGCCGAACCATCCGGTAGCACTGGAATTGATACGTTTGAGTGGAGTGCCGATTGTTGCACCTTCGGCCAACAGGTCACAGACCATAAGCCCGACAACGGCAGAGCATGTGGCCGATAGTTTGGGCAACAAAGTTGATATGATTTTAGATGGCGGAAAATGTGCAGTCGGAGTGGAATCAACAATTATTGATGTTACCGGCAAAGATGTGTTTTTGTTGCGTGCCGGCGGTGTGCCCAAAGAAGACATTGAAGCATTTTTGCACGAGCCGGTGATTATTTCGCACGGAGATCCGAACAAGCCGACTTCTCCGGGGCAAATGTTGCGGCACTATGCACCGGAGCATCGTTTTCGTATAAATGTTGTAGAGCCGGAAGATGACGAATTTTACATCGGTTTTGGTTATAGCGAACGTGCAGATCTCAATTTGAGTGTGAATGGTGATTTGTGTGAGGCGGCGGCGAATTTGTTTGCTTATATGCGGTTGGCCGACGATATGGCCGGAGAAAAAGGAATAGCCATAGCCCCGATACCTGAAGAAGGTTTGGGTTTAGCAATAAATGACCGGATAAGACGAGCTTCTTATGCAAAATAAAAAAGGCACCGTGGAGTGCCTTTTTGTTAAAGTTCATTGCCGTTGTCTTTTTTGATTTTGACCGCAGCAGGGCGGGTTTTGGTAGTTGTTTTTTTCTTAACATTATCTTTGCCGCAACCGAAACCGTCGCGTGAGCTTTTGGTAACTCTGGCGCGCTTGTTGGCAGGTGTTTTGGTTGTCGCTGCTCTGGTCTTTTTGGGGGCAAGTTCTTTTTCAATATCTTTGACTTCAATATTGGGGGCATCAAGTTCAATATTAATTTCTGGTGTCTTGATCTCGTTTTCAATTTCAAAAGTCTTTTCAATTTGAGCATCAAGTTTGGTGTTGTAAATAGCAGCCATATAATGTTGAGCTTCTTCATTAACAAGCTCATCAAAAATGTCGACCATGTGAGGATCTTTGGTATAAAGCTGATCAACAGTGTCTTCAATGCTGTAGTTCATAAGCAGATGGTCTGCCGGTTTGTACTCAAGAATACGCTGTAAGAAACTCGGGTGTCCTTCAACAAACTCAAAACATTGAGGTTCCAACTCATCAAAACCGCGAACCTCGTCTTCATCATGAATGAATTTTTTGAAAAAGCGTTTGCCTTTTTTGTTGCGATAAATAGACAGACCAAATTGATACATATAGTTTTTGAGAGCTTCTTCAAGAAGTTCGGCATGGGACAGTAAATCCTCCTCTTCAGGGCTGAGTTCTTCTCCCTGTGAGTCACGAAGTGCCTTCAACTGTTGGAATAACAGAGACAGTTTTTCAAGCTTCTTTTTAATTTCTTCGTTTTTCATTGCTTTTTACTCCCAAAATTCGGAGATAGTATAACATACTAAAAAATAAATTCAAAATAAATTTTATAATAAAAAAGCCCCGCGATTTACGAGGCTTTTTCTATGTGATAATTATTGCCTATTATTTTTTGCAGCTTTTGCAGCAGGGGCAAAAACGGCAACCTAAACCGGCAACAATTCCGGCAACGGCAGGAACTACCAAGAACAGCCACAACTGTTTTAGGGCAATACCGCCGACAAATACGGCCGGACCGAAGCTACGGGCAGGGTTGACCGATACACCGGTAATCGGAAGACCGAGGATGTGGAGTACAACCAAAGTAAGACCGATTACTACACCGGCGATTTTGAGATCAGCTGCTGTAGTGTGCAAAATTACTTTTACAAAAATGAATGTGGCAATAAACTCAAAGAGCAGGGCAGACCAAACATTGTATTCATCAGCGTAACCTGCGCCCCATCCGTTTTGACCGAGGCCATCAATCAAAATATCAAAACCGGAAGCACGACCTGTTACCATAATGATTAAAACGGCGGCAGCAAGAGTAGCCCCGATAAATTGGAAAATGATGTAGCCGAGAGTGTCTTTGCCTGACATACGTCCGGCACTATATACGCCGAGGGTTACGGCAGGGTTTACATGTGCACCCGAAACCGGACCGATAGCATAAGCCATAGCCATAACTGCCAGACCGAAAGCAAACGCTATACCGATGTTTCCAACGGCAGGGCCGGAAAATACGACTGTTCCGCAACCGATGAAAACAAGTACAAATGTGCCAAATAATTCGGCAATGTATTTTTTCATAGACTAGTCCTCCAAATTGTTATAACGCCCTAATTATATTAGGTTTTAGATTAAAATAAACAAAAAAATGCGGTAGCTACACATTTTTTGCTTGTATTATTTTGAAAAAAGATATACATACCTACTAGAATGTATGTTCAAAAATGAGGTAGTTATGGGGCGTAAAACCAAAGAAGAGACCGAAAACACAAGAGCCGGTATATTAGAGGCGGCTCTTGATTGTTTTTATGAAAAGGGTTTTTCAAAGACGTCTTTTGATGATATAGCCGCACGTATAAACATGACCAAAGGTGCAGTGTATTGGCATTTTAAGGACAAAGGGGAGTTGTTGGCGGCGTTGATACAACATCACATCAAAGATCAATTTGAGCCGATGAAAAAAAAGTTTGGTCTGCCAAACAGTCTGCAGAGTTTGCGTGATTTGTTTGTACGTGAAATCAAGTATATTGAAAGCAGTTCTGATTTACAAAAGTTTTTGTTTTTTGTGATGGCTCAAGTTGAGTGGTCAGATGCCGTGTTTAACAGTGTGATCGAAAAACTGGGCGATATCAGAATTTTAGGGTTGGATATCGTGCAAAAGGCCTTGACCTCAGCGCAAAAAAGTGGACAATTAATGCCCGGTACTAATGTTAATGATGCGGCATTGACAATAATGAGTCTGTGGCGAGGGTCGTTGTATTATTATGTTTTGAACCAAAAGTCGCAAAGCGTAAAACTCGGCAGAAGTTTTTTATACGGATTGGATATGATATTAAACCAACTAAGGAAGGAAGATTAAAATGGTTATGGGAAGATTAGACAGCAATAAGATGGTATGGCGTGTTGTCGGTGTGCTTTTTTGTATTGGAATCGGTTGGTTTTTAAAATCTCGTCTGACACCAAATATGATGGGAATGATGGGCGGTGCCGGCGGAGATCCTTATGTTGTGGTTGAGACGGTTGCCGAAGATGATGTTACTCCGTACAGCAGTGTGATTGGGCATGTTGAAGCTTTGAATTCGGTCAATTTGCAGCCTCAAGTCAGCGGTTATTTGGAAGAGGTAAAGTTTGACGAAGGTTCGGTCGTAAAAGAAGGTGACATTTTGTTTGTGATTGAAAAACAACGCTATCAGGCTACTGCGGATTTGCGCAAGGCAGAGCTTGATTCGGCAAGAGCAAGTTTGACCAAGATTGAAAAGGACTATCGCCGTCAAAAGTCACTTAACCAGCAGAAATATGCGTCAGAAGCAAGACTTGATGAAGCATATTCAAGTTTGTTGCAGGCACAAGCTGCCGTAAAACAAACCGAGGCCAGTTATGAGTTGGCAAAAATTGATTTGGAACATGCGGAAATTAAAGCACCGTTTTCCGGCAAAATCGGTAAAGCCAAAGTTACGGAAGGTAACTTTGTAAGCTCGGCAACCGGTGTTTTGGCTTCGATTGTACAAATGAATCCGGTACGCATTACTTTTTCAATGACAGATAAAGAAATTAGTGATGTTCTGCAAAGCGGAATGCGTAACGAGCATATAAGTGCAAGAATTGAACTGCCAAACGGCAAAGTTGTCAGAATGAATTCTATAAACGAGTTTGTTGATAATGCTATTGATACCAACACAGCAACAATAGCCGTATATGCGGAATTTAAGAACGATGAAGAATTGTTGTTACCGGGTAGCTATGTAAATATGAAAATTGATTCCGGTGCAAGCAGAAAAGCAATTACGGTTTTGCAATCAGCCATCGGACAGGATGCTAACGGCAACTATGTAATGACAGTTAATGATGACAGCGTTGTTGAGCAACATCGTGTAGCCTTGGGTGAGGCAATCGGTTCACGTCAAATTATAACCGGTGGTTTGAAAGCCGGTGACAAAGTAATTGTTCAAGGACTGCAAAAGGTTGCTGATGGCAAAAAAGTAAGAGCAGAAAATGTTAAGGTGGAGGAATAACGACTAATGTTTTCAAGGATTTTTATTGAACGTCCTCGTTTTGCGATAGTTATTTCAATTGTTTTGATGTTGGCCGGTGTTATTTCGGTTTTTTCGTTACCGATAACGCTGTATCCTGAAGTTACTCCGCCGACAATTACTATTTCTGCCAATTATCCTGGCGCAAGTGCCGAGGTTATATCAAATACGGTAGGTATTCCGTTGGAAGAGGCCATTAACGGTGTTGAAGACATGTTGTATATGGACTCAACTTCTGACTCTTCGGGTAGTTATAGTCTGACAATTACTTTTAAAGTAGGTATTGATCCGGATCTGGCACAGGTAAAAACCCAAAATCGTGTGCAACAAGCCCTATCAAAATTGCCGTCTGATGTGCAACAGCAAGGTGTCACTGTATCCAGACGTTCAACCGATATTTTGGGCTTTTTGATTGCGCGTTCACCGGATCAAAGTATGAACTCATTACAGTTGAGTGACTATGTACAAAACAACATTAAAAAGAACCTGATTAAAGTTAACGGTGTAGGTGAGGTTAATGTTTATGCTCCACCGCTCAGTATGCGTGTATGGCTTGATGCTGACAAGATTACGGCGTTGAATTTACCGATTGCATCGATTGCCGCAGCAATCAGAGGACAAAACGTGCAACCGTCTTTAGGTAAAGTCGGTGCAATGCCGGGTGATGGTACTCAACAGATGGTATATAGTTTGCAAACGACAGGCCGTCTGAATGATGTAAAAGATTTTGAAAACATTATTGTCCGCACTAACGAAGAAGGCGGTTTAGTCAGGCTGAAAGATGTGGCCAGAGTTGAAATCGGTGAAGAACGTTATTTTGCCAGAGCTCAATTTGACGGTGCTCCGTCAGTAGCGATTGCAATTAACCTGTTGTCAGGTGCAAATGCTATTGATGCAATGAGAAACCTGAAAGCTGAATTGAAGCGTTTGGAAGTAATGTATCCTAAAGGTTTTGAGTTAAATATTGCTCACGATGCAACAGAATATATTAAGACTTCTATTGAAGAAGTGGTTATGACTTTGGTACTGACATTTTTGTTGGTGGTTTTGGTATGCTATGTTTTCTTGCAGGATTGGCGCTCAACATTAGTTCCATCGGTAACAATTCCGGTATCTATTTTTGCGACTTTTGCGGTGTTGTTAATGTTCGGCTTCAGCTTGAACATTCTGACATTGTTTGGTTTGGTGTTGGCAATCGGTTTGGTGGTTGATGATGCGATCGTGGTGGTTGAACGTGTGCTGTTCTTGATGGAATCAGAAAATCTTTCATCTAAAGATGCAACCATAAAAGCTATGGAACAAGTGTCGGGCGCGGTTATTGCAACTACGTTGGTGTTGTTGGCGATCTTTGTGCCGATTGGTTTTATGGGCGGTATTACCGGACGTATTTATCAACAATTTGCAGTGGCAATTTCAGCTTCAGTGTCTTTTTCATCATTAAATGCTTTGACACTGTCACCGGCTTTGTGCTCAACAATATTGCGTCCGTTAAAGCCAAGAACCAGTGGCCCGTTGTTCTGGTTTAGTAAAACGTTGGAAAAAACACGTAACAGATATTTAAGTATTGCGGCGATTGGTGGACGCAGTATTAAAGGAATTGCGGTAATTTTCGGAATAATTGTTTTTCTGATTTTCGGAATTATGAAAATCAGTCAAACCAGTTTTCTTCCGAATGAAGACCAAGGTATTTTTATGGTGGATGTTCAGTTGCCTGAAGGTGCGTCACGTGAACGAACTGAAAAAGTGGTTTCCAGAGTTGCTAAATTGATAAAAGATACTCCCGGAGTTAGACATGTTATGAATATTTCCGGATTTAGCATGATTGGCGGTAGTGGTGAAAATGTTGCTTTCATGGCAGTAATTCTCGATCCTTGGAATCATCGTAAATCCAAAGCCCTGCTGTCAACCAATTTGTTGAATGCGGTAAATGCTAAAGTGTCATCAACAACTCCAGAAGCAAAAATCAATATGTTTGAGATGCCGGCGATTATGGGACTTGGTAGCACCAATGGTATGGATTTCCGTTTACAGGAACTGGATAGTAATAATCCGCATGCATTGGATAATGCATTAAAGATGTTGTTGGCAAAGATGAACACATCACCGCTTTTGATGTATGCATTCTCGAGCTATAATGCCGAAACCCCGCAGATTTTTGTTGATGTAAACCGTGAAAAAGCTGAAGCAAGCAAGACTTCTGTCGGCAGCATTTACAGCACGTTGGGACAATATTTGGGTTCATCTTACATCAACGATGTAAACTTTGGAACTCAGGTTAACAAAGTGGTTATGCAGTCGGATTGGAAATTCCGTAAAGATATTAACAGTATTAACAGTTTGTATGTTCAAAACAACGAAGGCAAGATGGTACCGTTGGGCGGTATGATTAATCTGCGTAAAGTGTTAGGACCGCGTGCCGTTAACCGTTATAACCAGTATCCGTCAGCATCGATTACGGCAATTGCACGTCCCGGCGTAAGCAGTGGTGAAGCAATGGCCGGAGTAGAAAAATTGGCTAGAGAAACTCTGCCTCAAGGTTATGGCTATGACTGGTCAGGTATGAGTTTTCAGGAACGAGCTAACCAGGGAACAATCGGAAGTTTGATTTTGTTGGCGATTACATTTGCTTATTTGTTCCTGGTTGCACAATATGAGAGTTGGTCAACGCCGGTTCCGGTTTTGGCATCGGTTTCGGTGGCAATGGTAGGTGCATTGATCGGATTGTTTATCCACGGCTTGCCACTTTCGATTTATGCTCAATTGGGTTTGGTACTGCTGGTAGGCTTGGCAGCAAAGAACGCGATTTTGATTGTTGAGTTTGCTAAAGAAGAGCGTTTGCGCGGCACATCAATTGAACGTTCGGCATTAGTTGGCTTGAAAGAAAGATTTCGTGCTGTGCTGATGACTGCGTTTACGTTCATTTTAGGTGTGTTACCGATGGTTGTGGCCAGCGGTTGCGGTGCAAACAGCCGTATTGCAATCGGTGTGCCGGTGTTCTATGGAATGTTGATTGGTACCGGTGCAGGGTTGATTATTATTCCGATGTTGTATGTTTTGTTCCAGACAATTACTGAAAGGGTGCTGGAAAGAAGACATAGAACAGAAGAAGAATAAGTTTTGAAAAACCGCTCAAAAATGAGCGGTTTTTTGTTGTAAATTAAAGCATTTTTAACAGTTACAAGTTTATACTATAAAATATGTTGTAATCTACAGTTTGTTTGGTAGTTTATGTAACGGAGGGACTGAATGCGGATTTTAGGGCTTGACCCCAGTTTGTCTTCTACCGGTTGGGGAGTGATTGAAACCGAAAACAACAAAATGAAATATGTTGCCGATGGTTTTATTAAAACCGATACAAAACTGCCAATTGCAGAAAGATTGGCAATTATTCATCGCTCACTTAATGAGGTGATAGAGACTTATCATCCCAATGAGGCGGCTATTGAACAAGTGTTTTTGAATGATAACCCGACTTCGACCATAAAATTAGGTATGGCTCGCGGGGTGGTTATTTTGGCTCCGGCGTTGTATGGTATCTCGGTTACGGAATATGAGCCGAACAAAGTCAAAAAGGCCGTTGTCGGAGTGGGAAAAGCCGCAAAAGAACAGGTCGAAACAATGGTGAAAGTTTTGCTCCCGGGGTGCAGGCCGAAAAATAATGACTCCTCAGATGCTTTGGCAATGGCGATTGCACATTTTAATTATCGCGGGGCACGAAATTTAAGATAATATTTTTTGTTGATTTTTGTCTATAATGGTGGTACACTGCTCGGCAGTATACTACAATTAACTTAATTATTATGAAAAAGGAAGAGTTTCTAAAACAAATCGATCACGACAGCTATGTCCTGAAAAACAAGCTTATGGTGGCTTTTGATCAAAACTTCGGTACGGAGCTGAGAGAAAAAGATGCCGATGACTTGCACTTTTGCGATATCATGGTGGCCATCTACGAAAAGAGACCGGGAGTTGATGATACTATGGTCTATCCGGTGCTGAAAAGAACCGTCGGTCATGGAGTTACTGATGCCCAGAAGAACTTTTTGTACAAGTACACCAGAATTGCTTTGAAGAACGAGCCGGGAGAAGACCTTGAGGACTATATTATGAGTCTGCGAGATAATTTTGTGGATTCTCCCGAAAGTCGTTGTCTGGCATGTATGAAGATCGGTGTCCATGATGACGCCGGGATGTACACGTTGTCAATCTTTCAGTATCCGATGCTCTTTGTCGAGTTTTCTCGGATGGTGCCAAAGACGGACGCTCCCACCGAGGCAATCTTGGTTCAGAATGGCGGGGTTATGATTATACGAACCGTACATGATGAAAAAGAGATGCTGGAAAATCCTTTCAAGGGCAATTCGAATTTCGAAATTTTCGGAGATCGTGACGATGATGATGACGATGACTAGTGATCTGTGATTACAAAAAAACGCCGTTTTAGAAAACGGCGTTTTTTTGTTGTGCGAATCTAAAATTAAAATTCTTCCTGCAGTTCAAAGAAATAAGCCTGCGGGTGGTCGCATACCGGGCATTTTTCGGGAGCCATAGGGCTTTCTACACGGTGACCGCAGTTAGCACATTCCCAAATAACTTTGGTCGGGCGTGAAAAAATAGAACCTTCACAAAGAGACTTGAGTAAAGCGTTGTATCTTTCTTCGTGGCCTTTTTCGATCTTGCCGACCAATCTGAAGAGGTTGGCAATTTTGGTAAAGCCTTCTTCGTCAGCTTCTTTGGCCATGCGTTCATACATGTTGGTCCATTCAAAATTTTCGCCGGAAGCGGCATCTTTAAGGTTGTCAATTGTAGAAGGAACAGCACCATCGTGCAAAAGTTTGAACCAAATTTTGGCATGTTCTTTCTCGTTATTGGCGGTTTCTTCAAATTTGGCGGCAATGATGTTGTAGCCTTCTTTTTTGGCCTTTGAAGCGTAATAAGTATATTTGTTGCGGGCCTGAGACTCGCCGGCAAATGCTTCCATAAGGTTTTTTTCGGTTTTTGATCCTTTAAGTTCCATTGTATAAACTCCTTAGTTGAAAAAGTGATTTTATATAACTGGGTATTGATAAGCAAGTCAAGTTTAAAATACACAGGTCAATAAAGTGATTGAAAGTTGAAGATAAATAGGCTATATAGAGAAAGTCTAAAGAGGAAAGGAATGGTATGATGTTAGTGTTTGCTTTGGCTTTGTTGATGGTATGGTCCGCTCCGGTATGGGCAAATCCGGCATGTGCGGTATGTACGGTAGCGGTTGCGGCTTCATTGGAAATTGCACGCCGTTTGGGAGTTGATGATAGTGTTGTCGGAGTGTGGGCCGGTGCTTTTTTGGCGTTGCTCGGATATTGGATGATTGTGTGGTTTGAGAAGAAAAAGTGGAATTTTTGGGGACGCGATTTTTGGTTGATTTTTTTGAGTGTGGCCATGATCGGTTTTATGTATATCAGTAAGCTGGAGTATAATCCGCAGCCGATTTTGGTGTTTTTCATAGATCCGTTTTTGTTCAGCGTGATTGTGGGAGCGTTGGTGCTGATTTGGGCTAATCGCTTTTATCAGTGGATAAAGGCGAAAAACGGCGGACATGCTCATTTTCCGTTTGAAAAAGTTGCCGTACCGGTCGTGGCTTTGGCTTTGGCAAGTTTGTATTTTTACTTTTATCCGTTGTGCCAGAAGGCCAATGAACTGTATAATTTTTAGGAGCTGAATATGGATAAAGAAAAGAAAATAAAAGAGTTTGTTGAAAAAATTGATGCAACTAAAAAAGTCAATCCTAAAGATTTGTCGTCAGATCAGGATTTGACAATCGGAATTATGAATTTGATTTCGATTGAAGAACATTTGATGTTTTCGGGAGCCAAAACCGGTAAAACATCGTATTATGACTTGATTGAACAAGTGCGTGAAGTACGCAAAAGTTTGATGCAGAAGGTTATTCCTGAATATGAAGGCGAGGTTTGGTGTATTTCAAAGCATTTATTGTCTGCGTCAATGCGTTTGATGGAAGTCGGAACAAAGCAACAAAGCTTGGGACATAAGGCAGATGCATACAAACTTTTTGATCAGTCTTATGAGTTGTATTGCTTATTCTGGGGGCTGAATATGAAGTTGCTCAATCTCGATGATGTTAAGTGGATTGAAGACAGCTTTGATGACATCAAAAAGCTGACCGGCGATTTGGCAGAACGTTCGGAGCCTGAGAAAATGGAGAAAAAGGCAGAAAAAGCTGAGGTTTCCGGCGGAACTTTTGCTAAAATTAAAAGTTTTGTTCGCAAGGCGGTTGATTGCTGCATTGAATAAGTCTGTGTATAAGTATGCTATCCCGATATGTAATGTCTGACATATCGGGATTTTTTATTGAAAAATAAATTTAATAAGATATTCTAGGCAAAAACCCGTAAATATGAGGAAAATCCGATGGCTAAAGAGAATCGCAATAAGCAAAACAGTGTGTCGTTACCGGTTGAAGAAGAAGGTTCTTGGCTGGGAAATAACATGCACCGACTGATGATTTGGATCAGTGTGGTTTGGTTTACGATTATCTTGGTTTATATTACGCAATTTTTCGGGTGGTCAAATTTGTTTTTGATGATGCCTGATGAGTTCGGCGTTTTTTTGGCGGGTGTTTCTCTGCCTTTGCCGTTGATATGGTTGGTGATTTCGTTTATTGACCGGGAACGCAGTTTTAAGCAGGAGGCAAAGTTTTTAAGGGCTTATATGAATCAATTGGTTTATCCGGAAGAAGGCAGCGCCGAGACAGCTAAAGCGATGGCCGATGCCATTCGTTCTCAAGTTTCAGAGTTGCAGGAAGTTACGCAGTTGGCAATGAAACAGACCGAAACCATAAAAAAAGAACTGGGCGGGCGAGTTGATGATTTTGCTAATTTGGTTCAGGTATTGGATAATTATTCTACAAAAAGCATTGTTGAGTTGAACAGCGGAGTTAAAACGTTGACCTCGAGTTTTGACGGAGTTACGGACAGGGCTTTTCAAACTACAAAAGATTTAAGCGGTTGTATGGAGCAGTTTTCTGAGGTTGCTAATCATCTTCAGGGCGAAATTGACGGCATGATTAAGAAAATTATGCCGAGAATCGAAGAGATGAAAGCTACGGCAAATACAATTCAAAATGTTACCGAAAACGCATCTAAAAATGTGTTGGAAGCTAATGAAAATATGAAGAATTATAGCTTAATGTCAGAGGAAAGCGTTAACCGTGTGGTCGGCAATCTGCAAAGCCAGGGCGAATATTTGGAAACGATTTCGGAACGGGCAATAAGCGGTAGTCAGGAGTTGGGAGACAAGTTAAAAGAAATTGCCGGTGACGTTGATGAATTGATTAAGGCGCAGACGGTTCATGTTGAGGATTATGCAAAATCATTAGACAGCAACATTAAGGGAATTTATGAAAAATTTGCCGAACACGGGGCATCATTGGGCAGTGAGGTTGATAAGATTATTGCCCGCGCAAATGTTATTGAGGAAAGTGTTTCAATTCAAGTTAATGAATTGAGAAACGTTGCTGACGAAATTACGGCGCAATTGAATAGTGTCGAAAAGTCGCTGAAAGAGCAAGTCAGTAGCTTGAACAGTAGTAGCAGTAGTGCGATTGGCGATATTCAAAGCGTTGTAAATACATTTGAGCAGAATGCGGACAAAATGCGGAATTTGGCAAATGATATTGTTGATCAGGCCAAAGCTTGCGGAAGTATCGTCGAAGATGAACGCGACAAAATGGAGCGTTTGTCGAGCGATGTATATGACAGCTTTAATAATATTTCTGCTGAATTGGCAACCAATGTTACAAATGTAAAATCAACAACAGACAATGTTATGGAAGTATTCAGTACGTTGGGTGAGGCTTTAAATACTCAAACCGATAAGTTGTCTGAAGTCAGTAATTTTGCAATTACACAAAGCAAGGTGGCGGAAACATCATTACAACAGCAAAATCGTCATATTAACAACTCTATCAGTAAGATTGAAGAAACAAAAGCCGAGCTGAAACGTGAAATTGATGAGTTGGCGCATGCGGCAGATGTTATTGCCGGTGAGGCAAATGATGCCGTTCTCAAACTGAAAGAGCAATTGGAAGCTTCAGTTCAGATGTCATCAGATGTTGTTAATCGGACAAATGAAATCAGCAACAATTTGGCAAAAGAGTCAGAGCGTTTTGTGTCAATGACCGAACAAACTTTGGAAAAGGCTTCGGGATTTGAAAATATGCTTGCGGAGCAAAATGATAAGTTCGGATATTTGGTTACGCAAGTCGGCGAAACATCGGAACAAGTGGCAAAATCGCTGTCTGACCATGCATCGTTGGTTGAAAAGACCGCGGCCAAATCGACTACTGCCTTTAATGATATTTTATCGGCGTTTGAAAGCCAATCTACCGTACTTAATTCGGTGGCCGAGAATACGGTCGGATATGTTTCGGATGTGGTCCATGCTTTGGATGAAAAAGCCGAAAATATTAACTTGTTGTTCAAGCATCAGCAAGGTGAATTTTTAGATGTGTTTAATAAGATTTCCGATTATACGGACAAGCTCGGGGCATCATTAAAAACTCAAATGGCATCTATAGAAGAAAGTTCAGATCGCGTATTTGCAAAAATGGCAGATATGGAAGATAGTGTCAACAAACGGGTTTTGAATGTTGCCGAAGTATCATCACGCTCAATTGAACGTTTGGGAGAGGTTGATGAGGCAATTGCGAGCAGAAGCAAAAAACTTGAGGATAATATTGATGCCATATTCGGAAAAGTTTCAAAAGTTGCAAGTGATTTTGCTTTAAGCTTGGGCGGTTTTTCGGACGCGGTTAAAGATATTAAAGTCGGGGCTGATGCGGCGACTGCGGGTATTGTTGCCAGTGCGGACAAACTCAAAAACGCCAACAACGGTTTTTCGCAGAATATGAAGGGCTTTACAGAACAAATAGATGTACAACTTAAAGGTTTTGATGACATAGCAAACAAACTGAAAGAGCAAGCCGCAACTTTGGAAAAGAGCTTTGTTCATCACAAAGATATTTTGGCAGATGTAGCCAATAAAGTTTCTACGCAAACAAGGCTCGGCGAATCATCAATGGCGCAGCAATATAAAAATATGCAAGCTTTGGCGGCGGAAGTTGAAAGCAGAATGAAAGAAATCAGCAAGGCTTTGAATGGTGATATTGACGGGCTGTATGAAAAGGCGGGTAAATTGTCGTTTGAAGTGAATACGCTGGGAGAGCGTTTGAGTAAGGTTGGGGAAGAAGTTAACCAATCAATACAAAACTCGCTTAACAGCATTGAAAAAGTTCATGCTTCAATGGGTGAATGTTCAACGGCTTTGGTTAATACAGCAGATATGACGACGGCAAAAATGGGACAAGTAATGAGCGATTATGAAAAATATTTGTCCGGTTTTAATACGGTTACGGCAGAAGTTAGTACAGGGGTAGTTGAGGTTAATGATTTGATTGCCGCACAAAATAACAAAATGGTTAGTATTTCAAAAGATACAAAGGCATTGGTAGAATATTTTAATCAGATTTTACAGGATGCTTCCGAAAAGCTGAATGAAAGAGCCGATTTTGCACATAAGAAAGTTCAGGGATTGGGTAAAGAATTGAATGACTTGAGCTTAAAACTTGAAGATGCGGCAAATATGAGTGCCAAGTATTTTGAAAATTCCGGTGATAAATTGCGTTCAACAATTATGGAAATTACGGCCAATGCCGAACGAATCGCAAATGATATTAAAAACTCAGGTGAAATGTTTTTGGAACAGTCAAGTTCGCTTTCAACCGCGGCTAATGATACCGTGAATAAAGTTAATAATGCTATGTTGTGCGTACAAAGCAGTATTAATGAGTTTAATGTCAAAGGCGGAGAAGTTGTTGCCAATACCGGTACTTTTAACAGCGTGTTGCAAAAGCAAATTGAGTTGTTAAACGGAGAGGCTAAAAAAGCCAACAAAGAATTAGCCGATATTGAGAAAAAATATCAAGATGTGAAAGTCGATAACTTTTTGAAAAATGCAACCGGCATCATCGAAACGCTGGAAAACCTGGCAGTTGATATAAATGCGGTTTTCAATGGCGAGGCTCAGGAAAAGTTATGGGCAAAATATTATGACGGAGATACAGAAGCTTTTGTAAGGTCGTTAGCGAAGAATATTTCACGCAAGCAAGTGGTGGCAATTAAGGACGAATATGAGAAAAATTCCGACTTCAGAAGAGTGGTTACGGCTTATATGACGGAGTTTGAAAAATTGATTGCCAAAGCCCGCAGTTGTGAAAAATCAAGTTTGTTGCTTTCGGTTATTTCTGGTGCCGATATAGGAAAAGTTTACTATATAATGGCGCGTGCTTTGGATAAAATTAATTAATAATGCAAATTTTGGATTTTGACAGCAAAGTTTTTTTGGCTCCGATGGCAGGTATAACAGACAAGCCGTTGCGCCGTTTGGTGCATTCTTTCGGTGGCGGTAATATTGTTTCGGAAATGGTGGCAATAAATGCTTTGGAGCGAAAAAATCCGAAAACGTGCAGAATTGCCGATGTACGTGATGAACCTTATCCGGTAGTGGTGCAGTTGGTCGGTGGCGATGCTGATTTGTTTGTTGAGGCAGCAAAGCTGACAGAAGAACTCGGTGCGCACAGTATTGATATAAATATGGGATGCCCGGTCAAAAAAATTGTTAGCAATAATTCGGGGTCGGCACTGAGTAAAGATATAAATTTGGCTGCAAAAATTATTGAAGCGGTGGTAAAGGCAACGCCGTTGAAAGTCAGTGTCAAGTTTCGTCTCGGTTGGGATCACGAGCATATTAATGCGGTTGATTTTGCAAAAATGTGCGAAGACAGCGGTGCGGCATATATTACGGTTCATGGACGAACACGCAGTGATTTTTATGCCGGAAAAGCTGATTGGAATAAGATTGCGGAAGTTAAGTCAGCGGTAAAAATTCCCGTAATCGGTAATGGCGATGTGTTTGATGGTTGTTCGGCAAAAGCAATGATGGAAGAAACCGGCGTTGACGGAGTTATGGTTGGGCGGGCAACTTTAGGAGCTCCATGGTTGATTGCGCAAATAGATAATTATCTTAAAAACGGTGTTGAACCTGAACAGCCCAGCGTGAAAGAAATTGAAAGAGTGCTGTTAACTCATATTAAAGGATTAAGAGAATATTATGGAGACAGAACCGCGTTGGCGCTTTCTCGCAAATATGTTTGTTGGTATTGCAAAGGCTTACATGACGCTAAAAAATTCAGAGAGCAATATGTGAGAACCAAAGATTTTGAAAGTGCTTATAAAGTTATAGATAGTTTTTTTGCAGGAGAATGTGGCAGATGCGAATAATTGTCGGAGGCGCAAACAGTATAAGCCGCAGTATTGTGGGGTACTTAAGCCATGGAAATAATGACATCGTTGTGATTGATGATGATGAACAAGCTCTTAATGCCATTGGTGAGGAATGGGATGTATTGCCTATTTTGGGGCGAGTGTCACATCCTGATTTATTAAAAAAAGCCGAGGCCGGTAATGCTGATTTGTTGATTGCCGCCAGCAATAGTGATGAAGTTAATATGGTGGCATGCCAGGCGGCACATACATTGTTTAATATTCCGAGAAGGGTGGCGTGCATTAACTCAAGAGTGTATTTTAAGGCAGCTTGGGGCGGTTTGTTTAATGATGAAAGTTTGCCGATTGATTTGGTGGTTTCTCCCGAATATGAAATTGCCAAAGCTTTGATGAATATAATTAAGGTTCCCGGAATGTCAGCGGTATATCCGTTGGCAGATCGTAAAATGCAACTTTTATCTTTTCGTATTACTAAAAAATGTCCGTTGGTTAATGTTCCTTTGCGTGATTTGGAAAGCAACGCGCAGGGATTGAGGATTATGATTGTCAGCATTGCTCGTAGTGGCAAAGTGATTTTGCCTAAAGGTGAAGATATGTTGCACGGCGGCGATGAGGTGAATGTTTTGGTTGAAAGCGGAAAAGTTGAAGAGTTAGTTACGGCTTTCGGGCTTGAACATAAAGCCAATGAGCGTGTACTTATTGTCGGCGGCAACCAAACAGCATTATATTTAGCGGAAAAATTAGAAGCCGATGATAATATTATCAGTTGCAAAATTATTGACGATGATGCCAAGACAGCTGAAGAACTGGCAGAAAAATTGAACAAAACCGCAGTGTTCAGCGGCTCTATCATGAGTGAAAGTATTTTGAATGATGTCGGCATTGAAAATGCAGATGCGGTAGTAGCTCTGGGTTTTGAAGATAAAGATAATTTAGTTGCGGCTATGGTAGCACGTAAAAACGGTGTTGAAAATACGATTGCTTTAGTAACGGAACGCACAGCCAATACGCAAATTATTAATATCGGTGAAAATATTTTGGTAGATAGAACGGCACTGACAATTTCATCAATTCTTAAGGAACTGCGCAAGGTTAATATATCTCATGCGTATTCTTTGGGGGCGACTTTAGGCGAGATTTGGGAGATAGTAATTCAGGAAGATTCTACTTTAATCGGCACGGGGTTGTCACATTTGACACTACCGTCGGAAAGTAAGATTTGTGCATTGGTCAGAAAAGGTGAGATTTTGTTTGAACTTGATGAATTAAAAATTGAGGCTGATGACAAACTAATATTCTTCTGTGCGCCGTCGGCAATTCGCAAAGCTGAGAAAATTTTTGCATAAAAACAAAACACTTCTTTACTATTAGTGAAAAAATGATATTTAAATTATAACGATAATAAATAAGGACAAAAAAAGATGCCTACAACTAAAGTTCAAGAAGATTTTTTAGGCGATATCCGCAAAAACGAAATTGCGGTTACGGTGTTTTTGATTAACGGCGTAAAATTACAAGGTGTAATTACATGGTTTGATGATCAGGCTATTTTGTTGCGTCGCGATGGTCATACTCAATTGGTATATAAACACGCCGTATCGACAATTATGCCAAGTGCGGCAATTGATATTGCGGGCGAAGAATAATTTTGTCGTCAGCAAAAAATATAACTCGTGCTGCTGTAATATATCCGTTTATAAATAATATAAGTTTGGATGTTAATGCCCGTCTGTCCGAAACGGTTAATCTCGCCGCGGCAATAAGTTTGGATGTGGCATGGTCAGATATTATCAGGTTGCGAGAGATTAGGGCGGGAACTTTTTTTGGTAAAGGGAATATTGAAAAAATAAGTTCAATTGTCAGAGAGCGGGCAATTGAACTTATGATTGTTGATGCTGATTTAAGCCCGATACAGCAGCGTAATTTGGAAAAAGAACTCAATATAAAAATTATTGATAGAACAGCGCTTATTCTTGAAATATTCGGGGAAAGAGCGCAGACCAAAGAAGGTTCTTTGCAAGTGGAATTGGCTCATCTGACATATCAACGGAGCCGATTGGTCAGAAGTTGGACGCACTTGGAACGCCAAAGAGGCGGAGCCGGTTTTTTGGGTGGTCCGGGCGAGACTCAGATTGAGTTGGATCGAAGAATTATTGATGATAAAATTGTTAAAATTAAAAAAGCGCTTGAAAAAATTAAGCAGACACGCGGACTGCAACGCAGAGCAAGACAAAAAGTTCCGTATCCGATTGTGGCATTAGTCGGATATACAAATACCGGAAAATCTACGTTGTTTAATTGTCTTACCAAAGCAAATGTTTTTGCAAAAGATTTGTTGTTTGCAACATTGGATACGACAATGCGAAAACTTCGTTTGCCGTCGGGACGGGAAGTTATTTTGTCGGATACGGTCGGTTTTATATCTGACTTGCCACATGAACTGATTATGGCTTTTCGTGCTACGTTGGAAGAAGTTTTGGAAGCGGATATTGTTGTTCAGGTGCTTGATGCCGCCAATGCCGATAGTAAAAAGCAACGACAGGATGTTATAGATGTTCTTCATCATCTGGGACTTGAGCAGATAGAGCATCAAAAAAATTATATCGAGGTGTATAACAAAATTGATTTGTTGGATAAAAACCAAATCAAAAAAATGCAAAGCGGTCGTCAAACGATTGTGCTGTCGGCATTAAACGGCAACGGGTGTGATGAGTTATTGCAAAGAATTGATGAAATTTTGCGCGAAGAATATCAAATGATTGAAATTGATGTTGATGCGGCGGACGGAAAATTGATGGCGTGGTTGCACAAAAATGCCGAGGTATTGGAAAGCAAATTAAAAAATGACAGAATACATATGCAACTGCGTATAAAAGAAGATGATAATGAAAAATTGCAAAAATTTTTAAACAGGGGTTGAAAAACGAGTGTCTTTTTATATATCTGCATTAATTGAAATCAGGGAGATAAGAAATGCGGATATGGTTACCATTAGTTCTGTTAAGTGCTTGTGCCTATAACGGCAATGCGGATTTTGCATCAAATTTGAACAACTGGGTTGGAAACTCGCCGACAACATTAGTAGAGGAATGGGGAATACCTAATACTCAATCAGAAGTTGATGCCGATACCCAAATTTATACATATATGTTACAGTCAAACGGCGGAGAACAGGATCCCTATCAAAATCAGGTGGTATATTCGGCAATTGATGCTGAAAACGTTGGGACAAATTCCGATGAAAATCCGATATATTATTGTCAGGTGTCTTTCATTATCAACAATGGCGTGGTTTCATCGTATAATTTTAACGGTGATAACTGTGTAGTCGATATTTTGCCGAATAACTAGAGCAAAATGCAACCGAATAAAATAGCAAAGAAATGCATGATGGTTCCGCATAGAACAAAAAAGTGCCAGATTGCATGAGTGTATTTTTTGCTTTTCCAAACATAAAAACTGATACCAAGGGTATAAAACAATCCTCCGAGGATTAAAAAAACAAGACCCGAAGTGTTGATGTTGGAAAGTAATGTTTTGGAGGCAAACACAATCATCCAACCCATAAGCAAATATAAGCCTATTGACCAAAATTTGGTGCCGTTAGTCGGAGTGGCAAGTTTGAGAATAGTGCCGATTAGTGCTAATCCCCATATGATGCCGAAGATTGTCCACCCGACCGGACCGCGAAGATTGACGAGCAAGAACGGAGTATAAGTGCCGGCGATTAAATAGTAAATTGATATATGATCAAATTTTTTGAGAACTTTTTTGGCGTATTCATTGGTGATGGCGTGGTATAGTGTGGAGGCAGAATAAAGCATAATCATTGAGGCGCCGAAAATTGCCGATGAAACGATGCTCCAAGCGTTGCCATAGCTTGATGCCATGGCGGTCAGGACGGTGAGCGCCGCAATTCCAAAAAGAATCCCGAATCCGTGGACGGTGCTGCTCCAAATTTCTTCTTTTGTGGTATAAGTCTTTTGCATTTTTATCTCCGAACCAAAAAACTTTAGCACATGGCGGCTATAAGTGTAAAGTAGGCACTTTGGGGTGCAATAGTTTCTGTCGAGAAACTGTTAAAGTTAATGGAAAAGTAAAAATTGCAGTATATAATCATGCATAAATGATTGTTTGAGAGGTTAAGATGTTACTTAGCAAAATTTTGCACGGTGTAGAAACCGTTGATGATTACAACCATGATTTGGAAGTGTCTTCGGTGGAGCTTGATTCACGTAATGTGGTCAAAGGAGGAATGTTTATTGCTTTGAGCGGTAAAAACCAAGACGGAAAAAAATACATTCCGAGTGCTTTGGCCAAGGGAGCCAAGGTTGTGGCATATGACGGGGAATATGAGGGTGCTGAAGATGAGGCGGAGTTTATCCGTTTGCAAGGTGATATGCGTAAAAATATTGCACAAATTGCAGCTAATTTTTATCCTCATGTTCCGCAGCTGATGTCGGCTATTACCGGCACCAACGGCAAAACATCAATTGCGGATTTTACTCGTCAGATGATGAAGAATTTAGGCCATGCAGCAGCCAGCATCGGCACGGTCGGTGTTGTGGCGGACGGGTTTGAAAATATAGAAACCCTGACTACTCCGGACAGTATTACTTTGCATAAAATCCTGACAAATCTTGCCAAGGCGGGAGTGGATTATGTGTCGATGGAAGCTTCATCAGTCGGGATTGAGCAATATCGTATGGATAATTTGCCGATTAAGGTTGTCGGGTTTACTAATTTTACACAAGATCATCTGGACTATCACCTGACCATGGAAAACTATTTGGAAGCTAAAAAGCAACTGTTTTCTCGTGTGGCAGAAGCCGGAGGGACAGCGGTTTTGAATGCTGATATTAAAGAGTTCGAGGAACTTAAGGAGATTTGTGATAAACGCGGAATTAAAGTTTTGGCATATGGCAGAAACGGAAAAGATTTAAGACTGATTGAACATATTCCGCATGCCGACGGGCAAAAGCTGGTGGTGGAAATTTTAGGTCAACGATATACGGTAGAGTTACCGCTTATTGGTGAATTTCAGGCGATGAATGTGTTGTGTGCAGTCGGAATGGTTATTGCATTGAATGGCGGTATGAATGAGAAAATAATTGGATATCTGCCGCATATCAAAGGAGCATGCGGTCGTTTGGACAGAGTTGGGGTGTTGCCTAACGGAGCGGCTGTATATGTTGATTATGCTCATACGCCTGATGCTTTGGAAAACGTGCTTAAGACAATGAGAGTGCATACCGCTAATAATCTTTGGGTGGTTTTCGGTTGCGGTGGTGATCGGGATAAACTCAAACGCCCGATTATGGGTGAAATTGCTGAAAAACTGGCAGATAAAATTGTGGTTACGGATGATAACCCACGTACGGAGCAGGCGGCGCAAATCAGAAGCGAAATTATTGCTAAATGTCCGGATGCGGTTGAAATAGGTGATCGTATTGAGGCTATTGAATATGCAATTTCTCATTTGGAAAAAGGAGATATGCTGGTTTTGGCCGGAAAGGGGCATGAGACAGGGCAAAAAATCGGAGATAAAGTTATTCCGATGAACGATATTGAAGAGGCTAAAAAACTTTTGAAAAAGTACGGTGGTAATTAAAAAAATTATTCCTGTAAAAGGCGTGGACTTTGTCGGGCCAGTTTTTCATCGATGTTTTCAAAAAAATAGCTGATCGGCTCGTCGAGGGTTTGCGATATATCCCAAAGGCGGCTAGCAGAAATGCGGTTTTGTCCGCTCTCATATTTTTGCAGTTGTTGGAATGAGATATGCAGTTTTTGAGCAAGTTGTTGTTGTGAGAGATTGAGCTCACGACGTTTTTGTTTGATACGGTTGCCTACAAAAACATCAATTTTGTTCGGTGTGCCGTCAGGGTGTCTTCCTCGCTGTCTTTGAGTGATTGATATGGTCATTGTGCAGTTTCCTTTGTTGTTCAATAAAAAAAGACCACCTGAAAAGTGGTCTGGGAGTTCACAAATCATACCATATCAAATGATCTTTCAGCCTTTAAACAAAAGTTATTGGACATACGCTGAAAGCTCCCAGACCGCAGTCTGGGAATATTCAACAATCAAAACGATTGTTTGACGACGTTATTCCGAGCGCCGAATATGGTAATGAGCTTGTGAAGGCTCCGAACCGTTTACAGGTTCTGAATATGTGTAAACATATCTGTTTTCAAGCTATAACAACCTACGGTATTTTGCAATAGAAAAATCCCTTACCGGGTTAGGGTAAGGGATTTAATTAGACGGTTAAATTTATTTTTTTATCAAGCGTTTGCCCTTTTTTCCGGCGACAATTACTTTTTTAATTTCGGTTTTATTAAGAGATTTGTATTCATCCATTGCGGCAGTAACCACGGCGCCAAATAAAACGACCGCCCAGGACAAGTACATCCAGATTAAGAAAATCGGAATAATAGCCAAAGCCCCATACAAGGTGGAGTAGGTGGTGTTTGACATTACAAATGACCCGAATCCCAAACGCAGGAACCAAAACAGAATAACGGCAACTATAGCACCGATAAAAGCATTGCAGATTGATACTTTTTTGTTAGGTACAAGAATGTAAACCAGCATAAGCGTAATAATGGTCATGAGCGGTGGAATCATGTAGCTGAAGAAAAGTCGTGATGTTTCTCCGCCGTCATCAACAAATTTTTGCAGGGTATAAAGGTAGCCACGCATTGAAAACGCTGTGCCCAAAAGTAAGGGACCGAGGGTAATGACTGTCCAGTACAAAGTGATTTTGGTGGCAATGCGACGAGGTTGAGTGACTTTGAAAATGTAGTTAAAACTGTCTTCTATGGTGGAAAGCAGCAAAATTGCAGTGATAGCAATACCGGTAACACCGACCGCACCGAGTTGACCTGATTTGCTGACGATATCTCCTAAATATTGGCGAATCTCTTCTTCAAATGACGGAGTTAAATTTTGAAACAAAAAGTCGGCAAGTTGCCCGCGAATGTTGTCAAATACGGGGAAAGCGGAGAAGATGGCAATGCCGATAGCAATAAGCGGAACCAGGGCAATTAGTGAAGTATAAGCCAAGGAGGAAGCAACTCTAAATACAGCGTCGGCTTTTGCACGTTTGGTCAAAAAAAACAAAAAAGCGTTAAAAGCCTTAAGTTTGTTGGTAACAGCAGTATAGGTACTCATAATTAACCCCAAATAAAAAAACAGTTTACAAAAATGTATAAATCTTATAAATATGCAGTCAAGTTTATTTAGTATCTTAAATTTAGAATAAAAGCAAAGGAAAAATAAATGACTAATAACCAGTTGTTAATGAGTGGCAAAAAAGGTATTGTTATGGGATTGGCTAATGATAAGTCAATTGCTTGGGGAATTGTTCAGGCATTGAATGCCCAGGGAGCGCAGTTGGCAATATCTTACCAAAATGAAGTCTTGCAAAAACGTGTTGAGCCATTGGCTGCTCAGTTGGATAATGAGCCTTTGTTGATAAAATGTGATGTTTCTGATTCTGCAAGTGTTGAGGCTTGTTTTAAGGAATTGGGAGAAAAGTGGGGCAAAATTGATTTTATGGTTCATGCCATTGCTTTTTCCGATAAAAATGAGTTGAAAGGTCGTACTATTGATACGTCGTTGGTCAACTTTACGAATACAATGCATATTTCTTGCTATTCGTTTTTGGAGGCTTGTCGTTGTGCAGCCCCGATTATGAATGAAAACGGCTCAATTTTGACCTTAACTTATATGGGATCTGAGCGTGTTTTACCTAATTATAATATTATGGGTGTGGCAAAAGCGGCTTTGGAGGCTTCGGTTCGTGCTGCTGCCGTTGATATGGGATCACAGGGAGTGAGAGTAAATGCTATTTCAGCCGGACCGATCAAGACATTGGCAGCATCGGGAATCGGTGATTTTCGTAAAATTTTACATTGGAATGAGTTGAACTCTCCATTACGTCGTAATGTAACTCAAGATGAGGTCGGAAATATGGCTCTGGCTTTGTTGTCTGATCTTGGTTCTGCCGTCAGTGGTGAAGTTTTGCATGTTGATTGTGGCTACCACGTTGTTGGGATGATAAACATTGACAATGCACAAGAAACCGGAAAAATGCTGCTCGAAGGTTAAAAACAGACTTGAGTTTTTGAACAAATACCTTATTATGAGCCATTGAATTTCAATGGCTCTGTTTTTTAGAAAGAGGAATTAATAATGGCAATAGATGCACAAACCGTCAGAAAAATAGCTTTTTTATCGCATTTGAAAATTGAAGACGATAAAATCGGCGAGACCGAGCAAGAATTTAACAGAATATTGGATTGGGTTGGGCAGTTGAGCGAGGTTGATACTTCGGATGTCAGACCTTTGTCGGCGGTTAATGATACCGAATTGGTGTGCCGCAAAGATGAAGTAATAGAGGGTAATCAGGCGGATAAAATTTTGAAAAATGCTCCGCTGGAAGAATATGACTATTTCGTCGTGCCGAAAGTAGTGGAGTAAAAGACAATGAACGATATAACCAAACTTACAATTGCCGAGAGCTTGGTCGGTCTGAAAAATAAGCAGTTCAGCGCTACAGATTTAACAAAAGCTTATTTACAGGCAATGGAAAATAACCGCAGTTTGAATGCTTATGTACTTGAAACGCCGGAAGAAGCTCTGAAACAGGCCGGCGAGGCTGACAAACATTATGCGAGTGGTACAAATCGTGCTTTGGAGGGTATTCCGCTAGGAATCAAGGATTTATTTTGTACCAAAGATATTCGTACTACAGCTTGCTCGCATATATTGGATAATTTTGTTCCTCAATATGAATCGACGGTTACAGCCAATTTGTTTAATGATGGTGCGGTTTGTTTGGGCAAATTGAATTTGGATGAGTTTGCAATGGGCAGTAGTACCGAAACCAGTTTTTTCGGAGCTACAATTAACCCTTGGCAACGTGAACGCAATTTAGTCCCCGGAGGTTCGTCTGGTGGTTCATCGGCAGCCGTAGCGGCTAATATTTGTGCCGCGGCGACCGGTACTGATACCGGCGGTTCCATACGTCAGCCTTCAGCTTTTTGCGGAGTTACGGGAATTAAGCCGACTTACGGTCGTTGTTCGCGTTACGGGGTTATAGCTTTTGCCTCGTCATTGGATCAGCCGGGTCCGATTGCCAAAGATGTAAGAGACTGTGCAATATTGCTAAAATCTATGGCCGGCTATGACGCCAAGGATTCAACTTCAATCAATAAGGAAGTTCCGGATTTTGCCGCAGTATTGGGACAGAGCGTAAAGGGACTTAAGGTCGGTGTTCCGGCAGAATATCGTCCTGAAGGGTTGAATGCGGAAATAAGTGGATATTGGGATAAAGGAATCGAGATTTTAAGGCAAGCCGGAGCGGAAATCGTTAATATATCTTTGCCGCATACAAAATATGCTTTGCCTACGTATTACATTATTGCACCGGCAGAGGTGTCATCTAATTTAGCACGTTATGATGGTGTACGTTATGGCCTGCGAGTTGATGGCAACAGTTTGGACGAGATGTATATCAATACTCGTAGTGCCGGCTTCGGCAAAGAAGTTAAACGCCGTATCATGATCGGTACTTATGTGTTGTCGGCAGGTTATTATGATGCTTATTATCGCAAGGCGCAGAAAATACGTCGTTTGATTCGCAACGACTTTCTTGAAGCCTTTAAGCTGTGTGATGTAATTTTAACTCCGACTACTCCGACAGCGGCTTTTCCGATCGGTGATAAGTCGATGCAGGAAAATCCGATTAATATGTGGCTGAATGACGTATTTACGGTGTCGGTAAATTTGGCCGGGTTACCTGGAATGAGCCTGCCGATTGGGTTGTCAAAGGATGGATTGCCGTTGGGATTGCAACTAATCGGGCGGGCTTTTGACGAAGAAACAATTTTCAAAACAGCGGCAGTGCTGGAAAAAGAAGCAAAATTTGAAAGGCTGAAATAATGATATTGGAAGGCAAAACAGGAAAATGGGAAATAATCTGCGGTTTGGAGATACATTGCCAGATAATTTCCAAATCAAAGATTTTCAGCACCGCATCTGCTAAATTCGGAGCCGATGCCAACCAAAGCGTTTCGTTTGTTGACGCGGGAATGCCGGGAATGTTGCCGACGTTGAACGAGGAGTGTGTGCGTCAGGCAGTAAAAACCGGTCTCGGCTTGCGTGCGGTTATCAATAAATATTCGGAATTTTCCCGCAAAAACTATTTTTATGCCGACCTGCCGCAGGGTTACCAGATTACGCAGTTTGTGCATCCGATTGTCGGTGAGGGCGTAGTTACAATCGATTTAGATGACGGTAGCACCAAAGATATAAGAATTGAGCGTTTGCATATTGAGCAAGATGCGGCTAAATCAATCCATGATATGTCGCCGACCAAGAGTTTTATTGACTTAAACCGTTGCGGCGTGGGGTTGATGGAGATTGTGACCAAGCCTGATTTTCGCTCGCCGGAAGAGGCCGGTGCATTTTTGAAAAAACTGCGCTCAATCGTGCGTTATCTCGGCACCTGTGATGGTAATATGAATGAAGGCTCAATGCGTTGTGATGCCAGTATTTCTATTCGTCCGGTCGGGGAAGAAGGACTTCGTCCGCGTGCCGAAATCAAAAATGTAAACTCGGTAAAATTTGCCATGCAAGCGATAGAATTTGAAGCAAAGCGGCAGTTGGAAGTATATGAGAGCGGTAGTCAGATTGAGCAGGAAACTCGTCAGTTTGATGCTGCTACCGGTACAACAAAGTTTATGCGCAAAAAAGAGTTTGCCAATGACTATCGCTATTTTCCGGAGCCGGATTTGCCACCATTGGTATTGAGTGACGAATATATTGAAGAAATTCGTCGCAATCTGCCGGAATTGCCGGATGCGAAAAAAGCTCGTTTTATGGAAACAATGGGGCTGACAAAGTATGATGCAACGATTATTTGTGAAAATAAGGAAGTTGCTGACTTTTTTGAAAAAGCGGCCAAAGGTCATGACGGCAAAAAAGTGGCTAACTGGTTGATGGGCGACTTTTTTGCAATGCTCAATCGCAAAAATCTGACAATTGAAAATTCACCGATTTCGGCAGAAAACCTCGGTAAGTTGGTTGAATTGATTGAAACTAACGTAATTTCCGGCAAAGTAGCCAAAGATGTATTTGAAATTATGGCAGAAACCGGCGATAATCCGGAAAAAATTGTGGAAGAAAGAGGACTAAAACAGGTTACGGATACGGCAGCCATTGAGGCTATTGTTGATATGGTAATTGCCAACAATCCTGACAATGTGGCGGCTTATCGCAATGGTAAAGTTAATTTGCGCGGTTGGTTTGTCGGGCAGGTTTTGAAAGAATCTAAGGGAAAAGCTAATCCGCAGATTGTAAACGAATTGTTGAATAAGAAGCTCTAAAGGCAATAAGCACAAAGTAAACCGCTCATTTTTATGGGCGGTTTTTTGTGTTTGATAGACAATCTTGACAAAATTGAACAAAAATGATACTGTAAGCGCCATCAAAAAAATTATTAACACAACAATTAATCTTATATCTATGAAAGGAGTTTTACAACTACCGCCGGACCGACAGCACGAGTTGCTATCCGATCCCATTGCTTTGACAGAGTATGTCAAGCACTATGCGTTGACCAAGCCGGTTGAATTGAAGTTTTTTCAACTGGGTTTGGACAAGTCTGTTTATAAGGAGTATGTCAACGAGTATGACATTTACTCTGAGACTCTGGCAATGCTAAAAGAGACTCGGAATGTCAAAGTGCTCTCGATCTATCATGACAAGTGGTCGTATCCAAGAGAGCAACGAGAGCAGTATCTGCGGGATAAGGTCAAAAAATGCCTGAATGAGCGCTCATATGAGAGTCTTAGCTATGAAGAGGCAGGTCGGATGACCAGAATCTGCGATGACTGGGTGGAACTGGCTCTTGAGTATTCGCGCGATAGGGATTTTTACCATTTTCCTGGAGAGATGGCATTTCTTAATCTGTCTGATTCCGGGAAAGCAGCGTTCGAATACATGAGAGCACGCTTAGGGGTAAAGCATCCGGAAATCTCAAAAGGTTTTCTGCTCGGTTGTTTGAAGATGCCTAACTGGGAGAATCTGGTAGAGTATTACCTTTTTAGGAGACGCGGTCTTTACGGTCCTCAAGACACATACACCAATAATCTGTGTGATTCTGATATGGAGCTGTTTTGGCGCCGGCTGTGTGCGGCGATTGTCAAACTTGGCCTGAGGGAAAAGGATCTGATGCAGTATCTTAAAGCGTATGATTCAACCAATGACTACTACTGGACTCCGTTTGATGAACTGGCGAACGGTTGGCGACATGGAAAACATCTTTGCCGAGGTGTGCAACCTCTGATAGATGACATCAGTGACAGGTACATGATAAGGGATGTGATGATCTTTTTGCTGAACTACTTCGGGTTCTCGCGCGAGATGCAAATGGAGATTATGAAAGAGCCGTGGGGCGACGAGGTTATGCAGAAGTATGTGAACAAAGGCCATGTGCTGTATTTTGACAATCATTCGTATTATTATGATGAGCATAATCATAAATATACGGATGAGTGCATAGCAGAGCGTGCCGAGTACATGGAGGCTTTTAAGCGTCTTGAGCATGCTTCGGAGATAATGCAGGCCTACATGGAAAAGTCTCATCGCGGACTTGAAAGTGATGTCGTGGTGAGTTTTGTCGGGATGAAAAACTGGCTGAAAATGGCTAAGTTCTACATTTGCAAGCATGTCAAGTGGCCTTATTATCTGGGGAGTGATTCCGTCAAACAGCTGGCAGATGCTGCCGAAGAGAAATCAGAGGAAGTACTGAAGACATGGCTGGAAATGCAGGAATATGTCACCAGAGAAGATCTTCCTATCTTCCTCAATCGTGTTGATACGGAGGATCTGTTGCCGCTGTTTATTGAAAAGAACGGCAGCATTAGTCCGTGTCACATTGATGATTTTAAGAAGTGGCCGTCAATGCTGGCTTTGTTCCTGAAAAGGCGAGGTAGGTGGGATACCTATCTGCCGGAGTCTTTGCTCCGTTATCTGAAAGAGCATCCGGATCTGACCAAAACTGAACCTGAGACAGACCAAGTCCTGGACAAGTATATTGTGGATCAGATTGCGGCCGGCAAATTCGGGCTCAGCTACAATGCCTCAAAGATGATTGCCGAAGTTAAGGACGGCAAATATGTCAGGCCTTACTACAAGGCCGGAGGTACTTTGAGTACTGATGCTCTCTGCCTGATCTGCGATATGGATGATGCCGGGGAAATTCTGACGGAATATTTTTCCGGAAAAGAACAGTTCGGATACAGCGAGCGTCTGGTTGCCAAACTCCAAGAAAAGGGGCTGAATAATGTGTTGGATATGTATATCTCCAAGACCTGACAGCTCTTTGCACTACAGAAAAGAGGTCCCCAAGGGGACCTCTTTTTGTTTTGGTATAGAATTCCTTTATAACGCGAGTTTAATAACTGCGGGCGTAGATGACGTCCATGGTTGCAGGTTTGCCGCTCAACAGGCATTCACCGGTAGTGTTGCTTTGATCAAACGGAATGCAGCGGATGGTAATCTTCATTGATTTTAAGATTTCTTCCGTTGCAGGATCAGCACACCATTTGCCACGAACAAAAGCAACTTTACCTTGTTTGCCGTCTTCAATCCATTCGTTGCTGTTGGCAAAGTAGGCGGCGAACTGTTCTTTGGTGGTTATATCGGTGCGAATATTTTGTTCCATACGTGATTTTGCACGCGCAAACATTTGATTTTGAATGTTTTGCAGGCGTTCTTCAATATTGGCAACAAAATCGCTGCGTTTGACGACTTCTTTACCCTCAGGAGTATTAATTTTGAGACGCTCGCGAACCATGAGATTTTCGCCTTCAATGTCACGAAGTCCGACTTCAACAATAATCGGCGCACCTTTTTTAGTCCAATCCCAGAATTTATCGACAGGTTTCTTGTCTCGCTTGTCAATCTTGACGCGGATTTTATGACCGAGAGGGGTTTTGTTTTTGAGCATGTTATGCAGTTCGTTAACATAAGCCATAATGGTATCAGTATCGGCCTCATTTTTGATTAACGGTACAATAACAATCTGATAAGGTGCAACTGCAGGAGGAACGACCATTCCTTCATCATCGGCATGGGTCATAATCAAACCGCCGATAAGCCTTGTTGAAACACCCCAAGAAGTTGTGTAAGCAAACTCTGGTTGATTGTTTTTGTTGACGAAGGTGATGTTGGCCGATTTTGCAAAGTTTTGTCCCAAAAAATGAGAGGTTCCGGCTTGCAAAGCTTTGCCGTCCTGCATCATAGCTTCAACGCAATAAGTATCAACCGCACCCGGAAACTTGTCATATTCAGGTTTGCGACCTTCTATCACAGGCATAGCCAAATAGTCTTCGCAGACTTCACGGTAGACATTGAGCATTTTTACGGTTTCTTCTTCGGCTTCTTTTTCGGTCGCGTGGGCGGTATGTCCCTCCTGCCACAAAAATTCACGAGTGCGCAGGAACAAGCGTGGACGCATTTCCCAACGGACGACGTTAGCCCATTGATTGACCAAAACCGGCAAATCGCGATAAGATTTTATCCACTTGGAAAAACTATCGGCGATAATAGTTTCGGAAGTAGGGCGAACAATTAAAGGTTCTTCCAGAGGAGAGGCGGGAACCAGTTTACCGTTTTTGTTTTGAAGTTTAGAGTGAGTAACCACGGCCATTTCTTTGGCAAAACCTTCAACATGGTCAGCTTCTTTTTGAAAGAACGACAGTGGAATAAACATTGGAAAGTAGTAGTTTTCATGATCGGTTTCTTTAATTTTTTCATCAAATATGTCACGAATGCGTTCCCACATTCCGTATCCCCAAGATTTGATAACCATGCAGCCCGGAGAAGATGAATTTTCAGCCATTTCTGAATCCGCAACTACATTTTGGTACCACTCAGGGTAATTGTCTTTTCTTAAATTTTTTAATGTCATAGTTTATTCCTTTTTTCATAACGTAACGAAAAGTCCGCAATCCCATATTGCAGACGTGAGTTTTAAGTTAGCATTATCTAAAAAATAAGTCTACTATAAAATGATAGGTGTTTTTGATTATTAAAATGTTAAAGTAACTGGTTAAATGCCAATGTTTAGTAGGCTGATATAATGCACGTTAAAAATATCTTGAAAATTTGAGAAAAATAGAATAGTCTTTAAAGGCTACGGGAGATGTAAGTAGCATTGTATTAACCTGTTTGTGGAAGGATTAAGATTATGGCAGCAGGAACAGTAAAATGGTTTAATAAAAGAAAAGGGTATGGTTTCATTACCCCCGATGAAGGTGAAAAAGATGTGTTCGTTCACATTACGGCAGTTAAAGAGGCCGGATTACGTACATTGAACGAGGGCGATAAAGTCAGCTATGAAACAATGACTGAGCGTGACAGAACCGTCGCAGGCAACATCAAGCTGCTGTAATCATCAAAATTACTTTTATGGAAAACCGACGATTAATTTCGTCGGTTTTTTGTTTGTTAAGATTTTGTTGAATAAATTTGGTTATTATGCTAATAATTGTGAAATGTTTTGATTAGAAGGAAAAGAATTATGGCTAATTCAGAGATTTATGATCGTTTGGTGCCGATGGTAATCGAACAAACTCCGCAGGGAGAGCGCTCTTTTGATATTTTTTCGCGCCTGTTGAAAGAACGTATTATATTTGTTACCGGTCAGGTTGAAGATGAGATGGCATCGCTGGTTTGTGCGCAATTGTTGTTCTTGGAAGCTGAAGATCCGGACAAAGATATTTATATGTACATAAATTCACCGGGCGGTGTAATTACTTCGGGAATGGCTATCTATGACACTATGCGTTATGTC
Organism: uncultured Azospirillum sp.; assembly: GCA_947301965.1. Taxonomy (GTDB): domain Bacteria; phylum Pseudomonadota; class Alphaproteobacteria; order RF32; family CAG-239; genus JAFUYI01. The sequence goes on along the minus strand of CAMYUM010000010.1, from coordinate 10,541 downwards.
AGTTGCGATATTAATACATTATGTATCGGGCAGGCTTGTTCGATGGGGTCGTTTTTATTGGCCGGCGGAACCAAAGGTAAGAGATTTTCGCTGCCTAATTCACAGATTATGATTCACCAGCCGTCAGGCGGAGCACAGGGAAAAGCCTCAGATATTGAAATTCAGGCTAAATTGATTTTGGATATGCGCCGTCGTTTGAACCAGATTTATGCTGCAAATACCGGTCAAAAATTGTCGGTAATTGAAAAAGCTGTGGACCGAGACAATTTTATGACACCGGAAGAAGCTTTGAAATTTGGTTTGATTGATCAAATTGTTACTAACCGCAAAGAAGTAGGAAAATAATATGAGCGAAGAAAGTAAAGACCAACTGTGCTGCTCTTTTTGCGGCAAAAGTCAATCGGAAGTAAAAAAACTGGTCGCCGGTCATGGAGTTTATATCTGCGATGAGTGTATTAAGGTGTGCATCAGTATTGTTACTGATGAAATGAACGAGATTGAAAAAGAAAACAAACCTCACATTGAAGGGTGTGAACACGGTGAACTGCCGACACCTTCAAAGATAAAGAGTTTTCTTGATGAATATGTTATCGGGCAGGAACTGGCAAAAAAAGTTTTGTCGGTTGCGGTATATAACCACTATAAACGTTTGAACTGCAAAGAACATAACAGCGATGTTGAAGTTTCTAAATCAAATGTAATTTTGTTGGGACCGACCGGTAGCGGAAAAACGCTTTTGGCGCAGACTTTGGCCAAGATTTTGGATGTACCGTTTGCTATATCTGACGCTACAACTTTGACGGAAGCCGGTTATGTAGGCGAGGATGTTGAAAATATTATTCTTAAATTGGTGCAGGCCGCAGATTATGATATTGAGAAAGCACAACGCGGCATAGTTTATATTGATGAAATTGATAAAATTAACCGTAAAAGCGATGGTCCGTCGATTACTCGTGATGTGTCGGGCGAAGGTGTGCAACAGGCTTTGCTGAAGATTATTGAAGGGACCGTAGCCAATGTGCCTCCGCAAGGCGGTCGTAAGCATCCGCAACAGGAGTTTTTGCACGTTGATACATCAAATATCTTGTTTATTTGCGGCGGTTCTTTTGCCGGCATTGAAAAGATTATTAACAAACGCAGCCAAAAGACCTCTATAGGTTTTGGGGCAAAAGTTGCCAGCAAAGAGGATAAGAGCGTCGGTGAAACAATGAAACAGGTGCAGCCGGAAGATTTGTTAAAATACGGCTTGATTCCTGAGTTTATCGGTCGTTTGCCGATTATTGTAACGCTCGATGATTTGGATGAAAAAGCATTAGTACAGATTTTGACCGAACCCAAAAACGCTTTAGTGAAACAGTATGTTGAGTTGTTTAATATGGAAAATGTTAAACTGACGATTACTGATGATGCTTTGGTTGCAATTGCTAAAAAAGCAATTGAACGTAAGAGCGGCGCGCGCGGTTTGAGGGCGATTATGGAAGAAAGATTATTAGAGCTGATGTATAATATACCGGATAAGAAAGAAGTGGTAGAAATTGTTATTGATGCTGATGTAATTAATGGCAAAAAAGAGCCGGTATTAGTATATGATCAAAATACAAAAGCCATAGGAGCAGAATAGGGAGAAGGCTGTAAAATGATTGAAGTTCTTAACTTAAGTAAAAAATTCGGTGATTTTACAGCCCTTGATGATATTAGTTTTAAGGCGGAAAAGGGGGAGGTTATTACGCTCCTCGGACCGAACGGAGCCGGAAAGTCAACGTTGATGCGCTGTCTTTGCGGTTTTTTGGTGCCTGATGGCGGCAGTATTAAGATTAATGGTCAAAATGTGCAAGAAAAATTATCCGAAGTATTAAAAATAGTAGGGTATATGCCGGAAAACACGCCTCTGTACTCGGAAATGAAAGTAGCCGAATATTTGGATTTTGTGGCAGAAATATACGGCTTGTCTCCGAGTGAGAGGAAAGAAAATTTTGCCGATGTGGTAGAAAAACTTGATTTGAAGTCTGTGATTGAGCAGAAGATTGCAACTTTGTCAAAGGGATTTACCAGGCGTGTAGGGGTAGCGGCGGTTATGCTGCATAAGCCGAAATTTTTGATATTAGATGAGCCGACCGAGGGATTGGATCCCAACCAAAAAATTGTCTTAAGAAAATATTTGAAAGAATATGCAAAAGAAGCACTGGTATTGATTTCAACCCATTTGCTGGAAGAGGCGGAGTTGATGTCATCACGCGTTTTGTTGCTAAACCACGGAAAGTTGATTGCAGACAGTTCGGTAGCAGAGATGAAGCGTAAGGCACCGGATAAAAATCTTTCGGAATTGTTTTATAATCTTACAAATAATGAGGCGTAAAATGCATTCAGGTTTGTATAAACGTGAGATAACAAGTTTTTTTTATAGCGGGGCAGCTTATGCAGTATTTGGCGTTTATGTTTTGATGTCAATGCTGTCGGCTCTTTTTTTTGCTGAATATTTTTTTAGTGCCGATGCGGCAATGGGAGCATTTTTTGCATATCAGCCGCAGGTTTTGGTAATGGTTGTGCCTGCGATAACAATGCGTTGTTGGGCAGAAGAAAGAAAAAACGGCACAATAGAAAATCTTTTAACATTTCCGCTGTCGAGCATGGAGTTGGTATTTGCAAAATTTTTGGCATCAATGACAATAGTGGTGATGATGTTGTTGTTCAGCCTGCCTCTGCTGATGACAACAGCGATGTATATAAAACCGGATTGGGGAAATGTTTTAAGTACGTATCTGGGTTTTGTGTGCGCGGCATCGGTTATCGTCGCCTTGGGATGCGCAATATCCGCGCTGAGTAACCTGCCGATTGTTGCTTATTTGGGAGCATTGGTCTGCGGGAGCCTGTGGGTTAACTTTAATTTTGGCGCTCTGATTACAAGAATATGGGTTAATGCCCCGTTCTATTTTGACGGAGTGTTGAATTTTGATGCCAATTACAGAAATTTTCTAAGCGGGCAGTTTAATCTATCAAGTATATTTTATTTTGTGAGTTTGACGGCCATTTTACTTTTATTCAACTGGTTGATTGTGGCCGGTTGGAGAACAAAGTCAGAAAGAAAAACTACTGTGGCGGTAGCGGTATTTGCAGCATGGATAATGCTTATGTTGTTTGTCGGCAGGCTTGTCGGCGGATGGAGTATGGATATGACATCGTCAAAAAAATATACTCTTGATGAAACAACCAGAGCGCTGGTAAAAGCCATAGATAAACCGATAAAATTTAAATTATACGTGGGTTCTGATTTGTCCGGATACAGTCGTAACGAATATGCCTATGCACAATATGTAACGGGGATTTTGAGCCAATATCAAAAACTGAATAATAAAAACATTAGTCTTGAAATTGTGCGGGTAAGACCGTATAGCCCCGAAGCAAAAATTGCCGAAGAAGCGGGAATTAAGCCCATAGCCTATAATGACGAATATATGTATTTCGGGTTGCAGGTACAAAGTGCCGATAATGAGAGAGTAATAAGAGAACTGGTTTCGGGACGGGCAAGATATTTTGAAAACGATATCAATCGAATTTTGTCAGATGTTTTGCAACGGGAAAAGCCAATTGTCGGTATTATGTCGCCGGATATACCGTTGTTTGAAAACGGTAAAAAGCAAAAAATTTGGTCAATAGTGGATGAACTGAGGTTTGATTATCAATTGGTGCATGTTACTCAAAATGCAACCTATATTCCGACAGATGTAAAAGTTTTGATTGTGCTTAATCCGAGAGAGTTGTTGGTTTCCCAGATGTATGCAATTGACCAATATCTGATGTATGGCGGAAAAATTATGGTTTTTGTTGATCCCTATTCTGAAGCGGCGCACTTTTACAAGGGGTATCCTCCGCGAGGAAATACCAATATGAAAAATTTATTGGCGCATTGGGGAATAATTTATGACTATAACAAAGTTGTCGGCAGTTTTGAAAAAGCTCTGAAAGTAGATGGTGAAACACGTTATCCGTTGTGGTTTTTTGCATCGGGCAACGGATATGAAAAACTGCATTTCAGAACCGCAGGGGCGCTTGGTATTGAGCCGAGGGAAGATGTTAATTATGAGGTGTTAGTACAGTCTTCGGAAGATGCGGGTACAATTGATACGGAATTTTTGCGCTATGCGTCAAGAAAAGATGTGGCGGAACATTTAACTTCGGATAATAAATCATATAACCTGGCGGTTATGGCACGAGGGAACTTTTTATCGTATTATGAGCACGGCTACTATGAGGGTACGGAATACGCGGATGAGTTTGCACCATTTGTTCCTGAAGCGGTTGAGGAAGCAACGGTGGTAGCAGTTGCAGATTCAGATTTTATGTCGGATGAAGCTTGGGCGTTGACTAATGATGTTGAAAATCCGATTTATGGTACAGTACCATATGCGGATAATGGAGAGTTCGTGCTGTCAATGGTCGGCGTTTTAGCGGGACAACCGGTGTCTGCAAAGTTGAAATATGTCAATGAGCTCAGTATTGCCGAAAAAATTGTGGAGCCGTTTGTTGAGGCCTCAAACAAAACGCAAAGCAAACTCAAGAGTGAGTATAATCTGTTGCAGGAACAATTGCGTGAAAAAAGAGTTTTGGCTCAACTTGAGGATACCGGAAAGCAGTTGATGTATCGTAAAGAACTGAATGAGTTGGAAGAAGCGGCAAAACAAAAGAATGCGGAAATAGGACGTTTGCGTAAAGAAGTCGGATATAAGAGCGGCAGAGCAATAAATTATTTGTTGTTGCTGAATATGATAGTTTATCCGACCATAATTTTATTGGTATTAGGGGTGTTGTTCCAGTGGCGGCGTAAGAAAAATCTACGAGGTCTTAAATGAACAGAAAACTCTTATGGGCAGTTATTTTATTGTTGGCATTGGGCGGTGTAGCAATATTTGCGATGAGATTACTGCCGTCGTTTTATAAAGAAGAAATGAAGCTGTCCGTAATGTTGGAGGATGTAAAATCTTTTGTGGTAAACGACGGAATGACGGTTGTTTATAAGGACGGAATTTGGTGCAGCCAAGATGATGATTATTATCCGGTTAATAATGTGACAGTCGATGATTTTTTCAAAACGTTGAAAAATGCGGCATTGCATGCTGACAGGTCGGTCAGAGCCGGCGGCGAAAAAAATCAGATTACATTGTTGTTGAATAACGGCGATAAAATTAATCTTTGGTTTGATGATGAAAACGGGCGAACAGATAAAGTGGCGGCCGTTTATGAAAATGAGAGCAAGTTGCTGTATGGAGATTTTGTTTTGCCGTCGCAGCCTTATCAATGGTTTGCTCAACCGCTGATAAATTTGGATGATGATGAGATTGAAGAAATCAGCGGGGTTGATCCGCATGATTTTAGTTTTAAGGATTTGATTTTTTATCAAGTTGCGCAAAAGGCAGATTTTGCGGACTGGATGTCAAAAGAGATTAAAGTTGTTTTAAAAAACGGTGTGGTAATCAATGCGACAATCTTTGCTCAAGGTCACAGTTATTGGGTGAGGTTGAATCTTGATACAAGTATTATGCCGACAGCGGAAGCGTATGAATTTGTAAAAAATAACGGCTTCCTTTATGACGGCTGGTATTTTGAATTGCCTCAACCGATAGGAAGCCGTTTGTTTGGAATGGATCAGGTTTAGATTGTACCCGGATCAAAATCATTAAAGTGAGAAAAGTCTGCTAAACTTTCGCCGTAGAAACGCTGTAAACGGCGGAGCATTTCGTCGTTTACTTTCATCATACATTCTTTTCTGCCCCATTCAATGTTTTGGTAGAAATTCATCATACCGATTGCAAACATTGAGCATAAACGATCACGATAAGCAATATATTGATCATTCATGTCTTTGATATTTCCGCTGGCAAGGGTTTTGCCGTTGTTCCATTTTTGATATTGTTCCTGTTTCAACAACTCGGTATAGAAAAATTGCATTGCACTTTCCTGACGGCGGAGTTCCTGATCAATACAACCGACATAAGCCGGACCGCTACCGTTGGAAATTCGGGATATACAACTGTTATAAATGGTCTGGTCAAAGTCATAATTAGCTTGAATTACAGAGCCTTCTTGAGGCGGGTTGGGTGATTGTTGAGCACCGGCACTGCCAAAGCACAAAGTTGCAACAGCAACGGTTGTAAGTAATTTTTTCCACATGGTGTTTCTCCCTAAAATGTTAGTTTCAGTTTATGCCAAGGAAGTAAAAAATCAATTAAATTTAAGAACTATTTTATTTGATGAGTTGGGCAAATTGCTCTTCCGTCAAGACAGATATATTGAGTTCGGCGGCTTTTTGCGCTTTGCTTCCGGCATCAGCACCAACAATTACAAAATCGGTGTTTTTAGATACCGATCCGGCAACTTTTGCACCCATGCTCAAGGCCTTAGCTTTAGCTTCGGCTCGTGTCATTGAGGTCAGTGTGCCGGTAAAGACTACGGTTTTTCCGGATAACGGAGAATCATAATTGGTGTTGTCAACAAAGTCTTCAACTTTAATATGTTTGAGCAGTTGTTCAACAATAGTAAGGTTGTGTTGTTCTTGGAAAAACTCAACCATATCTTTGGCCATAGCCTCACCAATGCCGTCTATTGTCAAAAGTTTTTCGGTTTGTTTATTCATCATATCTTGAGCAAAGTGCGACCATGAACCGAAGTTTTGAGCAATGAGGCGTGCAGTAGCCGCGCCGACCTGACGAATACCCAAAGCGTAAATAAAGCGCGGTAATGATATGGTACGACGAGAATTGATAGCCGCAAACAAATTATCAACGGATTTTTTGCCCCAGCCTTCGCGACATTCAAGTTGCAAGCCCTGACGTTGACTGAATAGGTCGTCTTGCGAGCCGGCATTACGTTCTTCTAATGTGAAAATATCAACCGGAGTTTTGATAATGCTTTCATTATAAAAGTCTTCAATTATCTTGGCCCCGAGGCCGTCAATATCCATAGCTTCACGTGAGACAAAATGTTTTAAGCGCTCAATAGCTTGAGCCGGGCAGGTGAGACCGCCGGTGCAGCGACGAACGGCTTCATCTTCTTCACGGATAGCGTGAGCTCCGCATTGCGGGCAGGTGTGCGGAAAAACAAATTCAACACTGTCAGATGGGCGTTTTTCAAAGATAACACCGACTACCTGAGGAATAACATCGCCGGCACGTTGAATAATTACGCTGTCACCAATGCGAATGTCTTTGCGTTTGATTTCGTCTTCGTTATGCAGCGTTGCGTGTGATACAATAACACCGCCGACATTTACTGGTTCCAAATCAGCAACAGGGGTGAGAGCGCCGGTGCGTCCGACTTGAACGCGAATGTTATTGATGGTGGTGATCGCCTGTTCGGCTGGGAATTTGTGGGCAATTGCCCAACGCGGTGTGCGGGTCAAAAAGCCGAGACGTTCCTGCAAAACCGTATCGTTAACTTTGTAAACTACACCGTCAATATCATAAGGTAAAGAGGCACGAATCTGCATCAAGTTGTTAAAAAACGTTTCAATGTCTTGAATGGAATGGCACAAACAGTTATTTGGATTAGTCGGAAAACCCCATTGTTGCAAATGTCTGAAAAAGTCTATTTGAGAAGTCCAAAAACGATCGGATACTTCGCCCCAGGTATAAGCGAACAAACTTAAGTTGCGCTCTTTAGTAATGTTGGGATCAAGCTGGCGTAACGATCCGGCGGCGGCGTTACGGGGGTTGGCAAAAATCTTTTTGCCTTCAGCTTCGTTTTTTTGATTGAGGGCAAAAAAGTCGTCTTTAGACATATAAACTTCACCGCGAATTTCCAAAACATCAGGAACGTCACCGTTAATCCTTTGCGGAAGTTGTCTGATGGTGCGCAAGTTGGCGGTAATATCTTCACCGGTTTTGCCGTCACCACGAGTGGCGCCTTGAACAAATACGCCTTTTTCGTAGCGGGCAGTAAAAGAGAGACCGTCAATTTTGGGTTCACACATAAAATCAATGTCACCGCTTTGGTTGAGAAAACGTCTTACTCCGGCAACAAAGTCTTCAACCTCGGCAATAGAAAAGACATCTCCCAGCGAGAGCATGGGGAAGCGATGCGGGACTTTACCGAATCCGCTTTGCAAAGGTGCGCCGACTTTGCGTGAGGGGCTGTCGGGGCGGATAAGATGAGGAAAAGCGGCTTCAAGCTCAATGTTACGTTGCCTTAAGGCATCATATTCAGCATCAGTCAGGTAAGGCTCATCGTTTTGATAATAAGCGATGTCAGCCTTGGCCATTTCGTGTGCAATATGCTCAAGTTCTAATTTGGCTTGTTCTTCAGTTATGTTTGAAATATCCGCCATAATGGTTCCTTTGTTATCAGATGCTATGAATATATAACCTATGCTTAGAAAAATCTATTTGAATCTTTATTTTGCACATGCTAAAAAGAAAATGAATCAGTTGAAGTAGGGGAGAAAAAATGAAGAAAATTGTCTTAATTTTGGCATTTACATTCGTTAGTTTTAATACTTTGAGCGCAGAAACCTATTATTGTGACAGCGGCGCGTTGACAGGAGTTACTACGTCGATTAAAAAACCAAGTTTTCTAAAGAAGATAAAGTTGTGGGTCGGTAATGGTGTCGAAACAGATAAAATATCATCAGGTTTTAGGATTGTTGTAGATGGTGATAATTCTTATATACAATCCGATGGTGATCCTGAAAAAACAAAGCTTATACTTTTTGTAAACACAGACGAAAAAGCTGAGTTGCTTGCTTCTGGAGAAGTTGCGTCAGCTATATATTCTATTGATAAGGTGCACAAAAAAGTGATGTTTGCTAGAAATACTATTGTACCGACTGAATGGCGTTATTTGTTAAATGCTGAGCCATATCAAACGATACTTAGTGGAAATTGCCGATAATAATTAGAAGGTAAACTTCCATATAAGTCACTTTTATCTCAAAGGGGCTTTAGTTAAAGATAAAAAAGGCAGCGGTTAAGCTGCCTTCTTATATATAATATAAAGTCGAATTTACAATGGTGCGACAATCATCATCATCTGACGGCCTTCAACTTTTGGTTCGGACTCAACTTTGCAGACGTTTTCCAAATCTTCTACCAGATTGTCTAAAACTTTTTGCCCCATGTCGTTGGCACTCATTTCGCGCCCTTTAAAACGAATGGTAAATTTTACTTTGTCGCCTTGGGACAAGAATTTCTTGGCTTGTTTAACTTTAACCTCATAATCATGAACATCGATCATCGGACGAAGTTTAAGTTCTTTTATGTTGACTACCTTTTGATTTTTTCTGGCCTCGTTCTTGCGCTTCTGTTGCTCATATTTATATTTGCCATAATCCATAATTTTGCAAACAGGGGGAACAGCCTGCGGAGAAATTTCAATTAAATCAAGTCCGGCTTCGTCTGCCAGCAGGAGTGCTTCTTTTATACTAACTACTCCCTTATTTTCTCCATTTTCATCAATTAAACGAATTTCTTTTACTCTGATATCTTGGTTAATGCGTGGTCCGTCACCTTCTCGTACTGGCGCATTGGTATTCTCTTTTATTATTGTAGCCTCCATAAATGTTTTCACTATTGGTAATCATACAAAACAAATCTGTATTTTCAAGCAAAATTTGAAAATTGAAAAATTTTTTTCAAAAAAAAATAAACCTTTTAAAAAGTGGCAACGTTATAGAGGGTGTGAATGGAAAATTTTGACCTTAATTAAAGGAGTAAAAAAATGAAAAAAATATTTTGTTTGTTAGCTATGATGTTGTTGTCAGGTAATGCTATGGCCGAAACCATAATTGTGGTTGATAATAATGGTACAACCCAACAAATTGTCAGATCAGAGCCTGTATATTATACTCCGACATATACCCCGGTACAGACAAGTTATTATTACGAAAACTCAAATCCGGGCTTGGTACTTGCTGCCGGCATTACATCAGCCATCATCGGTGGAATAGTGTTTGACAGTATTCATGATCATCATCATCACAAACATGTCAGTGCGCCGAAACATCATAATCCTGGACATCATTTTAAGGAAATCGGAGGCGGACATCATGTTAAAGCCAAACCGGTGAAACCTGTACCAGGCAAACCCGGAAAAGGCGGACATAAGAAGGGATAATATATAATAAGATTATAAACAAAGGTTCATCTGAAAACGGTGAACCTTTTTTCTATTTTAAAAGGTCTGTTTTGAACGAATCGGAGATAAAGATTGTGAGGGATAAAAATTTTATAAACAGGCGATTTTTATAAATAAAAAATGAGTATTTTCAATGTACTAACATGGTAATGATAATAATTAAATTTTTTTATGAAAAAAGTTGTTGACATCAAAGATTTGGTGGCATATAACCCCCTTCAGTCGCGCAAACGACAGTTATTCAAGCGAAGCTTGAGTAGTTATAATACAGAGTAAATAGGACTAGAGGATATGCGGACGGTATATTTCTGAAATGATATATAAAGTCTGTATATTAGGAACCTAAGGAAATTCTTTAGAGTAGAAAGTAATGACAGACAGGATTGAATTAATTTGAGAGTTTGATCCTGGCTCAGAAC
>CAMYUM010000009.1 GCA_947301965.1 uncultured Azospirillum sp. | reverse complement strand
CGCTCCGGGCGATTCGAACGCCCGACCCACAGCTTAGAAGGCTGTTGCTCTATCCAGCTGAGCTAGGAGCGCATCGGATAACGGCTACTTAATTCGCATATTTTTTAACATCTGTCAATAATTTTGTTTGAAAAAACAGCTTATCCGCTTTAGCGTATTTTGCTCTTGAATTCTAACTCAAACATAGTATGTTATCACCAATAAGGAGAATAACTATGGCACAATATCAATCAAAAGTAATAATCATCGGTTCCGGTCCTGCGGGTTATACTGCCGGTATTTATGCGGCTCGCGCAGGTTTTTCGCCGATTTTGGTATCCGGCTTTCAAAAAGGTGGACAGTTGACCATTACCACCGATGTTGAAAATTTCCCCGGTTTTCCCGAACCTATTGCCGGTCCCGAACTTATGGATCGTATGCTTCGGCAAGCGACAAATCTGGGCGTCAAAGTCATAGAAGATCACATTACCGAGGTTGATTTCAGCCACCGTCCTTTTACGCTTATTTCCGAACAGAACTCTTATCAGGCCGACAGCGTAATCATTGCTACCGGGGCATCTGCCCGTTGGTTAGGACTTGAGAATGAGAGCAAATTCCGTGGTTTTGGTGTCTCGGGCTGTGCCACCTGTGATGGTTTTTTCTACCGCAATCGTCATGTCGCCGTAGTAGGCGGGGGCAATACAGCTGCTGAGGAAGCCCTATATTTGGCCAACATTGCAGCTTCAGTTACTCTTATTCATCGTCGGGATGCCTTACGTGCCGACAAGGTAATGCAGGACAGGCTTTTCAAACACCCGAAAATTAATATTGAGTGGGATAGTGTTGTAACTGATGTCAAAGGTACCGACACCCCAAAATCAATGACCGGCGTCATCATCAAAAATCTTAAAACTGATAAAACCAAAGAATTGACAGTTGATGGTCTGTTTATTGCAATCGGACATAAACCTAATACTGAGATTTTTAAACCCTACCTCAAACTTGATGCCGAGGGTTACATCATTACTGAACCGGGTTGTTCAAAAACCAGCGTTGAAGGAGTTTTTGCCGCCGGAGATGTCAAAGACAGTCAGTATCGCCAGGCAATAACTGCCGCCGGCTCAGGTTGTCAGGCATTCTTGGACGCCGAGCGCTTTTTGCGTCAATGATTAAGCCCCAAAAAATAAAAGTCAGCTTTTTGTGCTGACTTTTATTTAGTTGTTCACTGTAACCGTATACGTTGCACTATATTGTCCGCTGGCCTGTCCTTGCGGAACATGTAATGTTGCTCCCACATTTACTGTTGCCGGCGAACCGGAACTCACCGTATTACTGCTCAGTGAACAAACAAAAGAATTAATATAAAAGTTGTTGGAACCACCCATTTGCACATTGTTGGTCGGACAATCAACCGTAATTGTAGATGGAGTACTTGAAGAATTTTCTACCAAAAAACTCCTTCTTTGACTCTGATTCCCCACACAAACCGAAGTCGGAGAACAGGTTCTGTTACCATTTGTCCCTATGGTGACAGTTGAAGCCGTCGTGGATAATATATCTCCAAAATCTAGATCATCCTGCGGAGTAACAGTAGTTGTCGGAATGTCACCAACAATCATTTTTACTCCAAAGTTGTAAGTATCATTAGCTGATCCAGGATTGGTACCTACGGTAAGCGCAGCAACTCCCTCATATACACCGGTACAGTTAGCTGTAACTGTAGCCGTAGCTCCGACCAAAAAGTCTTGAGATGCATTTGTGTTTACAGTAATCCAACCTGTGTTTGACGGAGTAAAAGTAAATGTTCTGAGCGTCATTGTACAACTATTTGAACTACAATTGCTAACACATGGCAGAGTAACAGTCGAAGGAGCTGCACGTCGTCTAACTCTGATTGATGATCCGGTAGTGTTGTTGTATCGTAAGATTCCAACATGATAATTTTCAATTGATTGATATCCTCCTGAGCCAGTTATCGTACCGTCAGGACTTAACTTTACTGTTCCGGTACTCCCAGGTGTGTTTTTAATTACACCAAAGTCCAAAACCTGCACAGTTTCCCAGTCAGCCAGGCAGGGAAAAGCCCAGAAAATTACCCAAAGTAACGGAACAACAATGGAAAAAGTTTTTTTGAATACCATATCTATCCCAATATCAAATTATGCTCATACTATATTATAGTATACTCCATATAACAATCTAAAACAATAATTATGCACCCCAAAAACATTTAGAAAAACCGCCCTCATCGAGAGCGGTTTTAAAAGGAATTAATATGAAATTTCTAAAATCTCGAAAGATTTTTTGCCTCCTGGCGCAAGATATTCGGCAACATCGCCTACTTCTTTGCCGATAAGGGCTTTTGCCAATGGTGAAGAAACCGAAATCTTATTTTTTTCAATATCGGCTTCATAGTCGCCGACGATTTGATATTTACTTTCTTTGTCGGTATCTTCATCAACGACCAAAACTTTCGCACCGAAACGGATGACATCGCCTTTATTCAGTGAAGTATCAATAACCTGTGCACGACTAACAACAGCTTCAAGCTCCTGAATACGCCCTTCAATAAAACTTTGTTTTTCTTTGGCGGCATGATATTCGGCATTTTCTGACAAATCGCCATGCGAACGAGCCTCGGCAATTGCTGCAATAATATTCGGGCGTTCAACGCCTTTTAAGTTCTTTAACTCTTGTTCCAAAGCGGCAAAGCCTTCTTTGGTCAAAGGATATTTATCCATTTTATCACCTCGTAAATTAAGCGAAAAAAATTTGACTGGAAAAGCAAAACTTTCCACAGTCAGGTTTAACAAATTTGAGTCCCTTATAAAACAAATTTACACAATTTGCAAGCTAAATATTCTGTGTGCGAGTTGTTTTTTTGCTTTTCATATATAGTCATTATGATATAGTCATATTGTTTATAAACACTACATGGAGATTTTTATAATGAAAAAATTGTACATTTTATCAGCTGCTTGCGCTGCTTTGTTGGCAGTTAATCCTGCAGAAGCTCACGATAGCACCGGTTGCGGTTTGGGTTCTATGGCTTGGCGCGGACAGTCTGGTATTGCTCCGCAAGTTTTGGCAGTTACCACTAACGGTACATTTGCTAACCAAACTTTTGGCATCACCTTCGGTACATCGGGCTGCGATCCTAACGGTCGTGTAAGCGGCGGTACCCAGAAAATGGTTTTCAGCTTCCTTGAAAACAACATGGAACAATATGCTCTTGATGCAGCCAGAGGTGAGGGTGAAACCCTTGACACTTTGGCCGGTATCTTGAACGTTGACAAAGCTGAATTTGCTAAAAAATCTCAGCAGAACTTTGCTGCTATCTTCCCTGACAGCAATGTTGATGCCATTTTCGTAACACAGCAAATCTTTTCTATGTTGAAAGCTTTATCTTCAAGCTATGGTAAAGGCTCTTGCCAACAACAAGAGCCTTTTTTGTTTTTTTATGTTGCGGCTTCTTTTAACAATTTTCTGCCTGTTTTTACCGTCGCTTGTCCATGGTGCGGAAGTTGAGCTCGCCCATTCTCCCGAATGGCTGGCATTGGTACATTATCGCCCCAAACTGTTAGGCGGTTATAAATCGAGCATTGACAGCGACAACTTTTTTCTCGCTCAAGACGGGCGTACTAACCCGAAATCAGAGCTGGATGCTACCATAAAATTGTTTCAAGACGGAACCGACAAAGACAAGATATGCCTATTTCCTGCGAGATATATATTTCTGCAAAACAACAAATTAGTGAAACAAGTTAAAGTAGATTGCAAAGATTATAACCAGTTCAAATCTGATCTCAATCCCTCCGGCATAACCTTGTTGTTTACCGACGCGTATATGAACAATCCGTCCTCACTTTTCGGGCACACATTACTGCGCATTGATACGGCCCGCAAGGGAACACAGCTTTTGGCTCACGGTGCCAATTACGGAGCATTTACTGCCGGCAAAGAAAACAGCGTATTATATGCGATTTATGGTTTAACCGGCGGATATTACGGCGGCTGGACGGTAAAACCTTATTATGATATTATCAACACTTACAACAATATCGAAAATCGCGATATCTGGGAGCTTAATCTTGATTTAAGCCCGCAAGAAATTGATATGTTCGTCGCTCATTTGTGGGAGATGGGGCAAACTCAAACCCGTTACTATTTTTTCTCTAAAAACTGTTCTTATATGATTATGGAAGCCCTTGATGCCGTTCGTCCATCATTACATTTGGCAGACAAGTTTCCGGCTCAGACCATTCCTGTTGATACCATCAAAGCCGTATTTCGCAGTCAGAATATGGTTAAATCCGTCAACTATCGTCCGTCACGACAAGCAAAAATCATTCACCGTGCCAAACAAATGAATGCTCGGCAAAAAAGGGCGTTTATCAAAACCATTCACGATGAAGATTACAGCTTAACTAATGTCCCTGATGATGAAAAATCCGATGTTTTGGAAACCGCTTATCAATATGTACAATATCAATTTGTCAAAAAAGAGTTTGATCTCAAAGAATATCGTCGCCGCAGTTTTAAGGGATTGATGGCGCGTAATCAACTCCTAAAACAAAAAGCTCAAATGTCCGAAAACCCCAAAGGTCGCTCCCCGCTGAAATCTCACGAGGCCATGCGTGCCACATTCGGCATCGGCAAATTGCGCGGTGAAGCTTTTCAGGAGATTTCTTATCGTCCGGCTTATCATTCTTTGACCGATAATGATTATGGCTTGTTGACCGGTGCAGAGATTAACTTTCTAAACAGTCGTTGGCGTCATTATGATAAAACCCACAAAACCGTATTAAGTGAATTTAACATTCTGGGTATTCGCTCGCTTTCACCGATAAATTATATGTTTGCGCCGACATCTTTTGGGGTCAACTGGGATATTTGGCGCGCTTATAACCCGACCAATCAAAAAGAAGGCTATGCCACAAAACTCAATGTCAACGGCGGTGCCACGGTTGAGCTTTTGCCTCATTTATGGGGCTATATAAACGGCGGGGCAGGGATTGCATACGGCGGTTTTCTGCCACATAATGCTTATGCCGGATTATTCGTATCCAGCGGTATTTTTGTTCACTTCCGCGATTTCAAACTTTTGGCCGAGGCCAAACAAATGGTCGGCACGACTTGGTTTGCCAACCAAAAAACATATAAACTTGAGGCAAACGTTCCGCTTTCAACCAACTGGGGCATATCCGCCGAATATAAATTTGAGGATAACAGCAAAGAGTTTGATTCCGAAGAATTCATGACCTCTATCCGATTTTATTTCTAAACTTATTTATCTTTTATAAAAAAATCCCCCAAAAGCGCCGGTGCTTAAGGGGGATTGTGGAGAATTAGTACCCAGATTTAAACCGGGCTTCAAGAGCAAGAAAGTCGGCGACCGTGCGGACTGTCTCTGCTCCGTCTTCCCGAATTCTGATGTTGTACATGTTCTCCATGTTGACTTGGGTTTCAATAATGTCGAGTGAGTCAAACCCTAAATCATTGAGTAAATCGGCTTTTGCCAATCTGGCATCGGAGAACCCGCCGAGAAAATCTCTGCCGCGTGTGGCCTCAATGGCTCTGCAAAGCATGCTGAGGGTTATCCAACAGCGATAATCTTCTTCCGGGGTTATCTTCAGAGCACAAAAGTCAGCGACACTAAATGCCTGATCCGTCGGGGGCTCTTCAATTTTGATGCGATACCATGTTTCCAACTGCAACCGGATTTTAGTGATACCGATAAAATCAAGTCCGAGATCTTTGACCAAGTCAGCCTTTGCAAGCTGATCGTCGCAGAACTTTCTGAGATAATCTTCTCCCCGCGTGACCTCAGCGGCATTACGGAACATGTCGAGGGTTATGGAACCCACGTGAATGTCAATACAGCTGTCCATGGCTACTTGACTTTTGCAATGGCGATAAGGTCAGCGACGGTTTCGCACTTGGCTACATCTTTACGCTCAAAGGTAAAACCTTCGTCTTCAAGGTAAGTGATCAGTGATGCAATATCAACTGAATCCAGAGACAAATCATTGACAAGCGAGGCACATGTAAAAGCCTGATCGTCAAGACTGTTGTGCAGTTCCCTGAGTTCGTTCCCGTTGCGATAAAGATAGAGCCCGGTTTCCTCAAGTGCTTGCCGAATAATGTGAGTAGTTAATTTCTTAATCATAGTCCCAAATAATTAGTTTATGGCGCCAATATGAAAAAATTTTGTACATTTGTCAAGTTTTTTTATTTTTATTCTTATTGCATTTTATGAGCCATAAAGTATATTGGTAGCAGAATTAATCATGGAGAAAAACAATGTTAAGAGACGATATTCAAAACGCAATCAAAGATTCAATGAAAAACCATGATGCCGATAGACTTAGTACTGCACGTATGATTTTGGCCGGCATTAAAGAAAAAGATGTTGATGCCCGTGGCAAAGGCAAAGAATGTGCCGCTGAGGCTGATTTAATGTCAATGATGCAGACTATGATTAAACAACGTCAGGAATCAGCTAAAATGTATCGTGACGGCAACCGCCCCGAATTGGCAGAAAAAGAAGAAAAAGAAATTACAATCATCAATTCGTTTTTGCCTAAACAGATGAGCGATGCCGAGGTTGATGCCGCCATTGCTTCAATCATTAAAGAACTTAACGCCTCATCAATGAAAGATATGGGCGCCGTAATGGGGAAACTTCGTGAACAATACGCCGGACAGATGGATTTTGGGTCTGCCAGCGGTAAAATTAAAGCGGCTTTAAGCAAATAATCGCATGGAAAACACAGACTTTCATAGATTTCTTGATGAAATTCGCGCCAAAGTTCCGATTGCCGATGTGGTCGGAGCTAGGGTAAAGCTTACACGTAAAGGGCGGGAATATACCGGTCTGTGTCCTTTCCATAATGAAAAAACACCTTCATTTACGGTTAATGAAGCCAAAGGCTTTTACCATTGTTTCGGTTGCGGTGCGCACGGTGATGTCATCAAGTTTGAGATGGAAGCCGGAGGACTTCCGTTTATGGATGCAGTTACCAAGCTTGCCAATAAAGCTGGATTAAAAGTTCCGCAATTCAGTCGTGAAAATGAGGAAGAAGCCAAACATCGCAGCTCTTGGTACGAGATTATGGAACTTGCTGCTGGATTTTTTGAGAAAAACTTACTTCTTCCGGCCGGACGAGAGGCTTTTGAATACTTGGATCGCCGGGGATTTGATGATGCAATTATCAAAAAATTTCGTTTAGGCTTTGCCCCCGATAACAACGGTTTGTACGCTTATTTATCATCCAAAAATGTTTCCGAAAGCGACATGATTGAACTCGGTCTTGCCGTATTGTCCGAGAAAAATTCTAAAGTTTACGACTTTTTCCGCAATCGTGTCATCATTCCGATTATGGATAAGCGAGGTCGTATTATCGGCTTTGGTGGACGCGTTATGGGTGATGAACAACCCAAATACCTCAATTCGCCGGAAACACCGATATTTAATAAACGTAAAGTCCTGTATAATCTGAATTATGCCCGCGATAAAGCCTATGAGCACAAACGCATTATTGTCTGCGAAGGTTATATGGATGTTATTGCTCAATCCAAATACGGGTTTGAGTATGCCGTTGCGCCTTTGGGCACGGCGCTTACTGAAGACCAAATCCAAGAAGCATGGAAAATCTGTCCCGAACCGACCCTTTGTTTTGATGGTGACAGCGCCGGAGTTCGAGCCGCAATCAGATCCGTTGACCGAGTATTGCCCATACTCAAACCCGGATATTCGCTCAAATACGTATTTTTGCCTGACAAAATGGACCCTGATGAGTTCTTAAAAGCCAAAGGTGCTGAAGAATACGAGAAAGCAATTACCAACACCACTCCTTTGGCAGATTTATTATGGCGCAAAAATTTACAATCTCAGCCAATCGACACGCCCGAACAAAAAGCCATGTTTGAAAAAAACATTTATGAAGAAATTGGTAAAATTACGGACGAAAAGATCAGGGGATATTATTTGCAAGACATGCGCACCCGCATCTATAATGAAATCCGTCATTCTCAGCCGGTTTCTCCGTCAACCTCAAAAAGCACATCTGTGCGCCGCAAAAATACCAACTCCAACCTTAAAGTAAAACGCTCGTTGGATGAGAATGTTGCACGTTTTGTGCTTTCCGCATTCATATATTATCCGCAACTTATTGGAGAGTTTGAGGAACAATTGGGAATGTTTGAAATTCCCAGTGCCGAACTCAATATGCTTTGGGAAAAAATGATTGAGATCAGCCACGAGCATGATGAATTAAGTGCCGAATCGATGATAAACGAACTTAATTCTTCTAATTTTGGCAAGATTGTTTTATCACTATGGGAACTTAAGATGTTGAAACAGCAAAACCATTTTATTACCAAGGTTAGGGAAGAAATTCATAATAAAATCCTCGAAATGCAACTCGGACAAATTGAAAAAGATATAAAAGAATGTCTTCGCGCTATGGAAACCGCCGAGTCGTTCTCTGATGATGTGTATGAACGCTATGAAATGCTCAAAAAAGATCGGCAGGCATTGCTGAACGAAAAAAATATCTAAATTCGCCAAAGGCTTTAAAAATCACCAACTTAGGCATATTTATTGTTACAGTAGTATGAAAATATTACTCAAATAACAAACGTTTTGTTGACAAATAAACAAATAATCATTAAAAAAGTAGCCGCTAGCAAAATTTATCCTCACCGAGAGGACTAAAGTCGATTTTAGGAAAAATAATGTCAGACACAGAAAATCAAGATTTTTACGATTCAAATAACTCGGATGCTCCCTTGATTGACAGCTTGGGTAGCGCCGTCAAACGTATTATTGAAAAGGGGAAAGCCCGCGGATATATTACGGTTGAAGAGCTGAATAAAGCTCTGCCTTCTGAAAAAGAATCTTCCGAACAAATCGAAGACATCATGGCTGAAATTTCGGACATGGGCATAAGTATCATATCCGAATCGGATGCCGACAATTTTGAAGCTGAGGAAAGCGAAGACACTCCTGAAGAATACGACGAAAGCGGCAACCTTGATGAAAAAGATGTTGGTCGTTATGATGACCCGGTTCGTATGTATTTGAAAGAAATGGGTAGTGTTGAACTTTTGTCTCGTGACGGTGAAATCGCTATTGCCAAACGTATCGAAGCCGGCAAAACCGTTATGATTGACGGCTTGTGCGAAAGCCCGATGACTATTAAGGCTATTGCTTCATGGCGTGATGACCTGTTAAACGGACAAATGCAGCTTCGCGATGTTGTTGATCTTGAGATGATGTATGGTGATGACCCCGAAGCTATCGTATATGATGACGAAGACGGAGCATCAAACGTCATGGATCTTGAAAAAGTTACCGCTGAAATCGCCGATAAAGAAAATGACCTTGACGATTTAGACGAAGACCTTGAAGAAGATATGGATCTTGAAGACACCGTAGATGATGGTGAAAGCGACGATGTTGATGACATTTCCGATAAGGAAGAAAACAACGAAGAAGGGGAAAATGCTTCTACTGAAGATATCGATGACGATGATGTCAGCGGACATTCTTCTGCTTCTGTTTCCGCTATGGAAGAGGCTTTGTGGGAACCCGTTCTTGAGATATTAAATAAGATTTCAAGCTACTATGATGATTTGAAAAAAATTCAAAGTCAGCGTGTTACTTCGATTATATCCGGAAAATCAATTAAACCTGCATTAGAAAAGAAATATGTTCAGATAAAACGTGAACTTGTTGAGTTAATGAGTTCAATTCACTTGAATGCCGGACGGATTGAGCAGCTTGTTGAACAACTTAACGAGCTCAACAAAAGACTTATGGGACTTGAAGGAAAATTGCTCCGTTATGCTTTGTCCTGCAAGGTAAAACGCGATGATTTTCTTAGTGAATATCAACAATCCGAACTTGATCCCGACTGGTTAAAGAACATTTCACGCAAAAAAGATAAACACTGGCAGGAATTTGTTACCAAATACGGAACCGAAATTACCGAATTACGCGACAGCGTAGCTCAAATGGCTCAAGAATGCGGTTTGCCGATCAGTGAATATCGCCGCATGGTTGATACCATCAAAAAAGGTGAGCGTGAAGCTGACCGCGCCAAAAAAGAAATGATTGAGGCTAACTTGCGTTTGGTTATTTCGATTGCCAAAAAATACACCAACCGTGGTTTGCAATTCCTCGACCTTATTCAAGAAGGTAACATCGGTTTAATGAAAGCTGTTGACAAGTTTGAATATCGCCGCGGATATAAGTTTTCCACCTATGCCACATGGTGGATACGTCAGGCTATCACTCGTTCAATCGCTGACCAGGCTCGCACTATTCGTATTCCTGTTCATATGATTGAAACCATCAACAAACTTGTTCGCACTTCTCGTCAAATGCTATCCGAGATGGGACGTGAACCGGTACCTGAAGAACTGGCTGCTCGTTTATCTATGCCGTTGGAAAAGGTACGCAAGGTTATGAAAATTGCTAAAGAACCGGTAAGTTTGGAATCTCCTGTAGGTGATGAAGAAGATTCATCTCTCGGTGATTTTATTCCTGATGAAAGCGCATTGCAACCGCTTGACTCGGCAATTCACTCCAACCTTAAAGAGACATGCACCCGCATCTTGTCATCTTTGACACCACGTGAAGAGCGCGTTTTGCGTATGCGTTTCGGTATCGGCATGAACACCGATCACACTTTGGAAGAAGTAGGGCAACAGTTTAACGTTACTCGTGAACGTATTCGTCAAATTGAGGCTAAGGCCTTGCGCAAACTCAAACATCCGAGCCGTTCACGCAAACTTCGTTCATTTTTGGATCAATAAAAAAAGCCCCGATTATTTCGGGGCTTTTCCTTATCCTGCCAAATAAGTTTTTACGGCATCGTCTCGCTCAAAAAGATAGAGCAGGATACGTAAAGCCTCTCCGCGCGGAGTTTTAAGGTCGGGATCATTATTCACAATCATTTTTGCATCTTGAGAAGCCGTCAGTAACAATCCTTGATGAACACTCATATCTGCCAACTTAAAATTGGTAAATCCGGATTGCTTCGTACCCAAAATCTCGCCGCCACCGCGTAATTTGAGATCTTCTTCCGCAATCAAAAATCCATCTTCGGTTTGCTTCATAACTTGCAAACGAGCACGTGCGGTATCACTGATTGGATATCCGTAAAGCAACAAACAGGTTGCCGCATTGTTACTCCTCTTAACCCGTCCGCGTAATTGGTGCAATTGCGCCAGTCCAAAACGTTCGGCGTGCTCAATAATCATAATTGTTGCTTCCGGCACATTAACACCGACTTCAATAACTGTTGTTGCCACCAAAAGATTTATTTTGCCGGATTTAAATTGCTCCATAATTTCGTCTTTTTGCTTTTCTTTCATCTTCCCGTGAATGAGTCCGACCTTGTCTCCAAACACTTTTTGCAACAATTCAAAGCGTTGCTCTGCTGCTGCCAAATCCAATTTTTCGGATTCCTCCACCAACGGACACACCCAATAAGCCCGCGCTCCTTGTTTCAATTTGTTCTTCAGAGCTTCAATCACATCATCGGCTTTAGTCAGCGGCATAACCCTTGTATCAATAGGTTTACGCCCTTCCGGCAGTTGATCGATTTTTGAATATTCCATATCTCCGAAAGCCGTCAAAATCAAACTTCGCGGAATAGGAGTTGCAGTCATAACCAAAATATCAGCCTTGTTTCCCTTATTTGATAAATTAAGCCGCTGATGCACACCGAAACGATGTTGTTCATCAATTATTACGCAGGCCAAATCATTAAACTCCACATCTTCAACAAACAAGGCGTGGGTACCGATTAAGATATCTATTTTTCCTTCAGCTAAATCGGCAATAATTTTGTTACGTGCTTTTCCTTTAACTTTACCGATTAACAATTCTGCGCGCAAACCGATTGCCTCACAAACGGGTCCGATAGTCTCCATATGTTGTTTAGCCAAAATCTCGGTCGGAGCCATAATTGCTGCTTGAGTTCCGCATTCTACGGCATTAAGCATGGTCAACAAGGCAACAATGGTCTTGCCGCTACCGACATCGCCCTGCAATAATCTCAACATACGGTTATCACTTGCCTGGTCGGCAAAAATCTCTCCTAAAACTTTTTCCTGTGCATTGGTAAGCTTAAAAGGCAGCATATCCAAGACTTTTCGCCGCAACAACCCGTTGCCGGCAATCTTTCTTCCCTTCTGTTTTTTGATTTTTTGCCGTACAATTGCCAACGCCAACTGATTTGCCAACAGTTCATCATATGCCAGCCGTGTTCTCATTGGATTTGTTGGCAACAAGTCATCAATGTTGCAAGGGTGATGAACCGCAATAATAGCCTGATTAAAACTTGGAAATCTACGTTGTTTCAGAAAATTTTCATCCTGCCATTCTGCAAAATCAGGCACTCTTTGCAATGCCTGTTCGGCCAGTTTATTCATAAATTTATTTGTAATTCCGGCGGTCAAACCGTATATCGGCTCATACTGCGGAACAGCCTTCAAGTCTTTAACAATATAATCGGGATGACTCATTTGCAGCATATTGTTAAAACTCTCGATTTTACCGCTGACAAAACGTTTTTCCCCGACCGGAAGATTTTTTTCAATAGAGCTGGTATAAGCCTTAAAAAAACAAAGCAATAATTGATTACCGAGATTGTCCTCGCACATTACGCGATAAGGCTGGCTTTTTCGGCGCGGGGGTTCGTGTTCAATTACCGATACCTCAACCGTGTTTATCTCTCCGATTTTAACATTTTTTAATGATGGAACAATATTGCGGTTAACCAAAGAGTAGGGCAAATGCCAAAGCACATCGCCGATTTTCTTTATATCCAGATTTCCCAATAGCTTAGCATATTTACTGCCAATTCCCGCAAAGGTGGTTACATCAGCAAAAAGAGGAAACAAAATTGGCGGCCGCATTGCTCAAAATCCCAAAATTTGATTGCTATTCTTGCATAATTGTATATATTTTTGAAACAGATGTAAACAATAAGATACAAACCATGCTTGAACAGTTGAAAAAACTACCCCCTGAAATCAAAAGCATCTCATCGGTTGCCGACGGAGCTGAAGCTTTTGTTTTACAAAAAATCCTTCAACTTTCAAAAAACGATATCATTTTTATAGCTTCCGATGGTTCTTCTTTGGCGCAAACAGCCTCCGTGTTGCGTTACATAGCCCCAGAAACTGAAATTCTTACCTTTCCGGCATGGGATACTGTTCCCTACGATCGTATATCGCCTAACGTTAACATTGTTGCCGAAAGAGTTGACGTCCTTGCCCATTTGGCTCTAAACCCTACATCTGCAAAACCGCGGATTATTGTCACCAGTATTGGGGCAGTAATGCAGAAACTCCCCCCAAAAAAAGTATTCTTAAATTCGGTAAAATCGATTCAAGTCGGCTCTCGGCTCAGTCTCACCGACTTTTTACATTATGTTTCGCTCAATGGTTACACACGGGTAGAACAGGTTATGGAGCCTGCGGAATATGCCGTCCGCGGCGATATATTAGATATTTTTCCGGTCGGCAATCCGCAACCGCTACGTATTGATTTATTCGGTGACGAAATTGAAAAAATCCGCACCTTTGATGTCTTAACTCAACGCACTACCGGAGAGAAAAGTCATTACACTTTTCAAGCAGCCGGCGAAGTTATATTGGATGAAAACACCATCAAAAGTTTTCGTTCTCACTACCGTGAAAAATTCGGTGCCGCTTGTAAAGACGACGAAATATACGAAGCTGTTTCCAATTCCAAAAAATATATGGGCATGGAAAATTGGCTTCCGTTTTTCTATGAAGACACATTACCCGCATTATTTGACTATCTACCGCAGGCTACAATTATTTTCGGACGCAATGCCGAAGCTGCCATGCAAGCCAAGAATGACGGCATTATTGACCATTACCAGGCAAGACTTGAGGCCTTGTCTTTGAAAACCCCGCAAAATGAGGTCGACACTTATCGCCCCGTACCGCCGGAACAAATGTTTTTGCAACCCAAAGACATTTTACCTAAAGTCGACTTGCAACTTACTTCTCTCAATCTGCCTCAAAGCGATAGCAATATTGATGCCGCAACAATTCCCTGCCGCGATTTTTCATCAGCCAAAAACATTACTCCGTCACAAGTCTATACCGAACTTCTAAATTCGCTCACCGAATATGGCAAATTATCCCGCTTTATTTGCTGCTACACTGCCGGATCTCGCGAACGTATTTTTACTTTATTAAATGAAGCAACATCAAATAATAACTTAAAACTCAATCTCTCGTTGGCTGATAATTGGCATGATGCCTGCCTAAAATCTCAAAGCAGTACAGTACTTATAGTTCTTGGTTTGCAACATGGTTTTCGTAACCAAGATTTTTATTTTATATCCGAACAAGACATATTCGGTCCCAGACAAAACCGTCATACTTCTCATAAGGTATCATCAAAAGACTTTATTGCCGATGTTTCATCATTAAACATCGGAGAACTCGTGGTTCACATTGAACACGGTATCGGGCGTTTTATGGGACTTGAAAATATTTCTGCCGGCGGTGCCGACCACGATTGCTTAAAAATAGTTTATGCCAATGATGACAAATTATTTGTTCCGGTTGAAAATATTGAAATGGTTTCTCGCTACGGAGCCGATGATGAAAACATTCAGCTTGACACGTTGGGCGGTATGGCTTGGGAAGCTAAAAAAGCCAAGGTTAAAAAACGCATTCACGAACTAGCCGAAAAACTCATTGCCATTGCTGCACGACGTCAGCTCAAAAAGGCTGAAACATATATTGCTTCCGACGGAATGTATGATGAGTTTTGCTCCGGTTTTCCTTATAATGAAACAGATGACCAACTCAATGCTATTAATGATGTTATGGCTGATCTTTCCGCCGGAATTCCTATGGACAGACTGATTTGCGGCGATGTCGGATTTGGCAAGACTGAAGTCGCTTTGCGTGCAGCTTTTACCGTAGCTATGTCCGGAGGGCAGGTTGCTTTGATTGTCCCGACCACGTTACTGGCACGCCAACATTACCTCAATTTCTTGCAACGTATGAACGGTTTTCCGCTTAAGGTTGCCATGCTATCGCGTCTGACCACAGTTACCGAAGCCCGCAAAATCAAGGCCGGTATGAAAGACGGTTCTGTTGACATTGTCATCGGCACCCACGCGCTTTTGTCAGATAATATTGAATTCAACAATCTCGGACTTTTGATTATTGATGAAGAACAGCATTTTGGCGTCGCCCACAAAGAAAAACTAAAAGCCTTAAAAGATGATGTACATGTTTTAACATTAACAGCCACCCCGATACCTCGCACTTTACAACTATCACTAACCGGCGTAAAGCAACTGAGTATTATAGCTACTCCTCCGGTTGATCGGTTAGCTGCTCGCACTTTTGTAATGCCTTTTGACCGTGTGATGATAAAAGAAGCCATCTATCGTGAAAAGTTCCGTGGCGGACAGACTTTTGTGGTTTGTCCTCGTGTTTCCGACATTCCCGAAGTACAAAAAATCTTAAAAGAAATTGCTCCCGATATCAAAATTTTGGTTGCTCACGGACAAATGCCGGTCAAACAGCTTGAAGATGTAATGAACTCTTTTGTCGATAAAAAAGGCGATATTCTCCTTTCTACAACTATTATTGAGTCCGGAATTGATATGCCTTCGGTTAATACCATGATTGTTTATCGTGCCGATATGTTCGGTCTGGCTCAATTATACCAGCTTCGCGGACGTATCGGACGCTCAAAAGTTCGCGGTTATTGCTACTTTACCATTCCTCAACACAAAATGCTCAAACCGATTGCCGAACGTCGTTTAAGCATCTTACAAGCTTTGGATAGTTTAGGAGCAGGGTTCTCTCTTGCCAGTCATGACATGGATATTCGCGGCTCCGGCAATGTTTTGGGTGAAGAACAATCCGGTCATATCAAAGATGTCGGTATAGCACTTTATCACCATATGCTTGAAGAAGAAATAATGCGTATTAAAAATGGTGAAAAGCTTGAAGAAAAATCCGCAACCGATTGGAGCCCGCAAATTATTACCGGCGTTCCGATTATGATTTCTGAAAACTACGTTCATGATTTGGGAGTGCGTTTGGGTTTATACAAGCGTATCGGTTCGCTTGAAAAGCCGGAAGAACTGTTAGATATGCGTGAAGAACTGGTCGATCGCTTTGGACCAATTCCCCCTGAAGTCGAAAACTTACTTAAAACGGTTGAAATCAAACAATTGTGCCGTCAAGCCAATATCGAGCGTATTGATGCCGGTGCCAAAGGTTTTGTAATCGGTTTTCATAACAATAATTTCAAATCCCCGGAAAAGCTGGTTGATTTAATTTCCCGTTCCGGCGGAAGTATCAAAGTTCGCCCCGATCAAAAAATATTCATTGCTCGTGATTTGGACCAATATACTCAACGATTGGAAACAATCCGTAATTTTATCATCAAACTCATCAATCTCTGAAAATGCGCAAAAAAAAAGGGTGACAAATGTCACCCTCTAATGACCTAAAATCTTTTTTTAATCAAGAGACTTCGGAGCCGGTTTTTCCGCTTCATCGGCAACTTTTTCTACGGTTTCCTCAACCGGAGCCTCAACTGCTTCGGCTTCAACCACGGGCTGATCCTCAGCAACTGCCGCAGTTTCAAACCATGAGCATTTTACAACATCACCCAACTTAATACCGTGTTTTTGTGTTTCACCGCCATTAATCTCTAAAACGGCATAAGCCGGATACGGAGGTATAATCAGTTTTGTTGAATTAGGTTCTGCGTTTTCATAAATCCAATAAATCATTCCGTCTTTATCAATAAAAAGCATATCTAATGAAATTTTGGTATTTTTCATCCACATTGCACTTTCTTCGCCCACTTTCCAAAGAGCAAACAACATTCCGGCATTATTCTTGAGGCTTTCACGGAACATTAGCCCTTTACTCATCTCTTTTTCGGTTTGGGCCAACTCAACTTTATATTCTGCTTTAGTACCGTCGGCATCAGCAATACTTAACTTTTCGCTTTTTAAAGACTCTGACTTCCAACATGCGGCCAAAGCCAATACTATAACGGTAGCTGCTAGTAACTTACGCATTTTTACCTCCAAAAAACACAACACTAGTCGAAATGATATAATAATATTTTTTGAAATACAATGTTTTTTAATTTTTATTCAACGTTGTGATTTTGTTCTTGTCAATGTTTCATAATTAAGTTATGAGTAAATAAGTATCATTATATAAGAGGGTTACTGATTATGTCGCACTTAAAATTAGTTTCATTGTTGTCTGCACTTGCTTTGCTAACTGCTTGTTCTTCAACCCAAAAGGTTGAACAACAGCCGATAGAAGAAGAGGCCCACTACCAACCTATACACATATCTTCCAGCAAAACCATACCATCAGATGTAAAAAATGCCAACTACAGTGACTCCTCTACCACAACTACTGTTGCCAAAGTTCCGCTTATGCCTGAGCTTAAAGAGGAAAAAGCTCCCAGACTTAAAAAATCGATTCCGATTGTTCGCGAAACCCCGAAAAGCTACGTTCCAAGCGTAAACTACCAGGCTTTAACCGTTTTATTTGATAACGGCAGCAGTTCGGTCAGTCCGGCATATCGCCGCAAAATTGCTCAAATAGCAAAATTGGCAAAACAGCACAATGCTCAAATTCATGTTTACGGTCATGCCTCAAGTCGCACCAAAGACACCAGTATTTCCGAACATAAAGTTATCAACTTCCGCACATCGCTGAAACGTGCTCAAAGTGTTGCCGCCGCCTTACGTCGTGCCGGCGTCAAGGGTAGTAATATAACCGTAGAAGCCTTGTCTGACCGCTATCCTCTTTATAGTGAAGCTATGCCCGAAGGAGAACGTTTAAATCGTCGTGCTGAAATCTATATCAGCTACTAACAAAGGTTTGCAAAGTGGAAATTGATTTTGCCTCTCAAAAATCTCTGAACGGTAACATCTGGAAATTTCTGTCTCCTGATGATCGTACTGTTGAGATGGCGGCACAAAAATACAATATTCCCTTTTTAATTGCCAAAATACTTGCCGGACGCAATATTGTCGGTGATGATATTCCCGATTTTCTCGACCCCAAACTTCAAAAACTGATGCCCGATCCTTATGTTTTAAAAGATATGGAAAAAGCGGCTGTTCGCATCGCCGAAACAATAATAAAATCCGGAAAAATTGCCATAATCGGAGACTATGATGTTGACGGCGCAACCTCATCATCGGTATTACGTCTGTTTTTAGAAAGTGTCGGACTTCAACCCCTTATACATATTCCCGAAAGAGATGAAGGATACGGTCCGAGTATCAAAGCTGTTGATGAGTTTATTGCCTGCGGAGCCGAACTTTTAATAACCGTGGATTGCGGTACCACCGCTTTTGATGTTTTGGATTATGCCACTCAACATGACCTTCCGACAATAGTTATTGATCACCATCAGGCAGAACAAAAATTGCCTAATGTCTATGCTGTTGTTAACCCCAAGCGCCTCGACGAAGAAAACA
Organism: uncultured Azospirillum sp.; assembly: GCA_947301965.1. Classification (GTDB taxonomy): domain Bacteria; phylum Pseudomonadota; class Alphaproteobacteria; order RF32; family CAG-239; genus JAFUYI01. Next base: position 41,432 of record CAMYUM010000009.1, on the reverse strand, counting down.
ATTATCCTTATTTAAAATACATGGCTGCCGTCGGTGTTGCGTTTATGACTATTGTTGCCGTCAACCGCCACTTGCGCAATCAAGGTTTTTATCAAAACCGCAATGAACCTGATTTAAAACAATGGCTTGACTTGGTGGCTTTGGGTACAGTCTGTGATGTTGTTCCTTTATTGGGGCTTAATCGTGCTTTTGTACGGCAGGGATTAACTGTTATGGCTCACCGTCAAAACGTCGGAATAAAAGCACTAATCGACAAATCATCAATCAACGAAGCTCCGACCAGCTACCATTTAGGATATATTCTCGGACCGCGCATCAATGCCGGCGGACGTGTAGGGGATTCGTCATTGGGGAACAAGCTATTATGCAGCAAAGATGATTTTGAAGCCGCTTCATTGGCGGAAAAATTGGACGGATTTAACAATCAACGCAAAGAGATAGAAGCCTATGTTCTTTTGCAAGCTATAGAAATTCTGGAAGGCACCCCTCAAAGCTATCCCATGGCCTTTGTTTATGGAAACGATTGGCATCAAGGGGTAATCGGCATTGTTGCCGGAAAACTTCGTGAACGTTATAATCTTCCGTCATTTGTAATGTCTGTAGAGCCTGATGAAGTCAAAGGTTCTGCACGTTCCGTTCCCGGGCTTGATATCGGTGCTTTGATTATGAAAGCCAAAGAGCAGGGTATTTTAACCCAAGGCGGCGGACATATTATGGCGGCAGGATTTTCTTTAGAACAAGATAAAATTGAAGAATTCCGTAAATTTGCCGGTGAATATATTCAAAATATAATGCAAGAACAAACTCTCACTCCGGTTTTGGAAATTGACGGAAGTATTGATATATCGGCCGCAGGGGTAGATTTTATTGACAAACTTGAGGCGTTAGCTCCCTACGGATCAGGCAATCCCGAACCCAGACTTATGCTTAGCAATGCTCTTGTCACCAAGTCATCAATTGTCGGCTCCGGACATGTGCGTTGCTTTCTGGCCTCTTTAAATGGCGGAAGCCTCAAAGCTATGGCGTTTCGCTGTGCCGATAACGAGATGGGTAAAGCTTTGCTGAATGGTGCGGGACAAAGTTTTAATTTAGTCGGAAATTTGCGTCGCGACAACTGGCAGGGACGCAACCAAACACAATTTATAATTGATGATGCAATGAGGGCATGACATGGTAAAAAAACATTCTAAAAATGTACACAAAAGAGCAGGGCGCATTCAGGAAATTCGCACCGCTGAAATCAAAAGACAAAAAGAAAACCGCGCATTTATGAAACTCGGAGCCAAACTCCGTGCATACTTTTTTACCGGTATCTTAGTAACCGCACCGGTTGCCATGACTTTTTATGTTGCCTATAAAGTTATTTTATGGGTAGACACCGGTGTCAGCAAACTTTTGCCGCCGCAATTACGTTCTTACTACGATACATTGCCTTTTACCATACCCGGGCTCGGCATTATTGTTTTGATTTTGGTTATGACCTTAATCGGTATGTTTGCCGCCGGCTTTATCGGCAAATTTTTCATTCGCCTCGGCGACTGGATTGTTAAACGCATACCGCTGATTTCCACGGTATATTCTCTATTAAAAAAGGTGTTTGAAACTTTTCTTTCCGACAAAACTTCCGCATTTTCAAAAGTAGTATTGCTGGAATATCCGCGCAAGGGTATTTGGATTTTGGGACTTGTCAGCACTGACACGGAAGGTGAAGTAAAAGATATTTTAAAACAAGAGATGGTCAATGTGTTTGTACCTACCACACCGAACCCGACTTCCGGATTTTTGATTTTCATGCCCAAAAAAGATTTGGTTTATTTGGACATGACTGTTGAAGAAGCTCTCAAATTCATAATTTCCGGCGGTATCGTCTCTCCTGATGAAGTTGAGAAAAAATAGCTTCAAAAAACTCTTGCATTTTGTTTTGATTTATAATACATTACACCCACTTCCGGGAAAGAGGGCGGCGGAACGCCCCGTTTCTCTAATGAAAACTACCGGGACAATAACGTAAATAAAATAAAGGAAATTCGATGAAAAGTATTGTTACAGCAAAGAAAAAGACTAACCGCAGTCTTAATGCCAATTTGTGGGGCGATCCGAAGAGCCCGTTGCTCAAACGTGAGTATGGTCCGGGACAACACGGTGCCAGAAAGAAAAAATTGACTGACTACGGTGCACAATTACAAGCAAAACAAAGATTAAAAACATATTACGGCAACGTTTCCGAGAAACAGTTTGCCAAATATTACGCCGAAGCCATTCGTCGTCGCGGTGACGCCGCCGAGAACTTAATCGGTATTTTGGAATCTCGCTTGGACAACTTGGTATATAAAGCCAAATTTGTTCCGACCATTTTTGCTTCTCGTCAGTTTGTTAACCACGGACACATCTTGGTTAACGGCAAAAGAGTAAACATTCCTTCTTACATGGTTAAAGTTGGTGATGTTATCTCTGTCAAAGACAGTGCAAAACAGATGGCTATGGTTGTTGCTTCTTTGGAATCTAACCTCCATGAAACTCCTGCATATTTGGAAGTAGATACCAAAAAGATGGAAGCTAAATACACCTTTGTTCCTAAATTTGAAGACGTACCTTACGCTTCTGTTATGGAACCGAACATGGTTATCGAGTTTTACTCAAGATAATCTGCGTTTTAACGCACAATTTCAAACCCTCAAGATTATGTGCAATCTTGAGGGTTTTTGCTTTAAAAGATTATTAACCCTGTTATATTGTCGATATCAATTAAAACAAATTATAAAGGCATAATCATGAATACAACAGAAAGAAAAGAACCAAGTTTTAGCGATTCAAATGAAATTAAAGGCCCGATTACCAGTTATCGTATGTCATCTTCTCCGCGCCCGCCGAGGAGCAGGGTAAAAAAACATCCGGCTCTTAATTATTGGCTCAATCTCATATTCTTCATGATTATCGGAGTTTCTCTCCTTGGTATAGATTTTGTGCTTTATTCATCGTCAGGTGCCGGCAAAATATTTTCTGCTTTTCCGATGCCGCGTCCTGATATTCTGACAGCCCTGATTATAATAGCCGTGACAACGGGCATCATTTATTTCCTGTTATCAGGTTTTACTACCATGCTCGGACTTTTAACCGCCGGTATTATCTATTTATTTTCAACGGCAATGTTTAATCAATTTTCCGACTACGGCACATCATCGGTATTTTTTGGATTATCACCGACTTACATATCGTTGATAATCAGTATACTCTTTTTTATCATTATGCTTTGGGGCAAGAAAAAAATACGTTTTCTTCTCGCTTGTATTTTGGTCGCCGTTTTCTGCTATGTATCAATGCAGCAAAACACTCATCAGCCGGAATTTAATATTTTCCAAGCTGAAACAACTGCTCAAACGGAAAACGACAAAAATATTGCATTCATAAACATTATGCTGCCGGGATTTCCTTCTTACAGCTATGTTTCCAGCCTTTCTGACGAACAGGCTAACAAAGTATACCGCGACCAATTACGTTCAATTATGCTTGGTTTTTACGCTCAATATGGTTTTAAGCTGTTCCCCAATGCTTATGTAAATGACTATAATCCGTATTTGAATGCCGCTGACAGCCTAAATTTTGCCATTCCGACCGATAAATATGCCAACATTCAAACCCAAATCCAAAAAGACAGCCATTGGAATTTCAAGCAGCGCAATCATTATGAGGCCAATCTTGCCAACGCTGAAATGATTGATAACCTTAAATCTCAGGGATACCATATTAACGCCTATCAGTCACACGGTATCAATCTATGCCGCAAGAATAATGAAAATAATGTTTCTCATTGTGTAACCAAAATCAGTAACCCGAACACCCTTGTCGGCAACGAATACTCTGCCTTTGAAAAAGCCGGCGTAATACTGGTACAATGGTTAGAGAGCACCGGTTGGTTTGAAAAATCTGCTCCGGTTGTATACAACCGTCTAAACAAGTTCTTCAGTCCCGATAAAACTCCGTTGATTGGAACTTCGTATGACGGGTTATATGTAATCAACTCTCTTCAAACTCTCGATATTGCAATGCAGGATATTGCCAACAACAAAGGCAAACAAGCCTATTTCATCTTTGTTGACCTGCCGTCAGAAACATTTGTATATGATGACATGTGCAAGCTTAAACCTATGGATGAATGGGTTGCAAAATACGGACAGCCTTGGGCCAAAAAAAGTTTCAGCATGGAAAAACGCAGCGCCCAATTCAGGCAAAACATGTGCCTGTACGGCAAGCTCAGTCAACTTATGCAAACTTTACAAACATCGGAACTGCTTGCTGACAGTACTGTCATTATTCAAGGCTTGAGCGGCATGGATGACATGCTCGGAACACCCGATGTTTCTCAACCCGATGCTTTCTTAAACGGCAGAACCACAAATGTTGCAATTTCTGCTCCCGACAGCCGCAAGTTCACCATCAACAAATCAATTTGTGCCGTTCCTGACATTCTCAATCAAGCCCTGAATGATCATAAATGTGCTGAATTTAATGGTGAAACATCTTCAAAAAACACTAAAGATGCCATTGTTGAGAAGTTAAATGCTGTTGTTTACAGCAGTGATACCGCGCAAAAATCATATCAACAGTATGTTGAATGGTTAAAAGCCTGGAAGCAAAACAATTATCCCAGCCTTGCCGCTCCTCAGCCCGAGCCTGAACTGCAGCCTATTGAAGACGCTGATTCCACTGAAGGAGAACCCAAGCCTCTAAATGATGACAATGATGAGGAAATCGTTCACAAAAAACTGCAGATGTTACCATTGGAAGAAAAAAGTATCGGTACAAGTAAGGTCATGAGCGGACAAATAAACGTCGCACCGGAAGCAAAAGTTGAATCATTGTCCGAAATGAGCCGCGAACCTGTGGAAGAAGTTAATGATAAAGAAATGTAATTCTCTGCATCTCTTCAGTCAAAACAAGCGCGCCTATTGGTCAGCAATAGTCTTCTTATTATTGTTGTTTGTAAGTTTACTTTCCGAGTTTATAGCAAACGACAAGCCTCTTGTTATCTCATACAACAGTCGGATTTATTTCCCGATTTTTAAGACCTACACCGATCTTGATTTTGGTGGAGATTTTCCGACACCGGCCGATTACAAAGATGACTTTATTATACAAAACATAAACCGAAACGGCTGGATGATTATGCCGATCATACCTTTTTCGTTTAATACCGTAGATTTCAAATTAAACACTCCGACACCGTCAGCTCCAAGTCGCACTCACTGGTTGGGTACAGACGACGAGGGCAGGGATATTGTTGCCCGTATATTATACGGAATAAGGATTTCGGTCGCTTTTGCTTTTGCGCTGACTCTCATATCATCAGCCATCGGTATATTTGCCGGTGCAATCCAAGGATATCTCGGCGGAAAAACCGATATTATCATGCAGAGATTTATTGAGATATGGGATTCATTGCCACAACTGTTTATTCTTATTATTGTTGCCAGTCTGTTTATACCGACGTTTTGGACACTTCTGATTATAATGTTGCTTTTTTCGTGGACATCACTGACCGGCATGGTACGTGCTGAATTTATGCGCACACGCAATTTTGAATTTGTAAAAGCCGCCAGAGTACTCGGCGTCGGCAACTGGCGTATTATTTATCGCCATATTTTACCAAACGCTCTGGTTGCCACCGTGACTTTTGTTCCTTTTTTAATTTCTGAAGCCATCGTTGCCCTTACCGCGCTTGATTTTCTGGGATTGGGTCTTTCACAAGACTATCCCTCATTGGGTGATTTGGTCAGACAAGGCAAAGACAACTTGCAAGCACCTTGGATCGGAATTTCAATATTTGTCGTATTATCAACTTTGCTGACTTTGCTTATTTTTATAGGCGAGGGCGTACGTGATGCACTTGACACAAGGAAAACCAGACCATGAGTTTGCTTGAAATAAATAACCTCAACATCACGGTTGACAAGGGGCGCAAAGTTGTTAACGACATAAGTTTCAAACTCAATTCCGGCGAAATTCTCGGAATTGTCGGTGAATCCGGTTCCGGCAAATCTTTAACCGCACAAGCAATTCTCGGGCTTTTTCCTTGCTGTCGCGGCAGTTCAATCAAATTAAACAACCAAGAGCTGACCACTATCAGTGAGCATGAATGGCAATCAATCCGCGGTCAAAAAATCGGCTTTATTTTTCAAGAACCGATGTCTTCGCTAAACCCTTTGCATACCGTCGGCAACCAAATCACCGAAGCAATCACCATTCATAACAATATTTCGCGAACATCGGCCCAGGAAAAGGCTTTGCAGCTCTTAAAGACCGTCGGCATTCAGAACACGGCCCAACGATTAAAAGCTTATCCTTTTGAATTATCAGGAGGACAACGGCAAAGGGTAATGATTGCCATGGCTATTGCCAACAATCCCGATATTTTAATTGCTGATGAGCCGACAACAGCTCTTGATGTTACGGTACAAGAACAAATACTTGATTTGTTGTTGAAATTGCGTCAAAAAATGAATATGGCAATTATCTTTATCAGCCATGATTTATCAGTAATTCGCAAAATTGCCGATAAGGTTCTGGTAATGAAAGAAGGACAAATTGTTGAGCAGGGAACAACAGAAAAGGTATTTAATAACCCTCGGCACAGTTATACAAAAACTTTAATTAATTCTTCCAATATTCAGAAAAATATATATAATAATCAAAATGATGTCATCCTAAATGCTAAACATATAAAAGTAACCTTTCCCCTCAAAAAGAACTTTTGGGGAAGGGTGGTATCATCTGTAAAAGCCGTAAACGACATATCTTTTCAGCTCTCTGCCGGCGAAACCCTTGGAATTGTCGGAGAATCCGGCTCCGGAAAAAGCACTCTCGGACTGTCATTGGTAGGCATAAACCGTTACCAAGGTGATTTTATTTATAAAAATCAGAGTATAAGCTCATCAAATCGCCACGACTTCTGCAGCAAAATTCAAATGGTATTCCAAGATCCGTATAACTCTCTGAATCCACGCATGAATGTTGAACAAATTATCAGCGAAGGACTGGTGGTCAACTATCCGCAATTACCAAAATCCGAACTTCATAAGCGGGTAACCAGAGCCATAGAGGAGGTTGGTCTGCAGCCGGGCGACCTAACCAAATATCCCCACCAGTTTTCAGGCGGACAACGCCAGCGCATTGCCATAGCCCGTGCCTTAATTCTCAATCCCGAACTGGTTATTCTTGACGAGCCGACATCTGCGCTTGATGTTACCATTCAGGCCCAAGTTCTAAAACTTTTGCAACAAATTCAATCCAATCACGGTATAAGTTATATTTTTATTTCACACGACATGAAGGCTGTTAAAGCTATGTCTGATAATATTATTGTTATGAAAGACGGGCGAATCATCGAGCAAGGAACCGTACAACAAATATTTGACCATCCTCAAAAAGAATACACTAAACAGCTAATAAAGGCCGCATGGTAGAAAAAGCTCGTTTTAAATGCTTGTAAACTTGTAGGGGAATCCTAAAAAAACTATATATATTTGTCGCATAATCTATATTATGTATAGTTTAATATCAAAATGCAACACATTGTTATTACAGCATATTATAATAAATATGTAGTAAAAATCCTCTTATTTTTTGATTATTTCAGCAATAAAATCCATTTCATCGCCAATAATTTTGTGCGGCAAATTTTCGTACTCTTGCACACGAACATCTATGCCGTGATTTTTCAGCCACTGCACAGAGAAATCTAACGTTTTATATTGCACCGTAATATCAGATTTGCCATGCAGCATATAAACAATCGGCTTAGACTGAAGTTCTCGCTCCAAACGATCTTTGCCCGCTACAATCCCGGAAAGTGCAAAACACCCGCCTACTCGACCTTTTCGGCTCAAAGATGTAAACATAGCCATCATTGCCCCTTGAGAAAAACCGGCCACATAAGTACAAGTATCATCTAATCCGTACAATACTTGCATTTCATCAATAAACTTATTCATTTCACGTGCTCTGTCGGACAGCTGATCACCCGCAAGATTATATATACTGACAATCTCATCTACCGGAGTTTCGGGATTACGTCTTTTGCGTTCTGCGTCATAAACAGACACATCATACCATTCAAGTACATTGCTGTTTTTATGATATTTATCCGACTGTGGCGTAACGATTAGGCAGTCCGGCAACAAAGACGACAACAGTCCCATATCTGCCGCCAAATCGTTCATTGAACTTTTATATCCGTGTATAAACACGACCAATTTCTTAGGATTTAGCCTGTTACCGTAGCATTTATACTCAAAATTTGCCAAAACCAGCTCCGCTTAGTTAAAAAACTTATTATTTTTCGGAAAACCAAACGGCACAAGCTTTCCGACCTGCCCTCGATGCCCCAGCCAAGTCATCAATTCGGTTTCAACACTTACGCCGCCGGAACGATTGAAACTGAAACCGTCCGCCTCGTTAAAGAACTGAATATCCGCAAGCCCGCCGCCTTTATACTTTTGTAACAGAACACCGTGTCCGCGAGCCATTGTCGGTATTTCTTCGGCTTTAAATATCAAAAGTTTACGATTTTCACCGACAGTAGCCACCATATTACCGCTGACTTTGACACAAAATACCGATTTTTCTCCGGCCGCAACATTCATAATCTTACGTCCGCTTCGGGTTTGTGCCAGAATATGGTTTTCATCTACAATAAAACCTCTGCCGCTGTTGGTTGCCAATAAATACGACTCTTTAGGCTCAAAAACAAACATCGCGGTAATACAATCATTATTGGCAATATCAATCATCAGACGCAGCGGCTGCCCAAAACCTCTGCCGGTCGGAACATCGTTCGCCGATATATTAAAGAACTTGCCGGAACTATCCAAAATAACGATTTTATCGGTTGTTTGTGCATGTACTGCAAAAGCCAGCTCATCATCATCCTTAAACTTAAAGTCGGTATTCAAATCAACATACCCCTTAAGTCCTCTTATCCAGCCTTTTTGCGATAAGATAATCGTAACCGGCTCTTTTTCAATTAATGCCTCAATCGGAACTTCAACCACGTCAACAACTTCCGAAAACTCGGTTCTGCGACGGCCGAGAGCAGTTTTCTTGCCGAAACGCTCTTTGGTTTGCTTTATTTCATCAGCTATTGCACGCCATTGTTTTTCTTCACTCTTCAGCAAACCTTCCAAACCGGCTTTTTCACCGCTCAATTCATCATATTCTTCGCGAATTTGACTTTCTTCCAGCTTACGCAATGAACGCAGTTTCATATTTAATATTGCTTCGGCCTGATTATCCGTAAGCTTAAATTTTTTCATCATTACCGCTTTGGCATCATCTTCATTGCGAATAATTTCAATAATCCGATCCAAATTCAGGTATGCAACCAAATATCCGCCCAGGATTTCCAAACGATAATTAATTTTATCCAAACGGTATTTTGTACGGCGCAACAACACGTTATGACGATGATTTAAATATTCGCGCAAAACCTCTTTAATGCTCATAACTCTCGGAACACCGTCAGAATCAAGCACGTTCATATTCATATTGAAACGGCTTTCCAAATCAGTCTGCTTAAACAAATGTTCCATCAGCAAATTAGCATCAACGATTCGGCTCTTTGGCTCCAGCACAATACGCACGTCTTGAGCAGACTCATCGCGAATATCATTTAGCAATGGTACTTTTTTATTGAGTAATAATTCAGCGATTTTTTCAACCAATTTGGCTTTTTGCACCATATACGGAATTTCGGTAATTACGATTTGATATTGTCCGTGTCCTAAATCTTCCTTTTCCCATTTGGCTCTTATTCTGAAAACGCCTTTGCCGTTCGTATAGTTGTCCAAAATGGTTTTAAACTTGTCAACGATTACACCGCCGGTCGGAAAATCAGGACCTTTCAACATTTTTACTAAAGGTTCAATCTCGCATTGCGGATTATCAATCATATACAGTAAAGCATCACAGACTTCGCTCAAATTATGCGGAGGAATATTGGTTGCCATACCGACTGCAATACCCGAACTCCCGTTACAAAGCAGATTTGGCACCGCCGCCGGCATAACCAACGGTTCATTTTCTTCACCGTCATATGTATCCATAAAATCAACGGCGTTGTCATTAAGACCCTCCATTAACGCCATGGCAAAATCTGTCAGTCTGGCTTCGGTGTAACGCATTGCTGCCGGACCGTCACCGTCAATGTTTCCAAAATTGCCCTGCCCGTCCACCAAAGGATAGCGCACCGAAAAATCTTGTGCCAAACGCGCCATAGCACCATATACGGCACTATCGCCATGGGGGTGATATTTACCTATAACATCACCGACCACACGCGCACATTTTTTAAAGCCGGATTTAGGATCCAAATGCAGCTGACGCATTGCATACATCAAACGTCTGTGTACAGGCTTCAAACCGTCTCTGACATCAGGCAACGAGCGCGATACAATGGTCGACATTGCATACGACAAATAACGTTTGCTGAGTTCTTCAGCCAACTGCACATCTTTTATTTTTATTTTTATTTCCGTTTCCGACATAATTTCTCTTATAATGCTAGATTTGCTAGCAAACTAGCACGGTTTGGCGGAAATTTCAAGTTATGGATTTGAAAAAAGTTTTTGTTGAGGAAAAATTCCGTCATCTTCAATAAATCAGCCACTTCCGTACTACTCGGACTATAGTTTTTATCCACAATAAAGTGCGGATACATAAACAGCTTATCCTTATATGGTTCTCCCGATTCTGCACATACGGCTTTGCCACTTTTGGGCGAGACATAAGCCAGATTCTCACTGCTTCCGGTATCGGCACATGTACTCAAATCAAGCCCTATTCCCAAATATTCCAACAAATAAAATTCAAAGAAAGCATAATGCACGCGCCAATTAGGCTCATTAATAAGCTGAAAAAAACTGTCTATGTAATAATAAAAACGTTCCAAATTTTCGTTTTCGGGCAAACAAGCTACACACAGCGAACACATGCTCGACAACGCTGCCAACTTTGCTGCATCATTCATAAAATTAACTGCAGTCGGCATTAACAGCTCACACTTGAAAGAAAGCATATTTTCTTCAACTCTTGCATAGCAATCAATACCTATCAAATTGCCTATTTGATAAATCCCTAAATTCTTTTTGCTTAATGCACCACGTACAAAACCGCACAACAAACCATGCTGTTTGCTGACAACCGTCACAATCAGTGAACTCTCGCCGTACTTGCGCAAGGCTATGATATATCCCTCATCTCTAAATTGCATACATTTATTGATAATACAATTATGCCGTTTAGCAAGTTTAAAATGAAAGAAGCCCGGTCTCTTTTGCTGAGACGGGGCTTCCGATTGAATGGTTAGTTAGTTGGTTATTAATGGCGTTGGACGCCGGTGGTTGGTCAGTAGAGATCTTCCTTCTTGACTTCACGCTTGAACACCTTGTGCTTGACCATGCAGGAGGGGCTGTAACGCCAGTTTCCTTCGTCGTCGGCGAAGATGACACGCGTGCGGTCCTTGTCGATGAGGCGGGAGATCAGGAACATCTTTCCGTCAGGATACTCGAGCACATTGCCGACAGACAGCTCCCAGACTTGCATACCTCTCTTGAGTTGCAGTTCTTCGCCGGTGCGGAGATCCGTGTACTTACCATCTTCGAGAATGGCGGGACGAACTTCGGTGATGAGTTTGCTCTCATAATTGTTGTAATCGAGCCTTTCACCCCATGCCTGTACAGACGAAATCAGGTTCACGACCTTTGCGGTTTCAGTTAATTTCTTCATTTCTTTAAGAGTTTAATTTGTTAATAATACTAATATCGAGTACATAAATAACATTTTTTGTTTATTTTGTCAATATATTTTTCAAATTATTTTTCTTAATAAAAAAGAGCCCAGTTAAATAGGCTCTTTTTATAAGTTATAGATTTTGTCAAATTATTTAATAATCGACTTTCTCACTTTATCAAAAGCCATCAGTTCAGAAATAACTCTCTTCATGTCACTCAAGTATATGCTGTTAGGACCATCAGACAAAGCTTTGTCCGGATTTTCGTGGGTTTCCATAAACACCGCTGCGACTCCGACTGCAACCGCTGCCCGCGCCAAAACCGGTGCCATCTCGCGGTTACCGCCCGACTTTCCGCCTAATCCGCCCGGCTGCTGTACCGAGTGCGTGGCATCAAATATAATCGGACAACCTGTATCATTTGCCATTTGCGGAAAAGCTCTCATATCAGTAACTAGTGTATTATAGCCAAATGAAGTTCCTCTTTCGGTCAAACAAACTTTATCATTACCCGACTCAACAGCTTTCATTACTAGGTGTTTCATATCCCATGGGGCCAAAAACTGACCTTTTTTGATATTGATGACTTTTCCTGTCTTGGCTGCAGCCACGACCAAGTCAGTTTGACGACACAAAAAAGCTGGAATCTGCAACATATCAACATACTGAGCCGCAATAGCGCATTGTTCACGTTCGTGAATATCCGTCAATATCGGGCAATTATATAGTTTTTTTATCTCTTCAAACGTACGCATTCCTTCGTCAATACCAACCCCACGCGGAGAATTGATTGAAGTACGATTTGCTTTATCAAACGAAGCTTTGAAAATATAATTAACACCGAGATCTTTTGTAATTTCGACCAAATGTCCGGCAATATCAACTGCATGCTGACGACTTTCAATCTGACACGGACCCGCAATAATAGCTATCGGCAAATCATTCCCGATTTCAAAATCACTTATTTTAATCTTTTTTTGTTCCATATCATCAACTCCTCATACTAAAACGAGAATTTCAACCACATAAACAATACGTTTCCATTGTTTTTAATACCTGGAACATATGCTGCTTGCAACGAAAATCTATCATATGTTAAACTGGCAACCGGCAAAGGCAGCGGTACTGGAATATAGCTATATTCATGACGTTGCGTAAAGCCTAAAGTATAACCCAAACCGAACTTCCAGTCACCGTCTTCTGAAAGACTCCAATTATACTGATAGCCATAACCAAACATGGTTTCTAAATAAAAGTTAGAGTCCTTAAATGCCATAAAGTAAAGCCCATGCCATTCGTTACCATCCCATAATCCTTTACCCAAACCAAAACCCCAGGCTTCTTCATTATATTTTCTTATGTGATCATCATCGTAAAACATACGATTGTGCCAAGCATAAAAAGGGACATAGGCATCTAACCTGCCGCAGTGCCAGGTATCAGCGATATTTGTTTTCAAATCACTATACCACCTGCTCCACTCAAAAGCCTCTGCCTTGTTGGCAGTAAACAATGTTAATAATACAAATACAAAAATATATCTTATTAGTCTCATAGTCTTTCCTTTATGTTAAATTAAACGACTGTTATCAATTGCCGCTTTAACAAACGCCACAAACAACGGATGTGGGGCAAACGGTTTTGATTTCAACTCGGGATGAAATTGTACTCCAATAAACCACGGATGTTCCGGTCTTTCAACAATTTCCGGCAACTTACCATCAGGAGATTTTCCGACAATTACCATTCCCGACTTTTTAAGCACAGGTTCGTACTTAATGTTAACTTCATAACGATGGCGGTGACGCTCGCTTATGTTTTTGCAACCGTAAATCTGATAAACCTTAGACTTCTCGTCCAAAACTGTCGGATAGGCGCCCAACCTCATTGTACCGCCTAAATCTCCGCCCTTATGACGAATTTCCTTGGCTCCGTCTTTATCCCACTCGGTCATCAATCCCACAACCGCCTCGCAATCATCAGAAAGCTCACTGCTGTTGGCATTCTTAATCCCTGCCACGTTGCGCATGGTTTCAATAACCGCCATTTGCATACCGAAACAAATGCCTAAATATGGGATATTGTGTTCACGAGCATATTTTGCCGCGGCGATTTTACCTTCAGTTCCGCGATTACCGAATCCTCCGGGTACCAAAATTCCGCTGACATCATTCAACAATTCATCAGGTCCTTGTTTTTCAACGTCTTCAGCATCAAGCCACTTAATTTTGACTTTAAAATGATTTGCCAGACCACCGTGAGTCAACGCTTCGGCCAAAGATTTATATGCCTCCTGCAACTGATATTTTCCGACAATTGCAATTTTGACCTCGCCTTCCGGATTTTGCATAACCTCTTCAATATGCTTCCACTTATCAAGATCCGGTTTGGTCTTTGTTTCAAGCCCGAAATATTTGCATACCTGATAATCCATTCCTTCTGCCGAATATGCGAGCGGCACATGATAAATCGATTTTGCATCTAATGCCGCAATTACGCACTCTTCCTTCACATTACAGAACAATGCAATCTTTTTCCGCTCATTCTGCGGAATTTCTATTTGAGAACGGCAAAGTATTATGTCCGGCTGAATACCATACTCCTGCAGCTGTTTAACCGAATGTTGAGTCGGCTTGGTCTTGAGTTCTCCGGCTGTCGGAATATATGGCAACAAAGTCAAATGTACAAACATTGTACGGTCACGCCCGAGCTCATAGGCCAACTGACGAATCGACTCCAAATACGGTTGCCCTTCAATATCACCGACTGTTCCTCCGATTTCGCACAATACAAAATCCTCATCGGTTATATTGCCCAAAATAAAGGCCTTAATCTCATTGGTAACGTGCGGAATAACCTGTATTGTGGCTCCCAAATAATCTCCGTGACGCTCTTTATCTAACACTCTCTGATATATTTTACCACTGGTTACGCTGTCATATTTGGTCGCCGGAATACCTGAAAAACGCTCATAATGCCCCAAATCCAAATCAGCTTCCGTACCGTCATCGGTAACATATACCTCGCCATGCTGGCAGGGGTTCATTGTTCCCGGATCAACGTTCAGATACGGGTCGAGCTTGCGCAGCCTTACTTTAAAACCTCTCGCCTGCAACAACGCGGCTAGCGATGCTGAAGCCAACCCTTTACCTAATGACGAAACCACGCCGCCGGTAATAAATATAAATTTTGTTTTACTATTTGTTTTATCAGACATTTTACAACCACCGTATCCCATTTAAAAAGTGACAGGGACACCTTGACAATTCAAGGTGTCCCTTATGTTTGAGTAGCCGCTCATATATTACTTCTCTGCGGTTGGCGCGACCGGAGCTGTCGGTGCGCTCTGTTGTACCGGAACTTGTTCGACAATAGATTTTGCTGCCGTCTGTGTCGAATGCCCTTTGTAGTACAAGGACAATGACATACTGGTAATAAAGAACAATGTTGCCAATATAGCCGTTGCTCTGGTCAAGAAATTGCCGGTTCCTCTCGCCGTCAAAAAGCTTGAAGCTCCGTTACCGCCGCCAAGGCCGTCTAAAGCACCGCCCGAAGAACGTTGCAACAAAATAAACGCAACCAAAAAGATTGCAATCATCAAATGTAGTACCAATAAAACTGTGCTCATTTTCTATCCTCTTTAATTAACAAACCGATTTTGCAATAGCCATAAAGTCTTGAGCTTTCAAACTTGCACCGCCGATTAGAGCTCCGTCGACATCAGGCAAAGATAAAAACTCTTTAGCGTTGGCCGGTTTGACCGAACCTCCGTACAAAATACGCATTTTGTTGGCAACCGACTTGCCCAATTTTTTAGCCAAAACCGCACGTACCGCAGCATGAACCTCTTCAACATCTTTAGCTGTAGGAGTTTTGCCTGTACCGATTGCCCAAACCGGTTCATATGCAATAACCGTATTTGAGGCATCGGCATTAGCCGGAACCGAACCCAAAATTTGTTTAGAGCAAACATCAATGGTTTTGCCCTCATCACGCTGTTTTTCTGTTTCACCGATGCAAATAATCGTCTTCAACCCGTTTTCATAAGCGGCAACAGCCTTTTTGGCCACCAACTCATTGCTCTCGTTATGGTCGGCTCTTCTTTCCGAGTGTCCCAAAATAACATAACTGCAACCCAAATCTTTGAGCATTGCCGGACTTATATCGCCAGTATGCGCACCTTTAACGGCAAAATGAGCATCTTGCGCACCGAGAGCTACTTTTGCTCCGCGCAAAGCTTTCTTAACCGAATATAATAGTGTAAACGGCGGACAAACTAAAAATTCACATTGTGGACGACCGAGTTTTTTTACTTCTGCGGCTACTTCTTTAGCGAGATTTACGCCGTCTTCCAGCAAACCGTTCATCTTCCAGTTACCGGCAATTAATATTTTTCGTGTCATTATTCAATCCTCAAACATTTAACATTGCTCCCCTTTTATCATACTAAAAAAATATTTTCCAGCTAAAAAAACTTTTCAACACCAATATTTTGTAATTGCATAAAACGACAAATCTATTATATTGACACCCAGTTATATAATTTTAAGGACAAGAAGAATGATTACTAAATTACGCCAGGCTCAAGATTCGTGGATAGCCAAACTCATTTTTGCACTCACCGCGTTGAGCTTTATGTCTTTGTTTGGAATTTCCGGTTATCTCAATCGTGCCGCCGCCAACCCTGCCGTTATCAGAGTTAATAACAACAAAATCAGCCTTGCTGAATTTAACATGCAACTTGAGGAACAGATTCGCATGGCTCGCAAACTATTCGGCGACAACATTGAAATCACCGACGAAATGCGTAACTCCATGGCTTCTGAACTTGTTCAAAAAGATTTAAGCGAACTAATACTCAAAGAAGTTGCCGCTCAAAAACATATATACATCGGCAACGACTTAATCCGCAGTATCATTATGTCACAACCGCAATTCCGTGAAGAAGACGGACGTTTCAACCCTGCCCGTTTCAAAAACTTTTTGTCCGCATCAAATTTTACCGAGCAGAGATATGTTGAAAGCCTACGCAATGATTTAATCAAAAGTTTTCTTATCAATACCCCGGTCAGCGGTATCAAACCTTCCAAGACCTTGGTCGATTTGACTGCCAAAGCCGAAGGTCAACGCAAAATTTTTAAATACATTGAGGTTGATCCTCAAAAGGTTAAAATTGACCGCAAGATTACAGATGACGAAATCGAACAGTACTACAGCGATTTTGCTACAGATTTGATTGAGCCTGAAATTCGTGACATCTCCGTGCTTGAGCTGACTTTTGATGATATTGCCAAACGTGCTGAAATCAGCGAAGATGACATTAAAGAATTTTATAACAACAACATTGAACGCTTTGAAAAACCCGAAACCCGCGAGGTTTTGCAAATGTTGTTTGCAGACCAGGAAACTGCTGAAAAAGCTTCAAAAGCTTTGACCGATGGCACTGATTTTTATGCCGCCGCCCAAAAATTTGCCGAACAAAGCAAAGAAGATACCGAACTCGGTTATGTTTCCAAAGATATGCTGATTGCTGAAATTGCCGATGATGTTTTTGCTTCCACTAAAGGTGCTGTCGTCGGCCCGGTAGAATCAGAACTCGGTTGGCATATTATGAAAATAAAAAACATCAAACCCGGCTCCAAAATGGATGCCAATCTGGCTCGCGCCCAAATCGTAGAAGCCATAGGTACCGAAAAAGCCTACGAAAACGCTTATGAAATCACCAAAGAAATTGACGACAAACTCGGTGCCGGTTCTTCGCTTGAAGAAGTTGCCAAAGAACTCGGCGTAACTCTCAAAACCATCAAGGGCCTGACCGATACCAGCGATAGTCCCTATACCGAAGTCGCTTTTTCTTACAATCAGGATGAGATTTCGCAAGCGGAAGAAAACGACAACGGCTTTATCTTTGTCCGAATTGATAACATTGTCGATTCGCACCCTCAAGATATTGCCGCAGCCACACCAAAAATCAAACAACTCTGGGAGGAAAGCGAAAGATCAGCCATTGCGCAGGAAATTGTTAATGATGTAATGAACGATCTTGAAAATGGTGATAAAATCAATGAAGTTGCCGGGCGTTACCACCTCAAAGTCGACACGACCGAGGCCCTCACCCGCAGCCAAAGTTTTGCCGGTCTCAAACAATCTCAAATGGTTGAGTTGTTTAATGATGACAGTACCGGCAAACAATTTACCGTTGACGGCAAAACTGTAATCGCCGTTACCGACCGTGATGCTGCTCCTCGTGAAATGACCGAACAAGATATGGACGTCATCAATCGCCGTCTCAATCTTGATATCAGCCAACAGGCCGCTTCGCAACTGATTAACAGCTACGGTGACAAATATGACGTACGTATAAAATATCGTCAACTTGGTCTTGAAGACTAGTGGCTTATTTTCCCAAAATAAAAAACTCCCCGATTTGGGGAATTTTTTATTGCATACATTCTAAATTATTTGGTCAAAGCATTTTTCAAATTATTCAAACTCTTTTCAGTATCATGAAGAGCTTTTTCCTGCTCTGCTCTTTTAGCGTCAGCCTTTGCTTTTTCTGCGGCGACTTTATCTTGTAATTCGCGATGTTTAGCTTCAACCTTTTTTGTAGCCTCGGTCTTAGCGTCAGCAACAGAAGCTTTTGTACTCTCGACAGTTGCTGTGGCAGCATCAATCTTATTTTGAGCTTGTGTAGCAGCACTAACTAAATCTGCCTTGGCTTCAACAGCCGTCAAGCAACCTGCGGCAACCAATAATGCAAATAACTTTTTCATCTTTAATTCTCCCAGTCAAAGTAAAAAATGGAGCGAGTAACGGGAATCGAACCCGCATTTAAAGCTTGGGAAGCTCTCATTCTACCATTGAATTATACTCGCATCGGTGACTAAATTTTATAACCTCATTTCAAACAAAATCAACAAAAATATATTTTCACTAATATGTGTTGAAAGAATCGCAAACAATATTGTCAAAAATATACTAAAGTATAAAATAGTTGCGGAACTAAATTAAGGAGCAATTGCCATGACACACATGTTACCCGAGACTTATCTTGATTATTCGGACATCTTAATCAAGCCTAAAATGGGAAACAACCTTAATTCTCGCAAGGAGGTCATTCTCACCCGTGAATTCAAATTTAAGCACGGGGAAATCCGCAGAGGTTTGGGTGTATTTAATGCCAACATGGCCACCGTCGGCAATTTTGCTATTGCCAAACAACTGCTAAAAAGCGGTTTGTTTGCAACTCTGCATAAACACTATACCAACGAAGAAATTATCAATTTTTATAATCAATGCAAAACCGAAAACATTCCGACCGAAAACCTTTTTGTAACCATCGGCATCAAAGACGGCAGTTCCGAAGTCAATAAGCTGAAACAACTCAAAACAGCCGGATGGAACGACCATTTTAATATTTGTATTGATGCTCCTAACTTCTACATTCCCAAGGCTCTTGAAACCTTAAAAATGACCCGGGAAGAATTTCCGAACTCGGTAATCATGTGCGGTAATATCGCCAGCGGTGACATTTGCCTCAAATTGCTTGAATATGCCGATTGCCTCAAAGTAGGTATCGGTTCAGGCTCCGTATGCCGCACCCGTGCTCAAACCGGTTGCGGAACCCCGATGGTCTCACTCATTTTAGAATGTGCCGATATTGCCCATTCCGTCGGCGGACATATTTGCGCTGATGGCGGTATCGTTGACATCGGCGACATTTGCAAAGCTTTTGCCCTCAACTCTGACTTTGTTATGATTGGCGGTATGTTTGCCGGATCTGATGAGGCCGAAGGTGAAATTGTTGAGCGCCACTATCAATCAAACGAAGTCGAAAACGGGGTTTGCAAGCTCATTACCAAAAAATTCAAAGAATATTACGGAATGTCCTCAACCTATGCCAACAACAAGTTTGCCGGCGGCATGAGTAACTATAAAACCTCAGAAGGACGTGAAGTTTTAATTCCTTATACCGGCTCAATGGAAAAAATTATTCAGGATATTAAAGGCGGTATTGCATCAGCTTGTACTTATATGGGAGCATCGTGCATAAAATATATGTCCAAATGCGCTTCCATTATTAAAGTCAATCATCAGCTTAATACAATTTTTGAACGCTACGAAAAATAATGCTTTTTACAAAAAGAAACGGTGGAAAATCATATGATTTCCACCGTTATCTTTCTAGCTGAGTTAGTCAGTAATCTGACCGTCTCGCTTCAGCAGTTCCCTGATGAACATAATGCCCTTCATTGTCCAGTAGGTGTGCGCCCGATGGAGGTCCTTTCCGACATCATTTCTCCTGCCGTAGTTGTACCACATTTCACGCGTGTACCCTCTGTTCGCATACTGCTGGTACAAAACCCACACATCACCGTGCTTGTACTGGATCTTCTTGTCGTGCAGGTACTGATTGAGCTTGATTGCCGACCAACCGAAGCTCTTTGCCACAATGTTTGTCGGGAACAGAGATTCCGAGGTCAACAGTTCATCAAAAGCTTCTGCCTTTTGCTTCAGTTTTTCGTTTTCTTTCTGTAATTCTGCATACTTTTGATTCATCTCCTGAAGCTCTGCTTCTTTTTCGGCGAGCTTCTCTTTGAGAGTTTTTTTCCGTGCTACAGGAGCAACATTCTTACTCTCCATGTCTGGGAACAAACTTCCTGCGAAGCCGTCCATAGATTGGTTTTTCTTCTTCATAATAATATAATTTGTTAATAATAATGCTTGTTGCGCGCATTATACCAAATTTTGTCCTTTTCGTCAACAATAAAAAAACCACCCTTTTCAGGGTGGCTTTCTATTGGGGCGAAAGATGAGACTCGAACTCACGACATTCGGTACCACAAACCGACACTCTAACCAACTGAGCTACTTTCGCCATTAGCTTATGAGGTTTTACAAAATATAATCTCGGCTGTCAAGTTAAAAAACATTAGCGATGAAACAATTTATCAATATCATTCAGCTTCAGCTCAATATACGTCGGACGCCCGTGATTACATTGTCCTGAATAAGGCGTTTTTTCCATATCCCGCAAAAGCTTGTTCATCTCTGCCAAGTTCAAGCTGCGCCCTGCCCGCACCGATCCGTGGCACGCCATTGTTGCACAGAAATGATTGACTTTTTCTTCCAAAGCAAAATCTTTGCCCCATTCTCTGATTTGTTCGGCCAAATTATGAACCAAACTTTTGACATCACAGTCTGCAATCAGCGCCGGCACCTCACGCACAATTACTGCTGTTGAGCCAAATTCCTCAATCACAAGCCCCAATTTACCCAATTCCTCGGCATTTTCCAACACGGCAATTTTTTCCGCCAGGGATAAATCAACCACTTCCGGAATTAATAACATCTGGGTCGGAATTTTTTCTTTTTCAGCCTGTGCCGCCTTAAATTTTTCCATAACAATCCGTTCATGTGCCGCATGCTGATCTACAATGATAACGCTATCTTCAGTCTGCGAAATTATGTATGTATTATGAAACTGCGCCTTAGCCATACCCAACACACCGCAATTTTCAACATTTTCAGATATTTCTTCCGCCTTGACCGAAAAAGTTTTATGCAGTTGCGGAATAACCTCATCTTCAATCATTCTTCGTGCCGAAGCCGAGCGCCCGTGGCTTGGCATCTGCCAATTCCTTACAGAATTATCCCGCAAAAACATCGTACTACTGCTGCTTACTTCATCTGTTGGCAAATTGTCTTGTAAAATTTTTGAAAAGTCTGTTGTCTGTGCCGTTTGCATACTGCCTCGGGCAAGCGCATTCCTGACCGCACTAATCAACAATCCGCGGACGGCATTGGCATCAAAGAACCTGACTTCTGCTTTGGTCGGGTGCACATTAACATCA
Organism: uncultured Azospirillum sp.; assembly: GCA_947301965.1. Lineage (GTDB taxonomy): Bacteria > Pseudomonadota > Alphaproteobacteria > RF32 > CAG-239 > JAFUYI01. The sequence goes on along the minus strand of CAMYUM010000009.1, from coordinate 19,796 downwards.
ACCAGTTCCGGTTTTACTTCAAAAAACAACGCACATACCGGATACCTGCCCAGCTCTAACGCTCCCTGATAAGCGGCTTTTAATGCCCCCAGCAAAAACTTATCTTTTACCGGACGATTATTTACAAACAAATACTGCGACAACGAGTTAGCTTTGTTATAAGTCGGCAAACTGACAAAACCGCTGATTGACACATCGTCTTTATGCGCATCAATCAGCAATGAATTTTCACCGAATTCTGCCCCCATAACGTCGCTTATGCGTTTCAATCTTGCGTCAAACAGTTCTCCCTGGCATGAATTAAGAGCAATCCTTTTCCTTTTGTCATCAAACAAATAGAACGAAACCGACGGATTAGCCAAGGCAATACGATTAAGCACATCTACACATTGAGCCGTTTCACTCGCCCCGGTTTTAAGAAATTTCAACCTTGCCGGTGTAGCATAAAACAAATCTCTGACTTCAATTGTTGTTCCTTTAGTTGCGGCAACCGGAACCACTTTTTTTTCTTCTCCGCCAATTACCTCTATTTTCCACGCGCTGTCGGCTTCCTTCGTCCGTGAAATAATTGAAAGCTTGGCTACTGAAGCAATAGACGGCAAAGCCTCACCCCTAAACCCCAGATAATTTACATGAAACAGATCATCATCCGGCAACTTTGAGGTTGCATGTCTTTTGACTGCCAAAACCAACTCATCAGAGTTCATACCTTTTCCGTTATCTTTAACCACAATCAGGCTTTTGCCACCGTCAACCAACGTTACCTCAACTGATGAAGCACCGGCATCGATGGCATTTTCAACCAACTCTTTTACCACTGACGACGGACGCTCAATTACTTCGCCGGCGGCTATTTGGTTTACTAGATTGTTCGGAAGAATACGAATGGTCATGTTTTATCCCTATTTCCTGATTTTTTTGATTAATGAAATCAAACCATTGGTTGAACTGTCATGAAGCCCGTGAGCATTGCCTTGCAATTCCGGCAAAATACTCAAAGCCATTTGTTTACCCAACTCCACGCCCATCTGATCAAAGGAATCAATATTCCAAATAATACCTTGTACAAAGACTTTGTGTTCATACATGGCTACCAGCATACCTAATGTATACGGATCCAATTTTTTAATCACGATGGTATTCGTCGGACGGTTTCCCTTAAAGCTCTTATAACGGTTGAGTTTAGCAACTTCTTTTTTGGTTTTTCCCGCTTTAGATAATTCCGAAGCCGCCTCCCGTACCGTTTTACCGCGCATCATCGCCTCACCCTGTGCCAAAGCGTTTGCCACCAAAATCTCATGATGTTCGCCGATTTCATTATGCGAAATAGCCGGCACAATCAAATCCAGCGGCACAATTTTCGTTCCCTGATGCAATAACTGGAAAAACGAATGTTGCACATCGGTTCCTGCCCCGCCGAAAATAATCGGTCCGGTTTCATACTTAACAAACTGATTGTTTACATCAACAAACTTGCCGTTACTTTCCATATCAAGCTGTTGCAGATATTTCGGCAAAAAACGCAAATCTTGGTCATACGGAATAATTCCATACTCTTTAAAACCGAAGAAATTATTATACCAAACTCCGAGTAAACCGAGGATAACCGGAATATTTTGCTCAAACTCCGCATTTTTGAAATGCAAGTCCATGGCATTTGCGCCATCGAGCATTTTTTCAAAATTTTCCATTCCGACCATCAAAGCAATCGACAGACCGACAGCAGACCACATAGAATATCTGCCGCCCACAAAGTTCCAAAATCCAAACATATTATTGGTATTAATGCCGAATTTTGCTACTTCCTTCTCGTTAGTTGATACGGCCACAAAATGCTTTGCTACAGCCGGCTCTCCCAAGGCATCGACCAACCACTTCCGGCAGGTTTTTGCATTGGTCAAAGTCTCGATAGTTGTAAATGTTTTTGAAACCACAACAAAGAGTGTTCTTTCCGGATCGACTTCCGACAACACATCTTCACAGGCAGAACCGTCTATGTTTGATATAAAATAACATTTCATATCCTTTGCCCAATACTCTTTCAAAGCGGCGGTCGCCATAACCGGCCCCAAATCCGAACCTCCGATACCGATATTGACAATATTGGTCAGTTTTTTGCCGGTTGCACCCTTAAATTTACCAAATCTGACTGCATCACAAAACTTTTTCATTTTTGCCAATACCGCATTAATATCCGGCATCACATCTTTTCCATCCACATAAATCGGGGTATTTTGCCGATTGCGCAGAGCCACATGCAAAACCGCTCTGTTTTCCGTAACATTAATTTTTTCACCGTTAAACATGGCGTTTATCTTGTCTTTTAACTTAACCTCTTTTGTTAAGTCAATCAGATAACGCATTGTTTTACTGTTAATTCTGTTCTTTGAATAATCAAGATAGAGGTTTCCCAAATTAACAGTATATTTTTCTGCACGATTTTTATCTTTAGCAAACAAATCTCTCATTTCGTCTTTTTTATGCAGGCGATAATGAAGCGCCAGTTTTTTCCACGCCAGAGTTTTATTTACTGTTTTATTCATTTTTAGTTCCTTTCTGCTTTAATGTTCCCCATATTGATAAAAATCAACTTTTCGGGAGAAAAATATTTCTTTGCCGCACGATTAACTCGTTCCAGCGTAACCTGCTCAACATAAAAATTACGCTTTTGCAGGAAGTCTATGCCTAAATTTTCTTTCTGCATACTAACTAAGATGGCCGATAAAGTGCCGATATCCGCAAAACGCAGATTATACGAATTAATTAAATAATTTTTTGCTGCCGTTAATTCTTCTTTACTTATCCCTTCGGTCCCCATTTTTTGCCATTCATCAGCAAATATTTTGCTCATCCGTTCAAAATTTTGCGGCGTTGTTGAAAAACCTCCGACCAAATGCGGAGCCCCATACAGCAACGACATTCCCGTATGTGCGCCATAGGTCAATCCCTCTTTTTCTCTCGCCGCCTGATTCACGCGTGAATTCAGCCCTGCTCCGCCAAACACATAATTGGCAATATACAGCGGATAAAAATCTCTATCCAGCCTTTCCACCGACGGAGCCACTATTGCCGTCAGCACCTGCGGCAATTTTTCATCGACCGTATCAACCTCTCGTGCCGAAAAATCAATTTCCGGTATAATCACCTCTTTATCATTACCTTTTTCGGGTAAATCAGCAAACACTTCATCAATCAATTTTTCAGCCTCTTCGCGTGATATATCACCGGCAATCCCCGCATATATTCTGTCACGTGTCAAATTGCCTTTGATAAACGCACGCAAACCCTCGACCGAAATTGTCTTAATATCATTTATCTGCCCCAACGGCTCGTATGCATAGGCATGGTTGCCGAATATTTCTTTGTTGGTCAGCTCTCTCAATCTGTGTTGCGGTTTTTCATGCAAATATTCCAAGCTTTGCAATATCTGATTTTTTATTCTTACAAAATCAGTTTCATCCATACGAGGAGCAACCAGCGCTTTATGCAACAAATCCTTTGCCAAAGGCAAATTTTCTTTCAACGTAACCATGCTGCCGCTAAAATCATCTTTATCAGCGCTAAAACTTATGCCGATTGCATACTCCTCAAGTTTTTCTTTAAAACTCTGGCTGCTCAGTTGTTCATTACCTTCCGTCAGCATCGCAGCAACAAAATTTGCCGTTCCTCTTTTTACATCACGAACCGAGCCGCTGTTGGCAAACACAAAACTCATACTTACAATCGGATTGCTCTTTTCCTGCATCCAATACGCCTTAATACCGCTCTTTGGAGCCGTAATCTCCACCACTTCACTGGCAAATGATTTATTTTTAAACTCGGAGTTTTCGATTATTTTTTGAGGATTAAAGACAAAATAATATCGCCACCCCCAAAATATTACTAAAACAGCAAACAGCAACCATAACCACCGTCTGTGATGTCTTTTGGCATACAAAGGTCTGTGACTCATTTCTTTGCTCCTTCCGGCTCGACCATGGCTTCGGTCTGGGTTGAGTTTATTATTGTATTGAATGCCTTTTTAACGTCAGCCACCGTAACTTTTTCAATATTGTTGGCATAATTTTCAATCTCATCATCGCTCATACCGGCAGATGCCAGCATTCCGACTACCTGTGCAGCCTCATTCGGATTATCTTTGGCATACATCAGTCCCGACAACATCTGTTTTTTATATTTTTGCAATGTTTTCGCATCAAGTTCGCTCATTGCCTGTTTCATTGCGCTCTCAAGTGCTGATTTCAAATCATCAACACTCACTCCCTTTGCCGGAATTGCACTTATGCTGAAACTTCCTCCTCTTATCGCCACAAAGTTATAATCCGTAGATACTCCGGTAGCAATTTTACTTTTTACGACCAAATTAACATATAATTTTGATACCTCGCCCTCACCTAAATATTTTGACAGCACTATATACGGATATATCCCGTCTTTAGCCTCTGTATAGCCCGGAACATGGTATTTTTTAATCAGTCGCGGCAACTCAATATCAGGCAATTTCATTCTCAAAGCCGTTTGGCTCTCAACTTTTGCATCAAAGATTTCCTTATTAAGCGGTAAAGTTACCGGTTTAATTTTGCCATAATACTTTTCCGCCAAACGATATACCGCATCAGGTTCAATATCTCCGGCAATAACCAATACCGCATTATTCGGCACATAATAACGGTTATAAATATCTTTTACATCTTTGCGTGTAAGGCTCAAAATCTCACTTTCACTCCCGGTAATCGGACGGCTGTAAGGATGATCTTGCCAAAATACACGCTGTAACTCTTCACTAAACTTGTAGAGAGGATTGTTTTCCACTACCTGTTTACGTTCTTGGTACACAATCTTGCGCTCGGTTTCAAAGCTGTTTTCGTCAATGCTCAGATTACGCATTCTGTCTGCCTCTAAAGCCATTGCCAATTCCAACCTGCTGATATCAACAGCCTCGTGATAAACCGTAACGTCCTGAGCTGTAAAGGCGTTGTTTTCAGCCCCGTTTTCCTCTAAAATACGGTTAAAAGACTGCCCTCTCACCTTTTGGGTGCCGCGAAACATCAAATGTTCTAACAAATGCGCCGAACCGCCCTTACCCAGTTCTTCGTCTGCCGCTCCCACCTTATACCACACCATATGTTTGGCAATCGGAGCCTTGTGGTTAGGTACTACCGCCAGACGCATACCGTTTTTTAGCACATACCCTTTTAAGCCGAAAAGCTCCGCCTTAGCCGGCAGAGCAATCAACATTAATGCTGCTAACAAAAACAAAAGTTTAAGTTTTTTCAAATTAACATCCCCTTATTCTTCAGCCTTTTTCATCTCGACCACCGGCCGCTGATGATAGTTCGGAGGTAAAATTAAAGCTTCTTTTGCGCTGACGTTTGATGCATCGGGTGCTGTCTTTTCCAACCCCAAATTTTTCTTCGTAAGCCCGCATGCTCCCGCCATGCAAACCAATACCACCAACAAAAACAGCCTTCTCATCACTTTTTTTCTCCCTTTTTATCCTGAAATAAACTTCTGACAAAAATTAATAACGCACCTATACAAATTGCACTGTCAGCAAGGTTAAACGCCGGCCAATGATACCCTGCCGCATGAAAATCTAAAAAGTCAAACACCGCACCTAAACGGATACGATCAATAACATTACCGATTGCCCCGCCGATAACCAATCCCAACGCAATCTGCATCAACAGTGTTTTTTCTTTTTTCAGCCACCAAAGCAACATTGCCACAATTGCAAGCGCCATCACACACAAAATTATGGTTCCCCACGAGCCGTTACTGCTGAACATTGAAAAACTAACGCCGGTATTCCAGGCGTTAACAACATTAAAAAACGAAGCTATTTTTATATACGGATAAGTTGCCAAAACATAATTCAGCACCCAAAACTTGGACAGCTGATCCAACACAACCACAATCGCGGCGACAATAAGACCGGACAACATCACAAACTCCTTTATTTTGCCGTCATTATACGGCAAAATGGCGCCACACAAAGCACAAAATTCAATCTATGCAATGAAAATTTAGAACAGTAACAGCTTTGCCAAGCCTAAAAAGATGAAATATCCGCCTGAATCCGTACAAGCAATCAAAAATACACCGGAACTGATGGCCGGATCAACTTTCAGGCGGTTAAGTGTCAATGGAATCAAAATACCGGCAAGACTGGCTACCACCAAGTTACATAGCATTGCCAAAGCAATAATATAACTGATTATAATCTTTTCCGGCACCCATACATAAACGGCGACACCAATCATAGTCGCAAACAAAAGTCCGTTGCACAGACCGACCATAAACTCTTTACCGATCATCCGCAAAGCATTACGTGAATTCAACTCTTTTGTTGCCAACGAACGTACCACCACAGCCAACGTCTGCTGTCCGGTTGTTCCCCCCATTGAAGCCACAATCGGCATTAGAACCGCCAGAACTGACATTTCGGCAATAATATCCTGAAAACCGCCTACAACCGATGCCGCAATAATCGTTGCAAACAAATTGGTAACTAACCAAATCGAACGGGATTTAAATATGTCAAACACCGAACGATATACGTCACCGCTCTCCGCACCGGCAATACCCATAATATCTTCGTTAGCTTCTTCGTGAATAATCTCAATTACATCGTCAACATTAATCACGCCGATAAGACGACCTTTGGCATCAACCACCATAGCTGACATCCAACCGTATTCACGGAACATGTGCGCCACTTCTTCTTGGTCGGTATGTACATCAACCGGAACAATTTCACCGTCCATAATTGCGCTTAATTTTTCATCCGCCTTTGCGCGCAACAATTTATCCAACGTAATTTCGCCGGTAGGACGCAACGTTTTTTCATCTACCAAAAATACTGTATAAAATTCGTCAGGAAGCTCTTCATTATTCAACAAATATTGTTTGGCCTCTTTCACACTCCAGTTGTCAGGCATACTGACAAAGTCACGTGACATGATACGACCGGCAGAATCTTCCGGATAATTGAGTGATGACTGAACTTGATATTGCAGTTCGGGATCCAAGTGCTGAATAATTTGCTCTTGTTCATCGTCATCAAGATTTTCCAAGACCTCAACCGCATCGTCTGAATCCAACTCGTTAACAATCTTAACGATTTGGTTTTCATCCAAACTTTCTAAAACTTGTTCCTGAACGACTTCGTTTAATTCCGGGAATACCGCCGGATCAATCTTGTCACCCAATATATTGATAAGTTTGCGGCGGTGGTTGATATCCAAAACTTCAATCAATTTTGCCAAATCATATTCATCAAGACCGGCAACAATCTTTTTAACATGGATATCGTCATCTTCGTTTAAGCCGATAATAATCGACTTAACAAACTTCGGCCCCAGTCCCAAATAGGTCTGCTGCTCTTTTTTCTTTTGTTTTTGCTTTTTTGAAAAACGGTTGCCAAATTTGCGCTTAATTACGGGAGACTTTTTCTTGGTTTTCTTTGTCATCAAATCCCTCCCTTGGTTAAAAATTATATTTTGGCAAAACCCTCATAGAACTTAATTGGTGCGGCTGAGAAGACTTGAACTTCCAAGAGCTTAGCTCATAACGACCTCAACGTTACGCGTTTACCAATTTCGCCACAGCCGCACAACTTTTATTACAAAGTCAAAAGTGATTTAAACTAGTTTGAAAAAATAATCAAGCATTTTTTCTGACTACATTATCATTTTTAGAATCTCGTTATACGAATCGCTAATACTCATAACTTCTGACAATTCTCTTTCGGCCTTATAGGCGGCAGATATCATATCGTTAATATCCAGGTCAAGGTTGTTCTCTGCCACATTTTGGACACGGCATTGATCCGCCTTTTTTCCTACATTGAGCATAGCGTTCTGATACATGCAAAAATTGTGCAAAAACTCACCTGACATAGTGCTTCTCCATAAAAACGATATTGCAACTGTATCACAATTTACTTTTTTCACAATCTCGAGAAAAATTTTTCCACATTTAAATTATTTGGCTACGCAATTATTACCTTCAAAACGATAATTTTCAACCACTCTGTTTTTTAGTGTAAAAGTTGTATTGCACCACAATTTTTGCTCATACCCGCCATGAAAATCCGTATAAGCGGTGTTTCCCCAAAAATGAGTGGTGGCACTCGGCGGATTATAATATCTGTATTCACGCTTATAAGTCAGATATTTCGTATTTTTATTAAGTTCATAAACATTATCCGGCGGTCCCATACGGCTGACCAGTTCTTCTTCGCTAAACCCGACATAGTTGTTAAGCATTTGAGCATATTTTTCTTGAGTCGCACAACCGGCAACCAACACTGATAACAACAAACAACAAAATTTTTTCATTTTTTGTATTCCTGTTTTTTGCGCAATATTGAAACAAAAAATCCGTCCGTACCTGTCGCCGCAGGAGAAAACTGCAACCGATTTTTGCTTTCAAACGGATATATTGCCTCAATTTTGCGGTTCCATATTTCCTCAATATCAACCTGCTCAAAATTTTTATTCTTCGCCAAAAAAGCATCAATTTGTCTTTTGTTTTCCTCTTCCAAGACCGAACATGTTATATATATGATTTGCCCGCCGATTTTCACCTTATCGGCTGCAAGCTTCAATAATTCCGCCTGCACGCTTGTAATCTCTGCCAATTTTCCTTCGCTTAATCTAAATTTTGCATCAGGGCTTCGCCTCCATGTTCCGCTTCCCGAACATGGAGCATCAATAACAAAACGATCATAATCATCACTGACCTTTTCTGTTGATACTTTCACAATATTCGAAATTTGCAGGCGTTTCATTCTTGCATCTAACCCGTCCATTCTTTTTATATCAACATCATGAGCTTCTATCGTACCTTTATTATGCAACAAATAAGCTAAAGCCAAACTTTTGCCACCGCCCCCGCAGCAATAATCAATAATTTTATGCTCCGGATTTACATCACATAGTATTGATACCAATTGTGAAGCTTCATCCTGCGGTTCAATCAACCCGTCTTGAAAAGTCATGCAATTATTAAGGTTTACTCTTTCACGAGAACGTATCCCTATTGGAGAAAACGGCGTCGGAACAACATCAAAGCCTTCATCTTTCATCTTTTGAATGACGGTTTGTCTGCTTTGTGCATTAATTCTGAAATCAGCACTCGCTACTGTATTCAAACTCTTCAATAATGAAATATCCTTAATTTTATCGTACAGCCACTTTGGACATTCTGCCTCAACATCGGGCGGATACGGAATCTCTTTCAGATTTTGCAACCAATCTTTTTCTTCTTTTGTTATCGGCAACAATCCATACTTTCCGCCGGCAAAAATCTCATCAAGATTTTGATCCTTTAAATAAACAAGCAAAATCTTTCTTATATCCCGACTTTGCGCCTCAAACTCCAATCTCCGGCGATGACGAATAATCTTCCAAACTTCTTCGCTTATAAATTTTCGATCTTTTGAACCGATAAAACGTCTTTCGCGAAAATATATATTCAAAATATTATCAGCCGATTGTTTGTCGGCAAATACTTCCTCAATTAACTCTGCAATCGCCTGATAACGTGCCGAAGTTTGCATCACTACCCCCTAAAGCCGATTGCTACCAAATATTCTTCCGGAGAAGTCTTGCGACTGGCATCCGGCTTAAAGTGAGCAACTTTTGCAAAATTCTTTTTTATCTCTTTCAAAAACTCACCTTCAGCTCCGCCCTTAAACACTTTGGCAATAAAAATTCCGCCTTCTGCCAACACATCTTTGGCAAAGTCATACGCCAATTCTACCAATGCTATAGTTCTCAAATGATCAGTCTGTTGATGCCCCGTAGTGTTCGCCGCCATATCACTCATTACAATATCAGCCTTGCCGTTTAAAAGTGCTTTTAATTTATCGGCAGCATCTTCAGCCGTAAAATCTTGTTGTATCAACGTTGCCCCCTCAATCGGCTCTGTGGGCAAAATATCAAGTCCTACCACCTGCCCCGTGCCTTTGTTGCGCTGCACCGCAATCTGCGTCCAACCGCCCGGAGCGCATCCCAAATCCACAATGGTCTTACCTTTTCCCAAAAACTTAAATTTTTCATCCAGCTGAATAAGCTTAAACGCTGCCCGTGATCTGTAACCAACTCTTTGTGCTTCCGCCACATATGGATCATTCAATTGCCGCAACAACCATTGATTTGACGATTTCTTTCGATATTTTGAGGTTTTTACTTTTACCGCCAAACCACGTTTTGCCATAATTGAGTTTGCCGTTCTAGTCTGTGCCATTGATTAACTCCGTTATCATACCGTCAACTGCGCTTTTCAGCGATGCTATAATTTTTTTTGCCCCCAAATCATGATATATCTGCGCAAAAATCACACATGCGGCATTAAATATATCAGCTCGGGACTGACCTATGCAGGGGTGTTCCAACCTTTCTTCAAAATTCATTTTACGAATTGCGGCTATCACCCGTTCAAAATCTTTTGTTTCTACCGCAACTCCATCGGCTCTTGACCTTTCGTACGTATCCCAGCCTTTAACCATATGCGTAAGCCTGAGCGGAGTACTTGAAGTTGCCACAAAACAAACCTTATCTCTGTATTTATCCAATTCCGCCTCTTCTGCAAATTTCTTGCTATACCTGCTTATTTCATATGCTAACTTTTGAGCCTTATTTTCATCATAATCATTAAGCTCAAATTTTTCTGAACTGTTACGTGCGCCCCAAGGAATGGAAACCGTGTGTAAAATTTTAGGCCTTAATTCTTTCGTTGCCAACGTAATCTCTGTTGAACCGCCGCCCAAATCATATACCACAATATATTTTACATTTTCATCTTTGACATTTGCCATCGATCCCAATAAGTTCAAACGAGCCTCTTCATACCCGTCAATTACTTCCAAATCAATATTTGCCTGCTGCTTTACCTTATGTACAAATTCGCTTCCGTTTTCGGCCATTCGGCAGGCTGCCGTTGCAACCGCACGGTATCTCTGCACATTATACTCGTCCATAAACATTTTAAACATACAAAAACAATCTATACCGCGCGCCATTGCTTCGTCAGTAAAACAATTATTTTTTGCCATACCTTCGCCCAAGCGGGTCGGCACCGCATTCTTAAACACTTCATTGCCGTTTTTATCGGCAATCAGCAATCTGCACGAATTCGTTCCCAAATCAATGGCTGCCAGACTTGTATCCCTCACGTCCTTCTCTCCTCTTGCCGCGCCGATAAAAATTGTGTCTGCGCCCTTTTGTATTATGATTATGCATCATATCAAGCAACATTCCCTCACGAATTCCCCTATCTGCAACCGTAATTTCCGAAATCGGCCAAAACGAGCAAATTCCCTCAATAATTGCACATCCGGCAATCGTCAAATCTGCTTTTAACGGACCGATACAGGGGTGTTTTTTGCGCCCCTCGGTTCCCATACGTCTTATACGCGTGATTGAATGTTCCAAATCTTGTTTAGTAATTGAAATTCCGTCAACCGCGGAACGGTTATAACGTGTTAGATTGAGCTGGATTGCCCCCAAAACCGTTACTGTTCCGGACGTACCTATTACCTGAATTTCCTGATTTTTTATGGCCTCATAAATGTGATGTTTTTCTTCAAAATCTTCCAAAAGTTTATGCGTACGCTCAACAATCGTATCATACGCCAGATTGGTCATATCTTTGTTCGGAAAAGCCTCCGACACCGTCACCACGCCGTATGGCAACGAAACATACCCTTCAATAAAAGTTTTACCGCTGCTGGTTACCCTTGCCAACGATATTTCGGTTGAACCTCCGCCGATATCAAAAACCATCAGCCTTTTCAAATTACGATTAAGCAAAGGCACGCAACCGACAACCGCAAGTCTTGATTCTTCTTGTGATGATATAATTTCAAGATTAAGTCCGGTCTGTTTTTTTACTTCATTCAAAAACTCTTTGCAATTATCAGCCCGACGGCAAGCTGCCGTAGCCACAAAGCGTGACCGATATATCGGAGCATATTCACTTACAACTTCGGAACAAATCTTTAAGGCGCGAACCGTCCGCCTGATTGCATCTTTACTGAGGCGGTTTTCATTAATAATTCCCTCGCCCAAACGAGTAATACGTGAAAAAGTCTCTACGATTCTGAAAGATGCCGGTGTCGGGGTAGCGATTACCAGTCGACAGGAATTCGTACCCAAATCTATGGCCGCATAGGTTCGTACATTTTCTTCCGTTTTTCTTAATTTATTATACTTCTGCATCTTTTACTATCATTCATACCATACAAAACCACCTTTGTAATTCTGAACGATTTATATTGCAAGAGCAAGTTTTTTATCTTCCGGCACTATTCGGGAAAGAGTTCGTCTCTCACAATTTTCCGCAACTCATCAATCTGAACCAGCTCATCATTTTCATCTTTATAATGCCAATAAACCCACCCGTTGCAGGCCGGTGCATTTTGTGCCGTTGCCCCCATCTGATGAATTGAGCCGCTGCCGAATGTTGAAACCAATGTTCCGTCAGAGCGTATTAAAGCAGTAATATCTCCTTTGGCGTTATATAACTTATCACCGGCTTTGAGCAGTCCGCACTCGATAACACTACCGAAAGGCACTCTCGGCTGACGTTTTTTGGTCGTATATCCCAAACAAGCGCCGTTACGGACTTTTACAACCTCGTCAATTCTCTTTTGAGCCCCTTCGACATAAGCACGATCGCGCTCAATTCCGATAAAATTACGCCCTATTTTTTTAGCTACCGCGCCGGTCGTTCCGGTTCCGAAAAACGGATCCAAAACCACATCACCGACATTTGATGATGACATCAGAACCCTGTACAACAAGGCTTCGGGTTTTTGCGTCGGATGCAATTTTTCTCCGTTATTGTCCTTCAGTCTTTCTTTTCCGGTGCACAAAGGCAACTGCCAATCGCTACGCATTTGCACATCATCGTTCATTGCCTTCATCGCTTCATAATTAAAAGTATATTTTGACTTTGGAGATTTTGCCGCCCAAATCAAGGTTTCGTGGGCATTGGTAAAACGTGTTCCCTTAAAATTCGGCATCGGATTGGTTTTGTTCCAGATAATATCGTTCAAAATCCAAAATCCCAAGTCCTGTAAAATATAACCGACACGAAAGATATTGTGATATGAGCCGATAACCCAAATAGTTCCGTCTTCCTTCAAAACCCGCCTTGCCGCCAGCATCCATTTGCGGGTGTAATTATCATACTCTTTAAGACTGTTAAAACTGTCCCAATCTTCATATACACCGCTGACTGCCGAGTTATCAGGACGCGTCAAAGCCTCTCCGAGTTGGAGATTGTACGGAGGATCGGCAAAAATCAAATCCACCGAGTTTTCTTCCATCTCGTTCATAGCTTTAACACAATCATCATTAATAATTGTATTTAGTATTGTTTTAAGAGGTTTGCTCATATTTAGTCTTCTCGGTTTAAATTACATTTCTCTGCTCCAAAGTATGGCACACAAAAAGTTACCAAAACATTAACAATCCACCGCAAAGAATCTAAAAATTCACAACAAAAAAAGCGTCCCGAAGGACGCTTTGCGAAAAGAAATGAAGAAGAAGTGGGGGAAGAGTACGGAAGAGCTTATCCTACCATAAGCATATATTCCTTCGCGGCGCGGGCTTTGGCCATATTCATGGTTCTGCGGCGTTCTGACGAGCGTGACTTGGTCAGAACTCGGACTTTGTCACCGGAAAAATCGCAGACCACTTTGCCGACCCGACGACCTTTGATTGATTCTTTCAGTTCATCGGATATCCCGTAGGCGCTGATATATTTATTGATCTTCTCTACTGCGGCGGTTGACATCATGTGCCACTCTTCTGCCATATTGTTCTTTTTCTTGATCATAACTACAAATAATTAGTGTTGTAAAAAACATTATCTCATATTTTTGGACAAAAGTCAATAACTTTTTGACAAATTAGACGCATTATTTTATAAGTGCTTGAATTGGCTTATAACTTTTTCTATGTTCGGGGGTGATTCCATACTTTTTTAAGCCCTCAATATGGCTGGCCGTCCCATAACCGGCATTTTTTTCAAAACCATAATAAGGATATTTTTTGGCCATTTCTTTCATAATCCGGTCACGATAAACCTTTGCCGCAATCGATGCCGCGGCAACCGACATTGACTTTGCATCGCCCTTAATCACCGTCTTGGTTCTGCACTTAAAATTATTTGGTGTCCGATTCCCATCAATCAATGCTACATCGGGGCATTGCGGCAATTTATCCGCCGCCCGTTTCATAGCCAGAAAAGTTGCCTGCAAAATATTCAGTTTATCTATTTCCTGACAGCTTGCCTCGCCTATACCTATATATAATTTCCCCTTTTCCTGCTCCGAAAACAGTTCATTATACAATATTTCTCTTTTTTTGGCTGAAAGTTTTTTAGAATCATCTAAACCTTCAAGAAGCGTTTTAGACAGGTTTTTATCCAATATCACAACCGCACCGGCAACCACCGGTCCGGCCCATGGCCCCCTGCCCGCCTCATCGATTCCGGCAACCACACCGTCATACATATTTTCTAGTTCAAAATCAGGCATTTTGCGCTCCTCTCTTGTATCTTTGTACTTTTCTCCCGTCCAAAAGTCAAACAAAAAAGCTCCGCTTTCACGGAGCTTTTTTAAGTCCAAACTCAACTAACGCATTGTAGGTTCGGTCATATCCTGACTATTGTAACGGCTTTTCATTACATCCGAAAAACGTGAAGCGCCGTCACTAACATTTGAAGTACCTTTTTCGGTCGTTGTTACTGCGGATTTTACGGCATTAATCGTTTTATAATAAAGAGCCTTCGGTTCAATATCATATCCCCACCATGCAACCGCAAAAATCAACGCAATTAACGTTGCCAAAGTAATCAATAATCTCATTATTCAGTCCTCCGTTGGTTATTTACTGATATTTCTAAATCTTAAAATTAAAAAAATGTTTAATTTTTTACCTTTTTCATACGCAAATTGTTGTCATATATGTTCGCTGCCTTTTTAATCAGACGATCTCCTATGCCGTATTTAATCTTAAGCATATTGCGCGCACCGAGTTTCCGATCCAAAAACATCTGTGTCTTACCGATAATATTAGCCAGCACCCTGCCTGTAACCGGAATATCTATTTTAATATATTTATCAAGTTGTACAAACTTATATTTTCCCGTATATGGATTATACACCCTAAAACTATACAGCATTGAACGCATCAGCACGTATTCCTTGCGCAACTCGTCCAACCCTTTTGCGACCGAGCTAAAACGCAGCAGCCACTGCAACCTTTGCGCCAATTTCTCATAATGAGCATCCAAACTGTAATCAGTCCAATATTTGAGTTTGGTATTCACCACAAAATCAAGATTACTCAAAAGACGATTACGTTCTGCCTCACTTCTTGAGGCCAAAACCGCAAAACATTGCTCTTTCCTGGCCAACGCGTCCCAATCATGATCATGCCAATAACGCTCAAGCCGGTCCAATGTTACCGCCAAATGTGCCGAACGTTCATCTTCCACCAAAATATAATACGAATCAGCCGCAAGCAGAGCTTTTGCATCTGTTTTAAGGCAACGGTTTTCCAACAAAATTCGATTTTTTAAATGATGATATTCATGCACCAAAATACTGCGGTAATCCGCATGGGTTTCACGCAACTCTGCATAGGTTTTATACAAACACGAATACATAATCTGCGATTTTCTGTCTTTGCAAAACTTTCTGATAACTTCAACAAAAATCTCTGTCGGTGTTTTTTCTCTGACAAACCACGATTTTTTGGCATTTTGGCGACGATTCAGCTCATTATCGATTTTTTTAATATAACTCCAGTCATCAGAATTAAAAACATAGCAGTGCTCGCCGATCATAATTTCCGAACCGTGCGCCGAAATCTTTTTAATATCTGCCGATGCCGGTGACACATCAACGCGGTACATAACATTATTCCATTTTACAAAATGAGAAATCACCGATCTTTTAATTGAAATTCCCGTCTTTTTAAGCAACTGTGGAATATCTCCATCACGCAGAACCACGGGGTCGGTCAATACTCCGGCAACTTCTTTGGGCGCGGTATAAGCAAAAGCGTTCTTAAAATTATTGGGATTGATTATTCTGATTTCAAATTCGTCTTCAAGTTGCTCGCGCCCGACTTCCGTTTCTATAAAAAACACCAGTTCCTGTGTTGCCTTAAAATCAACTGCGGCGGCTAAACGATCAAAGTTTTCAAGAGTGTGAAACTTTAACGAGTTTTGGGCAGCGTATTGCTGGCCGTTTAGTTTGGATATTTTTTTCATTGTTGACCAGGCATTATAGCGACAGAACTCGTCAAACGAAATATCTGCGAGTTTAAATGCCGTTTCTGCATCGACATCTCTTTTCACGACAAAAAAACTGCCATTTTTACCGGCAACAACGTCCATTTCAAACACCCTGTTGATACTACTTCAAAATTTAGTCAATAAATTGCAAAACCGCAACAACTTATATTTTGGTATCCACAAGCCCCGAAACACTTAACAAAAAAGAACGCCGCCGGCGTTCTTTTTTGTTGTTATCAATAATCTTGTAAGTTCATCAGGCTGTAATCTTTGTCGTCGTTTGCCAGCTCCTGCAAACGATTTCTGCTCAAAACCGGAATGCGTTCCAACTCTGATTTTATTTCCGGATTTTCATTAATCAATGCCAAACCCGCCAAAACAAACGGATTAATTATCTCTCCGACAGTAAGTTCCATCGGTTTATAGCTATCACCTTCAACCACGACCTTCTGATTTTGTTTGATTTGATTAGACAGTTCAAACTCAACTCTTTCCCTGACTTTTGGCGAAGCCAATGCCTCAACAAACGCCATCGTATATTTTTCTTTTGCCGTACCGTTTCCCATATACGCTGACATTTCTTTAGGAAATTTTGCCAATGCTCTGTTTTCAAACTTTGGCAACGTGCCGACCAGTTCCTCGGCCAAAACCACCATCTTTGCAACTTTTTCGGCCTGCCGACACAATTCATATTGATATTTTGTTCGCACATCATAATCGCCTACCAGCGGCTGACGCACTTTATCCAACAGAGCCAACGCTACCTCAAAAACCTGTTCATCAACCACAAAACTCTTGTTGCACAAAATCCGATTCAGTTTTCGATCATATACGGCGGCTACCGGCAAATCGTTTTGCAACAAACCTTCTGTTTCGCCAAAGTGAATGTTCATATTAGCGGCATTTTCCATAATCTCGCTCCACAAATGGCTGGCATGAACATAGCTTTTAAATGCGGCTTCTTTTTCAGTTGAGAAAGGCACCTCGTCATAATTTACCTTTTTATACAAATTTTTACGATAAACAGACTTAAACTTTTCGACCTTTGCATCTAACGATTTACGCTCATTAGCTGTTCCGCGGGCGTTTTCATTTTGTCTTTCACCGATTTTTGCCAGTCTGGTGCCAATTTCCTTGATGCGCTGTTTTTGACCGCCGATATTATAATATTTTTCAATATCTGCCTCAATTTCATCTTTACTCAAACTCACATCAAAGCGGGCGCGTATCCCTTTAAACTCCGCTTTTCTTTGCTCAAACAAAGTTCTGAATTTTTTGAGTTTAGGCATTGCTAATAACTGCAACGCTTTGGATTTTAGGCCCTCGGGACTGTTTTTTTCCCACGGAAAAACTTCATCATCATTTTTATGAGCCAAAAACAGGTTCAAAAACCTGCGTCCGTCGTACAAATATTTTTCCGGCAATACCGCCAGCAATTCGCCCTTAAAATCGGAGATTTTACGTAGCATATCAAACTCACTCTGCTGTTGCCGCTCATTATCTGCAACTTCTTTTTCCAAATCTTGCAATTCTTTGCGCAACGGTTCCAACTCTGCAACCAGTTTTTTCTGCTCGTCATGATAAAATTCCAGACGAGCCGCTTCCGGCTGTGTAACCACAAAAGCCGTTTGTGCCCTATCCCAATCAGGTTCTTTCAAAAAATCACGATTGGCGACGATATAATCCATATCGCTGTTGTTAATTCCTTCTGCGACGGAATTCTGTACCTGTACAAAATTATTTTCAGCCATTTCAATCTCTCCCATTGTCCTCAATAATACAAACAATAAATTTGTTTGCAACAACAAAAGGGCACCATCTGATATTTTACACCATAAAAAACTCCTTATTCCTAAATTTGTTTACCAAACGTTGACCTTTAATAAGATATAATGTAATTAGAGAAAATAGACAAAAAAGTTGAATATTCTTTGAAATTATGATAAAATCAAAGAAATATCGGAGAAACTATCATGCCTGTAAACCTAATTAACGAAAAAGCCCTCAATGAGTATTTGACAGATATTATCTATCAAGGCCAGCCTATAGAAACTTTTACCAAAGGCGAGTTCAACTCCGTTGACTATGTACGGCAAAATAAAGATGCCATTGTGCGTTCAATGTTAGCACAATGGACCAAACACCGTCTGCGTACTCATTTAGCAACTGAAACAAAACAAAATAAAGATTTCTTAGTTCCTATATCTCGTGATGAGACAGACCTTCCCTCGTGGGCAGAACGTTGCCTGGATGAAGGTAAAACTGTCCACCGTTTCGTTGCTGAAAAAATGCCACAACGAATGACTGAAGAAATTTCTTCCATACGAGACTATTTATATTCAGCTGCTGACAGTTATGTTGACAAAACCATCATTAAAGCAGAAAAAAACGATCAAAAACCACGATTACGTATAGACTACTTAAAAACAAGTAACGAATGGGACTCTTATGAAAAAACTCTAGACGCTGCTCAAAAATGGCATGAGTTGATGGCTGAAAAAGCCGAACACCAAGAGCATAACGAAGCAATGTACAGAGCCTCACTAGACGGAACTTCTCCGATAATGAAATTTGATGACGGTATGGAGATAGTGCAACTGAGCACGCCTGAAGCTCTTGACTATGAAAGTGAATACATGGGGCACTGCGTTGGTAAAGGTATCTATGATCAATACGTTAAAGACGGAAGGATAAAAATATATTCTCTGCGTGATAGAGATGGAAAACCTCATGCAACTTTTGAGATAAGCCCCAATCCTAATGGAAATGACACAATACATCAGTGCAAAGGTAAAGGTAATAAAGCTCCTATTGCAAAATATCGCCCTTATCTTCAAACATTTGTAAAACAAAATAAATTTGACATCAAAGGTGATATGCAAAATATCGGCTTAATAAAACAATATGACAAAAAGACTAGAAAACAAGAATATTACGATATCTATAAATTACCTCAAGGTTTTGTGGTTGAAGGAGATTTAGACTTTTCTCACCAAGAACTAACTGAATTACCTGACCTATCACAAATTACTGTTAATGGATCTTTCTCTTGCTCTAACAATCAATTAACCAGCCTGCAAGGAGCTCCGCAATCAGTCAGTGGAGATTTCAGTTGCGGAAACAATATATTAACGAGCCTGGAAGGAGCTCCGCAATCAGTCGGTAAAAATTTCTATTGCAGCGACAATCAATTAACCAGCCTGCAAGGGGCACCTCAAACAGTCAATGGAAATTTTGACTGCAGTGGCAATCAATTAACCAGCCTGCAAGGAGCTCCGCAATCAGTCGATAGAGATTTCGATTGCTCTAGAAATCAATTAACCAGCCTGCAAGGGGCTCCGCAATCAGTCGGTGGAAATTTCAGTTGCGGATACAATAGATTAACCAGCCTGCAAGGAGCTCCGCAATCAGTCGGTGGAAATTTCAGTTGCGAATACAATCAATTAACCAGCCTGCAAGGAGCTCCGCAATCAGTC
>CAMYUM010000008.1 GCA_947301965.1 uncultured Azospirillum sp. | reverse complement strand
GCCGGAAGAGAATTCTGCCCGAGATGCGGATTATACGATTACGGTTGGGATAATAAGTTGTTGAATAATGCTTGGGTACTTGTACAG
Organism: uncultured Azospirillum sp.; assembly: GCA_947301965.1. Taxonomy (GTDB): domain Bacteria; phylum Pseudomonadota; class Alphaproteobacteria; order RF32; family CAG-239; genus JAFUYI01. Next base: position 59,936 of record CAMYUM010000008.1, on the reverse strand, counting down.
GGAGAAAGTGCAAATATAGAAGAACCGGTAGATATGGAAGCAAAGATCTATGCCGTAGAAGGCGGTATGGACTTCCAGGGAGACTTACATAATACCTTGGGTGTATTTGCCTCTTATCGTAAAGGTGATTATGACCTCTCGGGCAAAGGCGACAAGTTCCGCTCTAACATAGGCTCTAGCATTGAAATAGACAGTTATTTAGCCGGATTATATTATCGTTATGATAGATATCTAGTCTGGGCATTTGCTACCTTATATGGAGGAGTTCAACAAGCCGATGTTAAGACTGATGACGGTATAGCTAAATTCAGTACAGACGGAGTAGAATTTGGAGCCAGTATTGAAATCGGAAGAACCATTCCTCTCGCTAATGACTTACTGTTAGATCCTAGTGTTGGAATATACTATACTCAAGTTAACTTTGATGATGCAGATGACAATGTAGGTAAACATTATGAATGGGAAGACATCAAACATCTTGAAGCAGAATTGGGAGCCAAACTTGAGAAGCAGTTTGATAATGCGAAAGTATATATTAAGCCGAGTGTAATCCGCACCTTTACCAACGGCGACAGCGTAATGATTACCGGCATGAACAAAGCCTCTACTTACAGCGACCAAACTTTAGGCAGAGTTGAAATTGGCGGACGTTACGGCTTTACCGATGCTTTGTCCGGCTATGCCTGGGCTAATTACACCTTCGGTTCAAGCTATGATGCTATTGCCCTGGGTGCAGGCTTGAACTACGCTTGGTAATCTGAATAAAAACAAAGAAACCTCTCCATTTGGAGAGGTTTCTTTGTTCGGTCAGGATCCGTGACATTCGTCGGCGGCATACTCATTAATGATGTCAACGACAAACTTTTCCGGTCCGGTGAGATTTTCACCATGGTTGCCGATGTTCCACTGATTGTAGATTTTCCGCGCCTTGAACAGTACCACAACCCCCATTCCGAATTTGCGGATCATGGGATGCGCCTCTATCAAAAGATCGCGCGTCTCCTTGGAAATCCAGTCATCGCGGAACAGCCAGTTGATTAACGTGACATCGCACTTGATTGTGGTCAGTACCTCGTAAATAAAATCAAAGCACATCTGCTTGAACAGCAAAGGTTTTTCGCATTGACTGTCATAAACGTGGTAAACCAAGAGGCTTTGCTCGTGCAGGATCTTCGGGTTATCCGAAAAATCGGTCTGAAGAGCAATTTTGAACAGCTCAATCGGAATTGGGCGGTCGTAGTCCTGAAGACTGCGAACATGTTTTAAGACCTGTAATTGGAACAGCTGATCTTCATTGTGGCGGCGATATGATTCTTCATGAACGGCAACCTGTTGAAGCAAACCGTCCATATCCAGCTCTTTAATGTAGTTAACAGCATAGTCGTAAAACTTGTTACGGCGATCCAAATACCTTTTGATCAGATCCAAAACTTGTCCCAACATACGGCTCGGACGATGTCCGGCTGATTGTTGCAAATTCATCTGCTTTTCACCCTCAGAAACAAGCTTGGGGAGATTGACTTTTTCGTTGCCGCGGATTTCTTTTACAATTTTATACGCAAAGGTTTCGGGATCAGCTCGCAAATCGTTGATATCGCGAGATAATTTCAAAAACCATTTGTGGTACAACTGTCTTTCAAATTCCGCAAACGGAGCCAAAAACTCTAAAACAACTTCGGGGCTGCTTTCGTCTTGTGATAAAAGTACTGCGGCTTTACGCGTTGCACGTGGCAATACGGCAAATACTTGACCTTGTTCTTTTGTTACTTTCATAATATATAATAAATAATTTTTTGCTCCGAGTAAGCTACCATTTCAGCGTTTTTTTGTCAAACAAAAAACGTTTCCACCCGTGAGGGGGAAACGTCTTTTGTAAACAAACAGTAGTTCTCATTACATAATCGGCTTTGAGCCTCCGTAAATGTTGAGAAGTACCGTAAAGAAGAAATGTCTCCGTGCGCGACGACCGCTCGATTTGCCGTCGTTCATGCGCGTGGCTTCATAAAGTCTCTCCTGCTCTTTGTCGGCATGCTCCTGGATTTTGTCGACTAATAGAGGGAAGATTTCTTCAAAACCTTTTTGACGATGGTAGGTTCCGCTTTCGTTGTCATGCTTCATCATAAGACGCACGGCATCAAGAGGAACAAAATCTCTACTCCACAACTGTACCCACAAAGAAGGTGACGGGACAATTCCCTTTTGGTACTTGTCATCCAAATACTTAAAACAGAAATTTGCCAGGTCGTGGTCTTCTTCAGGATACTTCAGCCCTTCAATCAACAGTTGCTCGGTTTCAAGTGAAAAACCCGGGACACCTTCAAAGTGAAGGATGAATGTCTTGAACTTTTCTTTGTCCTTTTTGGACAAGCCCGCTGACGCTAGGTTGCGGTGCTGGAGATAAGCATGGCGACGATCGTAGAGATAACGCCAGAGGTCAAGCATTTCCTGCTTAACTTCAGCAATCTCCTGATCGGTTAGGTCTTCAACGGGGGTGACATCTTTGATGTTCTCCTCGTTATCACGCTCAAACGCCGGCTGATTTGCCTTGCGTTTCATTGCTCTGCGAGCTGCTTCTTCGGGATAATCTTTCGCCCATTGGGCTCGCATTTGAGCTACCTGCTCTTCTGTAGGTTTGGTCTTCATACATCAGTGTTTTTTAAGCCAAGTAGGCTTTCTCAAAGTTGTTGGCAGACGTGATAATCTGTGAATTGCTGATTGCGGTGGCGCAGCTCCTAATCAAATCGACGAAACGGCGATAGGCTTCGCGCGTAGTCTTGTTGACCTTGGGCTTCTTGCTGTAGAGCACGGCCTCGGCCTTGTACTTGACGGCGGGCTTGCGCAACTGCGAAATCTGCATTTCTTCACACACTCCGTTGATTAAAACAACGAGTTCTGCATCACTGGCAGTCTTCAACAACTGTTTAAGCGCATTGGCTTGTTTAACAGCTTCTTCATTCTTTTTGTTCATTCTTTAAACGGTTTAATAATATTATTAAAAATAGGATATCGTGGTGTATTATAGACAAAAACAGTCCATGGTGCAAGTATATTTTTATAAAAATTATAGATTTTTTGAACTTTTGTGATTATTATGGCGTTAAAAGTGTGTGTATAGAGCTATTTATGAGGCAAAAATGAAGAAATTAGCGATTGTTATTGTAGCGGTAGTTGTGGCAGTTGTACTCGGCTTTGGGTTTATCAAAAAAAGCACGGGCGGCAAAAAGTTTGTGACTTACAAACTCTCAAAGGGTGATATTACCGAAATGGTTTCCGCATCAGGCACGATTAATCCGATTTCTAACATTGATGTCGGTACTCAGGTTTCGGGTCGAATTCAGAAAATTTATGTTGATTATAACTCTTTGGTTAAAAAAGACCAGCTGTTGGCAGAAATTGATCCCTCCTCTTTTGAATCAAATGTCGCCAAGGAAAAAGCCAATCTCGACGTGGCTAAAGCTCAGGTTATGAGCGCAGAAGCAAGCCGCGACTATTATAAAAAACATCTGGCTCGCATTGCAAAACTAAACAAGCAGAACTATTCTGCCGACAAAGAACTTGATGAGGCCCAGAAAAACTATGATACTGCCGTAGCAAACGTGGCTTTATATAAGGCTCAGGTTGAACAGGCTCAGGCGGCTCTCGACTATAATAAAATTCAGCTCGGATATACCAAAATTGTTTCACCGGTCGATGGAATTATCGTTTCTAAAAGCGTTGAAGAAGGACAAACCGTGGCGGCCAGCTTTGAAACTCCGACATTATTTAATGTGGCAGAGGATTTAACCAAGATGCAGATTGAGGCCTCGGTGGTAGAAGCTGATATTGCCAAGGTAAAAGAAGGACAGCGAGTTCAATTTAATGTTGATAGTTTTCCGAATGAAACTTTTGAAGGTGTTGTTACACAAGTTAGAAATGAGGCGGTTACGACCTCTAATGTCGTAACTTATCAGGTGGTTATCGCCGTTGATAACGGTGAACTGAAATTTAAACCGGGTATGACGGCTAATGTTGAGATTATTACAGCCAACGAAAAGAATGTTTTTGTCGTTCCTAATAAAGCCCTTCGTTTTTCGATGGGGGATAATGTTCGTTATGCCCAAAAGGGTGTGTGGGTTATGGAAAATGGCAAACCCACCCGTGTAGAGATAAAATCAGGCGTTTATGACGATAATAATACTCAAATTGAGGGCGAAAAACTTTTTGAGGGTATGGAAATTATTGTTGATACCGCTGATGCCAAGGAGCGCGGCGGACGGAATATGCCGATGAGGATACGTTAATGCCGCTGATAAAACTGGAAAATATTAGAAAAAGTTATCCGCTGGGCGACGGAATGCTTGAGATTTTGAAAGGCATTTCGCTGGAAATCAATCAGGGAGAGTTCGTGGCGATTATGGGACCTTCAGGATCGGGAAAATCTACTCTGATGAATATTCTCGGTTGTTTAGATAAACCGACAGCGGGAAAATATTTTTTGGAGGGAAAAGAAGTAGGTAATCTTGATAGCGACGATTTGGCCACAATCCGCAACCAGAAAATCGGTTTTGTATTTCAGGGGTTTAATTTGTTGTCAAGGACTTCGGCAATAGAAAATGTAGAACTGCCGATGGTTTATGCCGGTGTTCCCGATCAGGAGCGTCATCAAAAGGCAGTAGCTGCGCTTAAAAGCGTCGGACTTGAACAACGTATGGATCACCAGCCCAACCAACTCTCAGGAGGACAACAGCAACGTGTGGCTATTGCTCGTGCATTGGTAACCGAGGCGCCGATTATTTTTGCCGACGAACCTACCGGAAACCTCGACACTAAGACCAGCGTTGAGGTAATGGAACTTTTTACGCGTTTTAATAAAGAACTCAATCGGACAATTATTTTGGTAACCCATGAGGAAGATATTGCTCTGTATGCCGATAGAATTATTAAGGTTGTTGACGGTGAAATCAGAAGCGATGAAAGGAATGTTAAATGATTGAGCTTAAAACCATTACCAAAATCGCCATACGGGCAATAAGAGCCAATAAAATGCGCTCATCTCTGACAAGCCTCGGTATCATTATCGGTGTGGCCGCGGTAATTGTTATGTTGGCTATCGGACATGGTGCACAAATTTCAATCCAGGAAGATATGAGAACAATGGGTTCAAATTTGATGATTGTACGTTCAGGAACTTCAACTTCGGGAGGCGCACGCGGGGGAAGAGGCTCTCTGCCAACGATGAAAGCCGCTGACGGAGACGCTATTCAGGAAAAAATAGCAAAAGTACGACTGGCCGCGCCGGTTTTGGAACAAACAAGCCAAATTGTATATGGAAATGCCAACTGGGCAACATCTACGACAGGAACCGACAATCGTTATTTTGAAATTAAGGACTGGGCCTTGGACTATGGGCGTAATTTTTCGGAAAGTGATATTAAAAATGCCGCAAAAGTTACAGTTTTGGGCAAGACCGTAGTAACAGAGCTGTTCGGTGATGTCGACCCGTTGGAAAAAACCGTGCGTATTAAGGGAATGCCTTTTACGGTAATAGGTGTGTTACAAAAGCGCGGCGAAAACGGAATGGGTATGGATCAAGATGATGCCGTGTTTATCCCTATTACCACCGCACAGAAGAAAGTTATCGGTATTACTTTTCCCGACCAGGTCAATATGATTATGTTGCAGGCTGTTGACGGCGAAGCAACCTATTCTTCACAAGACGATATAGCCCAATTGTTGCGGCAGCGGCATAATTTGGGAACAAATAAAGAAAACGATTTTGTGATTATGAATCTGACCCAAATGCAGGAAATGATGGAAAGTTCAACCCAGATTTTGACGGTCCTGCTCGGCTCAATCGCCTCAATTTCGCTTTTGGTCGGAGGTATCGGCATTATGAACATTATGTTGGTATCAGTAACCGAAAGAACTCGTGAAATCGGAATAAGAATGGCAATCGGTGCCAAGGCTTGGGATATCAGATGGCAATTTTTGATGGAAGCAATCGTGCTGTCTCTTATCGGCGGGTTGGTAGGAATTGTTACCGGGCTGGTCGGGGTTGAGGTTATGAAATTGTTTACAACCTTTACCTTAAAAATTGCCTGGGCTTATGTTGTTATACCTTTTGTATTTTCGGGCTTGGTCGGCGTTATGTTCGGATTTTATCCGGCTTATAAAGCCTCACTCCTCAATCCTATAAATGCCCTGCGTTATGAATAAATCATTTTTGTTCCGGAAGCACATAATGCTGTTCTGTAGATTTGGTTGTCAGCTCAAAATCTTCTAAAAACCATTCCATATCTTCGTCACTCTCTTTTATCATCTGATAAAAGCGACTGCGGTATGATAATATCAATGAACTTTCGGCAACTTTAATATCTGTCAGCATTATATGCCCGTCGGTTTTGTGTATTCTGAATTCAACAAGATAGGTATTTATCTCCCCTTCCGGATTTTTATAGTTTATATTGGCACCGACAATAACCGCTTTGCCGTCAAGACGGCTGCCGATGATGGTAAAAGAAATTCGATTGTCAAATTGTAATGGAAAACCCTTATAAAGACTCATAGCGTAACGTTTGAACAGCGACTGGTATTTTTTTTGCTGTTCCATACTCATATCACGCCAGTATTTGCCGACAACAAATTTAGAAATATAGTCCAGGTCAATATAGTTAATGAAAAGATTGTCAAGCTTTTGATATTTGGTTGCCAGGTCTTTTTCGGCAAAAGCCGCCAATAAGTTGTTGCCCTGTTCTAAGGCAAAAGCTTCGGCTTCCGCGGTTGTGAGTTCCTGCGCTTGACTGATTGGCGAAAATAACAATAGTCCACAAAATAGAATAAAATATAAAAAACAGTTACTTTTCATAAAAAAATGCCCTATATATATTTCTATGTGGATTCATTATAACAGAGTGATGCCGGAAATGAAACTAAAATTGTGCCTGTTGAGTATATTATTTACAACCCTGCTCGGAAACGCTTTTGCGGCTGATGCCGGACTGCGGTATATTAATACAAGAGGTGTCGTGCGTTGTGGCACTCCGAATGATAATCAGATCTTTGCTTATAAAGACGAGGACGGAAATTGGCAGGGCATTAGCGTTGAAATATGCCGTATTATATCAACCGCAATCTTCGGAAGAAGCGATCGTATTCATATGGTTCAAGTGCCTGAACTGTTGGTTTCAAAGGCTTTGGCAACAAACAAAATTGATGTGATGATCGGAGGACTGCCTTATTCGGCAACCAATGAAATATCTACAAAAGCCGCACCGGTTGATATTTTGTATTATGACCGGTTAACTTTCTTGTCCAGAGGGGCGGGAAAAGCAAAATCAATGAAGGATTTTAAAGGGGAACGAGTTTGTATTGCACAAGATCCCGATGATATTAAAAGGCTTATGACATATAGTGAACATTACAATCTTGACTTGCAACCGGCGACTTATCAAACCGCAAGCAGCGCTCGAGCAAACTTTTTGTTACATCGTTGCCGCTTGTTGGCCGGAAACTATATGCTGTTGCAAGACATGCTGGTCAATACGCCAAACGGGCTTGAGGACGTGGAAATGTTGCCCGAAACCGTAGCCGAGAGGGCTGTATATCTTTTTGCACTAAAGGATAATACCACTCTGCGGACAATTCTGAAATGGATTGTTAATGCCCCGAAGTTTGCCGAAGACGTCGGACTTACACAAGAAAATTATAAATTGAATATCGGTTCAAAAAATCCGGAAATTATGAACCTTTTAGGTGTGGACGAGAAATTATGGACACGCTTTAAACTGGAGCCGACGTGGGTTCAAACCATGCTTGAGGAGCGTGGCAATTACGGCGAGATTTTTGAGAAGGCTTTTGGAGAGAAGTCGCGCTTTAAAATTAAACGCGGTAAAAATAATCTGCTCAGAAACGGTGGATTGATTACTTCTGAACCGTTTTTATAGAAGCAACATATTTTTCAATAGCTTTAAGAGTTGCCAACGGAGACTTTCCGAAGTCTATGTTTTTATCCGCTATTGTGCAAGTTGCGGTCTGCGGATTATAAAGACAAAACGGTGTTGAAAAATCGTTACCATAGCTTGCTGTGTCGTCAATTTGAATATCAATGTTGTTTTCGCGGCAGTAGTCAGCTTTGGCTTTGTTCCATAATTCATCAGGAACTTTAAAATTGCCGTTATCAAAATATTCGACCTTGCCTCGGGAAGCAAAATGATCCAGCAATGAAAATATTTGGGTGTATTGAATGTGCCATGCCTGCAAAAAATCCTTTTCCATTTGGTGCGGGCCACCGGAAATTATGTATATTTCATGACCTCTGCTCAAAGCTAAAGCGTTAAAGTTGCGAAAAAACACCGGGGCTTCGGTAATTACTCCATGAAAATCTATACCAATACGCATGGCTAAAAATCCTCACCTTCGTCTTCGTTAAACAGAGAAGCAACAACTTCTTTCAAAGAATTAGGACTGAGCGCCGAAAGCGGGTTTAAATCAACCTCGGGGGCTTCCGATGTTCCCGAAATTGTATAATTGGCGGCAAAAACCGTTCCGTCTTTTCCGGCCAACAGGTTGCCAACCAGCGGAATTTTTCCGATCATGGTATTAAGTCCATATGCCGGTGCAACCATACCGTTAATATCTATAACATCACTGGACATATTGTATGCTCCGCTGAATGTAATTCCCAAAACATTACCATAAGTATGAGCTTTATTTACATATAATATATCATTCTTATATTTGAACGGGGCATCAAAATGAGAAAATGTCATACCATCGCCGGTAAGCAAATCAACCATACCGGTAAAAGAGGCAACCGTTAACAATTTTGCCAGTACCGGAGTATTATGCAAACTAAAGTCACGAATTTTGGCATGACCGATTAACATCTTGTCAGCACCGCGCTTGGCCTCAATCTTAAGATTGCCGCTGTAAAGGTCATTGTAAACACGCAAAAAGCGCAAAGTGTTGCCGGCAGAGTTGCTGGTAATGCTTAAATAATATTCTTTGTTGGGTTTGGGTTCATAATCAACTTTAAGCGTCATATTTTTGTTATAATCATAATTGCCGACCAAATGCACTTCGTGAATACCGATACCGTGAACAAGTTGCGCCGTGCCGGCAAAATTGGTAACGGCGACATCAGGGTTGCTCCACAAACTGTTAACCGCTATGTTCAAATCAATATTAGGGGTGTTTTCCCAATTGCTGTCAGATGTTTGTTTTTTGCCCTCGGATGACGAAGAGGAACGGCGTTCAAAAAACTCTGACAAATCGTAGCTGTTACCGGAGATATTAATCGTATATTTTTGGTTTTTATCATAAGTTAAATCTATCTTGGCCTGAGCTCTGGTTTTCGGACCATTGATTTTGCTGATATCAATAAGTTTGGGACGGCTTTGATTATCAAAATCGGCACGACCTATAATTTCAAAATCGGGTTTGGTCATGGTAAATGAAGGTATCGATGCAAGCTTTTTGTCCTTGAAGATTAAGGTTGCTTTCAGTTCTCCGTTTTGATCTTTGGGTTTGACAAAGCCCAAAAAACTATAATCAAGTGCTGCGTGTAACATATTGGCCGTAACATCAACATTATATCCGTTTTTGGTCGGTTCGGCCACGGCTTCAATTTCGGTATAGCCTTCTATATAAGGTTTGCTCAAGAAACTGACATCAACTCCGAGTTTTTTAAGCAAGGCTTCATCACCTTTAAACTTGGCTCGATAGCTGCTGGTATTGTTTTTGTCAGGATTGAAACGTTCATTCCATGAAATGTTCAACGGAATGCCGTCAAGCTCAGCATCACCATTAACTTTCAGCCCCGAATTGTCTACGAACAGGTTCAATTCATCGGCTTTAACATCTTTGTTGTCAACAACATCAGAGATTTTGACGTCATGCAAAGTTGATTTTACGGCTACTTTAACGTCATTGTATCCAAGGTCTTTTTTGAGCTCAAAATCAAGAGTTAAATCAGTCTCTGCAGAACCCTGCATAATATCAGGTTTAAGACCGAGTTCCGATGTAAAGTTAAGCGGTTCATGATCAATAAGTTTGAGGGCATCGGTAATTGATGAATTGGAAAGCAATTTAATTTTGATATAATTGCGGTTCTTATCTAAATCATAAATTCTGACTACCCCAGAATCTAACAATATTCCGTCTGATTTTGCTTTATCCAAATTGATTGTAATGCTGTTGGAATCAACCTTGAACTCGCCATAAACATTGGTAACCATCGGCATAGTGTTAATATAACGAACATTTGAATCTTCAATATATGCCCCACCACTTAGTTTACTCAACTCAATTTTTTTGGTCTTGGCGTTATATCCAAAGTCAAACTCAAAATGACCGTTTCTGGCATCGCCGCCGAATAGGCTCTCTTTACACCATTCCCACGCCTCTGAAGCAATATAGCGCGGCCAATATATGTAGAGGTCATTTAACTTAAAAGCCTTTATATCGGCAGTAAATTTCATTTTAAGCGCTTTGAAAGATGATTTGAGCAGCATTTTTCCCAAACCTGTGGCGCTAAAACCGACCTTTACTTTCTGGTCACCAAGGTTAAAATCAGCATTTTTGATTTCGAGATTATCAAGTCCGCCGTTGATTTTTCCGTCTAAAACAAATGATGAAATGTTGTATTTTGATTCTTCATCGTCAGCAGCAAAAATAATGTTGCCCTGCCCGCCCTCAAACTGAAAACTGATTTCTCGTATTGCTGTTTCAACTGCATTAATCAAATCCTCACGTTTGGTCGCAAATTCATTAAAATCAACAACGGTTGAGACTTTTCCGCTGACCGGAACATTAATTTGGTATAGTTTGGCACGAGTTTCATCATCAACATAATTGTTAATGACGGTTGACGGAACCAAGTCGCTGAAATATGCCTGAACGGCAAGCTTATTATCACCGGCGCGGTATCCGGCTTCAACACCGGCAGAAATTTGTGTATCATTGATATTAATGAGGGCGCTTACATCCGTAGACATATCACTGAGGCCGCGATTAAAGTGATAGTTGAGGTCGGATAAAACCCATTTTCTTCCCAAATCAACCTCATGAAACTCGGCTTCACCGCCGGAAATTCTGATGTTGTTGATGTAACTTTCCGGATATGTGTTATCGTTGGAATTAAAGCGCTCAAGAAAATCTTCAAACAAGGTTACGTAATAATCGAGTTTTTTCTCCGTAACTTCGGATGCTTTATCCTGTTTTTTCAAGCCATATGTAGTAAAAATATATACAGACGGATTTTCAAGCTCAATTGATGACGGAGCCACAATACCCCGCAAAAGAGCTTTTATACTGAACGACACTGCAGCACGCGGAGCCGAAAATTTTACGGTTTCATCCTTGCTTTTATATACTACTTTTTTGGCGATAATCTTAATCGGCTTGACCGAACGAACCAGTTCAATGTTAACACTATCCAAAGAGACTTCTGCCGTTTCAGCATCAGGACTTAAGGCCGCTATGATATATGGTTTGAGAAAAGGTGCTGAAATAGGACCACGGTACAGCTGCCACAAAAACAGTAAAAAGATAAACAACAATGCAAGCATTGTGTAATTGAAAATTTTGCGGGTAAGATAGAGCCTGTTTGATACTTTGCGCATTTATTTTGCCACCTTATCAGCCAAAGCTGCTTCCAAAAACAAATCTATATCACCGTCAAGCACCGATTTTACGTCTGAAGTTTCGACCTCTGTGCGCAGATCCTTAACCATTTTGTACGGCTGCAAAACGTAAGAACGAATTTGATAGCCCCAGCCGTTATCACCTTGAGCGTCCCATTGTCCTTTTTCGGCATCTTCGCGTTTTTTGACCTCTATTTCGTATAAACGTGCGCGCAGCATATTCCATGCCGCCTCGCGGTTTTGAAATTGAGAACGTTGGTTTTGACACTGAACAACTATGCCTGTCGGCAAGTGGGTAATGCGGACGGCAGAATCGGTTTTGTTAATGTGCTGACCGCCGGCACCAGAAGCGCGATAAGTATCAATACGGCAATCTGCCTCGTTAATTTCAATGTTAATCTTGTCGTCAATGTCAGGATATACCCCGACAGAGGCAAAACTGGTATGACGACGAGCGTTGCTGTCAAACGGCGAAATACGTACCAGACGATGAACTCCGCTTTCAGACTTGAGCCAGCCATAAGCATTATGTCCGATAATTTTGATTGTTGCAGATTTGATACCGGCAACATCACCCTCGGATTCTTCTATATATTCAATTTTGTACTGATGAGCTTCGGCCCACCGGGTATACATTCGTAAAAGCATTTCTGCCCAATCTTGAGCCTCAGTTCCGCCACTGCCGGAATGAACCTCTAAAAAGGCATTGTTAGCATCAACTTCTCCGCAAAGTAACGCCTCCAACTCACCGCGTCGCCCTTTCGATTTTAGACTTTGCATCTGGGAAATTATTTCAGAAATAAGGTCCTGATTATTTTCAAGTTCGGCGAGTTCGCAAAGCTCAACCAAATCGGAGCGAGATTTTTCGAGCTCATCAATAAGGCTAATATCCGCTTCAAGCTTATTTTTTTCGCTAAGCAGTTTTTGCGCTTTGGCGGCATCGTTCCACAGTTCGTTATCAGACGTAAGATTGTTCAGCTCATCAAGCCGAATGACAGCATTGTCGTAGTCAAAGAGACCTCCTCAGCAGGTTGATTGACTGCTTGATTTCTTCATTTAAATTGTAAACTTCGGCTTGCATTGTTTTTGTTTCCTAATATTGGCTGCCAAGTTGAAAATCTTCTTGCCCGAGGGTATTACCCAAACTCTTATAACCACCGTTGGCCGGAGAATCTCCGTCATTGCCGCCGATTACACGGGCAGTATTGGAAAAACTGAACTCAGGTTTGAGAGCCTCTAAAATAACAACTTTATCGCTCGGCTGTGCGGGATTGCCGGTTTCATAATTAACACGAACAAGTTTGATGCCGGTGGGAATACGGAAAGCCGTATCCGGCTGACCTTTCAAAGCTTCTTCCATAAAACGATAGAAAATCGGCAAGGCAACGCTGGCTCCGGTTTCTACTTTACCAAGAGAGCGCGGTTCATCAAAACCGACATAAGTACCTACGACCAAATCCGGAGAAAAACCTACGAACCAGCCTTCTTTATTGTCATTGGTGGTTCCGGTTTTGCCGGCCAGATGCCGTCCCAGTCCGCGCAAACGTGCACCGGTACCGCGGATAGCAACACCTTCAAGGATAGAAGTCATTTGATAAGCCGAAAGTTTATCAATTACTTGCTCACGGGGGTCGGAAAGTTGCGGCACCTCAGGAGAATTCCACTTATCATAGTTACAATCCTCACATTTACGTTTATCGTGTTTCATGATGGTATTGCCGTAGCGGTCTTGAACCTGCTCAATAAAATACGGAGTAACTTTTTTACCACCGTTAACGATGATTGCATATGCAGAAGTCAGGTTATCAAGTTTGGTTTCACCCGCGCCTAAAGACATTGACAACAGCTTGGGCAGATTTTTATTAATGCCGACTCTGGCAGCAAATTCAGCAACTTTATCCATGCCGACATCTTGGGCAAGACGAACGGTCATAAGGTTACGGGATTTTTCTATACCTGCACGCAAGGTCATCAATCCGTAGAACTTTTTAGAGTAGTTTTCGGGCTTCCATTTCGGCAGGCCGGGACCTTGATCAAGCACAAACGGAGCGTCCAAAATTAAATCTGTCGGAGAATATCCGTTTTCTAGTGCAGTTAAATAAACAAAAGGCTTAAACGCAGATCCGGTTTGGCGTTTGGCTTGGGTGGCACGATTGAACTGCGAACGACCGAAGGCGTATCCGCCGACAACAGCCAATACCTTTCCGGTGTGCGGATCAATGGCAATAAGGCCGCCGTCAACATCCGGTTCTTGCCGCAGATAATATGTGTGTTCCGGCAACTTTTGTTTGGTAATTCTTTCTTCACTCACCGGCTCAACAATGATGACATCGCCGACACTTAAAACCGCACTCGGCTTGGTCGGAGTGTCTCCGATACGCTGGTCAGGCAAAGTTTTGTGTGCCCATTTGAGCAAAGCCATCGGAATAACACCTACAGTTCCGTCCGCTGTGGTTATTGAAGCCTCTTTGTCGTTAACATCAACCACAAGAGCTTTTTGCCACCCTTTGTTCAGATATGCGGGGAGCTGGATTTCTTCAAACGCCTTGGCATCATCAGGGTTAATGTGAGCCAAAGGACCCCTCCAACCGTGACGAATATCATAGTTCTCAATTTCTTCACGAAAGACTTTGGTGGCAATATCCTGTAAGCGCGGGTCAAGTGTCGTACGGACAATCAGACCTCCCTCATTCAGATCTTCCGCACCAAAACGATTTTGGATTTCGCGGCGTACTTCTTCGCTGAAATATTCAGCATTGGTAACATAGTTGTCCGAACGGTCAATAACTTTTAACGGGCTGTTTTGTGCTTCGGCTAATGTTACCTCATCAATATAACCTTCTTCGTTCATACGAGTAAGCACCCAATTTCGGCGGGCAATGGCAGCATCATAGTGACGATGAGGGTTGTAATTGTTTGGTCCCTTTGGCAGGGCTGCAAGATATGCCGTTTCTGCGACCGAAAGCTTGTCGAGAGGCTTGCCAAAATAGTTAAGTGCCGCCGCAGCAACACCGTATGAACGATTACCAAGATAAATCTCGTTTAAGTAGAGTTCTAGAATGTGGTCTTTGGTAAAGGCTTTTTCTATGCGTCGGGATATAATTGCCTCTTTGATTTTGCGGACATATGAAACTTCAGAAGAAAGCAAAAAGTTTTTAGCTACCTGTTGCGTTATGGTAGAAGCACCTGCAGGACGACGTCCGCTTCCGATTTGTTTGAGATTGCCCAGTACGGCACGAACGATACCCAAATAATCTATGCCGGAATGGGTATAAAAGTTTTTGTCTTCTGCGGCAATGAATGCATTCTTGACCATAGCAGGGATTTTTTCAATCGGCACAAACAAACGTTGTTCGGTGGCATATTCCATCATCAGCTGACCATCACCGGCAAAAAGGCGGGTTGTAATCGGGGGTTCATACTTTTCAAGCTGGTGATAGTCCGGAAGGTTGTGGTTAATGCGTAATAACACAACCATCAACAAAATCAGTCCGACTACCGCAAAGAAAAAGCAGGTACTAAGCAATGATGATAAAGTTTTGAGCATGTTTCGTTTTTGTCCGTTGAAAATAAACTTGCAATAAAACTAGCAGTTTTTAGATTTTCATACAACTATTTTTTTTATCCTTAAAACAATGATTTATGTTTCATATCTTCAAAATATCGATTGATTGCCTTTACTGCCGATGATGCCAACTTGCGACGATAGCTGTCCTGGCGCAACAAACGTTCTTCATTTTTGTTGGAAAGATAGCCCATTTCCAGGAGAACCGAAGGGACATCGGGCGCCTTTAAGACCGCAAAACCGGCAAAACGGTGGGTGTTACTGATTAACTGAACAGATTTACGCATTTCCAGTTCTATGCAGCGGGCAAACTCTGATGAACGGTTACGGGTTTCTCGCTGCGCCAGACTGATAAGAACGTCATTAACTTCTTTTGACTGTTCAAACATATTGACGCCGGCAATTATATCAACTTTGTTTTCACGTTCGGCAAGAGCTTCGGCTTCTTTGTCGGATGCGGTTTCAGATAAAGTATAAACCGATAAACCTTTAGCATTGCGGTTATGAGCGCTGTCCGCATGCAAAGAAATAAACAAATCGGCATTGTGCTTACGGGCAATTTTGAAACGATCACGCAGCGGAATAAAAATATCAGTACTTCTGGTTAAATAGACGTTGTACTTATTTTCTTTGTCCAACAGCCTTTTGAGCTCTTTTGCCACCGCAAGAGTAATTGTTTTTTCATAAACGCCCGAATAACCTATTGCGCCGGGATCATGACCACCGTGTCCGGCATCAATAACTATTACTTTTTTAGCATTTTCATTATTTGTGGTTTTAATCGGGGGTGTTGAAGAGGTGTTTTTATTTTTAGCTCCGTTGCTTATGGCATGGCTCAGTCCGACTTTGGAAGCAAAATCACGTTCGGAAGCGACATTAACATCTATCGCCAAACGCCAATTAAAATTAGACTGCGGAGAAAGCATAAAGGCTTTTTTGATGACAACCGGCTTTTGTAAATCAAAAACGATGCGTTTTTTGGTTCCGTCACTCGTGCCGACTCGGACGCGTCCAATAATGTTGTTTTTGTCTTTGGTATTTTCAATTGAGCGGGCAACATTTATGCCGTCGACATCAATCACCAGTCTTTTCGGGGTATCGAGCAAAAACACTTCATAATGGAAATCTGACGAAGCATCAAAAACAATGCGAACACTGTCCATACCCTGCCCGGTACGCAAACCGGTAATTTCACCGGCCGATGCCCGCAGAGATATAATGCAGCACAGAATCGCAAAAAGTGCCAATTTGCTGAATGTCAGAATCAGTTTTTTCATTTTATACCGCTTTGTTTGGTATATTATACATATTACTTATTACCAAGATATTAAAACATTGCAAAATGTTATTTTATTATATTGTGAAAAACCTGTTGTAATTTTTGTAAGCTTGTTATATTTTAGAGTTATCAAATTTGTTTTGATCGGTTCTGCAACAGATGATATATGATGAAACTACAGAGTGCAGAGCTCCGGTCGCCGCCGCTTTCATAGCGAAAGTCGTGCTTGGACAGATTTGAAGTTGGAGAGGTTTTTCCTCGGAGAGAATTTTTGATTTTTTTGAACAATAAATAAACAAACAACAAAAATGTTCAAAAAAGAATGGTATTTGGACAAGTGCGGCACTTCAGGTGCCGATTTACGGATGAGGCGTAAAAGCGCCGAGTTTTCAAAATACGGGGGAGAATCCGTCTTCCCGAGTTCTTAATCGATATTCTTTCCGCGGAGTTGCGCGCACATTGTGCGCTGATTGTGGAGTTTTTATGACAAAAAGAATGTTAATTGATGATACCCAACCCGAAGAAACCAGAGTGGTTGTGGTTAACGGAAATAAAATTGAAGATGTGGAGTTTGAATCGACTTTTCGCCGTCAGATAAAAGGAAATATTTATTTGGCCAAGATTATGCGAATCGAACCTTCCCTGCAAGCGGCGTTTGTAGATTATGGCGGAAACCGCCACGGTTTTTTGGCTTTTGGTGAAATTCATCCCGATTATTACAACGTATCGCAGGAAGTTTTGGCTCAATACGAAAAAGAAGTTGATGAAATAATCGAAAATAAAAAGCAGATGATTAAGGAGCGCGAGGCTGAAAGAGCAAGAATTCGCGAGGAAAAGGCTTTGAAGCGCGCCCAACGTTTGGAAGAAGAAGCGGCAAAAGCTGCCGCAGAGGCTGAGGCTGCCGCCGCCGAACAAGAAGCCGCAGAAAAACAACAGCCAGATGCCGTAATTGCCGAAAAGGACGAAGAAATCAAGGTTGAAACAGCGGTTACGACCGAACCTGTCGTTAATGAGGCTGAAACACCCGTAAACCAAGTCGAAAAAGCAGCTACACCGGCTGATGAAGAACAAAAAGCCTCGCAAGAACAGGACAAGCGCAAAGTTAGTCGCGCTCACCGCTCAAATGATGATACTGTTTCTGCTGATGAAACGGCTCAACTCAACACTGTACCGGAAACTTCCGATACAGAGGTTCCGCCGCAAAAAGATCAGGAATTGCCATTGTCCGGAGGTGAAAAAGACGAAAACAGCAAGCCTAGACGTCATTATCATCGCAGACGGGTTAAAACTATGGCCGATGATGAAGGAACCGAACAGCAAACTGTTACACAAGAAGTTGCCGGTGAAACCGAAACGGAAGAAAGTGTCGCCCAAGATGTTACGGAAAACAATGATGATAAAGAAGAAGTCAATAACATAACCTCTGATAATGTCGGTGATGATGATATTCCCGATGATGATGACGATGACGGAGAATATGACTTTGAAGCGCAGAGAAAATTGATTTTGATGCGTAAATTGTTCCACAACAGCACCATTCAAGATGTTTTGAAGGAAGGACAAATTCTGTTGGTTCAGGTTGTCAAAGAAGAACGCGGCAACAAAGGTGCAGCGCTGACAACTTATTTATCATTGGCCGGCAGATATTGCGTTTTGATGCCGAATCGTATTAAAAGCGGCGGCGTATCAAGAAAAATTACCAATGCTCAAGATCGCAAACGTTTGAAAGGTATTATCAGAGAACTGCCGATGTCAAACGATATGTCGCTGATTGTACGCACCGCCGGCGAAGAAAAGACAAAGGCTGATATAACCCGCGACTATAACTATCTAATCCGCACATGGAATCAGATTCGTCTTGATGCGTTGAAAAATAAGGCTCCGACATTAATCTATGAAGAAGGAAATTTAATAAAACGCGCACTCCGCGATATGTTTACCAAAGAGATATCGGAAATTATCGTTGACGGAGATGAAGCTTATAAAACGGCACGCAGTTTTATGCGTATTTTGTCACCGCATAATATGAAAAAACTGAAATCGTGCAAAGCCGATGATGTTCCGTTGTTCCAGCGTTTTCAGGTTGAGAGTCAGCTTGATAAGTTGCATGATCCGAACGTTCCGTTGGAATCGGGCGGATATTTGGTAATTAATCCGACCGAGGCTTTGGTTTCAATAGATGTTAACTCCGGTCGTGCCACTAAAGAACGTGATTTGGAAGAAACTGCATTAAAAACCAATTTGGAAGCCGCAGATGAAATTGCCAAACAGTTGAGAATGAGAAATTTGGCCGGCTTGGTGGTTATTGACTTTATTGACATGGACGAGCCGAAAAACAATCAAGCGATTGAAAAACGCATGAAAGAGGCGATGAAAAACGACCGCGCTCGTGTTCAAATCAGCAAAATGAGTTGTTTCGGGTTGTTGGAAATTTCGCGTCAGAGAATGCATTCTTCGTTTTTGGAAAGCAATTATCAAACCTGCCCGTTCTGCCGCGGCAGAGGCATTATCCGTACGGTTGAGTCCGGAGCGATGTCGATTTTGCGCATAATTGAAGAAGAAGGTACCAAAGCTCGCTCATCAAGCATAAATGTATTTGTGCCGGCGGATTATGCCGTATATCTGCTCAACCAGAAACGTCAGGCAATTTATGACATTGAACAACGCTACAATATGGCTGTGATTATCAGCGCCGATAACAATATCAAAAATATTGCCGAATATCGGATTGAGCGCGTAAAAGCCGTAAAGACCGAAGAGCCTAAACCGGCACCGTTACAATCTTATGATGAACCGGTTGAAGAAGAGGAAGAAAAAATCGAAAATCCTATAACCGAAGCAGAAGAAACTGACGAACCTCAATATCGTCGCCGCAGAGAAAGATACGGCAGACGCAATCGTTTTGATCGCCGTCGTCGCCGTGATCGCAGAAATGATTATGCTCAACAGGCAGAAGAAAAAATGCCTGCGGAGAATAACAATAACGCGCCGGAAACTGAAGAAAAATCCGAAACACGAAAGGTTGCTTGGTGGAAAAAGCTCATAAACGGATAAACCGATTTTTAATGTCAATGCTAGCGGCGGCAATGTGTTTTGCCGCTCTGCCCGCTCGGGCTTTATCTTTGATTTCTGATGAGGAAACCGAAGTCTTTTTGCATCAGACCTTAAAACCGATTTTTCAGGCCTCGGGAACCACTTTTAACCCTCGAAATATATATATTGTAAACGACAAGGCGCTTAATGCTTTTGTAGCTGACGGAAACAATATGTTTGTAACCGTCGGAACATTGATGAATGCTGACAGCCAAAATGAAATCAGCGGCGTATTGGCGCACGAAACCGGGCATATTGAGGGCGGACATTTGTTACGCCACAAAATTCAAGCGCGGGAAGTACAAAGAGTGAGCCTGGCCTCAATGTTGCTGGGCGGAGCGGCCGGAATTGCCGCGGGAAGACCGGATATCAGTATTGCGGCAATTTTAGGTTCTCAAGGTTCGGCAATGAGCAATATGTTATCTTATCAAGTCAGCGAAGAGCGCAGTGCCGATGAAGCCGCAATAAAATTGTTGAGGCGCATAAATCAATCTCCGGCCGGGATGTTGAACTTTATGAAAAAAATTCAGAAAAACAATACCTTGCAAGGGATTGAGGAAACCAGCTATTATCGCACTCACCCAGTTACATCAGAGAGAATCGCCTTTTTGGAAAAAGCAACCAAAGATTCAAATGCACCGGCAAGAGGAGCTGAAGAAAGCACCTTTGCCAGAGTTAAGGCAAAAATCTATGCTTATATTGAAGAGCCGAAAAACACTTTTATCAAATATCCGGAAAGTGATGTTTCTCTGCCCGCAAGGTATGCGCGGACAATAGCTTATTTTAAACAGATGAAAATGCCTCAGGCTACGGCTTTGGTTGACGGATTGATTCAAGAAGAGCCGCAAAACCCTTATTTTTACGAACTAAAAGGGCAAATGGCAATGGAAACCGGCAATGTTCGTGAAGCGGTAAATATTTATCAAAAAGCTTTAAGTCTGCGTCCTAATTCGGCACTATTTAAGCTCAATTTGGCGCAGGCAATGTTGGAAAATTCTCCGACACCGGCGGAACAGCAACAAATTGTTGATATGCTAAATCAAGTTTTGATATATAACCCTGATAGTTATGCATGGGTTTTGCTGTCACGGGCCTATGGTTTGCAACAAAATGCCGCCGGATATAATTATGCCGCTGCCGAATATAGTCTGCGTATGCATGACATAAAGTTGGCCAAACAGCAGGCCGAACAAGCGTTAAAATCTAACCCGTCTTCGTCTTTGCGCCTCAAATTGGACGATTTGATGATGCGTATTAAGGACGAAGAAAAAGAAATGAAGAAGATAATATAATCAGGTCAATTGCGTTAAAAAAAAAAGAGGAGTCATGCGTGGAGCATGATTCCTCTTTAAACGTCTTTTCATGGGTTTCTTGGTGTGTTTCTTGCTGTTCGAAGACCTTAGTGTCCCAACACATCTTTGAAAAATTGAAAGTGTGACAGTTTTTCGTCGTACGCCAAAAGGTTGCTGCAACTTTCCACGATTTTTGAAAGTGTGTTTCTGATATCAGTATCACCCATTTAAGATGTTTTCCGTATGTCAAAGAACTCAATAATTTATTAATAACAAAAAGTGGTTTGGTTGTACCGCCTTTTTGACATGAAAGCAAGATGTTTTTTGTGGCGCTACACAAAAAAACTCCGACGGCAATGTCGGAGTTTTTGTTTGCTTAAAGTTTACTTATTTCAGTTTTTTAATGATATTGGCGGCAATAGTAAGATAAGCTTTGGCAAAGTCACCGTCGGGTTCAGCCTCAACAATCGGGGTGCCGGTATCGGCATGGCTGCGGATTTTGATATTGAGCGGAACTGCTCCCAGGAAATCAACGCCGATTTTAGCCGCTGTATCCTCGGCTCCGTGTTCACCGAAAATATATTCTTTATGTCCGCATTTTTCACAGATGTGATAGCTCATGTTTTCAACAATGCCAAAAATCGGAACGTTTACCGCTTTGAACATATTTACACCCTTGACAGCATCAATAAGAGCTATGTCCTGCGGAGTAGAAATAATAACCGCACCGTTGATATGAACCTGCTGCGACAAAGTAATTTGAATGTCACCGGTGCCGGGAGGCATATCAATAACCATAACATCAATATTGTCCCAATTGACATCAGACAATAGTTGTTGTAAAGCCCCGCAGGCTTTGGGACCGCGCCAAATCAACGGAGTATTACGGTCTATCAATGTGCCGATTGACATGGTCTGCAAACCCATAACCTCAAAAGGCTCAAAGGTTTTGCCGTCTTTGGAGATTGGCGTTAATCCTTCATAATTGAGCATGGTCGGAACTGACGGACCGTAAATATCGGCATCAAACAGAGCAACATTCTGCCCCAGTCGCTTGAGTGCAAGTGCAATGTTGACGGCTGTTGTCGATTTGCCGACACCGCCTTTACCCGAGGCAACGGCAATAATCTTTTTGACGCCGCGAATCTTCCAATAATGGTCATTTTCAGCGTCTTTTACGGCCGTAAAAACAACCGAGGCTTTTGAAACCCCTTCAAGCTGAAGAAGTTCTTGTTTTAAGGCTTCGGCTTTATCCCGATTTTCAGGTGTATTAATCAGCGTTACAATTGCACGACCGTTGAAAATGTTGACACTGTCAATGTTTTCCGGATTAAAATATTTGAGCACAAAAGACCTTACTTCTTCTGTTTCCGCCATGTTTTTGCTCCCCTGTTGATATGTGAAATCCTTAAATTGTCTTTAGAATGTTTATATTATATATTTAAGCAAATGCAACAAAATAAACTGTTAATGAGGTAAAAATATGGCAAATACTAAAAGTCCCTGGGATGATGAACCAGAAACCCCTTTGAATGATTCCGCGGGGGAAAAGGTTATAAAATTCAAAAAAATTGTTAAACCGAAACCGCCAAAGATTAATATCAGCCCGGTTACATGGGTGATTATTGTTGTGGCATTATGGGCTTTGACCGGTTTTTATCAGGTGCAAACCAACGAAAACGGTGTTGTTTTACGCTTTGGAAAATATGTCGATACCACCGAGCCGGGATTGCATTATCACCTGCCCTACCCGATTGAGGAAGTTTATAAGGTCAGCATGACCCAGGAACGCAGTATTAACTTAGGTGTAAACGACGGTTCATATGCTCGTAACTATCGCGACAATGCGTTTACGGAAACTCATATGCTGACCGGTGATGAAAATATTGTCGACATTAACCTCACAATCGTTTGGCGTATTAAAAACGCTAAGGACTTTTTGTTCAATATGCGCGAACCAGAACAAACCGTCCGTGTTGCAGCCCAGTCAGTTTTGCGTGAAATTGTCGGACAATCACAAATGATGCCGATTATTTCCGGTGACCGCGGTAAAGTTGAGGACGACACCAAGGCCGAACTGCAAAGAGTGCTCGATGATTTCGGCTCCGGTGTTGAGATTGTGCGCGTAAAACTGCAAAAGGCAGACCCCCCGCAACAAGTGGTTGATGCTTTTAATGAAGTACAACGTGCAAAAGCCGATATGGAACGTTTTAAAAACGAGGCCGAGGCTTATCGTAACGAAGTTGTACCAAATGCCAGAGGTCAGGCTTCGCAAATCCTGCAAAGTGCCGAGGCTTATAACCAAGCCGTCGTAAACAAAGCTACCGGTGAGGCTGATCGTTTTAATTCGGTATATAAGGCTTATCAAAAGGGAAAAGACGTAACTGCTCGCAGACTATATCTTGAAACCATGGAAGAAGTTTTGAAAAAATCTGACCGAACCATAATCGATCCGTCGGCCAAAGGTGCTAATGTATTGCCGGTATTACCGCTGAACACTACTAAATAGGAGAAAAAACGATGAAAAATAAAATGAAAATTTTCTGGAGCGGTATTGTACTGGTGGTCGTGTTCTTAATCGGAACCAGCGTATATATTGTTAACCAGGCAGAACAGGCTATTGTTTTGCAATTCGGACGTCCGGTACGTTTGGTGCAGGAACCAGGGTTAAAAATGAAAATTCCGTTCATTCAAAATGTGGTCTTTTATGATAAGAGATTGCTAAACCTTGATCCTCCGGCACAAGAAGTGGTGCTGAATGATAAAAAACGTTTGGACGTTGACAGTTTTACACGTTATCAGATTGTTGATCCGATCAGATTTTATCAGACCGTACGCACCGAACAGCAGGCTCAAAGCAAGTTGGCCGAAATCGTTAACTCATCAGTACGTAAAATTTTGGGACGTATTACTTTGCAAGAACTGCTCTCGGAAAAACGTACCAAGATTATGAACGATATAAGCAGTGCGGTAAAAATTGATGCTACTCAAATCGGTGTCAGCGTGGCTGATGTGCGTATCCGCCGTGCCGACCTGCCGCTCGAGGTTTTGCAGGCAATCAACGCGCGTATGAAAACCGAACGTGAGAGAGAAGCAAAAGAGTTTCGCGCTCAAGGCAGCCAAGAAGCTCAGAAAATAAGAGCCAGTGCCGACAAAGAAAAAACCATTATTTTGGCCGATGCCGAAAAGCAGGCGCAGATTATTCGCGGTCAGGGCGATGAAAAAGCTATTGAAATTTGGAATGCCGCCGCCGGAAAAGATGTTGAGTTCTTTAACTTCTACCGCTCACTTGAGGCTTATAAAAACTCACTGACCGATGGAAAATCATCAATGATATTATCACCGGATAGTGATTTCTTTCACTTCTTTAGAAAGGCAATGAAATAACATGCTTAAAAAAGTTGGTTATATCTTAGGAATTGCACTGTTGGCAATGGCTCCTCAAGCCGAGGCACAAAACGGCTTTCCGTCTTTTGCAAATTTGGCTGAAAAATTGTTGCCGACCGTGGTCAATATTTCAACAATTCAAAAGACCGAAAAGATTGATGTTGCTCTACCTGATGATGCCGACGGAGAAGATGCTGCCGCTCAGATTGATGCGGATACGGACGGTGTTTTGAGGCAAGCTTTGGGATCAGGTTTTATTATTGATGAACAAGGCTACATTATAACCAACTATCATGTGATTGAAAATGCAAGCTCAATTAATGTCGTACTGTTTGATAATACCGAGGTTGAGGCCGATATTATCGGCGGAGATGAAAAAACCGATTTGGCATTAATCAAGATTGATCCTCCGTTTGAGCTGGATAAGGCAGTATTCGGTAATTCCGATGAGTTGAGAATCGGCGATTGGGTGTTGTCTATCGGCAATCCTTTCGGATTGGGCGGAAGTGTCAGCGCCGGTATTGTTTCCGCAAAATCACGCGACATTGCCGCCGGTCCGTATGACAACTTTATTCAAACTGATGCTTCCATAAACCAGGGAAGTTCCGGCGGACCGATGTTTAATATGAAAGGGGAAGTAATCGGCATTAATACGGCTTTGTTCTCAACCACCGGCAACAGCATGGGTGTTGGGTTTGCTATTCCAATCAACACCGCTGGGTGGATTATAAGCCAGTTGGAAGAAACCGGAAAGGTAAAGCGCGGTTGGATCGGAGTTAAGATTCAGGCTAATAATCACGAAACAGCCGAAGCAATGGATTTGAAAGATAAACAAGGAGTGATTGTTTCTGCCGTAACCGAAGACAGCCCCGCGGCAGAAGCCGGAATTACGGTCGGTGATGTAATTTTGAGCCTTGGTAAAAAAGAAATCAGCAGTTCTAAAGACTTTTCGCGTATGGTTGCCGAAAGCCCGATCGGAAAAGAAATATCATTGCTGGTGTGGCGTGACGGCGAAATTACAACCATTAATGTTCCGGTGAAAGAAATGCCCGCGGCTCCCACAATCAACAAACCGACAGCTCCGGAACAAATGCAGGATAATGATCGTGTTTTGTACGAAGTCGGTATTAAAGTTGAAGAAATTACACCCGAACTGCTAAAAGCTTTTGATTTATCTCCGGTAACAATAGGTTTGGTGGTAACAAATGTTGAAGCCAATTCCGATGCCGCTGCTCAAGGGGTTAAAAAAGGTGATGTTGTGGTAAAAATCGACAAGAAAGATGTTATGACAACAGAGGCCTTGCTCAATTATATTAAGGAAGCGCGGCAAGAAAATAACCGCCCGATTATGTTAATGCTGCAAGATCAAGAACAAGGCGTAATATCCGCAGTATCCGTAAAGCTGAAAAAACATGAGTAGAGTTGACTTTTATCATTTGCAAAGCAAAAAACTTGAAGATGTCCTGCCAAAGCTTTTGGAAAAGGCGTACGGAGTTGGCAAAAAAGCTGTCGTGCGTGTCGGTAACAGCGAACGGGTAGAGTTTTTGAACAGTATGTTGTGGACTTATGATGAACAATCATTTTTGCCGCACGGAAGCAAGAAAGACGGAGCCGCTGACATGCAGCCGATTTGGCTGACCGCCGACAATGATGTGCCGAATAAAGCAGAGTTTTTGTTTTTGGTTGACGGGGCCAGTGCGGAGTTGGAAGAAATTTCTAATTTTGAACGAGTTTTTAACATTTTCGACGGAAACTTAAACGAGGCTTTGGAAAAAGCACGCGCCTTTTGGAAGGAACTGAAAAATCAAGGCGTGGAAGTGTTTTATTGGCAGCAAAACGCAAACGGCTCTTGGCAACAAAAGGCTTAAGTAATGGGTGATTTTTTTAAGGATAATAATCTGGTCGAAATTAAAGACGAGCGCTTTATTGTCGATTTAATGTATACAAAACCAGAGAATATTACAATGCATCCGGTGTATAAAGAAGTGGGCTTTGGGAAAAAAGCCTATGTTCATCGTGATGTAGCCAAATGTTTGACTGGGGTCAGCAAAAAATTGAAAGATTTGAAGCTAAAAATGCGGATTTATGATGCTTATCGACCACCAATCGCTCATCGCCGAATTTTGGATTTGTTATTGATAAAAGGGCTGTTTGCTCCGACGGCGGAAAAATCAGCTCATTGCCATGCGGTGGCAATTGATTGCTGTCTGACTGATGAACAAGGGAACAATTTGTGTTTTCCGACCAAGGTTGATGCATATGATAAAAAATTGGCGAGAGAACTGGCGTTTGGGCAAACTGATGAGTTTTATAAGCACTTTGCAAAAGCTGCCGCCGATTTTTATGATGAAAAATATCAACGCGAGATTTATAATCGTGAATTGCTAAAGTCAATTATGTTTAATGCAGGTTTTGAGGGAATACGCTCGGAATGGTGGCATTTCCAGTTGCCGGAAGGGATTTCAAAATACCCTGTGTTTGAGTGGAGCGAACACCTCAGCAAGAAAAAAGGAGTTTAATTATGCCGTTTATTGTCGCATGCACTATTTTGGTTATGGGAATTTTTATGGTTGACAACCTGCGGTTATACAGGATTTTTTATGTTGCATTAAGCCTGCTACTACTGACGTTGATTTATAATACTTTTATCATCTATACGGCTGACTTTGAATTTTCGCCGTGGCATAACAGCGGCAAAGTGGCATATTTGGTCGTTGTAATTGAGGTATTGTGGTTGTTGGCAATCAATGCGATTATGGCGCTTTTGAGCCGAAAAATCAGTATTTCGCCGGATCAGCTGGCTCTGCCCTTTATTGCCGCGGTGATTTTGGGTATATATCTGATATTTTATACCAATCCGCCAAAGTGGCTGTGTATATGCGGTGCGGCGGCGAGTGTAATTTTGTTTTTCAGTTCATTGACGCTGTTCTTTATCAATTTTTTCAAAAATCTCAAAGAAAAATAAATAAAAAAACCTCGGACCCTTGGGTGCGAGGTTTTTTGACGGGGGAAGCAGGTTCCTGTACCTAGTCGTCAAACTCGATGGTCTTAAATTCCTCTCCGTTGTAGAAGAGCAATTTTTGATCACCGGTGAAGATAGGTGTGAACTTTTGACAGGTCCTGTAGCATGCGTAGTTGGCGATAAGCCCCACGACACAGATTGTGATCAGGATACCGAGCCAGATGAAAGCATGCCTTTCCACGATTTGGTGGTATTTTATCGCCTCATAAACAAAAAAGACGATAACCGCCAAGGCCGTGAAGATGCCGAAAGCTGCAGCGCGAATGTACGCGTGGCGAATAGTCGTTTGGCAAGTGATGAACGAATCGCGAATTTCGTCATTCTTGGAAAACATCACATCATCGCGCCAAGTAGTCATGTTGACGTAGCCGTCTTCTCTGGGGGTGTGTCCGAACTCTTTGACATAGGCCTGTTCTGCCCGATTAAACTTTTCTTTTGCCATAATTTCTAAATAATAAGGTATTATGGCGGTTTTATAACATAAAATTTTGACAAAAACAAGACATAAAAAAATCTCGTCCCGGCGGGACGAGATTTTTTGAACTTGTGTAGAGCTCAGATACACGGGTAAAAACTTTTCTGCAAGCAGATAAATTTTTCACCATTGTACAGCATATTTTTGCCCTCACCGGTATAGATGCACTCAAGTCGCTCACAGGTCAGATAGCGTTTGCTGTCGATTGCCGCGGCAATAATTGCAGCCACAATGACTATGCCTATCCAGGTGTACATGTACGCATCACGGAGACCTCCGAGAACGCGGTACTGATAAGTAAGCAGACCGATTGTACCTATAAACATAACCACGAGCAGAATAGAGAACCCCAAAATACTCCTACGCACAAGGCGCTCTCTTTCAAGGTAGGCGTCTCTTTCCTTGATGCTGGGGGTAAACAACACGCCGCCATCGACGATAGTCTTGATATTAAAGTTTTCCACCGTCGAGGGAACACCAAACTCAGCTTCAAAAGCTTGTTCGGCTTTGACTAAAAGCTCTTCTTTTTCCATATAATAAATAGTTTGTAAATAATTAGCGAATGTCGGCAGTCTAGCAAAATCTTTGACAAAAAGCAACCTGATTTTTTTGCTTGCATTTTAAGACCGGCGGATATATAGAAGTGGATACCGGAGTGTAGTTCAGCCTGGTAGAGCGCTTGCATGGGGTGCAAGAAGTCGCTGGTTCGAATCCAGTCACTCCGACCAGTAAAAAGCCGCATTTTATGCGGTTTTTTCTTTTGTTTTCAATTTTTTCATGCCAATATATTGACAATCGTGTGAATTTTTGATTGATTCAAACGGAGGATAAATATGACAGGCATTGAATATATAAAAAAATCCGTTTCTGACTTAATGGGTAATGGTTTGGGTGGACACGACTATAAGCATGTTTTTCGTGTTTATGATAATGCCATGAATTTTTGTAATGAAATTCCTGAGGCAAACCGTGATTTAGTCGCTGCAGCTGCCCTTTTACATGATTGTGACGATTATAAATTATTCGGTGAAGAATCTGCCCGTTTATTGACGAATACTCGTCGTATATTGGCCGGTGCCGGGTTTGATACTGATTTTAATAATAAATGTATCGATATTGTTCAAACAATCGGATATAGCAAACGATTAAACGGAATAAAGCCTAATTGCATAGAGGGTAAAATCGTTTCCGATGCAGATATGGCAGATGCAAGCGGTTTAATCGGCGTCATCCGTTGTATTGAATATCGCGCTTATCGTTCTGAAGGCGGAGAACCTTTTTTTGACCCTGATTATCTGCCGGTAGAAATGGATGCCCAAAAGTATAAGCAAATAAAATATTGCCCGGTCGTAAATCATTTTTTTGATAAGTTATTTCACTTGCGCGATATGGCGCTGACAGAGCCGGGGCGCAGGTGTTTGGAAGAAAAACACAAGATAATTGCCAATTTCTTAAAAACCTATTTTGATGAAGTTGATGCACCACAGGTATGGAAAGATTTGTTGGCGCAGTATATGTAGGCCTTTATTGTTTTTTATGAGAATCTTTAGCAGCACCTCTTTTATGATTTGGAGATGTATCATTGCGAACAATAGAAAGGCATATTAAAACAATCCCTTTCTGTCATACTTTTATTTCTTCTAGATACTTATTAATGAGTTCAAGAAGTAATTCTCTCCTTTTGTTAGTAAAATCTATAAACCGATCTATCTTCCAAAGTTCTTTGTCTGTTGGAATACAGTGTTCTCGTAGAATTCCCTCTCCTCGTTCTTTTAAAATGGCCTCAAGATAAACATCTGGATCGTTATCACTAATCTTTATATTGGTAACTTTTCCAATAAATGTAAGATTAGCAATATCATTTATTTCTTTTCGTTCAAATTTCTCTCCTCTTAAGATGTTCTTAGGAAATATATGGTGGAATTCGATTTTATCTTTTTTTCCTGGATGTTTCATACTTATAACAAGATCTGTATTCCAGTCCCTAGCTTTATTTCTGTGCATTAAAGTAAACATAGTTTTAAAGAAACCACTTGTACGATTTTTTCCTCGCAAATCATCTATGGTAATATCCAACCTACCAAATTGAGCAGCAATAATGTCAAGCAATTTTTCAATATTTCCTTGTTTAATAGCCGAAAGATCTTCATCCAATTTTGTTTCTGAGGATCCCCAAGAATACCTACCTTTGGCATTTGCTATTAAAAACCACTTTTTCAAAATATTCGTTTCCCGTTCTGTTATTTGTTTATTTTTAGCATCTACAAAATATGCTAATGTTGTTATAAAATAGGGAGATGACAACAGATTTTGATTTTCAACATCAAAATTTTGTGTCAGGTACGCTAGAGCAAAAGAGACCGCTTCTTTTGTTCTATTCCAACCTTCTTGCAATTTTTCTAGCGAAAGAGAAGAAACAACTTTAAATTTAGACTGCCCTGTTATGATTGCAATAAGGGTTCTTAGTAATATACCAATACTTACATCCCAATTTATTTTTTTACATTCATCATGGAATTCATCGAATGTCTTTAAGGATCCATGCCATTTTGATGTAATTTGTGCTAGAGCAAGATCTGATCCTTTTAATTTTGTACCGAGTGAATTGACCCGAACAAAAATATCTGCAACTTCATCATATTTTAAATCTTTTTTTAGCGTTATAACTGGAAACTCATAATCTCTTATGCTCATGAGTTTTCCTAATCTTTCCTGATATTTTTTATAACGAGGATCTTTCAAATTGGTAATACCAATTCTTTCTAAAAATGGTGTTATATCACTTGCCTTAAAAACTTCTGTAACTGATACCCAATTTGGGTCCTGTTTTACCCTGTTATTAGCAACAATAAAAGGTTTTTTATAGCTATCTAATGAATTTTTTTCTTCTTCTTCATTTTCATCATCATCATCTGCTTCAAAAATGCTCTCATCTGCCTCATCATTACCTAATTCTGTCTCATAACTGTTTTCTTCGTGCTCAAGATTAAAATAAATATCAATTGGTTTTTTAGAATCTCGAACATATATTGGTTTTCCTTGAATAATTGCGGCTAAAGACGTTAATCTTTGTTGCCCGTCTAAAAGAAGGTAAGAATTAACCCATTTTTCACATGTCTGTTCAATTGCTGCATTTCTCAATTCAATAGAATTATCTGTCGTTTCCCATCGCAGAATATTACCTGTTGGATATCCCCTATATAGTGAATCTAATAAATCTCGAACCTGCGTAGATTTCCAGACATATCCTCGTTGCATTTCTGGCAACTGCATTTGTCCTCTTTCAAATTCTTTTACTAGATCTAATATAGACATTGGATGGGGTGTTGTCATATAAATTCTCCTTTAGTTTAACTAACATTTAGTTTGATTGGTTTATATCATCTCATTATTAAAATACTGTTTACAATCTGACTAAAAAGGTGTTGATGACGATTTCGTTGGTAAGGTATTCATCATATAGGGATGCAAAAGTGCGTTCATTATCATTAACAGAGTAAATTGTACCGACAATTGTATCAAGATCACCAAGGCTCAAGTTTGCTCCGGCAGTAACGCAAATAATATATTTATGAGCCCTTTTAAGTTCATCTGAGAGAATCCCTGATTTCTCTACTGCCTCTCTGGTTGCTTCTTTTATAGTTACGGTTTGATTGGTTATGCTTTTGGCATATTTCGTAATATTTTCAACATCTTGGGCGTTTAGGTTTATTAATCCCGGTCTGCTCAGTAAATCAAAAAGTTTATTAATTACTTCAACTGTATTTTTATCACAGGTAATGGTGTTTATCATGGTTTATCTCCTTTGGTTTAATCATATTCACCGTATAGGTTATTAAAAACTCCGGTGACAGGATCGAAACAAACTCTCACTATTCCGGCGTAGCCGTCGCTGTTTTGGGCAATTATAATCTCACATAAGTTTTTTGTTTCTTTGTACTGTTTTTCCCAGCTTGCGTGGCGTTTTTCAAACTTCTCTGGGCTCTCATTGCGGCGCGGGAGAGGTTCATTATTAATCAAGTAATAACTTTCACGGTATATGAACAGAACCTTATTAGCACATAAGGGGTGGCGACTTTCAAAACCTCGAATATCGCATAACATGGGGCGCTTATCTGCCCTACTTTCAAGATTGCGGTCCAGCTGGGCAAGAACGATAATCGGAATTTCGAATCTAACTGCCAGTTCTTTAATCTGACACATAACGTCATCACAAGGTCCATCAAGACTTGGGGTAATTAGTTGTAAGTAATCAATAAATAACGCTCCAATCTGATGTTCCCGCCGGATATTTTGCAGTTCGTCTGCGATATCATCAATGTTATAAATGTTGTCATAGTAGTAAAGTGGCAATTTTTCCAAAGTATATTCGGTTGTAACTATGCGATCATAATTTTCGCGTATGTAAGAACCTCGCATTTGATATACAGGTATTGAGGCTTCCATACCGACCAGGCGTTCTGCAAACTTTTTGGAAGAATATTCGAGCCCTATATATACCACACATTTATTATCATCGGGATTTTGCTGATATTGAGCAGAAAAATCTGTCGCTATGTTACGAGCCATATTGATAGCAAGGGAAGTTTTACCCATTGCCGGACGCCCACCAATGAGCACAACATCGCCGGGACACAAACCATCAAGTTTGGCATCAAGAGCAGTTAAACCAGTCGATATGCCACGCAGTTTATCAGGATTTTGGTATTTGAATGCCAAATCTATATCATAATTTTGAAGTATCTGGGCAATATGGTTGTTATGAAAACTTTTATTGTTCTGTTGCTTTTGCTCATCGTTATACTTTATAGCCATTTTACACCCTTTCAAATTATTCGCACGTACAAGAAAAGCCTCTTGCATTTATTGATGGGTCTCAAAATACATTATAACAGGTATCAAAATTGCAAAAAATATTAGTCCGGTGAAGATGATAAAATCCATAAACTTTGGCATTATTTTATCAAGTATTCTGTTTTCTAAAAGGTCTTTGGGCAAAACTCCGGCCAATTGTAAAAAACATAGACCGCAGGAACCTATAAAGGTCGTAAAGACGGCTCGTTGCACCCCTGCCAGTCCGAGTTCACCTGACAAGGTGTAACAAACCCAATAACAAAGGAACACACAAAAAATTTGAATAACTTTCCAGCCTACCCAGCGCATAAATGCTAGCCAGTTTATTTCTCGCAAATCTTGCAACATCTTTCACCTCACTTTGTTTTTTATATCTTACAAGTGGTGTTTTTATCATGCAAGAGCAGAAAATTTAGTTTTGCCAGATTCTGACACCGCTTTATATTTGGTGCATCATTCAATTCTTATCATACCAACCATTTTTACGACGAAGTTCAAGAATATCATCTTCTGACTTCATAATTCTCATCGCCTCCTGCTCCGTTTCTTTAGTGGTTTCACCATAGTCGTAGTCTGGGCTTTTTGGGTCTACCCTACCTGCAAGCTGGCAGGTTACGCTTTTCCACTCTCCGCCTCCTGCATATCTTTCTGTCTCATCGCCAGATACTCGGTAAAGAGAGTTTTTGTAGTAGTAATCATATTTTTTCATTTGTTTTTACCATAAATTGAACGATACTCCAGATTCTGAGCATTGTTTAACCCAATGCATTATTTTTATGTATATATTCAAAAATTCTTTGATTTCTTTTTTCTAAAAATTGCATCTGCTTATTATATAATGTATGCCATTCTGTAGTGTCTTTTGGATAAGGGTCTCTTGAAAAATCAGCAATATCGAGAAAACAATTTGTTGAAGAATAATCTTGACTTACCATATCTTGCAACAGGAAGTAATTAATATATCCTTTAAAATCAACAAATAAGTCGAAAAACTCCTTATTTTTATCAAGGGTTTCTTTTAAAGGACTATCTTCATTTTTATAAAACCTTCGTATACATTCAATTGTTAAGTCAAATCTATCTCTAATCAGTTTATCCGTGCCTCTTCGTGAATTTATTGAATGTGCTCCATTTTTGGGAAAAATTAATTCACCACCAATTGTATATGTTTTTCTGAGGTAGTTTTCTCTAAATTTATTATAATCGGTTATTGTATTTTTTATTTCTAGCAATAAATCCTGTATATAGGCACTTTTATGATGCATATACATATTAATAATTGAATCGGAACCAAATCTAAAATTCTTCCAATATAAATAATTAGATCCACAACCTTCACTCAAATCCATAGTTTCCCCATTTGGAAGTTTCTTGGACCATAGTAGTTTTTGGTATCTTTGAAGAGTTGGACTGGCACTATCAGGGTCTGCACCAATACCCAACCAATAGTCTCGGGTATCTGTTGTAAAATCAAAATTGATATCAATTTCTTTAATCGATGTAATCAAACGAATTCCTTTGCTCAATAAAACGTTGCTACGAACTTAGATTAAGTTCCAGACCAGGCGATATGTCCACCTGCTGGGAGCCTTGAAAGTAACGCAAGGTAGACATATTACCTCCTTCCAAGAGCTAAAACCCCCAACACGCCACACCGGCTACAAATCCGGGGGATACGGGGGTTGCCCCTCAGACCGACCTGGTTACAAATCCAGGGGTGTAAGGAAACGGTTAAATAAAGGGGGGGAAGCTGCTGATGAGTCCATCTCATCCCTTATCCATACGCCCGAAGCGACCCCTTAGACAGCGACTTTCGTCCCTGTAATAATCTCTAAATCTCCAACAACATACCTGTTGGTGACCAGGTTAAAACTACAACTCGGCAACGGATATGTCGCCACCGCAGTGCTGGTGGAGTCCAATTCTCCCCTATTACACTGGGGCAGACATCCCAAGCATCTGAAACCGCCCTTGGTCAGGGTCAAATGAGGAATGCTCTCTCCCCTGAGCTTCAAGTTAACAACAGCTTACTACAGCAGAAAATTAGTGTCAATATGCCCAAACTCTAGTATTGCCAGATTCTGACATCATATTTACTTTTTTTAAATATCGTTGATTTATAATGGCGGAAAACGGAGGGGAAAATGTTTTATGAAAAGACACAAAAACTCTTAGAGCTATCATTGTGGATGCAAAATGCCGATGCCGGCGTATCAATTGCTGATATTGTGCAAAAATTCGGCGTTTCCAGGCGCACGGCTATCCGTATGAAAGACATGGTTAAGGAGCAGTTCCCGCAAATCAAAGAAATCAGCGGAGCCCATAACACCAAACGTTGGTATATTCCGCAAGGGGCACTCAATAATTATGTCGGATTTTCACTCAATGAGCTCAATGCCCTACAGAACGCAATAAAACTAATGAAAAAGAAAAATCCTCAAGATGTTGATTCGCTTGAGATGATAATGCACAAGATAAAGGCTTCAATGAGTAACGAATCGCGCACACGAATCGAACCCGATGCCGAAGTTTTGTTAGAAGCCGAAGGTTATGCTCTGCGCCCTGGCCCGAGAATCGCAGTCAAAAAAGAATTTATGCAGACACTACGTAATGCAGTCATTGCCTGCAAAGTTATTAAGATAAAATACCAATCAAAGTCAAAAGACGGTTGGCGAACCGTTCACCCTTATGGTTTTTTGTATGGCAATAAACATTATTTGATTGCTTGGCATACGCAACGCAAAGCTATGTGCCATTTTGACCTGAACAACATTCAGAAAATTAATGTAACAGATGAATATTTTACACGAGACCCGGAATTTTCACTTGAGGACTTCAGTCAGCAGTCTTTCGGCGTATATCAGGAAGAGCCTTTTGATGTTGAATGGCGGTTTGATAAAGAAGTTGCCACAGATGCCGCAAAGTATATATTTCATCCCACCCAAAAGATGCATTTTAACGCCGACGGCACGCTAACAGTCAAATTCCACGCCGGTGGAGCAAGAGAAATGGACTGGCACCTTTATACCTGGGGCAAGCATGTAAAAGTAATCAAACCTAAGGATTTTAATAAACGCAAAGTCTGGAAAGACTAAAAAACACTTAACATAGCAAACTAGCACAGGCTACAGTTTAACCAAGAATTTATTCTTAGTACTCAGGTTTTCCAAAGTCTCTTTTGCAATTGTGGCAGTGGTATCCGGGGTCATCATCTGTAACTATACAGCCGGCAATGATGATTTTTCCATCTAATGTCTTTTCCATTAGTTCGTTACTAAAAACAGGCATACCATATAGATATTTTCCTACATTTGTACTGCCACAGTGCGGACAAGTCATGGGTTTTGTTGTCTCCTCCGTAGTATGTTTTGTCATTTAAAATATTCCTCCTTTATTGATTTTATACGATAATCAGTCTGTCCAAGTACATGTCTCGTATTTCAAATTATGTTTTTTACAAAAATCGTAGAACGGCTCCGTTGATCCTCTGCTCCAGTCTATTTTTTCGGAAACGTAGCGTAATAAATCAGGCAACTCGCACTTGAATATCTTACAAAGCTTTTTCGTTGCTTCGGCGGTTAAGACCTGGTGGTGTTCGTAGCTTTCAAAATAATCTCCTCCAAGGTCGTAATATACAATATCTAATCTTTTGTCTTCCGTAAATTCGGCAGTGATTGTAAGTCCGTCGTTACTTTTGTATAATGTCCGAGAATACTCGGTTATTTGAGGGCTTTTTTTCGGTGTTAGCTTCTTGGGCTTGCCGGTAATATCATATCTTTTGGTGTTACCATATTTCTTGCCGTTTTTATATGTACTCTCTTGCTTTACATTACCGTTTTGATAATAAGTTCGTGATATGCCGTTTTTAACATTGTTGTCATATTCTTCTTCACAAAGAAGTCGTCCGCTTTTGCTATATGTCCGCTCAATGCCTTTCTTTACCCCTTTTACGAAAGGATCTTCGTGTATCAATTTTCCGCTTTTGTTATAGCGTTTGCATATTCCGTCCAATTTATCATTGGTGTAATTTTGCTCCCATGCCAGATGCTTGGTATTTTCAAAATAACATCTGGTCATTCCGTGCTTTTTGTTATTTTTGTAGGTTATTTCTAAAAACAGATATTTTTTGCGAGTATAAATTTTCATTGTGCCGTTTTTAGGATGCGTGTAGTGGCCCGGAATAATCAAATTCCCTTCTTGATCATACAATTTACCAGTTTCAATATATATATTATCAAAGTCATACCATTCAATTTTTTCATCATGGTCTCTACCCATCTTTTGTAACTTTTCTATCCATTGGGAGCAATAGATTTTTGCCTGTGCAGTACCGGCATGTTTTAACAGACATTGCCAATCATCTATTGAAAGTTTTTTCTCTAATTCACTTGGACTGGAATTATGCCATATCTCCAAAAGTTCGCGATATTTTTTATAAGCTTCACTCATTTTCTTTTCCATCTTACCCTCCTTCTTACAACTAATTATAGCATTTTTGCACTTAGTTGGCAACAGGGCGAGTTCATAGAAATGCCAAAATCTGACACCACTATAACCCATGTACATTAATCAATCTATAAAATTATTACGATAAACGTGCATCAGGGTTCCCCTTTTGGCAGAAATGTACTTTGCCTCACCATGGGAGGAGTGATATTACTGCAGAAAAGGCGAGCGGTATTGAGAGGTTATCATCAATGCCGATTTTGTCTTCATAAACCTCGACTGCAGTGGCGGCGGCACAAGCCAGAATGCTCGCCAAACGGAACGGATAAATCGGAATGAACAAGAGGTTGATAACAAGCGCCGAAACAAAAAATGCCATCGTGCCTTCAAGGCTTTTGCTTTTGTAAATCTTATGTTCACCAAATGTACGCCCAATCAGTGCCGCGGCACTATCCGAAATCAGCATAACCGTCATAGCAATGACCGTAACTTCTTTGCTGAATAGGCACATGCACAAAATTGCCGAAGTCAGGATATACACCGAGCCCGTAAATTGAAAGTTTTGGCGGGCAGTCTCTTTTTCACGCAAAAGCCTAAAAAATATGGCTCCGAAAGATTGACGCGCCCAGCGATAGCGTTTGAAATTGGCATATTCCAGAGCTATGTTGCCGCAGAGAATAATAAATAATGTCGGAAAAAGCAAAACTTCCGGAACAAAATATATTGCCGACGGAACCCAAAGCGAACTTAAGTGGACAGCTTTGCGCTGAAATTCTTTTTTGATGCTTTTATCAACGTTAATATTAAGATTGGCGGGCGGTAACACTTTTTTCATACCAGTTACATTCCCTCAAAAAAATCAACGTATTTTATGCTTATGTCTTCAAAATGATCAACAAATTTGACTTTGAAATCTTCAAAATTTTCAACAAACTGCCATTGACCGCAACTGTTGGCAAAATGCTGCACAGGCTTGGCCTTTAGGTCCTCAAAATTATTTACTACTTTAACTTTTATATCTTCAAAACTGTCAACCACTTTGACTTTACCATAAAGAGGTATGCCGTTATATGTGCAATTCGGGGCAACATTGCCGGCCCGGCAAATGCCGATGCTGCCAAAAAACAAAAATGCTGATAATAAAAAAATGTGTTTAGCCATGAGGAATCTCCCAAAACATTTGTTGGTTTAAGTATATGAAAAATATCTTAATTATCAATTTAATTTTAACTAAATTATTTTAGTATGCGGGAGGAGAGAAAATATGGCAAAATATAACAATATTGTGATTTTGACAGGTGCAGGAATTTCGGCAGAATCGGGGCTGGCTACTTTTCGTGATGAGGAAGGAATGTGGAACAAACACCGGGTCGAAGATGTGGCGACAATCCAGGCCTTTGCCCGTAACCCCGAATATGTGCACGACTTTTACAATGAGATGAAGAAAGATTTGATAAAAGTTGAACCTAATGCCGCCCATTTGGCGATAACCGAATTGCAAAAAAATTATCCGGCAAAAATTTCGGTGGTTACGCAGAATGTTGACACTCTTCATGAAAAAGCCGGAAACGAAAATATTTATCATATTCACGGACAAATAAATCAAGCAGTATGTATGAACTGCGGTAATGTGTTGACGACGTGGAACGATGTGACGACTGAAGATGTCTGTCAACAATGCCATGTACAGGGAATGTTCAAACCAAACATTGTGTTTTTCGGGGAAAACCTGTTGTGTATGAATGAAGTTGATGCCCTGCTCCGCAGTTGCGATTTGTTTGTTTCCATCGGCACTTCAGGGGTGGTTTTTCCGGCAAATACTTTTGTGCGGACGGCAAAATATTATAACGCCGACACAATCGAATTTAATCTGAAAGCAACCGCCAACAACTATGCTTTCGACCGCCATGTTATCGGCAAAGCCGGAGAGACTTTTCCAAAGTTTGTGGAAGAATTATTACAAGAAACAAAAGCTGTTGCGGATATTTGAAAATAGAATAAAATATCCCTAGATTTCGTAAGGAGAAAAATATGAGACTGGAAAAAAAGCTTGCACAATGGGTAGATAATAAAGTTATTACCGTTGCGCAGAAAAACAAAATTATGGATTTTGAAAAAGCTCACAAAAATCCGATACTTTTTAATGCACTGTTATTGCTGGGTGTGTTCTTGATTGCACTCGGTGTTATCAGCGTTGTTGCCGCAAATTGGGACGGTATTTCGGATATTATTAAACTGGTTGCAGATTTCATGATTATGGCAGCGGTTGCCTATGGAACATTTTGGGCGTGGAAAGCACAAAAAAATATTTGGTTTGAGGGCGGAATGCTGGCTTTGTTTATGTTGGTCGGCGCCAGTATCGGACTGATCGGACAAGTTTATCAGCTCAATGGTTCTTTTGCTTCTGCCGGGCTGTTTTGGTCGTTTATGACTTTGCCTTTAATTATCGTTACCAAGCGAAAAATTTTACCGTCACTTTGGGTACCGTTGTTGTTTGCCAGCATTTTCAGTATTGAATCGGTTCTTGAGCTGTTGGAAAGAATTTTTGATTGGTGGTTCTGGGAAGAAAACCCCGAAGCTATTTTGGTTCTTATCTTGGTTATCGGCGGCTTGTTAGCAGGCTTTTTTGCCATGGCCGATACTTTGACCAAAAAAGAATATCCGGTGTTCAACGTGGCAAAAATGTATGCCTATATTATCATGTATGCCGCGGTAATCGAATTTATGTTTTTTGCGGTATCTTTCCACAGCTTCCACTTCTTTGATGTGTATGCCGTTATTACCGCATTTTTGTTGTTGATGGCATTTGTCGGCGAAAAGCTGAATCGTCGACGTTTGGTCAACCTCAATGTATCATTGTTGTATATTGACTTTATGTGCATCTACTTCAACCTTTTCGGAAGCCTGATTAAAAACGGTCTGGGTATGATTATCAGCGGCCTTGTTTTGATCGGCGGACTGTACGTAACACGTAGTATCATTCGTAAACTTAAAACTGTAAAATAGGAGAATTGACATGCAAAAAATTAAAATTATAGCCGCTTTAACTTTCCCTATTTTGGTATTGGTTTTATGGGTAATCTTTTTGACTGTAAAAAGTATGACATTGCCGGAAGTTACCGTTCGTATTACCGGATATGATCCGCGAGACCTACTCTCGGGACACTATATTGCATATACCATTGACTGGGCAAAAACCGACTGTGGTCAGTTTGAAAACAAAATTTGTCCTGAAAAAGAATTTAAGAATTATGCTGTAAGAGCTTTTTGGGGCAGACAATTCAGGTTCTACATTCCGGAACAATATGCAAAACAGCTTGATGATATGTTCCGTAACGGACGTGGAAATCATGTGTTTGAGGTCGTATATAAATATCGTAGCGGAGTTAAACCGCTGGCCAAAGATTTGCTGATTGACGGCAAACCATGGCAAGAGGTAATTAAAAACAATAAAGGGGAAAAATAATGAAAGCGGTTAAAGTTAAAGAAGATATTTATTGGGTCGGCGTAAAAGATTGGAATTTGACTGAGTTCCATGGCTATGCAACACCACATGGATCAACTTATAATTCTTATTTAATCAAAGATGAAAAAATTGCCCTTATTGATGGTGTAAAGCATTATCTATCGGTAGAGCAGATTGATCGCATAAAAGATGTAGTTGACTTGAGCAAAATTGATTATTTGGTAGTCAACCATGTCGAACAAGATCACTCCGGAAACATTCCGGAACTAATAAAGTTGGCACCGCAGATGACTATTGTAACCAACTCTGCGGGGAAAATGGCTTTAGAAGCACATTTTGACACCGAAGGATGGAATTTTCAAATCATCAAGACCGGTGACAGTTTGCAACTGGGTAAGCATTCTTTGACTTTTGTAACCACTCCGTTGTTGCACTGGCCAGACTCAATGATGAGTTATTGTCCGCAAGAAAAGATTTTGTTCTCAAATGACGGTTTCGGACAGCATTATTGCGTCGGGACTATTTGGGCAAAGGAAGCTAATTTCGGCATGGTCTGCGAAGAGGCCAAAAGCTATTATGCCAATATTTTGTTTCCGTATGGAATGCAGGCACAAAAAGCCTTGAGTACTGCTAACGACCTTAATTTAGACATTGAGATGATTGCTCCGTCGCATGGCTGCATTTGGAACGGTAAAGAAGAAGTATCTTGGATTATCAACCATTATGCTAAATGGGCAGCCGCCGAAAATGACGGCTCGGCAGTAGTGGTTTATGACACCATGTGGGGTGCAACCGCTAAACTTGCCGATACTATTACCGCAGTATTTCAAGATGCCGGTGTGCCGGTAGTTAAGCGTTGCCTCAGCAACAAGCATATATCGGAAGTTATGGCCGATATTTTGGAGGCTAAGTATGTGGCAATCGGTACCCCTACTCTCAACAACGAGATTTTTCCAAGAGTGGCAGCGTTTGTTACTTATCTTAAAGGACTGGCTCCAAAAAACAAAAAAGGCTTTGCTTTCGGGTCTTATGGTTGGCGTCCGGGCGTGGTAAATAAAATTCAAGCCGTAATGGAAGAGTTGAAGTGGGAAACTATTTCACCGTTTGAAGAAAAATATACTCCAAAATCCGATGTGTTGGAAAAACTCAAGGAACACGTAAAGACTATTTTGGAATAAAATAAAAAATGAAACTATACCACTACATAGCTAAGGGAAATAAAGCCCTGGAAGAAGGCATTCTTTCGTTTGCAAATAATCCTGATGCGAATTTGCATTATTATTTCAAACGTACCGGTGGTAAGACTACTCATAAAGAAATTTGTGAGTGGATGGAAAGTTGTTTTGTCGGTCGCAGTCGAGCAATCAGAGCTTTTTCTGAACCGATCAAATGGACTGACAAAAGCATTCATTGTTTGAAAGATTTTATTGATAATACTGACCAATTTGAAATTGATATCTCTGCAATGGATAAAGATGGAGTAATTGAAGCAGTATATGTCAGTCCGTCTGTTCTGGACTTTCCGAATCTAAAAGAAGAAGAATGTGCTGATGAAATATTTCAGAAGTTGAATAGTATAGAAGACATCGATTACACGCCTGTTGATTGGAGCGTTTGCGATGACGAACTCGGACGCCGTTTTGCTTGGGTGCGTTACTATTTAATTGTTGTTAGGGGTGGAATTATACAGCCCAAATATTTGCAAAAAATAAGCCGCTAATAATGCGGCTTATTTCAAATTGTCTTGGAGTTCCTGACGGATTGATGATAACTCTTTTATGATTGAGGAAACCAACTCCGGTGACAAAGAAGGTGCTTTATCAGCTTGCTTCTCCTCATTTTCATTTTGTTCGGCAGGAGCAAAGAAGTCGTCTTGAATTGTATCTCCGACAAAGGATTTGATGCCTTTTTCTTTGAAAAGTTTTTGCACACCTTCAATAGTATAACGCTGGTTGTACAACAAGTTTTGAATGCACTCCAAAAGCTTGACGTCATCAGGACGATAATAACGGCGTCCGCCTTGCATTTTGAGCGGTTTTATTTGCGAAAATTTAGTTTCCCAAAAGCGCAGAACGTGGGTACCGACACCAAGTTTGTCAGCAACTTCGGCAATGGTACGAAACGCCGCTTTTGACTTGTTGATAACCATAGTAAAACCTTATTTGTTGATTGATTGGCGCATAGTCTGCGAAGGTTTAAATGAAATTACGCGACGAGAACAAATTTCAGCCTCGACACCGGTTTTAGGATTGCGGCCGATACGCGGGTTTTTGTTACGAACGGTAAAAGTACCGAAAGAAGACAATTTAACACTGTTGC
The DNA here is from genome assembly GCA_947301965.1 of uncultured Azospirillum sp. GTDB lineage: Bacteria > Pseudomonadota > Alphaproteobacteria > RF32 > CAG-239 > JAFUYI01. Next base: position 17,117 of record CAMYUM010000008.1, on the reverse strand, counting down.
CCTTTGCCAATTCTGATGCAATTTCATCCAATACCATATCCAAAATCTCGCCCGAATCTTTACGAGACAATCCAACTTCTTGATATAAAATTTCAGCAATATCAGCTCTGGTAATCGTTTTCATTTTTTTAGTCCTTCTTTTTCATCCATTTAATGTGTTCATAATATAGCAATAAATTTTCTTGTCGCCAGTTTTTTTGATAACTATCTACAACTTAAATTCTTACGACCATACCGCCCCATGTAAAACCTGCCCCCATAGAACTTATGACAACAACATCACCGCGCTTAATTTTGCCGCTTTCAACTGCCTCTGCCAACGCCAAAGGAATTGAGGCGGCAGAGGTATTGCCATGGTGGTCAACGGTTATTATTACTTTAGAATCATCTATCTCTAATTTTTTTGCAACAGAATCAATAATTCTGGCATTGGCCTGGTGGGGAAGATACCAATCAATATCCTTAAGTGTCAAATCAGCAAGTTCAAGACTTGATTCAATGCCTTCTATAAGACTCGGAATAGCAATTTTGAAAACCTCTTTGCCGTCCATATGTATAAAACCTGACTTTTGGTTGAAAGAAACACCGCTGTCAGAACAAAGGGTTTCATAGTGTGAAGCATCAGCAAAAATTTTAACCGATAAAATACCGCGGTCGGTGTTGTTTCCCTGTTCTTCAGAAGCTTTTAAAACTGCCGCACCGGCGCCGTCACCAAACAAAACGCAGGTGTTGCGGTCGGTCCAGTCGACAATACGTGAAAGAGTTTCGGCTCCAATAACTAAAGCAGTTTTAATTTGCCCCAGACGAATCATGTTATCGGCAATTTGCGAAGCATAAATAAAGCCGGAGCAAGCGGCATTAACATCCATTGCGGCAACGCCCGGACGAATACCCAAAATTTTGCCGACCTTGGCGGCCGTGGCAGGAAATGTGTTATCAGGGGTAACCGTGGCAACAATAATAAAATCTATTTCTTCTATTTTCATGCCGGCGTTTTTCAGCGCCATTTGCGCAGCTTTTACGCAAAAGTCAGAAGTATATTCACCTTCCGAGGCAATATGACGGCTACGAATACCGGTGCGTGTGCTAATCCACTCATCACTGGTTTCAACCATTTTTGACAAATCGTCATTCGTCAACACTTTAGCAGGAAGACTGTATCCCGTGCCAACGATGTGAGATCTGATCAGGCTCATAGATAATATCCTTCGTAAATACTTTCTTGATTGAGTTCGTCAAGGTCAACCTTTTCAATTTCCTCGCGAATGGTAGCAACAAAATTTTTGCGTACAAGCTTGGCGGCATTGTCAATTGCTACCGAATAACCAAAACCATCTGTTCCGCCGTGGCTCTTTACGGTCAAGCCATTAAGACCGATAAGCATGGCTCCGTTATAGTTACGCGGATCCATACTGCGTTTGACTTTGCTGACGACCCCCAGCATGAAGGGAATTCCCAATTTGGCTAAAATAGATCTTCTTATCGACTTTTTAATCATTTTAACTACAAACTTTGCCGTTCCCTCAATTGTCTTAAGAGCTACATTGCCGGTGAAGCCGTCGGCAACAATAACATCTGCCACACCATTAGATATGTCGTGCGGTTCAATATAACCGGTACAGTTAAGGTTTAATTGCGGATTTTTCAAAATTCTGACGGCATGGTGAATTTCTTCTTTGCCTTTCATCTCCTCGGCACCGATGTTCAACAAAGCAACGCGCGGAGATTCAAGCCCTAATGCATGTTTGGCAAAAATGTTGCCCATAATGGCAAACTCTGCCAGATTGATTTCATCACACTCGGTATTTGCGCCCAAATCAAGCATAACAAATTTTCCATCAATGTGCGGCATGATGGTACAGATGGCCGGGCGATGAATGCCGTGAATGGTTTTGAGAACCATTTTGGATATAGCCATGAGAGCACCGGTGTTTCCGGCAGAAACTATTGCCTGAGCACGTCCGGAACGAACGGCATCAATCGCCATATACATGCTGGTATTGCGGTTGCGAATCACTTGCGACGGCTTGTCCTCGTTTTTTACGCGTTCTGCAGTATGAATAACTTTGGAAACTTTTGCAACTTTAGGATATTGTTGCAACAGAGGCATAATCTGCCCTTCATCTCCAAATAGTAAAAAACGCAAGTCGGGATTTCGCTTGGCGGCGATATTTATCCCTTCAATAACGACTCGAGGGGAATTATCTCCCCCCATCGCATCAACCGAAATAACCAGATTTTCAGACAAAGTTTTGCTCCATACCGGTTAGGTTAGTTTTTATTCTGCTGCTTTTTTTGCAACAACTTCACGTTTATCGTATTGTCCGCAAGACGGGCAAACGTTGTGAGGTCTTTTCAACTCACCGCAGTTAGGGCACTCATGATAAGAGTTTGCACCTAAAGCATCGTGAGAACGGCGCATATTGCGACGAGATTTTGAAGTCTTATGTTTTGGTGTTGCCATTTCTTTATTCTTTTCAAAAAAATCATTGTTATCACGAAAAATTTCAAAGGCAGTAATAGAACATTTTCAAATAAAATGCAATATTTTTCTGCAACTCTGAAAGGGTTGTATGTCTTTTAACCCTAAAAAATACTTTTTGCAAGTATAATTTTTATTTCTTGAGTTTGCTTAAAACCGCAAAGGGATTGTTATTCGGCTTTTCGGAGGGGTCAAAGTCAGGGGTAAAGCTGAATTTTTCACCTTCACGGCGGGGATAATCCTCTAAACGCAAGGCTACTTGTTCAATTGCAATGTCGCCCAAATCAATCTTTCCGTTCACTACAATTTCGGGGGTATCTTTATCCCAGTCGTCGCCTTCTTCTTTTTGTTTTTGAAGAGTTGCCTTGGTATCAAATGCGGTTTCAAAATCAAAATCATATTTTTGATCAAAATTTTCCAGCGAGATAACACTTTGCAACACCAAATCGGCCTTAATGTGGCCGGAGACCTTCAAGATCGGGGTATTGTGATCAGGCTTAATGTAAAAATCCGCCACAAAGGATTTTACTTCGGGGATTTGTAAAACATCGGTCAAAAACTTCAGGTTATCAGCATTGGCAACCATATGATAATGCTGACGGCTCAAAGGCAAATCGGCAACAGCCAACTGATATGAAAATTCTTTTTGCATAAATATTTTCCCTGTGTTATATACTGTTATGGTTAACGACATAATGATAAGGATAAATTATGATGTCAATAAGCAAAATATTTTTATTAAGCGCCGGAATTCTGGTAACGGCTTGCAACAGCGACACTTTTATCAGTCATACCGGCAATATGCCTTCTGATGACAAAGTTGCCATGGTTTTTAAGGGACAAAGTAAAAAAGATGTTTTAGAAGTTCTGGGGTCTCCTTCCAATGTGGTATCGCTTGATAAAGACACATGGATTTATATGTCATCTGCAATCAAACAGGTTGCCTTTATGGCTCCGAAAGAGGTTGACCGCGAAGTATTGGTAGTAAAATTCAGTGAAGACGGACGCGTAATTTCGGTCAACAAAATGGATAAACAAAGCGGTGAGCAGTTTACGGTGGCCGAAGAGCAAACGCCCAACCAGGAACATGAACAGGGATTTTTCCGCAAATATTTCGGCGGTGTCGGACAATATCTGCCTTTCGGAAACGGAAAAGGTAACGATTTGGAACCGTGATGTTATGATTTATTGAGAAAAACCTCCCCGCAAGGGAGGTTTTTTATTGTCTAGGTTTCAATGTAATCAGGGTTATGTCAGATGGAGCCAAAATGCGCATCGGCGGTCCCCAATAACCGGCTCCGTTTGATATATGTAAAATTCCTTTGCCGATTTTATATTGACCGGAAAGATAGTTGTTAACCCATTTAACCATAATATGAAACGGGAAAATCTGACCGCCGTGTGTATGAGCCGACAGCTGCAAATCAAAACCTAATGCCATATATTCTTTGCTCAAAGTAGGATTGTGAGCAAGGAGTATTCTGTAATCGTAAGGTTCACTACCATCAAACAAACGGGGATATTCTTTCATTTTGCGGACTGACGGATTATCGGGAATTCCGGCAATAAAAAGATTAAGCTCATCTATACGGATGCCGTTTTCCGACAAAATATGAAAACCTATTTGTTCCATCTGCCACATACTCGGAATAAGACCGATGTAGTATTCGTGGTTGCCGGGAGAAACAAAAACACCATATTTGCTTTGGAGCTTGGCTAAAGTTTCAAGATGGGGAACAAGCTGACCGACAGAATCGTCAATAATGTCCCCGGGCATGGCAATAATGTCCGGGTGCAACGAATTTGCAAGGTCAACCATCGCCGCAAAATCTTTGACCGGTTTGTTACGGTGAAGGTGCAGATCATTGATTTGTAATATGCTGATTTCGGTGTTTATTTTGTCAGTATAAATGGTAAAACGCTTAACCTGCGGGAGTTTTACGGCCTCATAGAACCCATAAGCCGAAAGAACAACTGCAAAAATCACGGTAATGATATTAACTTTAGTTAAAACGCTGATGTTAAACGGATCAAGCAGCGGTTTACGCCCGGAAATGTAATAGCTAGAAAACCAAATTCCGTCACGAACAAAAATCAGAACAAAAAGTATAAATGCAAAACCAAAGCAAATATACCCGAAATCGGCGCAAAAATTATAAAATGCATCATTAAACCACATGCGGCGGCGGATTATGCTCAAAGTTGCCGGAGTGAACCATGCCGCCAAAAATATCAAAAAAACACCGAGCTTTATTGCCCAATGAACATTGTTGTAACCGACAAGCGTGCGCTCGGTTATGAGCGAACAGGCTACGGCAATAACTAATGATGCATAGAAGAAAAACATCCATCTTCCTCTCAATAAAAAAATTTAAGCCTCTGCTGCGGTCTTGCGACGATAAGTGCGATGAGGTTTGTTTTCGCTTTTGTTTTCGTCGTTTTCGGCAGAGTTATTAATTTCAATCACATGAAACGATTTTTTTGTCGGCTGAGGAGTGGTTGCTTCATCAGCAGCAGCGTCTTTTTCTTCAGCAACGGGGGTTGCCGAAACCGGCTGCGGCTGGGTGTCTTCACGCTGTTCTGCCGTGTTGTTGGTTAAATTATCATTAGCTTCGTTCTGCTCACGATTGCTTTTGCGCTCGTTGATCTCAGTTACGATTTTACGGTAATGCTCGGCATATTGGCGGAAAATTTCTGCGGTAATATGGTCATTATTGCTCAAAGCATCTTTGGCCATATCATTGTAACGTTTAATCAGTTCAAGAGCTGTTCCGCTGATTTTGCCGGCAACCGAGGTACTGTCAAATTTGTAATTTAAAGAATAAATGGTGTTAGAAGAATTGTTATTGCGATATCTGTTATTTGTTTTTTTCATGTAAAACTACCACGATAAAAGGGTTAAAAAGCACCAACAGGCGCTTCCGAACAATATGATGAATAAAATTGGAAATATAAAAGAACGACAACATTATGCCGCGCTTTTGAGAGCATAATACAGGCAAAAATAATAATTGCAACTTATTTTTGCAAAATTATACAACGTTCTATGCCGGATAAGTCACAAACCTTTTTAATCAGGCGCAAGCCGGCTTTGACAAATATTGAAGCTATCATATCCGCCTGCCCCGCCCCGCCTTCAAACAAAACAAAGCCCTGCGGAGCCAATAATGAGGGAACAATTTGCGACAGCCGACGATAATGTTCATATCCGTCATATCCGCCATCCAAAGCCGTCAGCGGGTCATAGGCTTTGACCTCGATATCAAGTTTTGAAATTTCGGTAGTGGGAATATAAGGCGGATTGCTGATTATAAGCGGAAAAGCACCTCTTAATTTGTCTTTGAAGTAGTCAAACCGCTCTAATTTTATTCTATCGCTAACGCCTAATGATGCCGCATTGGCTTGAGCAATTTTTAGTGCGGCATCAGACTTGTCCAAACCCAAACCGCAAACAGAGGGACAGTCCGCAAGAATCGACAAGATTAAACATCCCGAACCAACTCCGAACTCAAGTACAGAATCGATACCCTTCTGATGAATGATTTGAATCGCCTCTTCTACCAGAATCTCACTATCAGGACGGGGAGATAAAACATCACTATTTACTTTAAAAGTATATTTATAAAACTCTTTATACCCTAAGATTTTATCAAGCGGTTCGTGTGCTATACGTCGCTCTACCAATAACGAAAGTTGGTTTTGCTGTTTTTCCGAAACAATTATATCGGCCGGCAGACTATCGACATCAATACCAAGAACATGAGCAATAAGCATGCGCGCTTCCAGGCGCGGCGAATTTATGCCGGAATCGGACAATCGACTTACTATGCTGTGGAAGATGTCAGTCATTTGTGTTGTTTGAGGCAATATAAGGATGAGAAAAGATATTTTTTTTACGTAATTTACGTATCAGCCTGATCCTTTGTTCCATGCGTTTGGGCATATCATCCAAAGGTTCACTCGGAGAAAAGACCTTTTTATATTCAAAACCAAAAACATCAGTCGGCGTAATATCGCCTTCAAAATCAAAGGTGTTGTTCTTACTGGTGTGTTTTTGGTCAGACATGGTGGCCTCTGTGTTATTATGCCGCAGTACTGTATTTTTCTTTGAATAATTCCGAAAGATGGTCGAATGCTTTTTTCTCAATCTGGCGGACACGTTCACGACTAACGTTATATTTTGCCCCTATTTCATCAAGAGTTTCCGGCGTTTCTGTTAACATACGATTTTTGATGATATAAGCCTCGCGTTCCGGAAGTTCTTGTAAGCACGACATCAGCAGTCTGTGTTTAAAACCCGTTTCCTGACGAGCTGCCAGGTTGGCCTCAATATTTTGACGGTTGTCAACCAACATATCCTGGCGTTCGCAGTCATCTTCATCACCAATGGTAACGTTGAGCGAAGCATCACCACCGAGGCGGCGGTTCATGTCAACGACTTCCTGCTCATCAACAACAAGTTCATCGGCAATTTCTTTGACAACTTTGGGTTCAAGTTCTTTGTTATCGTAAATACCTAAACGAGCCTTTATACGACTGAGGTTATAGAACAATTTTTTCTGGGCCGCAACCGTACCGATTTTGACCAAGGACCACGAGCGTAAGATAAAGTCATTGATTGCAGCCTTAATCCACCAAATGGCATAAGTTGACAAGCGAACTTTTTTGCTCAAATCAAACTTTTTGATTGCCTGCATAAGACCGATGTTGGCCTCAGAAATAAGATCGGCCAACGGCAACCCGTAACGACGGTATGTCAAGGCAATTTTGGCGGCCAAACGCAGATGCGACAAAACCAAACTATGGGCGGCTTGAAGATTATTGTTTTGTTTGAAATCAACGACCAAATTACGTTCTTCTTCTTCACTCAATACCGGAAAAGATTTAATCTTTTCAAAATAAGCCACCAGCCCGTTGTTTTCTACAACCAACGGTAGTTTAGCTGACGGTTTTATAACCATTATTGAAGAACTGTTACTCAAAGTAAATCAACCTTCTTTCTCTTTTCAAGCGAGCATTGTAGTCTTTTTTTTAACAAAGTTCAAGCCTAATTTTCTGGTCCAGAAAGTTCTGAATTGTCATACTGTTTTACCGGAGGGGTATACAATAACGAGAAAACATTGCCGTTTGATGCCGGAGGTACAAAATTGATAATCTGCACGCGGTATCTGAAATCCTCGGGATAAATCAATAAGTATATCGGTTTGGCGCCTTCGGCTACACAAAGGCGAAAATCATTATTCGTCATATGGCGGTTGATTTTTGTCATTGCCAGCTCATTGGCAACCAAATAGTTGTCAGAATTATTGAATTCATCAAGAGGGATTTCGGTATAAGTATCAATGTTTTTCAGGACAAGGTTGCGTTTGCGATAATCTATAATCGACATTTTGGGCATGTTTTCCAAGTATGAACGAATCGCTTCTTTAACGTCGGAGACCAGCTCGGGATTGTTGCAATCCGGCATATTGTCCGTATTTAGATAACTGCCTTCATCGGTCGGATAAATAACCATAATCGGAGTATTATCTTCCTCGGCGGCGTTGACCTGAAGAGGACTTAAAGAAAACAAAAACAAAACTAAACACAGATAATACCGCATAAAACTCTCCTAAAAACTGATTGATTTCGGTGTTCTCGGGAAAGGCAGGACATCTCGAATATTGCCGATGCCGGTAAGCAATAACATCATGCGTTCAAAACCAAGTCCGAATCCGGCATGGGGAACCGAGCCGTAACGACGCGAATCGAGATACCAAGAATAATCTTCAATTTTCATGCCCAATTCTTCAATACGGGCAACTAGGCATTCATAGCGCTCCTCACGTTGAGAACCGCCAATAAGCTCACCGATGCCGGGAACCAAAACATCCATGGCGGCAACAGTTTTATTATCATCATTCATACGCATATAAAATGCTTTAATTTCCTTGGGATAGTCGCGCACAATAACCGGACGCTTGAAATGTTTTTCTGCCAAAAAGCGTTCATGTTCGGTTTGCATGTCTACGCCATATTCGGGTTTATATTCAAATTCTTGCCCCGATTTTTGCATAATTTCAATTGCTTCGGTATAAGTAATGCGGGCAAAAGGTTCATTGATGATGGTGTTCAGCGTATCCTGCAAGCCGGGAGCAACAAATTTTTCGAATAATTCAATGTCTTCAGGACAATGCTCAATAACGTGTTTGACGCAATATTTTATCATGTCCTCGGCTAAATCCATGTCATCAAAAATATCAGCAAAAGCCATCTCCGGCTCTATCATCCAAAACTCGGCCGCATGGCGGGTAGTATTTGAATTCTCGGCACGAAAAGTCGGTCCGAAAGTATAGATATCACCCAAAGCCATAGCGTACATTTCACCGTTGAGCTGACCGGAAACGGTGAGATGAGCTTCTTTACCGAAAAAGTCTTGTGAATAATCAACTTTGCCGTCTTTTGTCTTCGGTACGTTGTTCAAATCAAGTGTAGTAACCTGAAACATCTCGCCGGCACCTTCGCAGTCAGAACCGGTAATAATCGGAGTGTGGACATAGCGAAAGCCTTTTGAGTGGAAAAACTCATGAATAGCATAAGACAACTCGGAGCGGATGCGGAATGCCGCGCCGTATTTGTTTGTACGGGGGCGCAAATGAGCTATGGTACGCAGATATTCATCGGTATGTTTTTTCTTTTGCAGGGGATAGTCATCGTTAGCAATATCATAAATCAAAATATCCGAGGCTTTTATCTCGTATTTTTGATTGCCACCCAACGACTCAACCAAAGCTCCGGTAACGGCAACCGAAGATCCGGTGGTAAGTTTTTTAAGTTCATTATAGTTGGCTAAATTGTTATTGGCGATAACCTGCATGTTTTTTAAGCAGGAGCCGTCATTTATTTCAATAAACATAAAATCTTTTGAATCACGCCGGGTCTTTACCCAACCCTTAACCAAAACCTCGTCAAGAGTAGTATCCGACTTGAGAAGTTGAGCAATTTTTGTTCGTTTTAACATTTTAGCCTTTTCCTATTAAAAAAAATTAATCGTTGGCAATATATAACACTTATCTTTAATTGTCCAGTCTGCCATTGACAAAAAATGAACACTTGTTATTATGATTGGCAGAAAATTTTATTAAGGAGCAAGAAATGAAAAAATTCGCATTACTTTTGATTATGCCGGCACTCTTGATGTTGGCCGCCTGTGCAGCTGATATCGGTGCAAATCAGTATGACTCTTCTTCCGTCGGTTCAGTCACCAAGGCTTTGAAGGGTACTGTAATTTCCGTCCGCAGTATTTCCGTACGCGATAGCGATAGATCTGCCGGTACAGCCATTGGCGCAATTGCCGGCGGCATCGGAGGCTCTCAAATCGGCAGCGGCAGTACAGCTGCATTATTGGGTGCGACCGGCGGTGCTTTGCTTGGGGGAGCTGCTGGCAACTTGGCTCAAAAAGGTTTGACCAGTCAAAGCGGTTATGAATATGTTGTTCAACTAGACCAAGGCGGAGTGGTTACCGTTACTCAAGGTAATGATGTTTTGCTTGCTAACGGTCAGCGCTGCATGGTATTATACGGAAACGGCTCATCTCGAGCTCGTGTAATTCCTTATAACGGATATTAATCATTCGTTGGTTTTATTTAAGACCTCGTCTTGCGGCGAGGTCTTTTTTTTGTTGCTTTTTGGCATATTTTATTGATAATAGCCGTAAAAGTTATGATTGCCGGAGAAGAAAATGCTTTCAGATATTGAGATTTCACAAAAAAACAAGCCCGAACCAATCGCTGAAATTGCGAAGAGAATCGGTATTAAGGCTGAAGAGCTTGAAATGTACGGACCTTACAAAGCCAAAATAAGCTTTGAGGGATTAAAAAGAATCAATGCCTCTGCCCGCGAGGGAAAACTGGTTTTGGTAACAGCGCTTACACCAACTCCGGCAGGTGAAGGAAAATCAACTATATCTATCGGCTTGGCAGACGGATTGCAAGCTATCGGCAAAAAAGCAATGCTTGCTCTGCGTGAGCCTTCAATGGGACCATGCTTTGGTCTCAAGGGCGGAGCAACCGGCGGAGGGTATGCTCAAGTAGTGCCGATGGAAGAAATTAATCTACACTTTACCGGGGACATCCATGCTATTACCGCCGCAAACAACCTTTTGGCGGCAATGATTGATAATCACATCAAACAAGGAAATCAGCTTAATCTTGATGAAAATAATATTTTTTGGCAGCGTTGCGTTGACCTTAATGACAGAGCCTTGCGTCAAGTTAATATCGGATTGGGAAGTGCAATCAACGGCACACCGCGAACCGATCATTTCAATATAAGTGTTGCAAGCGAGATTATGGCAATCTTTTGTTTAGCAAAAGATATTGCTGATTTAAAACAACGTCTGAAAAAAATTATAATCGGTAAAACCAAAGACGGAAGATATGTGCGGGCTGAAGAAATTAATGCGCACGGAGCTATGGCTGCTTTGCTTCGCGATGCAATAAAACCCAATCTGGTGCAGACATTAGAGAAAACTCCGGCCTTTGTACATGGCGGACCTTTTGCCAACATCGCTCATGGCTGTAACAGTATTATTGCCACGAAAACGGCTCTCAAACTAGCTGATTATGTAGTAACCGAGGCCGGTTTCGGTGCTGATTTGGGAGCCGAAAAGTTTTTGGATATAAAATGCCCCATAGTGGGACTGAAACCTGATGCGGTTGTGATTGTGGCGACCATACGCGCTCTTAAAATGCACGGCGGTGTTGCCAAGGATAATCTCAAGCCGGAAAATGTCGATGCGGTGCGAAAAGGGTTTGAAAACTTGAAAGCGCATATTGAAAATGTTCGCAAATTCGGTGTACCGGCGGTTGTGGCAATCAATCAATTTGTCAGCGACAGCAATGACGAAGTAAATGCCGTCAAAGAATTATGTGCAGATTGCGGAGCGGAAGCTGTTTTGGTTTCGGCTTGGGAAAACGGCGGAAAAGGCGCGACTGATCTTGCTCAAAAAGTTGTTGAACTGGCTCAAAAAGCGAATAATTATGCGCCGCTATATACCGAGGATATGCCTTTAAAAAACAAAATTGAAACCATTGCTACCAAAATTTATCATGCAGGAAAAGTAGAGTTTGAGCCGACGGCCGCAGATAAACTTGCCGAATATGAAGCTAACGGGTATGGAAAACTGCGAGTTTGTATTGCCAAAACTCAAAATTCCATTTCGGCAGATGCAAAATTAATTGGAGCACCGAGCGGTTTTGTGCTTCCGGTAAAAGATGTCAGGTTGTCTGCCGGAGCCGGCTTTGTTGTGGTTTTAACCGGCAATATTATGACCATGCCCGGACTGCCGGCAAAACCTGCCGCAGAGCAAATTGATGTCGATGATGAAGGTAAAATCTCCGGACTGTTTTAGAGTTTACAATCTTTGCAATCGTGACAGCGTTTTTCAATCTGAATGTTGCAATGTCCGATACCGAATTTGCTGTCAAGCAGTTCGGTAACATCGCGGATTATGTTGGTATCATCCGCAATAATATGGCATTCGGCAGAAACAGCGTCTTCACTTATGCACCAAACATGAAGGTGATGAACATCTTTAACGCCTGAAACTTTTTTGAGTTCACGTTTGATTTGCTCTAAATCCAGGCCTTCAGGGGCCGCATTCATCAAAATAGCCACAACTTTGGGAAAAGAAAGAATTGATTGATAAATCATATAAGCAGAAATCAGCAAAGCAATTATGCCATCAACTCGATAAATACCAAAATAAACCGCACTTAAACCGGCAATAATAACGCCGAGTGAACCGAAAGCATCTGCAAGGTTGTGTAAAAACACCATGCGCATATTGGTGTTATGCTCGGAACCATGGTGGGAAAGTTGGGCGGTAACGGAATCGATAATCAACGCAACAACTGAAACCCAAATGATAACCCAACCATCAACAGGCTGAGGAGTAATCAGTTTGCTTATACCTTCAAATGCCAAATAAACACCGGCAATAAAAAGCAGAATAAGGTTTACAAAACCGCCGATCAACTCTGCTCTTTTGAAACCGTAAGTATAGCGTCCTCCGGATTTGCGGCGACCGATTTTGAATGCAATTACCGCGATTAAAATCGAAAAAGCATCAGAAGTATTGTGCAGGGCATCACCAATCAAAGAAATGCTACCGGCAATAATACCGCCTATTGTTTCAACTACACTCAAAAGCATATTGATGACAAATGATATCAATAAATATGAAACCGTTTTTTCGCTGATTTCATGATGATGGTGTTCGTGTGACATTATGACCTCAAATAAAATATTTCTTATTTTGTTGTAGTAACAAATGCCCAAAAAATCAAGTTTTATTGTCATAATTTTGATATTGCAACAAACGCACAAATATGCTAAAAAGGCGTATGTGTACCGCGGAGATGAATATGATTATAAAAAATATTTTCTGGGATATTGACGGAGTTTTGGCCAACTTAAACTTTGCATATTATAACTTTTTAACCAAACACCCGAAATATGCTCCTATATACGGCAATATGAAGTGGGAAGATTTGCCCAAAGTTTTGCCGATTGTGCCGACCTATGGGGCATTGGAACTGAAAACTCACCCGGAGCATGGAATCGATATGGATTATGACTTTTGTCATAGTCCGGAGTTTTTTTGCAATCGACCGCTCTACCCCCATGTAATTGAGGTTTTGAAAGAGCTTCACCAAAAAGGATATCGGCAATTTACATTATCTGCAACATGGAATGTTGAAGTCAAAAAGAAGTTCTTAAATGAATTGTTGCATGAAGTTACCGATTTTTTAACCATAGAATGTGTTCAGCACGGAAAATTTATGCATGATTCCGCCAAAGAAGATATGTTGAAATCGTGTTTTGAAAAATACGGTTTAAAAGCCGATGAAACCGTGCTTGTAGATGACCGAATTTATAACCAATACGCAACAATCAATGCCGGAGCGCATCCGGTGCGTATGAGATGCGAATTTACAACCGATTTACCCAAAGAGTTGGATTGGATACCGGAAGTTAAAGATGTAATTGAGTTTAAGGATTGGTTATATAAAAACACGACCATGAAATAAGAATCAGAGTTTTTTCTGCCAACCTTTTGCAGCGCGGCTGACACAATCAGAGTATTTAGTACGCGGTTTTTGCGGGCGAGCTAAAACTCCGCAGACAATCTTATCGGTCTCAGGAACGGGCCAAGGTTTTCCCTCCAAACGATAACGCGCAAGGTCAGCAAAAAGCCTGGCTTCCATATAATCTCCAAATTTTGAAAAACGCAACGTCGGCTGCCGCACAAAGCGAGAACACATATGCTCAAACTGCGCTTTGTGTTCAGACAAAACATATCCTTTGCCCTGAAGCAAAGTTTCAAAACCTGAACGGACAATCGGATTTTTCCAACCACCACCAAACAGGATTATGTCATATGGCAGAGGAATATTGTCAGGCACAAGAGTCAGAGCCTGAGCGGCAATGTAAGCGGCAAAATATTCAAAGGTGTAAACAGCATCGGCAAAAGGAATATTTTGACTTTCAACATAGGCAAATATCTCATCCTTATGATAATATGCCGGATCTCCCGATTTGGGCAAGGGGGTTTCATAATATGAGCGTCCGAAGTTAAATAACTTCTCCAACATTTGAGAGTTAAGTTGCCCTTCTTTTCCGAATTTTCCATCTTTATCAAAAGAATAATCAGTATGGCGGCGGATATAATTGTCGGTATATTCGTTAAAAGGACCGGCATCGGCGGCAAATAAGGGCTGTTCATTAACGACAATGGCAAAATTAGATGTATTGCCGCCGTTATAGTAGCAACCATCGCCCTCAAGGCCGGCAATCAAAGCATTGTGCGGAGGAACCAGCGGAGCTCCGTCAAAACCGGACATTATAAAATCGGAGCGAAAATCATAAATAACCGGAATACCGGTCAAATCGGCCAGCATTTGCCCGGAGCCGATTTGCAGGGTATATGGTTCTGTACCTTCTTTATGCGCTTTTGACGGGGGGTTATGGTCTAATGTTTTGCCGTGGAAACCTATGGCATCAATGGCTTTTTTATCAATATGATTTTCGGCGCACAGCGAATTTATACATTCGGCAATTTGGTGTATATATTCATCATGAATTTTTTGAAAAGCCGGAAAAGAGTCAATTTCCGTAGCTGTTTTGTTATGGACAAGTGTGCGTAAATGCTCGACCTCATTCTGCATATCTTTGGAATACGGACGAGTATAAGAGCAGATGTCAGTCATATTTTCACCATCAAACTCGGTTAAGACCAAGTCAACCGCATCCATTGAATTTCCGGTCATATTGCCGATGATTGTATATTTTGGCATTATAACTCCCAATTTATTTTTATTGTATTTTATACCATAAGCTTTATTAAATGGTTAACCCATAGAAGTAAAAAGAAACAAATTCGGCTTGATAAAATTTTCTTTAAAATAACGAAAAAAACTTTTGACGAATAAAACAAACTATGTTATTTAACAGAAACTATTTTATTTTTATGTATGGAAATCACTTTATTATTAGATATATTATCATAGCTACTAGTTTACGGTGAGATTACATCCAAAAACAGGTTATTCAAATACCCTGTTATAACAACCTATTTCCTAAACTAAATCTTTTATCGTATGAACAAAAAGCAAGCAATTAGCTACATTCGTAGCTGCATCGGAAACGATCGCAAGGTAACCGTACAGTATGCATTCGCACCGGAGAATCTCCCGGCCGTTATTCGCCTTCATGGTGTCGATGGCTTTATCGATGTTCCGCTGAGTGACTATCGCAACAAGCTCATGGCCATCGATGGTGACGAGATCCTCTCTATCGGACGGCTCCCTCTCTGCGACATTCAGGCTGACAATTATGAGGACAACCTCATCAGCCGGATTCACGTCATCTGGCAGAAGGTCGACGAGACGTATCTCCTCGTGAACTGTGGTATCTATGGAACGACGGCGTTCATCGAGACGCCCGACGGTCTCAAGGAGGTTCCTTCCCTGGACGAACCATGGGAAGACTTCGACGAGGAGTAACCGCGATCAGAAGCATGTAATTTTCACAGCACAAAAAACCTCCCTTTGCGGGAGGTTTTTTCGTATAGGGGTAAAACTTATTCAGCGCAAGTTACGAACCAATATTCTCTTTTCGTGCCAAAGAATTATCTATTTCCAATGTTATATATTTTGGTGGAATAACTCCATCTTTTAATACCAAAAAGTAGTGCTTGATTGTCGCCCAAGGAGAAAGATTTTTGTATTGCTCATTTTCGCATAAATGCCAATCATTTGGGGTAAAGTCAATTTCATCAATATCATTTATTCTGTAAATATTTTCAAAACTAGCGTCTTTCAAAGCAGTTTGTCTTAAATCTTTGCAATAAATATCTTCAACAATACCATCTTTTATTAGCTGATTTAAATCAAAAGAAATCACGTCTGCATAATGAACAAGCCAATTCAAATAAGGATGTTTATATTCTTCTATAGCTGCAATATCTGTTATAACACAAATTGAACGCAAACGTCCTTTAAATGTTTTTTCCAAGTATTCCAAAATATCATTAAGATTTTGGGATTTAGCACTACTTTGATGTATTAATAGAGCATCTTTATAATAATCACTATTTTCATCAAACCGAGAGAGAGATTTGTATCCCTCTTTCTTAATTTTATCGTATGCATATGTATATAGATAAACCTTCATATGAAAATCCCAAGTATGTTGTTTATTTTATTTAAGAAATCCATAAATGCAACACCCATATGGTAAATTTATACAATTAAGCTGCTTTTGAAAACGAACCTCTGAACCAGCATAAGCGCTTGAAAATAAAAGAAAAAGCAGGCTTTTGAAGACCCGCCGCTTGCATTGGTGACAGTTTACGGTTTATCAGCTAAAAATCATAAGCAAATTGAAAATTATTTTGTATGGTCCGCAACTCTTCTAATATAAGATACTTCTTTGGATTGTTTCTTTTTATTTTTCTTTTCTTCTTCTCTTCGTCTCTCACCACAAACTTTAGAGTACTCTTTTTCGATAATTTTTTTTGATCTATCCATTAGTGGATAAAGTGCCTCATATTCGGGAGTATCATATATATGAGGAACATCAAGTTTCTTTCCCTTAAGACCTAATTTTGCCTCAATTCTTGTTTGTTTATAAACAGATATATAATCACCACCATCATCCCATTCATCTCCCATAGAATAGCATAGTTCAAAGCAGAACCCCAAACCTTTTTGATTATGAAACCCCGCCCACGAACCATACTTTCCACCTTTTTCGACGTGAACTTTCGTTAAGGTCAAATCTTCTAAACTAGAATTCTCAACTTTTTGCAAATATTCTAAATCTTTTTGACTCATAATGTCACCTTTTCAGTAGTTTAACCTATATAGTACTATACTATTTCATGAGTACGTGGTTCTGTCAATACTTTTTAAGAGCACAAATCGCCAGATAATTCAATTTCGAACTGACGGCATCTTCAGCTTCATTAATATCAATAATACAAAAAACCTCCCGCAAGGGGAGGCTTTTTGTATTGGTGATCCCAACGGGATTCGAACCCATATTACCACCGTGAAAGGGTGATGTCCTAACCATTAGACGATGGGACCGT
>CAMYUM010000007.1 GCA_947301965.1 uncultured Azospirillum sp. | reverse complement strand
AGATTGATATCAACAGTTATCTTGCCGGATTATATTATCGCTATGACAAGAACTTTAATTGGTTATTTGCAACAGTTTATGGTGGTATCCAAGAAGCTGAAATTGAAACCGAAGACCATATTGCCAAATTTGATACTGACGGAGTAGAGTTTGGAGCGAGTATTGAAATCGGAAGAACTATTCCGCTCTCCAACAGCCTGACTTTAGACCCGAGTGTCGGCTTGTACTATACACAAGTCAACTTTGATGATGCTGATGACAATGTCGGCAAACATTATGAATGGGAAGACATCAAACATTTGGAAGCCGAACTCGGCGCCAAACTCGAAAAACAGTTTGATAATGCTAAAGTTTATATCAAGCCGAGTGTAATCCAAACTATCACAGGAGATGACAGCGTTGTTATTACCGGCTTATCTAAGGCTGATACTTACCATGACCAGACATTGGGACGTATTGAGATTGGCGGACGCTATGGCTTTACCGATGCCTTATCTGCCTATGCCTGGGCGAACTACACCTTTGGCTCAAGCTATGATGCGATTGCTCTGGGTGCCGGTCTGAACTACGCGTGGTAATATATTCTTGTCCGGTGGGCAACTAATACAACTACCGCGTGATGGCAAAATGCTCATGTACGTTTTTTGTACACTGCGCTTTCGCCACACTTATAGCTTATTATTTGCCTCACCAGCCAAGAATATCTAGTATTAGCTAGATTGCCACGCGCCGTCGGCGCTCGCAATGACAAAATAAAAAGCCTCTCAAATGAGAGGCTTTTTTTATTCATCATCAGAAGCCAAAACGCCTTGGTGCAATAAGAAGTTTGGAGTATGGCCATTGAAGGTATTATATTTTTTAACCAGGGTAGCGGCTTCATTATCAATTTTTGCATCGGAGCGATCATACTTTGGAGTTGATGATGCACCTTCGGCTTCATCTTCTTTAGTCTTATCAACTTTAATCTCCTGCGGAGATTTAAGTATCTTGTCTAAGATATCCTGAGTTTCGCGTGAGCGGCGGTTGGTGTAAACAATATTTTGTTTTTCTGCCGGCAACATTTCAAGAATTTTTTCCATATTGGCAATTTGTTTATTCTTTTTTATCAGATTAATGTCATCAACTACCAAGATATTGATTTTAGAAAGGTCAATGCTCTTTTCATCCACCAGTTCAAGCAATAAATCAGGAGAACCGATAATAACATCGGCCTCATTTTCAGAATTGTCATCACCGGTTTCTTCATGAAAACGGTTGAGCAGAGCTAAAGTGTCAGAGATAAAAACAGATTTTTTGGCATCAGAAGTCATAATCAAGATGTTGGTGCCATCATTGCGGCTGATAATATCAATCAGCGGTAAGACGTAAGAGATTGTTTTGCCGCAACCGCCAGGAGCAATGGTAAAAATGTCTTTGCCTTCTAAAATGGCGGGAATGACATCAATCTGAACGGTGGTCGGGTTGACGATGCCACTTTCTTTAATTGCTTGAACGGTTTTTTCACTTAAACCTAAATCTAAAAAGTCCATTATTTTTCCCCGTATATGTCGTTGTTAAATTATGCACGTCCGTAAATGTCTTCAAGACGGACAATGTCGTTTTCATCAAGATTGTCTCCGGCTTGTACTTCAATGAACTCAACATCTTGATTAGTCTCGTTGGCAATGCGGTGTTTGGTTTCAACCGGAATAAAAATATGTTCGTCAGTGTGTTTGGTAATGATTTCATCACCAAGAGTGACTCGGGCGGTGCCTTTGACTATAATCCAATGTTCGGCGCGGTGATGGTGCAGCTGCAACGATAATTTGGCACCGGGAATAACCTTGATGCGTTTGACGCAAAAAGTCTCTCCGCAGTCCAAAACTTCCCACGTTCCCCAGGGACGAGTGTCTTTGTCACCACGTCGGTAGTTGTTAGCCATTTATTTACTCCTTGTGTTGTATATTACTATTTATGGGAATAAATATAGATAATATAAATAAAATCACAACACAAATTTAGCAAAATTGGACAATTTTATGCAATCACCAGCGATAAAACAAGCATTAGGAATTTTGAAACAACTGCGGCAGATTACCGAAAGTTCGGGAGATATGGCGCAAAAACTTGCGAATATTTTGAAAACAATTGCCGAGGCTATGCAGGCCGATGCGGCGGTGTGTTATGCCGTGGTTGATAAAAATTATTTGGATTTATTTTCAACCTATGGGTTGGATAAAGCAAAAAACAAACAAACACGCCTGCGTTTCGGCGAGGGAATAATAGGAGAAATTGCCAATGATAAAAGATCGTTGGCGCTGAATAATTTGTGGATGTATCCGAAGTTTGCGGCAAGTTCGGAGCTGGTCGGAAAAGATTATAAGTCATTTATGGGTGCACCGATTTTGCAATGGAATCGGACCGTAGGTGTGCTGGGAATATATCACTGTGCAGAGACGGAATATAGCGATGTTGATGTCGAACTGCTGGAAACAATTGCTATGTTTTTGGCAGAAATTATGTCATCAACGGAAATGTCGGAGTACAAAAAATCTCTGAACAAATCACGCGGGTTGGCAACCAGAGACAGAATGAAAGGCGTAAGCCTAAGCAAAGGATATGGAATCGGAACTGCGGTTGTTCATAAGCGTCGTCAATCGGTAACCAATATTTTTGCCGAAGATAAAGATAAAGAATCGCTGCGTTTGCAGGTTGCCTACCAGCAAATGAATGAGGATTTGGAAGCAAAATTTGCATCAACAAAATTGGGCCTGGGTGAGCATGTCGATATTTTGGACGCATATAAAATGTTTGCCAAAGATAAGGGATGGTACAATAAAATTGTCGGCAATATAAACAACGGGTTGTCGGCTGAGGCTGCAGTAGAACGGGCATATGAGGATATGTGGAACAGGTTGTCTCAAAGCTCCGATGTTTATATGAGAGAAAGATTGCACGACCTGCGTGATGTGTCGGACAGGTTGTTGTCATATTTATTGGGTGAAAACAAGAAGACTAAAGTGATTGATGCAAAAGACATAATTATTGTAGCGCAAACCATGGGTCCGGCAGAATTAATGGATTATGATTATAGTCGAATCCGCGGTTTGATTTTAGAGGATGGTACTCCGACAATGCACGTGGCAATTGTTGCAAAAACGCTGAATATCCCTGTGTTGTCAAAAATTAAAGGTATATTTACGGAAATTCATAACGGACAGACCGTGGCAGTAGATGGTAACGAAGGTTGGGTATATATCAATCCGTCAAAACAGGTGGCAGATGGTTTTCGTAAAAAAGCGTTAGAAAGTATTGAACTGGCAAAAAAATGGGCGGCCTTAAAAAATTTGCCGTCAGTTACAAAAGACAAACAAAGGATAGGCTTGTATCTAAATGTCGGGCTTCCGTTGGATTTTGATTATATTGAAACAACCAATTGTGACGGGGTGGGGCTGTATAGAACCGAGATTCCGTTTATGGCATCGGAGACAATGCCTGATGTAAAACGA
Source organism: uncultured Azospirillum sp. (assembly GCA_947301965.1). Classification (GTDB taxonomy): domain Bacteria; phylum Pseudomonadota; class Alphaproteobacteria; order RF32; family CAG-239; genus JAFUYI01. Next base: position 61,978 of record CAMYUM010000007.1, on the reverse strand, counting down.
CAAGTGACATATTATAAGGATCTGATTGACAGAAGCAAAAATAAAAAGGTTATATTCCGCAGTCTTGACGTGGGTTCAGATAAGTTGTTGCCATATTGGGCTTACGGCGGTGAGGCTAATCCGGCAATAGGCTGGAGATCAATCAGAATTACGTTGGATCGACGAGTTATATTGCGTCAGCAAATCAGGGCATTTTTGCAAGCGGCAGTTGGGCATGAGTTGAATGTGATGTTCCCGATGATTTCTGATTTTGAGGAGTTTATAGATGCCAAAGAAACACTGATGCTGGAACTTGAAAAAGAAAAAAAACGAGGAATGCCGGTGCCGAAGAAAATTAATGTCGGGCTTATGATTGAGGTTCCTTCGGTATTATTTGAACTTGACCAAATTTTGCCGCAGGCTGATTTTGTGTCGGTAGGAACAAACGATTTGGCACAGTTTGTGTTTGCATGTGACAGAGGAAATCCCAAGCTTTTGGATCGATATGATGTGTTGTCGCGCCCGTTTTTGTCAGTAATGAAAATGATTGTTGATAAAGCTCAACAGTACGGCGTTTATTGTTCGGTTTGCGGAGAAATGGCTTCGAATCCGATTGAAGCGATGGCTCTTATAGGATTGGGGTATCGAAATTTGTCGTGCAACGGGGCTGCGTTCGGGCGTGTAAAGGGAATGGTCAGAAGTGTTAATTCAGCCGAAGTTACTGACTATATGCAGAGTTTGTTAAAATCTCCGCGGGCTTCGGTGCGCTCACAATTAATTTCATATGCCAATGATCATGGTATTGAAATTTATTAGAATGTGTGATAATGATGTAACCATATTATAAAACAGGGGAAAATCAGTGACAAAGGATAAAGAAACAGAGACTGTAAAAAAGAGCACCAGAGCAGTGCGTAAAACAGTCGACTCTACAAGTGCAAAAATTGCCGCGACCAGAAAAGCTCTGCCGGAGCCTGATGATGACGACAGAGTTGGCGTGATTTTGCGCAAGGAACGTCTGAAAAAAGGCTATGAGTTGGAAGATGTTGCCAAAAAACTGTGTATCCGTACCGGGTATATGGAGGCAATTGAAAGCGGAAATTATAAGGCTTTGCCACAGATGCCTTATTCGGCCGGATTTGTAAGCTCATATGCAAAGTTTTTGGGGCTTAATCACACAAGAATTACACAGCTGTTTCGCGAAGAAATTCATGTAAAACCTAAGAGTATACAAACATTTTTGCCCGAAGAAACAGCTACGGAAGCAAGTGTGCCGAACAAAGTATATGTGATTGCAGGACTGGTAATTATTGCTTTGTTGGCGGGGTTGTGGAGTTTGTTGCGTCCTTCTAGCGGAGATGCCGGAATCGAAACCGTAAAGGTAGAACAAGAAGAAAAATCCGACAACAATCTTGGTAAAGTTGAATATTTTAATACCGAAGAAGAACAAAAAAACATTGTAGAAAAATCGGTTGAGGATGCGGTAAATAATGAAAAAGCAGAAACTGAAAGCAAAAATTTGCCTACAATTATCGTTCCTCAAGATGACGTAGCCTCATCACAAATTATTGTCAGTGATGAAAGTTATGTAGAAAACAGCAATAAAAATGCTGAAGAGGAAGGCGTTGAGGTCAAAATTACCAGCGGTGATGTTTGGATTGAAGTCAGAGATGCCAATAAGATTTATTTGAGCAAAGTAATGAAAGCTGGCAGCAGTTATCGTCTGCCAAAAATAAGAGGTTTGCTTTTGTCGGCAGGAAAACACGTCGGTGTTGAAGTGTATGTCAACGGAAAACTTACACCGGTAATAAGACGTGACCGCAAAATGAAAATAGATGTTGATGGTTTGTTAAAAGCTAACCATTAGGTGTGGTTGAAACAGGATGAAAATAGCCTGATGCGGGGCTATTTTCATTTTTGTTTTAGAAAGGGAAAGAAATGAAGACGCAAAGTGTTAGAGGTACATATGACTTGTATGGCGAAGCCAAGAGAAGAACCAAGCAAGTTACTCGTATGGCGGAAAGCGTAGTAGAAAAATACGGATTTGAGGAAATTGAAACGCCGATTTTTGAGTTTACGGAAGTGTTTGCTCGCAATCTGGGTGATACCAGCGATATTGTTACGAAAGAAATGTATTGTTTTGAAGATCGCGGCGGTGAAAGTCTGACTTTGCGTCCGGAAGGAACGGCGGGGGCAATACGTGCATTTGTTTCAAACGGAATGCAGCAAAATCTGCCGTTGAAGCTGTATTATCAAGGACCGATGTTCAGGTATGAGCGTCCGCAAAAAGGACGGCAACGTCAGTTTACGCAATTTGGTGTCGAGTTGTTGGGAGCAGATGTTCCGCAGGCTGATGTAGAAGTTATTGCAATGGCATATGAGTTTTTGGAAAAACTCGGTTTGCAAGGTCAGGTCGTGGTTGAGGTTAATTCGTTGGGTGATGAAGAAAGCCGCAATGCATACAGGACAAAGTTGGTTGAATATTTACGCAGACATTATGACGAGTTGTCAGATGACAGCAAGGCACGTTTGGAGCGCAATCCTTTGCGTATTTTAGATTCAAAAGAAGAATGTGATAAAGCAGTAGTGGAAAATGCTCCGCTGTATGGTGACAGTTTGAATGATAAGTCAAAGGAGTTTTTTAAGAAAGTTCTTGAGGGACTGGATAAACTGGGAATTAAGTACCGTGTAAATAATCGATTGGTTCGCGGTTTAGATTATTATTCACATACAGTTTTTGAATTGGTTACGGATAAACTGGGCGCACAAGGCACAGTTTTGGCCGGCGGAAGATATGACGGTTTGGTCGCTCAAATGGGCGGCGGTGATGTTGCCGGTATCGGTTGGGCTTGCGGTGTTGAGAGATTGGCGATGCTGTTGGATAAGCCGATTGAAAATGAACGTCCGATAGCAATTATTCCGGTGGGAGAAGATGTGAATGATGAAGCATTGGAGATTGCGCAAAAACTACGTTTATCCGGCCTGAAGGTTGAACAGGGATATAGCGGCAATATGAAAAAACGCATGATTAAAGCGAATAAAATCAATGCACGTGTAGCTGTGATTGTCGGTTCTGACGAATTGGCAAAAGGTGAGGTTGTGATTAAAAATCTTGATAACGGTGAACAAAAAAACGTGTCTTTGAAAAATCTGTCAGAGGAGCTGAAATAATGAGTTTTGCAGAAAATCTGGCCAATGTTGTAAACCGTTATGATGAAATTTCGGCTTTATTATCGGAGCCGGGGTTGTCGGCTGATGATATGGTGAAGATGAATAAAGAATTGGCTGAACTGTCGCCGGTGGTTGATGCGATAAAAGTTTATAAAAAAGCTGAAGAAAATATGCATGATGCGGAAGCCATGATGCAAGACGACAGCCTTGATAAAGAAATGAAAGAAATGGCTGAAGCAGAGTTTTTTGAGCTAAAAGAAAAATTGCCGGAACTCGAAAAACAAATTAAGGTTTTGCTGTTGCCTAAAGATGCCGAAGATGAGAAAAACGCAATCTTGGAAGTGCGTGCCGGTACAGGCGGTGATGAAGCTGCTTTGTTTGCGGCAGTATTGTTTGAAATGTATCGCCGCTATGCAACTTTGCAAGGATGGAAATTTGAGGTGCTTGATGCCAATGAAAACGGGCTTGGCGGATATAAAGAAGCCTCGGCAAGTATTAGCGGAAAAGATGTGTTTTCTAAATTGAAATTTGAATCGGGGGCGCATCGTGTGCAACGTGTGCCGGTAACGGAATCGCAAGGGCGTGTTCATACGTCGGCAGCGACGGTGGCGGTTTTGCCTGAAATTGAGGAAGTTGATTTTGAGATTAATCCGGCGGATTTACGAATCGATGTTTATCGTGCTTCGGGTGCCGGCGGACAGCATATTAATAAAACGGAATCGGCAGTTCGTATTACTCATATTCCGACCGGGACGGTGGTACAATGTCAGGACGGACGTTCGCAATTCAAAAACAAAGAGCAGGCCATGCGTCAGTTGCGTGCAAAATTATATGACCAACAAAAAACTTCTATTGACAGCGCATATTCGGAAAGAAGAAAGCTGCAAGTCGGAAGCGGTGATCGCTCGGAGAGAATTCGCACTTATAACTACCCGCAAGGGCGTGTTACAGACCATAGAATTAATTTGACCTTGTATAAGCTTGACGAAGTGGTTTCAGGTGATGCTCTGGGTGAGATTATTGATGCTCTGTTGGCAGAGGATCAGGCGCAACGTTTGGCAGAATTGGAATAAAAGTGTAATAAGATTTGATTTTATAAGTAAATACGAGATATAGTATTTGTGAGGTGAAAAATGGCAAAAATTGCGGTTGTCGGAGCAGAGGGAAGTATCGGGCGTGAGGTCTTAAATTTTTTGGCAGACGGAGGATATCGTCTGTCAGATGTTGTGGCATTGGAGCCGCGTGCGGTATTGGGCAGCCAGGCCTCTTTTGGTGAAGAAGAGGATATAGATGTATTAAATCTTGATAGTTTTGACTTTTCGGGAATCGATGTGGCAATTTTTGCAACAACGGAAGAAATATCCAAACGTTTTGTTCATAAGGCACTTGATAAGGGAGCAAAGGTAATTGATTGCAGCGGATGCTTTTTTAGCGATACCGATGTGCCGATGATTGTGGCCGGAGTTAATGAGGCGGAAATTAAAAATGCCAAACGCAATTTGGTCAGTGTGCCGTCGGCAACAGTTGCACAGATTTTATTGCCGTTGGTTGAAGTGGATAAAAAGTGTAAGATTAAGAGGTTGGTTGTTTCAACCTATAATTCAACATCAGTTTACGGCAAAGAAGGAATGGACGAGCTGTTTTCGCAAACAAGAAAAATTTTTATGAATGAAAGCTTGGTCGATGATCAAAAAGTTTTCGGCAAACAAATAGCTTTTAATGCCATTCCGCAGGTTGAAGAATTTATCGGCGATGAAACTAAATATGAGTGGAGTATTAATGCCGAAGTTAAAAAAGTGTTGAACAGCAATGTTAAGGTTCATGCCAATTGTGCGTTTATTCCGGCGTTTGTCGGCAGTGCCGCGTATGTTAATGTTGAGTGTGAAAAAGATGTCGATGTTGATGAAATAGCATCAATGATGAAACAGACAAAAGATGTGATAGTTTTTGATAAAAAAGTTTCCGGCGGATATGTGACATTAAATGATGTGCAGGGTGAAACAGAAGTTTATGTAAGTCGCCTGCGCCAAGATGTTTCAGTTGAAAACGGGTTTAGTTTTTGGTGTGTGGCTGATAATCTGCGTTTTGGTGTTGCCGGAAATGCGTATAAAATTGCTCGTCTTTGGGCAAAGTAGTTAGATGAAGGGAGACTGCAAAATGAAGAAGCTGGCTTATATCATGATTGCAATGCTGATGCTTGCGACAGTATCAGCGAGAGCCGATGATGTTGTTGTCGAAAAGACATCTCAAGAAGTCGATGCACGCACTTTTGTGGTCAGTTCTGTTTCGTCAATGATTGATTATGCCAGTATAGGCAGAGAGCTCGCTAATGTTGAAGATGCTTTGAAAACGGGTAATGTTGATGCGAGGGTAATAAGTAAATATGTGTCTTATTTGGGAACCGCAACAAGTCAGTTACAAGAGGCACACAAACAGCTAGATGCTGATTTAAAGAGTATTAATAAAAGAATAGAATCTTTGGGTGAGATGCCGAAAGAAGGGGAAGAAGAGTTACCGGTTATTGCGGAAAAGCGTAAGGAATATAATGAGGAGCTGATTTTTCAAAAAGGTAAAATTGCAGAAGTAGACATATTGATAAATCGGGCCGAAGAGTTGACGACGATGATTTCAAGCGTGCGCAAACAGGCGTTGATTGGTAATCTGCTTTATTACCAGGAGCCGATAATTTATCCCAGTAATTTTTTGCGTGCGACAGCCGAATTTGTGAATTTAGGCTTTAATATTTTGAAATCGCCGTTGACTTGGTATGGGGATCTGTCGTCAGAAGAAAGAGGAAAGGTCAAAGCCAATGTTATACCGGTGTTGATCTTGATTGCAATCGCGTTGTCATTCGGTATTTTTTTGCGATTAATGATTATTCGTCATTTGGGATATAAACGCCACAATATTACGGGAATTCCGCCATATTTTACTAAAGTGATTGCAGCTATGTTTGTGGCCTGTGCTTACGGAGTGATTCCGGCGGTTATGTTGGGCGGTTTTTTGGTATGGGCAGTACACACTAAAATATTGACGGTAGGTTTTTTCGGTGTGGTTTTGGTTAGTGCTTTATACTATTCTCTTTATATTTTCCTATCAAATGCGGCGATCAGGGTGGTATTTGCTCCGTATAATCCGAAATGGCGTTTGATTGCAATGGAAACCGAAAAAGCAAAACGTCTGACTAAAGCTTTTTACTTTAGCTTTTTTGTTATCGGTATATGTGCAATGTTGCAACATATTGCAAGTGAGGCAAATTCTTCTCTGGAATTGATATATTATATTTCGGTAATGTCGATTGCGGTAAAATCGTTGTGCACGGTTTGGGTTGTTAAAATGTTTTTCTGGGATGATGTTATTGCCGAGGCCAAGGAAGATGATGATGAAGAAACAGTTGCAACAATTGATGCTCGGAACAGACGTGCTTTAAGAATGATCTTTTTGACCGGACTAGCAGCGGTTATGGTTATTTGTGTTTCGTTATTCGGATATCCGAGATTATCAAGTTTTATTGTTAACCGTTTTCTGTTTTCGGTTTTAGTAGTTGTTATTTTGTTAGTACTACGTAAAGCTGTATTTGAATTGATAAGAAGATTGTTACTGTTCAGCTTTTGGGGTAATAAGTTCAGAGCTAAAAAGGCGTTGTTGGAAAAAATTGATTTTTGGCTGCATGTAACAATCAATCCGATTTTTATGACTATCGGTTTGTTGGCGGTTCTGACGCTGTGGGGAGTTTCAACTGATATATTGCTGCAAAGCGTTAAGAAGTTGTTTTTCGGTTTTAAGGTTGGCGGTGTTAAAATTTCACTGTTCTTGATTATTCTCGGTATTGTAGTGTTCTTCTGTTCATTGAAGATTTTCAAAATTTTGCGGAATAAGTTGCAAGATAACATTCTATCGCATGTTGAAATAGATGATGGAATTAAACATTCGCTATTATCTGGGTTCGGTTTTATCGGTGTTGTAATATCTGTAGTCTTGGCAATTTTGGTGATGGGAGGCGACCTCAGTAACCTCGCCTTGGTTGCTGGTGCTTTGTCAGTCGGTATCGGTTTCGGATTGCAGAACATAGTAAACAACTTTATGTCGGGAATTATTCTTTTGTTTGAACGTCCATTTAAGGTAGGAGACTGGGTTAAAATTGATGGTGAAGAGGGAAGAATTAAGCAAATTAATATCCGTTCAACCGAAATAGAAACATTTTCTCGTGCAAGTGTTATAATTCCAAATGCAACATTGCTTTCTAATTCCGTTACCAATATGACACATGGCAATAATTGGACACGGTTTAATGTTTCAGTTGGGGTCGCTTATGGTTCCGATGTGGAGAAAGTAAAACAAATATTGCTGGAGTGTGCAGCAGCGAATCGTAAAGTTGCGCGCAAACCGGAGCCATATGTGTTGTTCCAAGATTTTGGTGAAAGCAGTTTGAATTTTGATTTACGTGGATATAGCAGTAATATTTGGGATGGATGGAGTATACCGAGCGAGTTGAGATACGAAATTAATCGTCGCTTCAATGAAGAGGGTATTGAAATTCCGTTTAACCAGGTGGTCGTGCATCAGGCAAATGATGAGCTTGCAGGTAATGAAAATGATAAGGGCTTGAAAAAGAGCAAATCGGAAAACAAAAAATGAAAATAAGCGATTTGTTGGGTAAAAAAATAGCTGTTTGGGGACTGGGAGCGGAAGGTAAGGATATTTTAAATTATCTGAAATCTCACGATGTTACCCAAGATTTTATTTTAATTAATGATACGCTTTGTGATAAACCCGAGGGTTTTGCCGGATGCGATTTGTATTGTGAACAGCGTGTGGCAGAAGGTTGTGATAAGGCCGACGTTATTATCCGCTCGCCCGGAGTCAGCATATATAAGCCGGAAATTACAAAATATCGCTCAAAAGTTACGACGGTTACGGATTTATGTCTTAATGAAATTCGTGATAATCATTCAAATTGTAAAATTATTGCCATAAGCGGCTCAAAAGGAAAAAGCACCAGTGTCAGCGCTCTGGCGTTTATGTTGACAAAGTTAGGCTTTAAAGTCGGTTTGGGCGGTAATATCGGGCGCCCGTTGATCGAGCTGATAGATGATGATTATGATTTTTTGGTTGCCGAAATTTCGAGTTATCAGGCTTCTGATTTGACAGTTTCGCCGCATATCGGTATGTTTACCAATTTGTTTTATGTTCATAGCGAATGGCATAACGGGCATGAAAATTATTGCCGTGATAAAGTTCATATGATTGCAAACCAAAAAGGAGATGATTGCTTTTGGGTTAATGCTCAAAATAAGCAGTTGGTCGATTATACGGAAGAATTTGCAGCCCGGCGCAGATTTTATGATGTTGAAAGCGGATTTTACGCCAAAGATCGTTGTTTATTTTATAAAGACAAGAATGTAGTGAGCCTTGACGATTTGAAGTTGAGCGGTACCCATAATCTGGACAATTTGGCGGGAGTGTTCAGCATTGTTGCATCTTTGGGGCTTGATGTCAAAGCAGCGGCCGAGGCTTTGAAAGAGTTTGAACCTCTGCCGCATCGATTGCAAAAAGTGGCTTTCAAAAACGGAGTGTTGTTTATTAATGACAGCATATCGACGGCTCCTGAAGCGGCAATCGGGGCAGTTAATAGTTTTGAGGGTAATTTGGTGCTTATTTCCGGTGGGCAGGATAACCAGCAGGACTATTCGGAATATGCGCATTGTGTTGAAAAAAATCATAAAGTCAGGGCGGTGATTACGCTGTATCAAACAGGTCCGAAAATAATGAAAGCTTTACGTGAGCAAGTAAAGCGCGGGGATATCTCCTTGATAGAGGGGGATAGTTTGGAAAAAGCTGTTGCAATCGCTTATGATTTGTTGCAAAAAAATGGTGGCGGGACGGTTTTGTTTACGCCGACGAGCCCGAGTTTTGGGTTTTATAAAAATTTTATGGAGCGCGGCAACCATTTTATTAAAGTGGTTGAGGCTTTGTAAAAAATGCCGGTTTAGCTCAGTTGGTAGAGCAACGCATTCGTAATGCGTGGGTCGAGTGTTCAAGTCACTTAACCGGCACCATAAAAAGTTTCCTATTCTAAAATAAAATCTCCGTCGATAACAATCGGCGGAGATTTTGCGTTGCTATGCTCTTGCTTGTAAGTGTTAAGATTTATATCTATCGCGCTTCGGTCACTTGTATTGTAACATTTGCTCTGCCGGCGGTTGCCGGCGTCGCAAATTAACAATACTTCGCCCGTCGTCGACCAAACAGACATTTAGTCGGTTTGGTCTTCCTCTGGCGCATTCGTAATGCGTGGGTCGAGTGTTCAAGTCACTTAACCGGCACCATAAAAGGTTTCCTATTCTAAAATAAAATCTCCGTCGATTATAATCGGCGGAGATTTTGCGTTGCTAACTCTTGCTTAAAAATGTTGTATTTTATACTTGGAAAAGCTTATAAAATATAGTATAATCGTACATTATTTGTGGGGAGATAAAATATGCGCAAAAGTATAAGAAAAGTGGGGATTTATTGCGGAACATTGTTGTTGGGTGTTTCTGGGTATGCTCTTTTGCGCCATGTTGCTACAGAAAATGCTCCTGAGTTTAACAGGACCAAGGTTACCGTTAATAAAGACAAGATGTCAATTCAAGACTTTTACAGCGGGTTACAGATGGGTGATGCCGGATGGTACTTTATTGACAAAGACGGAAAACCTCACAATGTTGACAGTCTTTGTGATTCACGTCACCGAGAAAACGCATTACATGGGCATTACAAACATGTCAAACTTAAAGAAAAGATTGATACTGTATATGTCAGATATAGCGGTAAAGAATTTCGTGAAAAAACCAAAAGCAATTTTATTTATAAAGTTGGTGTTTTGGATAGTTTGCCCAATCTGCCGTCAATGGGCAAGTATTCGTATGATTTGTTGTTATTAAGGGAGTTTGTGGGTGATAATCCTAAACTGCAAAAAATATTTGATATTTATAATGATAGTCATAATTGCACCAAAGCTCATGAATTCCAACACTATTTGAATAATACGTTTGGGATGCACGATTGGAACAGCTATTCCATTAAGTTTGCGGAGTGTTGTCTGGATGAGGTTTCGGCGAATATTGCCCAATGTGTGGCTCAACGAGAGAACTATTTGAAACACAACCGTGATTTATCATATATTACGGGGCGTTTCAGATATTATACCGACTCTATTAAGGCGGGTGTAATTACTCCAACTTTGTCGACTATTACCCCTAAAGAACAAAAGATTATTGCAGAAGGAGTGTTTAAGGGGTGGATGGAAGATAAATTTGAAATTTATCGTAAGAATAACCAAAATCGTACAATATCTTATTTGAAAGATGCATCATATGGTGCGGTTCAGGAAAACTGGGATAGGCACAATGCGTTGATGAAAAAATTTTTTAATATAAACGGATATGATTTTTGGAAATATGTGCAACCTAAAGAAAAAGAGATATTTGAGAATATATCGGATGAACAAAAAAAGGTATATGCAAGTTGGTGTCGCAAAAAGTTTCGTGAAATGAATCATTTTGAAAAGTTGGAGTATTTAAGAATGAGTGAAGGTAATTTGGCTTATAATTGTGATGTCAGCGGTAATGTATTTAAGGCAAAACTGATTAAAACATTCGGAATGGATAAGTGATTGCCAAGATTTGATTTTAGAAAATCCGCAGAGTTAGTTGCTCGGCGGATTTTTTTTATGAAAACGTATCTTGAAAAAAAATGTAAAGGTGTTTTAATTGTTTACGAGTTCTGATTTTTCGGAGATTTGAGATGATAATATTTATGACCGCAGTGGTAGCATTGATTTTAGGTTATGCTGTATATGGGCGAGTGGTTGAAAAAGTTTTTGCCACAGATGAAAAACGTGTAACTCCGGCGGTTTCAAAGTGTGATAATGTCGATTATATGGTGCTCCCGACCTGGCGTGTGTTTTTGATTCAGTTTTTGAATATTGCCGGATTGGGGCCGGTGTTCGGAGCAATATTAGGGGCATTATACGGACCGGTTGCCTTGTTATGGATTGTTTTGGGCTCTATATTTGCCGGTGGTGTGCATGACTATATGGCGGGCATGATTTCGCTCAGAGAAGACGGAAAATCTTTGGTTCCGTTGGTAGAAAAGTATATGGGTTCCAAAATCAAATCACTGTTTTTAGTGTTTATGGTGTTTTTTCTGTTGCTCTTGGGTGCGGTGTTTGCAATGAGTCCGGCACGAATGTTGGCAGATATGTCAGGGGCTGATTTTTTGTGGTGGATTGTAGCGATTTTCGGATATTATTTCTTGGCGACATTGTTGCCGATTGATAAAATTATCGGCAGGTTTTATCCGCTGTTTGCCTTGCTGCTGTTGGGGGTTACATTGGCATTGCTGGTGGTTTTATTCGCAAGCGGAAATGATTTTTATCCGAATTTGACGTTAGATAATTTGCACCCTAAGGGGTTGCCGATTTTTCCGTTGATGTTTGTAACTATTGCCTGTGGGGCTTTAAGCGGCTTTCATGCAACTCAATCTCCGTTGATGGCTCGCTGTTTGGCAAACGAAAAATATGGGCGTCCGATTTTTTATGGTGCAATGATTACCGAAGGCATTGTGGCTTTGGTTTGGGCAACGTTGGGTATGGCTTTTTATCAAGGAAGTGCAGCCCTGAATAATGTTATTGAGGCAAGCGGTCCGGGAGGAGTAGTTTCGGACGTGGCAAGAGGCTATCTCGGTCATGTCGGCGGTATGCTAGCAGTTTTGGCAGTGGTGCTGTTGTCAATAACTTCTGGTGATACGGCGTTCAGATCTGCAAGGCTGACAATAGGTGATTATTGGGCAAAGGGCAAAAAGTCATTTGTAAAACGAATGATAATCAGTGTATTGGTGCTGTCGGGCGGTATTGCAATGAGCTTTTTTGATTTGACCACAATTTGGACGTATTTCGGATGGGCAAACCAGTGTTTAGCAACAATAACACTATGGATGGCGAGTTTTTATTTGTACAATAAGGGCAAAAAATATTTGATGACTTTGGTGCCGGCAGGTTTCATGACGGTGGTTTGTGTTACATATATTATGTATGACAAAATCGGTTTCAGGTTGCCTTTGGAGTGGTCGATAATTGCCGGAACAGTTGCGGCATTTGTTGCGGTGGTCTGGTTTGTTTGGGAGCATAGAAAATGAAAATATTGTTACGTCCGTTGAAAGAACGAGAAGATAAGGCTGTTTATGAAATGTTTCAGGAAATGCCGGCTAATGAAAATGGCTTAAATAATCCGGCAAGTGGCTTGAGTTTTGAAGAGTTTCAAGATTTCTGCAAAATCAAAGTTGCTAATAGTAGGGGAGAATGTTTACGTGAAGGCTATGTGCCAGATACTTGTTATTTGTTGTATATTGATGATGTTCCGGTAGGTAGAGCAAACTTGCGGCATTTTTTGTGTGAAGCTTTGTTAAAACGCGGAGGACATATCGGTTACGGGATACGTCCGTCATGCCGTGCTCACGGATATGGTAAGATTTTATTGGCAGAGGTTTTGAAAAAGGCAAAAGAGAAAGGTATTGATAGAGTTCTGATTACAATAGAAGAACACAATCAGCCCTCAAGAAAAGTCTGTGAGGGCAATGGCGGCGTGTTAGAAAAAATATCAGACGGCGAATGTTATTATTGGATTGATGTGTTGTAACTATGAGTTCATACTGCGTCCGGCAACTCTGACAAGAGGCGTGTAGCTTCGGTATAAGCGATAACGGTGCTCTTGTTGAATTGAACTGACATCATTGATAAACGCTTCTTTGTAGTTTTCAGGTATTTTCAGTTTAGTGAGCTGTACGTCCCAATATCTGGCAAGGGCTTTCATATCGCCTCGCAAATATCCTCCTAAATCGTTGAGGTGGTTACGTTGAGCACCACGGATTATTTTATCGATGATTTCGGTTCTATATTCAATCAAAGCCGGATATTTTGAGTGTTCTTCGGCGTATCCGTAAGCTCCGGGTATAAGTCCGCGTGTCAAATATAATGGGGTGTTGAAACCTTTTGTGTGGTCAGTACGGATGCCGACACGTTCGCGAATAAACGGCTGTATGTCGATGATTCTGAATCCTTTGTCGTTAGCAGAATATAAAATGTTTCCGGTGTTGGTAAATAATCCTCCGTTTCCAACATCAATTGAATATTCACGAGAAGACAGAAAATGCAGATCATCATAAAGTTTATCAATTGCCGAATCGGGCATATTAACGACAGCTTTTGACCATGCCAGGGTTTTCATTAAAGCTTCATCACTTTCAGGCATTTTTCGTCCGGGTTTATGGATTTCCATTGAAATGCCGGGTGCGTAGAGGTTGATGGTAACCATGGCATTGTTCTTGTCATGGGGATCAACACCCATATAGGCAACGGGTTGAGCGTAATTACGACCGGCAAAGATATCTTTTTGCGGAGTGAATCTTTCAGTAAATATTCTCTCAGAAAGTTCTTGAAGGCCAGGAGCATCGTTGCTTACACGTACGGTGTACATAGGGTTGGTATGGATTTTATATACCTTGGCTTCTTCTCCCATGCCGAGAGGTTCTTCGCTTATGGCGAAGATTACTTCATCAATGTTTGGTAGAATATATTGAGTCATTGCCGTTTTCTCCGATTGGTGAGGCATTGTAACAAAAAAAAAGTTTATTGTCAAGTTTTTGTCCAAAGCGAGTAGTATCGGAGGAAAAAGAAAGTTTTTTGAAGTCAACAAAAGATTGTTGAAAGAGAGAAGATTGTTTTATAAACTATTTTCGGTTGACAATTAGAAGGGATCTTATGCGTAAATTTAATGCAAGAAATATGCCTCATATTAAGGCAACATTGAAGGCATCTAATAAAATCATTTATGAAGATGACGAAACATTAATAGTATATAACAAAAAAGCAAATACATATATTGCTGAAGGCTCTGCCGATACTATTCTTGATAAGATCAAAAAATTAGGAATAGAGAGATTGGAAACCTCAAACAAAGAGGTTTTTGATTATTTTTATGCGATAAAGAAGTTTAAATATCATCAAATATGCTTACAGTGTTACCATGCCGCTTCAAGTGGAAAAGCGAATCTAGAAAGTCCTCTTCAAAAAGAAATAAGCTGGATTGCAAAAACAAGCGGATCAACGATTAAATATATTACGGCGATATATAAAAATAACGAGCTGTTTGTAAGCAGGGAGAAGGGTAAAATCGTGTCGTATATAGGAATACATATTGATGGAAGTATCGGCCCGTTATATACAAGACCGAAATACAGGCGGCAAGGTTATGCGACAAGAATTGAGGAAGAACTACTTAAAATAAAAAAGGAACCGATTTTTTTACAAATATTGGAAGACAATAAAGTATCAATTGCAATGCATAAGAAGAATGGTTGGAAGTTCAACCGTTATAAGATTTATTGGTTGTTTAATGAAGTTTTTTGATTGAACTAAAAGGTAAATTTGCTTATTCTCGGCGGTCTTTGATTGCTGCCTGAAAAACGTCTTCGGGCTTAATTCCTTTTTTCCACAAACGGCGTTGTTTGTACAGTTGTACCCACATCTTTTTAGAATCAGGCCAACGTTTATGAACCCACAGCCATTGTGCCGGATCTTCTCGAATCCAATTTTCCATGATTTTATTGGCTTTTTCCATAAAACGGAGAATATCTTTTTGGTGGTCACCGGTTTTTTCTATCTGCAAAGGTGGTTCAAAAGTTACACGATAATAAGCTCCTTTTAAACGCTGAGAGCGAACGGGTATTGCGGGATAGTCGTGTTTTAAAACCAGTGAAGCCAAAGATGGTGTGGTTTTGACGCGATATCCAAAAAAGTTAGCCCAAATCCCCTCATTCATTTTTTGGTCTATTAACATAGCAAGATGTCCGTTCTTGCGCATTAAATCAACAATCTGACGAAAACCACCGGTACCTTTTGGCACCAATACACCTTTAACCCCGAGGCGAAAATAACGAAATATCCATTCTACATAAGGATTATTGGCTTGTCTGTAGATGCGGTGCAATGGCATTCCTGATTTTACACTTAACATGGAGGCTATTTCCCAGTTGCCGATATGTGCGGTAAAGAATATGCCGCCCTTGCCGTCATCACGCAAGGTTTCAACTCGTTCAAAATTGACGAACTCAATACGTTCGTCATAGTGTGAGCATAGCCAACGCGAATGCGGATATTCTACGAAGGTACGCATTAAATTGTCCCACATATTTACAACAATTTCATCAATTTCGGCAGGAGTTTTTTCAGGGAATGCTTTCATCAGATTATAGCGGGCAACCCACGAAACACGCATGTGAGGTCCGAGATGTCGTCCTATCCACCCTCCGATGGCCGACACCCAGTCTAACGGCATCAAACGCAGGGGAAGACAAAAAACGAGAGCGCCTATCAGTTGTATAGGGTAACATGTAAATAAAAGAATCGCGTGTCTTATACGCTTTCTTACTTTTCTTTTGTCAATCATATCGTATTGAATTCAGTCATGTTTCAGTAGTTCAGTATTTGCTTTTATGTACCTAGAATAGAAGATATGTCTTGGCTTTTAAAGTCTTTTTTGTGATGTGTGAATTATTGTGGAGGAGAGGAATAGAAAGCCTCCATGAGGGAGGCTTTTTAATGGTGCCGCTAGTAAGAATCGGACTTACGACCCCGTCATTACCAATGACGTGCTCTACCACTGAGCTATAGCGGCATAATAACTGGTAGAGAACATACCGATATAAAATGTAAAAATCAAGTATAATTTTGCAAAATTATAAATTTTTTCATAAATTGCATCAGAATCGCAGTTTTTGCTGTTTATGTCTTGTTTTTATGCTTGATTCGTGTTGTTTGTGGCTGTTATACTGCAACATATAACAAAAGGCATGGAATATGGCAAAAAAAAAGAAATCTCGCGCTGAAGAGCGTTTTGAACGTGAGGCAAAGATGTTGCAGCGCAACCTTGAAAAGCGCAAAAAACAACAAAAAGAACTCGATGAACTAAAAGCTAAAAAGGAGCAAAGCCGAAATGGACAGGCTTAGAATTAAAGGCGGAAAGAAATTAAAAGGAAAAATTTATATCAGCGGGGCTAAAAATGCGGCTTTGCCGTTGATTTGCGCATCACTTTTGACCGATGAGGCGGTTACTCTTACCAATATGCCACTATTGTCAGATATTAAGTCAATGAATGCTCTGTTGGAACAACTAGGCACTAAAATAGAAAGCCATGATGAGATTGTTGATGGCAATGCCTGCAAGAGCTACACTTATCATACGCCGAAATTTGAAAGCTTGGTCGCTCCCTATGACTATGTGCGCAAAATGCGAGCTTCATACTATGTGTTGGGGCCTTTGCTGGCAAGGCAGGGATATGTTGAGCTATCTTTGCCGGGCGGATGTGCGATCGGTGCACGCCCGATGGATATTCATTTGTCAGCGTTGGAGCAGATGGGGGCAACAATCGAAATTAAAAACGGTTATGTGATTGCCAAAGTCGATGGACGCTTAAAAGGGGCAAATTTGGTGTTTAAGATTGCCTCGGTCGGTGCAACCTGCAATATTTTGATGGCTGCAGTATTAGCAGAAGGTAAAACTGTCATTGAAAATGCCGCGAGAGAACCGGAAATCGGGGATTTGGCAAATATGCTCAATGCTATGGGGGCAAAAATCAGCGGTATCGGAACCTCGATTCTTGAAGTTGAAGGTGTCGAACGTCTGCATGGTACGACTCATAAAATTATTGCCGACAGAATTGAAGCCGGATCTTATGCCGTGGCGGCAGCAATTACCCGCGGTTGTATTGAGTTGATTAATGCTCAGGCGGAAACTTTGCAAACCCCGATTAAAATCTTGCGTCAGGCCGGTGTTAATGTTGAGGAAAGAGAGCACTCAATCGTGGTTGATGCCGAGGGTTGCGAACTGACCGGACAAGATTTGATGACTGATTACTATCCGGGGTTTCCGACTGATTTGCAAGCACAGTTTTTGACCTTGATGTTGACGGCACGCGGAGCATCGATGGTTACGGAAACGATTTTTGAGAATCGGTTTATGCATGTGCCGGAGTTATTGCGTATGGGCGCAAACATCAATGTGCATGGACATGCTTCGGCAATTGTGCGCGGAGTTGATAAGTTGTACGGTGCGCCGGTGATGGCGACTGATCTGCGCGCTTCGTTTGCGTTGGTGTTGGCGGGGTTGATTGCCGAGGGTGAAACTGTGGTCAATCGTATTTATCACCTTGATCGAGGCTATGAAAAACTGGAAGAAAAACTGCGCAGTGTCGGTGCCGATATTGTAAGAGAAAGTGATAAAGAGGAAGAATAAATGTTGCCGGAAATGACAAGACTTAAAAACGGTTTGAGAGTGGCAAGTTTTTACTATCCGCAATATGAAACCGTGTCATTGGGAATTTGGGTTAATACCGGTTCGGCTTATGAGCCGGCGGAGTTGAACGGTATTTCGCATTTTGTGGAGCATACGGTTTTTAAAGGCACAAAAAGCCGTTCGGCAATTGAAATCTCGGAAGCAATCGAAAATGTCGGCGGACAAAGTAATGCTTATACCTCGCGTGAGTTTACGGCTTTTTATGCCAAAATGCTTAAGAATGATGCCGAACTGGCTATGGATGTGTTGGCTGAGATGATGACTTGTCCTTCTTTTTTGGAAGAAGAACTGACTAAAGAGCGTGAGGTGGTTGTGCAGGAGATTAAACAGACTGCAGATGATCCGAGCGATATTATTTTTGATTATATGCAAGCGAAGGCTTTTGCCGGTCAGGCGATGGGACGGCCGATTTTGGGAACGCCGGAGTTGGTCAGAAGCTTTGGGGCAAAAGAACTGCGCGGGTATATGAAAAGTAATTATGCTGCCGATAATATGGTGATTTGTGCAGTGGGCAATATCAAGCACAATGATTTTGTGAAAATGGTTGAAAAACGTCTTGGCGGTGTTGCGGAAAAAACATCTTTTAAGGCGGATAAGCAAAAATATTGCGGCGGATATTTTGCTGAAAAACGCGATAATGAACAGGCGCAGATTATCTTAGGTTTTAACGGTTTCAGTTATCACGACGATGAATATTATCCGCAAGCCCTGATGACATCAATTTTGGGCGGGGGTATGTCGTCGCGTTTGTTTAAGGAAATAAGAGAAAAGCGCGGATTGGTATATTCGGTTTATTGTTTTCCTAATTATTATACCAAGTCCGGATTTACAGGTATTTCGGCGGCAACGGATAAAGAACAAATCAATCAGATGATGCCGGTAATGATTGATGAGATTAAAAAAATAACAGATGTTAAAGTAAGCACGGACGAGTTGACAAGAGCAAAATCACAATTGAAAGCAGGAATGCTGATGGCTTTGGAAAATTCTTCAGCAGTGGCTGAAAAATTGGCTCGTCAGCACTTGTTGTTCGGGCGGTATGTGCCGGTTGATGAACAAGTAGCAAAAATTGAGGCGGTAACGGCAGAAGATATACTTGAAACCGCGCAGAAAGTATTTACAAGCAAACCGACTTATGCCTTGGTCGGCAATATTGCCGGGCATATAGAATATGATGCCGTTTGTGAAAAATTGAAATAAACAGGAGACAGCGAATGTCACGCGCAGAAGATATTTTTCAAAAATTGATATATTTTGGCGAAGAAGCTATTGATGAGTTTATTATAAACTCGCAGAGCGAAGAGTTGTTTTTGGATTTTAAGCAGGCTGATTCTTTGGGTAAAAACGGCAATTCGTTGCACAAAGACGATAGGCGTAATTTGGCAAAGTGTATATCGGGTTTCGGTAACTCGGAAGGCGGTGTTGTGGTTTGGGGCGTTGAATGCTCGCGCAATGTGGAAATCGGTGATGTGGCAAGGGCAAAGGTTAAAGTACAAAATGTACATCGTTTTTTGAGTTGGTTGGAAAACGCTATCTCGGGTTGCACTATTCCCAGCCATAACAAGGTGCGTAATCATATCATCAGCGTTGATGAAAACGGAGCGGGATTTGTAGCAACATATATTCCAAAGAGTGAATTGGCTCCGCTGATGACAACTATCGGCAATACCTTTTATATCAGATCGGGGTCAAATAATGTGCCGGCTCCGTATTCGGTGTTGGCGGGAATGTTCGGACGGCGTCCGCAGGCAGATATTGATCTTTTGATTACGGATAAAAAGTTGGAAGTTTTGGAAAACAGCGAAGCCGATATTTTGTATCCGTCAAGTATTGATTGTCCGCCGGATAAATATATGAAAATCAGCTTTGTTATCCGCGGAAACAATGAAAGTAATGTTATTGCCAGAGAACTGTATTTGTCATGCAATACAACATCTGACGGCGGTAATTATAACAAAGTAAGATTTTTGAATTATAATCAGATGGATACAATTGCCGGAGTTGAAGGGCAGCTGAACATTATTACCCGTCCGGAGTTGAGGGTGCCACCCAGAAGTTCGGTTAAGTTTGCGACAGTGGAAATAATTTTGAGCCCGTATGTAGAGGAAGATTTTTTGATGGACGGTGTAGTCGGAGCTGATGGTACGGCACCAAAGAATTTTAGAATTTATGCTCCGAAAAATCGTCTGCGTTCGTTTGTGGCCAAAGCAATGCGTGAAGATGCGGAGGTCGATACTCAAGTGTTGCTGAATGAGTTCTTCGGTGAGTTTGTGGTCGGAGACATATAATATGCAGAGAGTGGAAATATTTACGGACGGAGCTTGTTCAGGAAATCCCGGAAACGGGGGGTGGGGCGCTCTTTTGCGGTGCCGTGATGTTGAAAAAGAATTGTCAGGTGCCGAGAAAGAAACAACCAATAACCGTATGGAACTGACGGCAGTGATTAATGCGCTGAAGGCGTTGAAATTTTCGTGCAACATTACTCTTTATACTGACAGTAAGTATGTTATGGACGGAGTGAATGAGTGGTTGCCGAATTGGAAGCAAAACGGTTGGAAAACAGCAAATAAAAGAACTGCAGTTAAAAATGTTGATTTATGGCAGGAACTTGATGGGTTGCTCGGAGAGCATGAAATTCGTTGGGTGTGGGTAAAAGGACACAACGGACATCCGGAAAACGAACGAGTTGATACTTTGGCCAGAGAGGCGATTAAGACTCTGGCGGGTTGAGAGTAAAATTAGAAATAAGGTTTTTAATCTCATCTTCATTTATAATTTGGGGCAAGACAAAACCGTCAGGAGCTAACGGACTGTATATAATGTTGAACGGAAGTCCGGTGCGGTGGTATTTTTTCATTAAATCTTGGATATCTTTGTTTAAGCCGGTATTGATAAGTCTTACATTATATTTATCAAATAGTTCGGTCAAAGTTTTTGATGACAATTTAAGGTTGTTGTAACGGCAGGTCAAACACCAATCCGCTCCGACATTGAGCAGGACAGTATGTCCTTTTTTGACAAAGTCAGATATTTCGTGACTGTTAAAATCGCTGAGTAAGGTATCGGCTTTTTGGTGATAATGCTGGTTGGTCTTTAGTCCATCAAGTAGCGAAACAACGAATATTATAATTGCCAGCGAGGTTAAAAAGCACGAAATTAACAAGCGAGCTTTGTGGCGGACATCGGGATCAACCTCAGAATAGGGAAGACCGCGGTTGATTGAATCAATCCATAAGAAGAAAAATGCCAGAGCCACATAGAGCGTCAAGCGTGCGGCATAAGATATTGACGTTTGTACGGCAACTACGGATATGAGTGATATAAAAGCAATACAGAAAGCATAATTGACAATTCTTTTGAGTAAATTAAGCCAGGTTCCCGGCGTGGGAACAAAAATTATGAGCTGAGGAAAGAAGTTCATAATTAAAAACGGTGTTGCTAAACCGAGTGCCGTACATAAGAGAATTGAAGTCAGTTCAAATGTGTTGCCGGCAAAAGCGTAGCTTAGGTGATTGGACAGAAGAGGAATATTGGTGATTGAAACCATTAAAACAATCATTATACCGGTTATGAGGTATTTAATTTTTGAGTATGTGGTATCACTGATACGTTTTTTGAATTTAAGAAAATTGGTGCTTTGAGATTTATTGAAATACCAAATTAACGGGATTAAAACGTAAACCATCGTAACAACAAAACAAATGTTATTGAGTTGTGTTCCCCAAACTATCGGAATTTTATAATATTTTAAGGCAGCAAGTCCGGCGCATAATGTGATTGTTGATAACAAAATCCCGATGATTGTATATCGGCAGTTGAAACGAATGTTTTGGGGACGGCGCGCACCATATTCGTTAAAAGACATTATTTTAATTCCGAGGATTAAAAATATAAACGGAGACAGATAAAGGAGTAAACCGTTTATAAATGCCATAATTAAGATATATATCAAAGACTGAGGATTATAAACATCGGTATGGTTGTCAACTTTTGGAAGAACAGCCTGCCGTATAAAAAAGTGATTGTTTAGGTTAGCACTAATTTCAAAGGCCTTTTCCGAGAGCGGGATATTTAAATCTTCCGGCAAAAATCGCACCGTAATGTTTTTGCCGTCAATTGTAGTGCGCGGAGCTTGAAAAACAATGCCGTCGGAACTGTCAATAAAAACGGATAGTGATGAAATTTTGGTTTTAGCAGTTAATTTGGCCTCAATAAAATCTCCGACTTCAGGTAAGTTGCGAATTTTGACACTGTTAACAGTCAGTTTTTTGTGGGTTTCAAGGGGAATATGATAGTGTTGCTGTTCGACAAACGTGCTGACAGCGCTTTTGCGGGGGTATTCCGGTTTAAGAGTCAGTTTGGGAGTAAATTTTTCACTTTGGCAATAAAAATTAGAATCGCAGATATACAAAGTAATGTCTGCCCGTAACACAAGAGGCTGTTTGTAATCTTGAACCTCAAAAGTTACGGGAATGGCAAGCTCGTTGGCATATACGGTCCAATCAGTATAATGTTCATCATTCAAACGTAAGGGAATAGGGTAAGACAAATTCCAATTATGTAAATTATCGGAGCGTTCAAATGACACGAAAGGTTTGCGGTAACGACCGTCGTTGGCGATGATAAATTTGTTTTTGGGCAGTAAAACATTTATAACCCCGAGGATGTTGTTGACATCGCGAATCCCGGTTTGAATGGTTATAACGCGGGCGCGGACGTCATCTTTTTTTTGCCAAGAACCAATGCCTTTCCGACCGGTAAGAGGGCTGTGGTATAATACGTCATAAAAAGGAAGTTGAAATAAGTCGGTGCGTGCGACAATATATTTGAGATCGTCAAAATCACCTTTGCGGTCGGCAGAACTGTCATCACGAATCATTTTGGCATTGGCGGATTCAATATCTTTGAGATTGCCGCTGTAAGGAACAATGGTTTTTATATCGGTAAAAATGACAACGTTGTTGTCTTGTTGAATATAATCGGTTTCACGGGAGGGATCATAATATTGGTCATCATCAACAATGAGCGGTGGTTCTTCAGGGGTGAGTAATTTTTGTTTATATTCGTCGTATATGCCCTTAACATAGCGGTAAAAGCTTAGCCACTCGCGAATGTTGTGCTGAAAATCAAGGGCTTGTTGTTGAGTCATCTCAGGAAAAAAGGTCTGGATGTCTTCGACCATATCCTCATTTATTTTGTTATCAGGATATTTTTCATCAAAAAATTTGGCGGTTTGTAACATTTGGTTTATGGTGTAGCCAAAGTTATCATCAGCGTTTTCTACGGAATACGCGCGTATAATATCTTGGGCATCCGTGGCGTGACAAATGCCGATAAACAAAAAATAGAAAAATATAAAAAATGTAAGTTTTTTCATCATTTTTTGTGGTTTAAAAATATTTGAATTTATGCTATTATATAATTCAGAGTTTAATAAATAGTATAGCGCGATAGATATGGATGGAAATTATTTGGTCGGCAAATGTCTGGTGGCAATGCCAGGACTTGACGACGAGAGGTTTGAAAAATCTGTTGTTTATTTGTGCGCCCATAGTCAAAACGGGGCAATGGGTTTTATTGTGAATCGTCAAATTAAGGAATTTTATTTTTCGGATTTGGTCAGCCAGTTTAATATCGGGAATATTGCGCCGGTAGCGCCGTTGATTTTGCATAAAGGCGGACCGCTGGAACAAATCAGAGGTTTTGTTCTGCACAGCTTGGACTATAAAAAAGAAGGGACAATAGAAATTGATAATAAATTTGCGGTTTCTTCTTCAATTGCGGTGCTTAATGATATTGCATTCGGAAAAGGCCCGATATTTAATTTGATTGCTTTGGGTTACAGCAGCTGGGATTCACAACAGTTGGAAAATGAAATTATCAATAACTATTGGTTGGTTTCGGAAGCAACGCCGGAACTATTGTTTAAAACGCCTGATGATGACAAGTGGCAAAGGGCGATTGATGAGTTTAAGTTTGATGTAAACGAAATCTGCCCCAAAACAGGAAGGGCGTAATATTTCGAGGTAATAAAAAAGGCAACCTTCGGGTTGCCTTTTTTATTATTTGTTTTCGTCCGGATCTCTCAAGACATAACCTCGACCCCATACGGTCTCAATGTAATTTTTGCCGCCGGAAGCTTTTTCAAGTTTTTTACGTAATTTACAAATGAATACGTCAATGATTTTAAGCTCCGGTTCGTCAATGCCGCCGTAAAGGTGGTTTAAGAACTGGTCTTTGTTTAAGGTTGAACCTTTGCGAAGCGATAACAATTCCATAATACCGTATTCTTTGCCGGTCAGGTGCATATTTTCGCCTTTGATGCTGACGGTTTGGGTGTCAAGATTGACTTCAACATCGCCGGTGCGAATAATTGAGTTTGAATGTCCTTTTGAACGGCGGACAATGGCATGAATACGAGCCAAAAGTTCAGCACGGTCAAACGGTTTGGTTAAATAGTCGTCGGCACCGAACCCGAGGCCTTTAACCTTTTTGTCGGGACCGGTAAGACCGGAAAGAATAAGTACCGGGGTTTTGATTTTGGCGGAGCGTAAACGCTTCAACACTTCATAACCATTGATATCAGGGAGCATAAGGTCAAGAATAATAATGTCATAGTCGTACAGTTTTCCAATTTCAAGTCCATCTTCACCGAGATCTGTGGTATCGATAATCATGCCTTCTTTTTTGAGCATGGTTTCAATGCTTTGAGATACGGCGTAATCGTCCTCGACCAACAAAACACGCATTGCAAAATCCTCCTCAAGAAATATATCTATGTCATCATCATACAGACGATTTTTATAATTGTTAACTTTTTTTAGGGGTTGTTAATAATTATTAACAACTTTTTTTGTAAGATATGAAATATAGCAGAAAACGGAGGGAAAAATGGCTTTTGAAATGGTTGAACTTCCATATGATAAAAAAGATTTGGAACCCTATATGTCGGAGCAGGCCTTTGATTATCATTATGGCAAACACTATAAAACCTACGTTGATAATTTGAATAAACTGGCGGCAGGAACGGAATTTGAAAAAATGCCGCTTGAGGAAATTATTAAAAAAACTGCCGGAGAATCAAAATATACAGCCATATTTAATAATGCGGCGCAGGCGTGGAATCATGAGTTTTTTTGGAAATCAATGCGCAAAGGCGGCGGAGGTGAGCCGAAAGCAGAGCTAAAGCAACGCCTGGAAAAAGATTTTGGTTCGGTTGCCGAATTTAAAGAGGCTTTTAAGGCTGCCGCAGTCGGGCAGTTCGGTAGCGGTTGGGCGTGGTTGGTCGATAACGGCGGAAAACTTGAGGTTATGAAGACCGCAAATGCCGATACCCCGATTGCTCACGGACTTAAGCCGCTGTTAACAATAGATGTTTGGGAACATGCATATTATTTAGACTATCAGAATCGGCGAGCCGATTTTGTGAATGTATTTCTTGAACAGCTTGTAAACTGGTGATTGACATATACAAAACCAAGATATAACCTTATGTCAATGAAACAATAACTATGGAGATTCGTTCAATGGAAACACTTAAATATTTTGCAAGCGGAAGTTTGGCTAAAAAAGTTAAAGATAGTGATCTTGCTGTGCTTAAAGCTTTTAATCTTAAGTCATATCCGGCCAGAAGGTATGGTGTTTCTCCCAAAAAAGTGGTATTGAACTCGGTGCTAACCAAATCTCAGAGCCGATAGGACGTTTAAATGAACGAATATGTGACTGAAAAAAAATTCGTTGTTGCAGAAGGGGACGATGGCGAGCTTTATATTTTTATAAGTGCAAAGTCGGATACCCCGTCGTCTCCGCAGATAATCTACGACGGCAAAGATCATGCTATTTTTGTACGCAATAATGAGCAAAAGATAATTTTGGACTATATTCATCCCGAGGTGCGTGAAAAATTGCGGCATGCTTCCGAAGTGATTGTGGTGGAGACACTTTTGGATAATATTAAAGACAGTTACTACGTTGAATTGAAGGCGGTTGACAATATTCCGGTAGACTGGGGAAAGATAGGTCTGTCGACGTGGGACGAAATTGCCAGTAAAGGTTAAAGAAAAAAGCGACATTTAGTCGCTTTTTTTTATAAGGAGGTCTAGCTTCGTAAGGTTCGCGTAAGGACGCTCACCAACTACGCTTCGGTCACTTGCTGCGTAAGCATTGTTTCGCTCGTTTGCACGGCTCACAATGCTAACTTCGCTACGCATCACCATTAAAAAAAGCGACATTTAGTCGCTTTTTTTAATGGTGATCCCAGCGAGACTCGAACTCGCGTTACCGCCGTGAGAGGGCGATGTCCTAGGCCACTAGACGATGGGACCGTGAATCTGGAAACCCTTTTAACCTAAAAAAACAAATATGACAAGAGTTATTTTTTATGGAAATTGATATTGTATTCTATTGAAGACAATAAAAATACAAAATATCCGATAAGCTCACAGCACTCTTCAAACAGTTGTTTGATGAGTGGGAGTATATCGATATTACCAATTGTGGCGATAATTAAAGGCCTATGCCCAATACATTGAGCGATCGGCAGAATAATAATGGCGGCACAACACATCATTAGAAATGACGGAGATGCCAAAAACTGCAAAGCTGATTTGAGAGTATTGTTAAATGTTAGAAAAGCATAAATACCTGCAAATAATGGGAAGAAAAAACCAAATTTCCAACTAATTACTGGAATTAGCTTATCAAAAAAACTGTCCAACTCTCGACAGGTGGCGAAGAAACATAGCGATGCCAGTATATAGCTGATGGCTCGCATTTGTTTGTCGTGAAACGTATTAACAAAAAAGACGATGCCTGCCGACAACAAGAATGAGATTTGCATATTTTCAATGATGCCGTGCTCTTCAAATGTAGCTGTTTTGTAGTGTTTGGCCATTACGTTAACCAGAAGTACAAATGCAAATATAGCTACAAAGTATAGAATTTGACGAATTGTGCTATAAATAGTATTAAGTTCGGTTTTGTTGAAGTTTGTAGCCATCGTAGTTCCTTGTTAAGAGATAGTCATTGTCAACCCGTTGTCGGCATTGATACTAATACGTGCGCCCATTTCACGCAAGCAGAAAAAGGGCGCATATTGTGATAAATTTTCGGGCAAACGGTCCGCCAAGATAGTTTGTAAATCTTGAATTTTGCTTTGAGAAAGCGGGGCAGGACTTGAAACTTTGGCAATAATTTGCTGATTAGATGAAGATATATCTATTGTTCCGCCCTTAATTATGGTATCGGCAGTAACCATAACGGCGAGCATCAATGCTCGGTTGAGTTCTCTCTGCCCTTCTTGAGGGGTGAGGTGTAATTCTATCGGATAGTTGGGATTGAGAGTTTTTATATAATCAACACAAGTTTTTACAACCATATCAACACCATCAAGATTGGAGTTGCTTAATCCGAATGCGGCGCGGAAAAATTTGAGGCGAGATGTCAGAACGGTTGAACTGAATTTTAAAGTTGATTTTATTTCGGACAAAAACTCGGAATCATCATCTTCCATAAGCTCAACCGCATTGGCAAAAGCCCCGATATTGCCGATTAAATCGTGGCTGATGCGGGTACAAACTAATTCGGTAATGTTAAATTGTGATTTCATGTTAAAAATTGTATAAGTTAGTGTTCATAAATTTGATATCTTCGCGCGACATTCTGGTATAATCAAGTTCACGCAACATCGGGTCCTCAAGCAGTAATTTCCCGGTATAAGCTTTCAAATAAGGTTTGTTGTTGCCCATGCCCCATAAAACTTCGGTTTTGTTGTCAGGAACGCCATATTTTTGATTTATGCGCCGCCAAAATTCATAGGTTTTGATATTATGTAAATATTTTGATTTTTGGCTGCTGCCCTGATTAACTCTGACGATGTTGGTGGAATATGTAATTTTGTAAATCTTGTTGTTGGTAAAATTACTGGTCAGCCAGATTTCAATTTCTTCTTTGCTGTCGTCTTTGACATATTTGGAACTTTGAACAAATTGATAATTGTTCTCTTTCGCGGCTTTTACGACACAGCTGTTAAGACGTTCGTAGCCGATAACGCCGGTATTGCGGCATTTTTCTTCATAACGCCATTTAATGAAGTTGGGAATTTCGTATTTTTGGGAGACGGGTTTAAAACCGCGCTTGAGCAGGGCTGATTCTGCCTGGTTGAGCGACATACGTAGCATTACACCCGAAATGTCAAAAACAGCGGCGTTGGAACGAGTGTTGTTCTTTTTTTCGTGGGTGAGACTGTCAAGAGATACACTTTGGCTTCCGATCTCAAGGTCAGTGTCCTCATTATTTTTAGGGGTAAGCGAGGTACTGAGTTTTTCAACCCAAGTGTCTTTTAATAACGAATCGGCTTCTTCCTCAAGTGTTTCGTCAATGTCGTCTTCTATCTGTCTGATTTTTTCAGTAAGCGATTTGTCCTCTTTTTTGGAGGATTTTGCGGTGGTTTTGGAAGAATTTTCGCTTTTTACTTTCGGGGTGATGTTTTTTTTCTGGGGGTCGGTTTTGCTGATTTTAGGAATCATGGGGTTGTTTTTTTTGGCGGTAATTTTTTTGGCAGGACCAAAAAGCATGGTGTCAATATCACCGGCAGCCCAAGTCGGCATTGTGCCGAGGGCTATAAAAACGACCGTCAGAGCCGCTAATTTGGCAGTTGTTTTAAAATAGTTTTTCATTTCGGGCTAATGATATATTTTTTTTTATAAAATGACAAATGGTAATTTACTTTTGGTGGGTAAGTGTTTATAGATTAAACATTAACTTTTAAGAGGTGTTGATGAAGCAGTCCGGAGTACATATCATAGGTGCCGGTTTGGCGGGAAGCGAGGCGGCGTGGCAGTTGGCTCGGCGCGGAGTAAAAGTGGTTGTTCATGAAATGAAACCGCAAAAATTTTCTGCGGCTCATAAAAACGAAAACTGTGCGGAGCTTGTATGTTCAAACTCATTGCGTTCTGATGATGCGGAACATAATGCCGTAGGTTTGATGCATCAGGAAATGCGTTTGGTCGGATCATTGATTATGGAGGCGGCTGACTGCTGTAAAGTGCCGGCCGGAGGGGCTTTGGCTGTTGACAGGGATGAGTTTGCAAAATATGTTACCCAAAAACTAAAGTCTAATCCGAATATTGAGTTTTGTAACGAAGAGTTGCAAAAATTGCCTGATGAAAGCTGGGGCAGAGTGATTATTGCAACCGGTCCCTTGACCAGTGAGAAGCTGGCAGATGCAATTTTGGATGAAATCGGACATCAATCACTGTCTTTTTATGATGCGATAGCACCGGTGGTTTATAAAGACAGCATTAATATGGATGTGGCGTGGTATCAATCGCGCTATGATAAGGGCGACAGCCGCGATTATATTAATTGTCCGCTGACTAAAGAGCAGTATTACGCCTTTGTTGAAAAGCTCTTAAATGCTGATAAGGTGGAATTTCACGATTTTGAAAAACCAAATTATTTTGATGGTTGCCTGCCGATTGAGGTAATGGCAGAAAGAGGGCAAGATACTTTGTTATACGGTCCGATGAAACCGGTGGGTTTGACCAATCCTCATACAGGAGAACATGCCTTTGCGGTGGTGCAACTGAGGCAGGACAATTTTGAAGATACGCTGCGCAATATGGTAGGTTTTCAAACCAAAATGAAGCATGGAGCGCAACAAGAAATTTTCAGAACTATTCCGGGGTTGGAAAATGCGGAGTTTGCAAGGTTGGGCGGTATTCACAAAAATACGTTTATAAAAAGTCCAATTTTACTTGATAATTATTTGCGGCTGAAAAGTCGACCATATATCAGTTTTGCCGGACAAATAACCGGTTGCGAAGGATATGTGGAGAGTGCGGCCGTGGGGTTGTTGGCGGGATATTTTGCGGCAGAAGAAATATTGGAAAATCAGCCGGTCTTGCCTCCGGAGACAACAGCCTTTGGAGCAATGTTGCGGCATCTGCAGGACAGTACCAATATTGATAATTATCAGCCGATGAATATCAATTTCGGAATGTTTTCGGATATAAGGGGAGAAATTACTCCCAACGGAAAATTAAGAAAGATTAAAGGAATTGAGCGTAAAATAGAGTATTGCAGGAGAGCTTTGCGTGATGTGTTGCCATGGGCGGAAGCAATGAAAAAAAATGTTGCTTTTGAGTGAAAAATGGCATAAGTTCCGCTTATATTTTACGAGTTTTTAATATGGATGATATTCATAAAAGCATAAGAAACAAGACCGGTACAGCGGTTTTTTTAGGTATGCGCTTGTTGCCTAAGGCCAAGCGTGAGGCTTTGTATACGCTGATTGCGTGGGTGCGACATCTTGAAGATGTGGTTGAAAGTTCGCTTGATGACAAAGAAAAACAAGAAATTATGAACGGCTGGCGACGGGAACTTGATAATATTTTTGAGAAGAAAGTTCCGGCAACCGATATCGGCAGGCGTATATATAAGAACTGCCTGCGCTTCAAGCTGCCTAAAGATGAATTTTTGAATATGTTGACCAGTATATCCAAGAATGTAAACAAGCCGTTGCAAGCTCCCACCATGAAACAGCTGACCGGATACTGTCGCGGTGTCGGCGGTATGACCGGCAGTTTGTCATTAAGGATATTCGGCTGTACTGATGAAAAAATAATCAACGACTTGTCGACCTCTATGGGTACGGCATTGCAAATAACCAATATTTTGCGCAATATTAAGGAAGATGCCAATAATAACCGACTTTATATTCCGCAAGAACTTTTGAATAAAGCAGATATCACTTCAACAGATCCGAAAACGGTTTTGGTGGATAAAAATTTGGCTATTGCCCGGGAAGAACTTGGACGAATCGCATCAGAGAATTATGCAAAAGCCTATAAAGTGCTTGAAAAGCTTGATAAATCTACCAGTCGTCCGTTGCGCTTGATATTGGATATATATAAAAAATATTTTGATATTATGGCCAACCGTGGTTGGGAGATAATTTCTCCGAAACCAGAAATCGGCAAATTACGCAAGTTGCAAGTTTTGATTAAAGGCGTGTTAGCGTCCTAGTTTGGCAATTGCCTGCACCAGTTTGCTTACTCCGGTATCAACTTCTTTTATACTCTTTGCCAACATATAGGCGGGAGTAGTAGCAATCAGGTTTTGTTTGTCAATTATAACGTCATCGGCAGAACAATTTTGGTGATGTGCGCCGGTCTGCTCAATGGCGGCAGCAACTCTGGCGTCGTTTCCGATTGTAATTGTAATACCGTTATGTCCCAGAACCTGGGCGATCAATGTAGGAGCAATGCAAATAGCGCCGATTGGCATTTTGCTTTCAAAACAGTCGGTAATAATTTGAGCGACTGCCGGTAAAACTCGTCCGTCTTCAGTAAGATTGGCTACGGCACCGCTTCCGCCCGGGAAAATAACGCCGTCAAAATCAATGGTATGAAAGTCTTTCAGGTCTTTTATGTTGCCGCGGGCAATACGAGCAGCCTCTTCCAAGATATTGCGTGATGAATTTTGGGTTTGGCGGCTGAGGTGATTTATAACTTTTGCTTGTTGAATGTCAGGGGCAAAGCATTGATATTCAATCCCGTGTTTATCAAGATTGAGCAAAGTGCAGACAGCTTCGTGGATTTCACTGCCGTCCATCATACCGCATCCGGAAAGAATTACTGCTATTTTCATATTTTTTCTCCTTTGCTCTAATATAGATTTATCAGGCGTTTTTTTCAACAAAAATAAAATTGACAAGCAGTCTAAAAAATGTAGACTATCGATATTCAATGATTATTGTTAAACTATTTATTTTATGAAAATCAAACAGTTATTAAAGGAGCTAAAGGAGTTTAGTCCCAAATTGTTTATGGGATCGGAGGAAGCCGAGGTTAGCTCTCTTGTCGAGGATTATCAGTCAGTTTATGATCCGGAAGGTATCTATGTACAGGCTGGTTATCCTGATGCCAAGGGAAGTCGTTGTGCTCCTACGATTCTGACCTGCAATGAGTTTTTGGGGTACTTCCAGCCGACGGTGATAAATGTGATCGTTATTGATTTAACCGATATCGATGCAGCAGCCAAAAAGCTTGAGAACCTACTCTAACAAAACAAAGCTCTGTGAGTGCCAAACAAAAAAGTTTGGCACTTTTTTTATTTTGGTATAAGACTTAAATTAAGTATTGTTATAAAGAAACATAATGCGCAAAATTGAAAAAATATTAAATGCTGAAAGAGAGCAGTTGTTTGCTTGGGTTCCGGTGCTGTTCGGTGTTGGAATCGGAGTTTATTTTGCTTTGCCGTTTGAGCCGTCGTTATGGATAACGCTGGGGTTGATAGAAGCAACAATAATTGTAGCGTATTTGTTCAGGTATTATCCGGCGTTATTGCGGGTGTTGGCGGTTGTCGCGATTATGTTGGCCGGATTTACGGATATTCAGCTTAAGACGGTATATCTTAAGCCTAAAATGCCGGAAGTAACGGAGGGAAATTATTATTTACGCGGGCAAATAGAGAAAAAAGATACCAATTATCGCGGTCGTCCGAGAATTGTGTTGAGCAATATGGAAAATTTGAACGGCGAGGAAATTAAAGGTAAATATCGTCTGACAATTTTATCAAAAAACAAAACACTTGAAGTGGGGAAGTGTGTTGAACTGGTGGCAGAGGTCGCTCCGGTTATGAAAGCCAATTTGGTAGGAGGATATCAGCCGGACCGTAGGCTTTTCTTTGAAGGGATTAATGGCGGCGGATATGTCGCCAGCGGAGTTTTTGAAATAGAATGCTCTCAAAATTTGAGTTTTTGGACAAGGACAGTTGATAGATGGCGACGTAAAGCCAGCGAAATGATTGCCGAAAAATTACCTGCGGAAGAAGCATCGGTGGCGGCCGCAATTATTACCGGCAACAGAGAACTTATGACGCAGAAGCAAATTGAAGAGTATAGAGATTCCGGTTTGGCGCATTTCTTGTCAATATCAGGATTGCATATGAGTATGTTAGCTGGGTTGATGTTCTTTTTTGTAAGATTAGTGATGGCTTTTATACCGGCTCTATCTTTGAGATATAATTCTAAAAAGACGGCGGCAATTCTGGCGTTGTTAATAAGCACAATATACCTGTGTATTTCAGGTGCGGCTGTACCGACACAAAGAGCTTATATTATGACTTTTGTGGTATTGTTGGCGGTGTTGTTCGAAAGACAAGCAATATCCATGAGAGTGTTAGCGATTGCGGCAATGATTATATTGGTAATTTCGCCGCAGATGTTGGTTAATATAAGTTTTCAGCTTTCATTTGCCGCGGTAGTGGGGTTGGTAGCTTTTTATGAGCGTTTCGGAAAAAGAGCAGAAAGTTTTTTGGCGGGAGAACATATCGGGTTGGTCAGAAAATTTTTGCGGGGAATGTTAACATATTTTGTCGGAATTATAATTGCCGATTTAGTGGCAAGTTTGGCAACATTGCCGTTGATTATCTACCATTTTAACCGTGTGGCGCTATATACGAGCATTACCAATTGCATAGCCGGTCCGATAATCGGTTTTGTGATTATGCCGGCAATTTTATTAGTTTTGCTGACAATACCTTTAGGGTTGTCGTGGTTGCCCTTAAAAGTTGCAGGTTGGGGAATCGGGTGGATAAATGATTTGACAGCTTGGGTATCAGCCCAACCGCATGCTGTGGCTGAAGTGTATTCTTTCCCATTATGGGGATTATTGATAATTATATCGGGCGGATTGTGGCTGTGTTTGTGGCATAGTAGATGGCGTCATTTGGGGTGGATCGCCATAATCTGTGGATTTTTAAGCTTGTGTTTTGTGAAAGTGCCTGATGTTGTTGCCGGAGATGGTGGAAAAGCCGTTGCGGTTAAAAACAGTAGCGGCAAGCTGCAGGTGTTTGAAGGCGGTAATAAATGGATGAAGCAAAATTGGATGGAAAAATTTGCATCTTCCAATGTCGATAAGGAAGATATTGCCGAACCCGATTTGTCTGATATTGACTTTGGTAAAGAAATAGGTGTCAGTATTTACGGTAACAAAATTAAATCCGTGCGTGATTATATCGGTTATCGTCCTTGGAACAGGTAACTAAAAAGTTTGTTCGCGGGTTTTGCTCAATACCAGTTTAGGAAAATCTTCTTTGATTTTGTTCAAATGCCAAGCGTTACGCGCCAAAAAGACATCTTGTCCGTTATTGTCAAGTGCAAGATTCATTTGGTTGGTGTCAGAAAACTTTTTCCAAACAGTTTTGTCATCACAGCTTACCCAACGAGCGGTGTAGTATTGTGTGGGTTCAAACATCACCGGCAGACCGAACTCGTTTTTGATACGGTCGGCCATGACTTCAAACTGCAAAACGCCGACAACGCCGACAATCCATTCAGAACCGATAATGGGTTTGAAAATGCTGGCTCCGCCTTCTTCGGCAATTTGTTTTAAGGCATCGCCCAAATGTTTTGATTTTAACGGATCAAGAGAACGTACGGATTTCAATAATTCCGGCGCAAAACTCGGAATACCGGTAAAATGCAGTTTTTCACCTTCGGTCAGGCTGTCGCCGATACGGAGCTGACCGTGGTTTGGAATACCAATAATATCGCCGGCAAAGGCGTCTTCAGCAAGTTCGCGCTCTTGAGCCAAAAACATTACGGGAGTGGCTACTTTAAGCGGTTTGCCGTCACGAACCTGAGTTAAGGTCATACCGCGTTTGAAATGCCCGGAACAAATGCGCATAAAGGCAATGCGGTCACGGTGTTTGGGGTCCATATTGGCTTGAATTTTGAAAACAAAGCCGGTAACTTTTGACTCATCAGGGCTGACAGAACGTTCTACTGCCGGGCGCGGTAACGGTTGGGGAGCCAGTTCGTGCAGGCCTTCCAAAACTTCTTTAACACCAAAATTGTTGATTGCGGAGCCGAAAAATACGGGGGTCAGAGCACCGTCAAGGTAAGCCTGTTTGTCAAAAGCGGGGCAGAGTTCGCGTACCATTTCAACATCTTCACGCAATTTGGCGACGGCGTATTGAGGAAGTAACTTATCAAGTTTTTCGTCGTCTAATCCTTTGCAGGTTTCGATTGTGGCATTAATTTGTGATTTGTCGCCGGTCTTGTTCATTAAGATGAGTTGATCGTTGATTAAGTCATAGCAGCCGAGAAAATCTTTGCCCATACCGATTGGCCAGCTGGCCGGGGTAACGTCTAAAGCAAGTGTTTTTTCAATGTCATCAAGCAACTCGAAAGGGTCGCGACCTTCTCGGTCGAGTTTATTGATAAAGGTAATAATCGGTACGTTACGCAAGCGGCAGACTTCAAACAACTTTTTGGTTTGGGTTTCAATACCTTTGGCGGAGTCTATAACCATAACAGCCGAATCGACAGCAGTCAGCACACGGTATGTATCTTCGGAAAAGTCTTCGTGACCAGGGGTATCAAGCAGGTTGAAAGTAATATCTTTATACTCAAAATTCATTACCGATGAAGCAACAGAAATACCGCGTTCCTGCTCAACCTTCATCCAGTCGGAACGGGCATGGCGGTTTTCTCCGCGGGCCTTTACGGCACCGGCTTGTTGAATGGCACCTCCGAACAACAGCAATTTTTCGGTCAAAGTAGTTTTACCGGCATCGGGGTGTGAAATAATCGCAAAAGTCTTGCGAGGATTGATTTTATCGGCCATTTTAAAACTCAAATTATGTTTGTTGCAAAAATTTAAGCGGATAAAAGCATATTTATTGAATTTTGGCAAGGTAAAACCTTAGTCTTTAATCCACTTTTTTATTTTTAGGGCTTGATTTATATCAAAAAATGGGTACTATGCCTGTACATTTGTTGCGGGCGTGGTGAAACTGGTAGACACGTCAGACTTAGGATCTGATGGCGCAAGTCATGGGGGTTCAAGTCCCTTCGCCCGCACCAATCTTTGTGTTTCAACAGGAAAGAGAATAAAAAAGATGAAAACTAAAGAATTAAAAGCCGAAGGTTTGCAAAAAAAATATACTGTAACCATTGAAAATGAAGAATTTGAAAAGAAAGTTGACGCTAAATTAGAGCATATTGCCAAAACAACCAAGATTCCGGGTTTCAGACCGGGAAAAGCGCCAAAAGATATGTTGAAACAAAAGTATCGCGCGTCGGTTCTGGGCGAGGCTTTGGATGAGTTGGTCGGGGAAACGGTCAATAATGTTATTAAGGAAAACAAGCTTCGTTTGGCAATGCAGCCGAATGTCAAAATCAATAAATTTGAAGACGGAAAAGATATTGAATTTGAAATGACCGCAGAATTGATGCCGGAAATTAAGATTGGCGATTTTTCAAAAATTAAAGTTGAAAAGCTTACTGCCGACGTGCCGGAAAGCGAAATTAAAAAAGCGTTGGACTACATCGTTCATTCCCGCAGAGAAACCGTAAAGGTTGAAGATGCAGCATATGCTGCCCAAAAAGGTGACAGCGTTGTTATCGACTTTGTCGGTAAAGTTGACGGTGAAGAATTCCAAGGCGGAAAAGGTGAGAGATATCCTCTCGAGCTTGGATCAGGCGCATTTATTCCGGGTTTTGAAGATCAGCTGATAGGTGTTAAAGCCGGAGATAAGGTTGATGTTAAAGTTAAATTTCCTGAAAACTACCATGCTAAAAATTTAGCCGGCAAAGATGCCGTGTTTGCAGTTGAGGTGAAGGCTATTCGCCAACCGAAGGAAATTGAGGTTAATGACGAATTTGCTAAGTCGGTAGGCGAAAAAGATTTGGCATCGCTGAAAGAAAATATCAGAAAACGTATTGCCGAAGATTATGAACATGCCTCAAAGCTGAAGTTAAAACGTCAGCTTTTGGATGAGTTGGATAATGCTTATAACTTTGATGTTCCTGCCGGTATGGTTGATGTTGAGTTTAAGGCAATTTCCGAACAGTATGAACACGCCAAAAAACATAATCAGCTTGATGAGCATGAGAAAAATACTCCTGAAAAGAAGTTGATGGAAGAATATAAAAAGATTGCGACTCGTCGTGTTAAACTCGGATTGTTGCTTTCAGAAGCCGGTGAAGCCGCTAAAATTAAGTTGACACCTGAGGATTTGAATGCCGCAATTATGAATGAGGCTAAAAAATATCCGGGACAGGAAAAAGTTGTTTTGGATTATTATATGAAAAATGCTCAAGCTGTTGAAGCTTTGAAAGCTCCGGTTATGGAAGAAAAATTGATTGACCATGTTTTGAGCAAAGCAACAGTAAACGAAAAGAAAGTTTCGGTTGAAGAACTTTATAAGTTTGAAGATTAGTGCTTATGAACAATAAAAAAGCCGTTCTCACGAACGGCTTTTTTTGTTTGGTTTTATAAACTATTTGCGTCTTAAAAATGCCGGAATGTCGAGATTGTTACGATCATCGTCGTCATTGCCTGCCATTGCCGGTGTTATCGGCTCTTGGTAATGACGTTCCTGTTCCATTTTTTTCTTGAGGTTGCGTTTGGCAATCGAAAAGCCGGTAAAACGCTCAATCAAAGTAGGAGTATATTCCTCGGTTTCGTTGACAATCAGTTTTTCGTTTTCATCAACTTTGGGAGCAGCGTTGAAAACTTGCGGATTGTTGGCAAATAGTTCAGGTTCTTCTTCGGTGAATTTCGGTGCATTCTTGGAAGAGAAGCTGTTGTTTTGAGCAGATAGCGCGCTTTCAAGTTGCGAATCGACATCATTGCGCTCGGTTTTGTTGATTACGGCACTGAACAATGAAGATGCCTGCGGAATATCGGTAATAACTGAAGAATTTTCATTATTGTTTGATTCGGCGTTGTCGGCCAAATCATCAATTACGGTAATCGGAGTTTGAATTTCTTCAGTTGTGGTCTCCGCGGCCGGTTCTTGATTGGTCTCTTCCGGATTCGAAGTTTGTGTCTCAGGCTCTTCTTCGGCAATGCTCTCCGGGGTTATGTTGGCAGCAAATTTGGCTAAGTTGGAGTCGAGTTCTTCATTAGGTGTGTTAATGGTAGTTTTATCAGAAGAATAACTCTCAGCCAAATAGTCGGTTTGGATAGGAGCTGCCGGTTTGGGTTTTGCAACGCGAGCATTATCAATACCGGTTGCAACAATAGAAACTCTGATTTTACCATTGAGAGAATCGTCAAAACTTGAACCGAAAATGATGTTGGCATCTTCGTCAACTTCTTCTTTAATACGGTTGGCAGCTTCGTCAATTTCAAACAACGTAAGGTCATTACCACCGGTAATGTTGATAAGAACACCTTTAGCGCCGGTCATGTTGCTGTTGTCAAGCAGTGGATTCGACAAGGCTTGTTCGGCAGCCTGTAAAGCACGTCCCTCGCCCTCGGCTTCACCGGTACCCATAATGGCTTTGCCTTTGTCCTGCATAATGCTTTTGATGTCAGCAAAATCAAGGTTGATAAGACCGGGCATCATCATCAAGTCAGTAATAGAACGAACGCCGGAATATAAAACATTGTCAGCCAAAACGAAGGCATCGGCCAAGGTTGTGTTTTTATCGGCAACGCGGAAAAGGTTTTGGTTGGGGATGATGATAATGCTATCAACCGCGGAAATAAATTCTTCTACGGCCTTTTCGGCAATTTGCGAACGTTTCTTGCCCTCAAACTCAAAAGGTTTGGTGATTACGCCGATAGTCAAAATACCTTTTTGTTTGGCAATGCGGGCTACAACCGGTGCAGCGCCGGAACCGGTACCGCCGCCCATGCCGGCAGTAATAAATACCATATTGGCGCCTTCAAGCTCTTTTTCAATTTCGGCTTGAGCCTCTTCAGCGGCTGCACGTCCGATTTCGGGGCAGGCACCGGCACCAAGACCATGAGTGGTTTGAATGCCAAGTTGGATTCGGCGATCGCACTTTGAATTTTCTAATGCTTGAGCATCGGTATTGGCAACAATAAAGTCAACACCCTCAAGTTTTTTAACAATCATATTGTTTACGGCATTTCCACCGCCACCGCCGACACCGATTACGGAAATACGGGGTTTTAAGGTAATCATATTGGTTTCCGGAACAGCTAATTTAACTGGCATAGATTTACTCCACGGTTATAAAAGTGATAACAATTGATGTTATAATATGAAAAAGTGTTTAAGGTTTAGTTACCAAAATTAAAAATTTTGCTTTAACCAATTCATTATTTTGGTAAAACGTCCACCCTCGGTGTTGAGAGGTTTGGATATTACTTTGGTCGGCTTGCGTTCGGTGTAATTGAGCACAAAAAGCAATAGTCCGATTACAGTCGAGAATGACGGATATTGCAAAACCGGATAGTTGGAAATGTCCAAAATATTACCGATGTTGCGGGGACGACCAAGACGAACCTGCTTGTCAAGAATGAGAGAAGCAACTTCTCTTATGCCTAACAGTTGGCTGCCGCCACCGGTTAGGACAATACGATGAGAATTAATGTCTTTAACTTCAGATAATTTTTGGGCAACGAGCTCAAACATTTCTTCAACGCGAGGGGCGATGATGCTGATTAGTTCAGACTTCGGAACCTTTTTAATCAGGCTGTCATCTTCTTCACCGACCGGATAAACATTGATGGTTTCGTTTTGGTCTTGAGAAGTCAGAAATGCACATCCGTGCAAAGTTTTTAAACGTTCTGCGTGGGCAAATGATGTAGTCAACCCCCAAGCAATATCGTTGGTAACGTTGTTGCCGCCGATACCGATGGAACTAAAATAAATAGGATGACCGTGATTGAAACTGGCAATACTCGTGGTTCCGCCGCCGATATCAATAATCGTGGCTCCGAGTTCTTTTTCGTCATCAACCAGACAAGCCAGGCCCGAGGCGTATGAAGAAAGAACTTTTTCGGCAATTTCAAGATGAGAATTGTCAAGCACGGTTTTGGTGTTGCGATACGAAATTTCGGGAACCATTCCGAGCAAAACGTCTACGGATAAGGTTTCACCAAAAAGGTTGCGCGGATCTGAAGTTTCTTTTCCGCCGTCAAGTCTGTATCCGGTTTGCAGGCAATGGATAAGCTCATTATCTTCAACATTGATTTTGTTGATACCTTTATCCATTACTTTGTTGATTTCAAGCTCAGTAATCGGTTTGGATTTATTGAGATTTATGGTTGCTTGTTTAGTAGAGCTTTTAACCCGGTTGCCGGAGATATTAACAATTATTCTTTCAACACGTTCATTAGCCATTTGTTCTGCGGCTTCAACGGCATCACATACTGAAAAAGTCGCTTGCTTGATGTCGGTAATTATACCGTTTTTGATGCCTTTTGAAGCATTATAACCATATCCGGCAATAGTGATTTTTTGATCACGCCCGACACGGGCAATAATGCAACAAACTTTGGACGAACCGATGTCCAAAGCAGCAATCAAAGTTTGTCGGTTAAAAGAATTCATTTGTCGGCTCCATTTATACTCCGTGTTCCTGCACTTG
The DNA here is from genome assembly GCA_947301965.1 of uncultured Azospirillum sp. Taxonomy (GTDB): domain Bacteria; phylum Pseudomonadota; class Alphaproteobacteria; order RF32; family CAG-239; genus JAFUYI01. Next base: position 22,075 of record CAMYUM010000007.1, on the reverse strand, counting down.
TTCAAAAGCCTTTTGAGAAGAAGCTTTTTTGGGGGTTACAAGTACTTTATTTTCGAATCTTAAATCAATGATGGTTAATTTACGTTTAAGAATTCCACGAGTTTTGTTTAATTTTAATAAACGTTTCCATGCTTTTTCTGTATTTTCGGCCGGAAGTTTGACAATTATGCCATTTTTTATGTCGTCTAAAATAATGTTCCAGCGTCGTCCGGAAATAAAGTTGGCGGCCTTTATGCGGCTGTATAATTCATCATCGGACTTAATTACCGATAACAGCTCTTGTAAATGTTCGGGAGCACCGCGACCGATTATCAGCAGCAACGGTGATGACGGAATTTGATCGGTTTCAATTACTTTGCCGTTAATATCAACTGGGTGGAAACGATTTTTGATTTGCCATACCGCAATGATTTCTCGTTCGGTAATGGTTATTCTTATTATATTGGGATTGTATGAACGCTCAACAATAGCCGTTTTTATCCACGGAAGCTGTTCCAAATCAGCGCGCAACTGATGAATGTTGGGACCAAAGATGTTATCGCCGCGATGTAAATTTACAACATTATTGATTTCATCAAGCGGAGTTTTGTTGCGGCCATAAACCAAAATGTCATCAACCGTGAACCCCATTTCTGAAGTGAGCTCAAGAAAATAATCAGAAAATGAAGTAAGCTTTTGGGCTACAAAATTGGTTTTTATTACAAAAATTCCAAACGTGGCGGCGGCAATAATAAATAATATAATCAAGTTTCCGATAAAACGGTAGGGCCACAGTTTGGGCAAATAAACGCGATAGCGTTCATCAACCTTAGGTGATGGGATTTCCGGTTTGATATTTTTTTTCTTAAACCATAACATTATTTATCTATGCCCACGCGTTTGATTTCCCACTCAAGGGTTATATAGGTTTTTTGTTTGACCGTGCTGATAATCATTTCGCCTAAAGTTTCAATATCTTTGGCGGTTGCATTGCCGGTATTAATAAGGAAGTTACAGTGTTTTTCCGAAACCTTTGCTCCGCCGACGGATAATGTGTCGCATCCTGATTTTTTGATGAGTTCCCAAGCTCGCAGGCCCTGAGGGTTTTTAAATGTTGAGCCGGCAGTTTTTTGATTATAAGGCTGTTTGGCCTGGCGATAAGCTTTTTGTTCATTCAATTTTTGTTCAATGTTTTGTTTGGTGTCAGGGGTTGTGACAAACGTAATCGATAATATAATCCAATCATCGGGAAAACAACTGGTGCGATAACCCAGTTCAAGATCAGCAACTCCGACTTTTTTTATCTCACCAAGTCCGTTCATAATTTGCACAGATTTAATTACGTCTTTTACTTCGCGACCAAAACAGCCGGCATTGGTTTTTACCGATCCGCCGATAACTCCCGGGATTGAACACAAAAATTCAAGACCTCCGAGCTGATGATTGAGCAAATATTTTTTGAGTTCAATATTGCGCAGGCCGGCGCCGCAGGTAATTTCATTGGTTCCGATTGAAACGTTTTTGAAAGCAGGAGAATCGAGTTTTATGACTACGCCGGGAATACCTCCGTCACGTACCAACAGGTTTGAACCGCCACCAATTAAAAATACCGGTATGTTTTTCGGACACTCTTGAATGAAAAAACTTAAATCATCACAATCGTGAGGAATATACATGATTTCTGCCGGACCTCCGACACCAAACCATGTATGCTGACTTAGGTTTACATTAGTTAAATATTTACCTTTAACTTGAGGAAGAAGTTTCAGAAGCGAATTTTTTTTGAAAAGCTTAAACATATCAACCTCTCCGAATAATTTTTTCTACCAAGTCGGCGAGACGTTTGTCGGCATCAATAATGGCAAATTTTTTGGTGTTTGTCGACATAGAGACCAATTCATCAGGGGTGTTAATCAGATGATTGAGTGTTGATGCCAATTTTTCAGGTGTAAATTCTTTTTGTGAAAAAACAAGCCCGCCGCGATGAGTTTTGAACTCTGCAGCATTTGAGGTTTGATGATCGTCGGCGGCAGTCGGCAGAGGAACAAGAATCGAAGGAATACCGACAGCGGCAATTTCACTGACACTTGATGCTCCGGCGCGGGAAATGATGAGATGCCCTGATGAGTAGAGCTCGGGCATATTGTTAAAAAAGTTGGAAACGGTGGATTTACAAGCTAGTTTTTGATAAGATTTCTCAATGCTTTTTACATCATCAGCGCGGCATTGTTGAGTTACACGCAGGCGTTTTTGTGTTTTGTTGTCTAACATTTTCACGGCGGCCGGAACCACATCACCGAAAACCTTGGCTCCTTGAGAACCTCCGAGGATTATCAAATTAAAAATTCTGTTGCCGGTTGACGGGGTGTATTGTTGGGTAAACAGGTCGCTTATGGAAGAACGAACAGGCATTCCGGTTTGAGTAACACGGCGTCCGGAAGGAGCATATTTGGTTTTGCTAAAGCTGGTGGCAACGGCGGTAGCATATTTTGCCAAAAAACGATTAGTGCGACTCATAACCGAATTTTGCTCATGCAAAATTAGGTTTTTACCAAGTAAAATTGCTGCCATTGAACATGGAAAAGATGCGTATCCGCCAAAACCGACGATGCAATGAGGACGACGGCGGGCAATAATCCACATGGATTGCAATATTCCCAAAGATGTTTTGATCAGACTTTTAATTTTAAACCATTTGCCTTTGCCGACCAAGGCACCGCTCAAAACAGCGCGGTTTTCAATCTCACCGAGTTTGCCGTGATAATTGTTTTGACCTCGTTTGTCGGTTATCAACATAAGCCGATATCCGCGCTGCGACAGTTCTTGTGCGAGTGCTTCTGCGGGGTATACGTGTCCGCCGGTGCCTCCGGCGGTAAGAATTATGAGTTTGCTTTTTTTGTTATCTGTCATCTTTGTCCTCCGCATGGATGTTTTTACGTGTTATGGCAAGCAACATTCCCATTCCGATTGCGGTTGCAATGATTGAAGAACCGCCGTAGGAAATAAACGGAAGTGTCATTCCTTTGGTCGGTATAAGGTGCAGCGTTGATGCCATATTGATAATTGACTGCAGACCAAAAGACATTGCCAATCCCGAGGCCGATAAAATTATAAATAAGTTATTGTCTTTGCAAGAAAGTAACAAAGAACGTATGACGATTGTAGCATAAACGGCAACAATTACCAAGCACAAAAATACACCATATTCTTCACCGGCAACAGCATATATAAAGTCAGTATGAGCGTCGGGAATATGCGAGCGAACAATTCCTTCGCCGGGACCGCGTCCAAAGAGATTGCCGCTTTGAAAAGCTTCAAGAGATTTTTTTACTTGGAAACTCAGCTCTCCGCCTGAGGCAAAAAATTGCTGAAAACGAGTCTGAAAGTGTGGAAATATAAAGTAAATTCCGACTAAACCGCCAATTCCCAAAGCCGCAAGTATGGGAATGAGAATCAATGGCATACCGCTCAAATAAAACTGAAAACCCCACACCAGAGTTACAACCGCAGTCATACCGATGTCAGGTTGGCACATAATGAGGCCGGCAGTGATGAAAAATAATGCCAAAGAAAGCCAATTGCCGGGAAACTCGGAGTGCTGACGATGACCGTCAAAAAGCCAGGCTGCGGTTACGATAAAAAAGGGTTTTACAAACTCGGATGGTTGAAGTGAAAAACCAAAGATTGAAATCCAGCGAGAAGCACCTTTATTGGCTTCTCCGGCAAAAAAAGTCATTATGACTAAAAATATGGCAAATAAATAACCGAGTAATGAAATACGACGAATGATTTTGAGCCTTTGCATGGACAGAAAAATCATGACGGCAAGAGCTATGGGTGCAAAGAACAGATGTCTTTGAATAAAGTGATAACTGCCATATCCGATACGCAAAGCAACAGCAGGGCTGGCGGAGAAAGTAAGAAAAATGCCGAGCATTATCAGGATAATAATGCATCCGAGTAATGTTTTGTCGACAGTCCACCACCAATTGGCAAAACGGTTGTTCGTGCTGTGCTTTGACAACATCAGTCAGCTCCTCAGAATGATACCAGCAAAGATAATAAGCCCAAAACAGCAGCTATCCATGCTACGATTATGAAACGTGAAACAACGGTTGTTTCTTTCCAACCGAGCTGTTCAAAATGGTGATGGATCGGAGCCATAAGAAAGACTCTTTTTTTAGTACGTTTGTACCAGAAGACCTGAATCATTACAGACAGAGCCTCAACTACAAATACAATTCCGATAATGGCGAGCAAAAGCTCTTGTTTTACCAGTACGGCAATGGTTCCGAGAAGAGCACCGAGAGCCAAGGAGCCGGTATCACCCATAAAAATTTTGGCCGGAGAACAGTTAAACCACAAAAAGCCGAGGCAGGCACCGACGGTTGCCGAGCAGATGATGCTCAGATTTTGGAAAGGCAAAATGTTATAGTAGCCGAATCCTAACAAAAAGGCAATTATACCAAAAGATAAGAATGACGGAATAGCAAGACCTGAGGCCAATCCGTCAAGTCCATCGCTTAAATTTACGGCATTTGAAGCTCCGGCAATTACGACCATAATAAACGGAATGTAAAAATACCAAAGGGGTAATTCGGCATCAAAAAATGGAATTACGGTTGTAAAACGGAGAGGTGTTTCATACTGATAAACGGCAAAAGCCGCAACTCCTAATGCGGTAGCAAATTGAATCAAAAGTTTGACTCTGGCGGTCATAGCGTTGGGGGTGTGTTTTTTGACTTTGACATAATCATCGAAAAAGCCGGTAGCCCCGAAAATAATTAATACTCCTAGGCAAACCCAAGTGAAACCGTTGGTCAGGTTGGCAAAAAGTAAGGTTGTAACAATTATCGCGGTCAAGATAAGAAGTCCGCCCATAGTCGGAGTTCCTTTTTTGGTTGCCAAATGAGTTTTTGGACCGTCTTCTCTGATGGGTTGTCCTTCGTGTTGCCAATTATGCATGACGGAAATGAATTTTTTTCCGCAGGCAAGCATGATTGCAAGTGAGGTGAAAAAAGCTAAAAAGTTTCCGGAAAAGGAATCTAGATAATTGTATAACATGGTTGTATTCCCTTTGATTTGATATTTTATATTCCAGCATAACAGGCAATGTCTAAAAAATTGATTAAAATTACGGCTTGAATTGGCCTTAAGTCAAATTATTTAAATTGAAGGTAATTTATAAAGAGGAAAATATGATTGAGTTGACCTGTTAATCAGCGAGCAGAATTTATTGACCGCAGAAAATAAATTGGCGGAAAGCGACGGGCAAGTATATAAAAATATTATCAGTTTTTATAAAGCTATCGGCGGAGGTTATTATTGACCTCGGGTGCGAAGGTAAATATTGGTTATTTCCGGAATATTATAATTACGGAAGGTGTAGCCGCGTTCTAACATGCAGTCGACATATTTACGCGGGGTGATATCATCATCTTCGCTTTGGGTGGGAACGTTGACGGTAAGCGGCTGGGCACCGTCATAGGGAACAAAGCTGGCCCAAATTCCGCTTTTGCCGTTCCAGTCGGCTCGGGTATCCAAGCGTTTTTCTTCAGTATAAAAAATATCATGGAAAAACTTTTTGGTGGCAGGGAATAACTTGAAAGTTTTAGCTTTCTGCATACAGTATGAGTGATCGGTTGCAAATTTTTGGATGCCGGTGTGAGGGCGATGCCAATGGTAAATTTCTTGTCCGTTACCATGAGCGCCAATCCAATTGAATGGTGCGGTATTCCACCAGGGCTTTTTGTGAATAAGCTCATCTTTGTCACTTTTAAAGAGACCGCAGGCGCTCAGGGCTAAAAGAACAAATAAGATTGTAAAATATCTATGTTTCATTTTAGAAATCCAAATTGCTATAATGTTTTGACGGTAGGATGCCTTTAATGTTGTCTTTTAAAATTTCTTTAAAACTCGGACGAGATTTTACTTTTGAATACCATATTTTGGCATTTTTATATCCTTCCCAAGGAATATCACCAAGGTAGTCAATTACGGAAAGATGAGCTGCCGCAGCAATATCTGCCAGAGAAAAATTATCTCCGGCCAGGAAATTGCGGTTTTCACAGAGCCAATCCAGATATTCCATATGAAAGTTAAGATTGTAAAGACCGGATTTTAATATTTTAGAATCGGGAGCAATACCTGAAGTAAAGCGTTTAAACACTTTCTCGTTAACTATGGTTTTGTAGACCTCGCGATAGAATTTTGTGTCAAACCATTCGGTCAGTCGGCGTATTTCCGCACGTTGCTTGCAGTCACCACCGATAAGGGGAATCTCTTTGGGATGATAAAATTCGTTTAAGAACTCGCAAATAGCATTATTGCCGCAAATAACATTGCCGTCATAAACAAAGATTGGAAGTTCTCCGGCGGGATTAAAACGTAAGGCTTCGGGGGATAGATGCCAAGGCTCTTCTTCTTTTAATACAAACAAAACACGCTTTTCGCTGAGCAAAATACGAACTTTGCGCGAAAAAGGAGAAATTGGATGATGTATTAAAAGTCCCATGTTTTTGTTCCCCGATTATTACAGTATCAATCTAACAACTTGTTGAGTTTTGGTCAAGCTACATATCAGATTTATTAGGCTGATATGTTAAAGGAACTTTTCCTCGGTTTTCTTCGGCAAGTTGTTGCAAAGCTTCAATAATTCGTTGTTTAAATTTTTCTCTTTTGGCATCATCCTTCATCCATTCGGTTAATTGATGTGAGAAAAATCTACGGTTTTGAGACATTTTGGATACCCCTAAAAACAACGGCATATTCCAAATGCTTTTTTTCGAAAAACTTACCATTTCCTGAACACCTAATTTCAGGACTTCAGCCATACCATACCAATAAGTGACAAAAACATAGTCAATCTCTCCGGAAATGAGTTTACGATATATTTCTTCACTGTTATCAAGTTTTTCAAGATTAAAGTTTTGAAGTTGGTCGGTAACAAAATCATTAAAGTGGTCACGAGAATCAATTGCACCTTTGAGATTTTTGAGGTCATCAATTGATTTTACTTCGGAAATGCGCGAAGGGACCATTACCAGATGTACCGGGTTGTCAATAACCGCCGGGTAAATAATTTTCCATTCTTCGTATAAAGAGGTATCAGAGTATATACCTAGTGCAATGTCTACTGCTCCCTTGGCTCCAATTCTAATGGTTTCTTCATAATTTCTAAAACAGTAGGTTTTGGGCGATGCTGCTGTAAGATTGGCCAGATCTTGGATTAGATCATTAAATAAAGGCCCCGGGTTACAAGTTCCTTCACCGTTTAGAGGAAAATAATTCCGGAATGGAGCTACGTAGAATTTTGTATCTTTCTTAAACGATAAACTCGGGCCGAGCTGAATTTGTGAAACGGCGCGTTGTGAGAATATAAATGCGGAAATAGCAAGAGTGAGTAAAATTATTAATTTTTTCATACACAATCTCCTTTAGTGGTTGCGTTCAACTATGTAATGAGCCAGCAGACGCAGGTTTTCGGCCTTATCGCCGAACGATGACAGGTCATTAACAGCTCCGTCAATAAGTTCATCGGCAATTTGTTTGGCCATATTAAGTCCGTAAAGATTGACAAACGTAAGTTTATTCTGGTCAGTGTCTTTATGTAATGTTTTGCCGACAAGTTGTTCATTGCCGGTTACATCAAGAATGTCATCGGCAATTTGAAAAGCAATGCCGATTTTACGGGAGTAATTTACCAAATCGGCAGTTTGAGCCGGGGAGGCATTACCAAGCACAGCGCCGGCCTCAACGGCATAACGCAGCAAACGCCCGGTTTTCATCTCTTCGATATGGCGAATGATGTCTTTAGCGTTGTCATTTTGGATAGTATAAGTAGAAGCAATGAGATCAAGCATTTGTCCGGAAACCATGCCGTCGAAAGCACCGGCCGCTTGCGCCAGCATTTCAATAAGACGGCAGCGGGTTGCAGGATCAGAGGCGGTTTGAGGATAGCTCATAATCTCAAAGGCGTAAGTCAAAAGACCGTCGCCGGCAATTATGGCTGTTGCTTCGTCAAATTGTTTGTGGCAAGTGGGAAAACCGCGACGTAAATCGTCATTATCCATTGCCGGCAAATCATCATGAATGAGAGAATAGGTATGCAACATTTCAAGCGCCATTGCGGTGTTGATTGAGTGTTCAAAGTCAACTCCGAACAAACCGGCGGTTTCGTAGACCAAAAACGGGCGTAATCTTTTGCCGCCGCGAGAAAGAGAGTAGTGCATGGCCTGACTTACTCGTTTTTCATCGCCTTTAGGAAAATCAAAGAAACGGGCAATTTCCTGATTAAATTGTTGGGAATAGTTTTTTAATATTTCTTCTATTTTAGTCATTGGCGTCGGTGTTATCTAAAGGGGTTAAATTTTTGGAGCCATTTTTTGATGTTTCTATTTTTTCAATTTTGAGTTTGGCATCATTTAGTTTTTTTTCACAAAGTTTTTTTAATGATACGGCTTGTTCATATGAAGAAACGGCATCATCAAGTTTAATTTTTCCGGCTTCAAGTTCGCGGACCAGATTTTCAAGTCTGGCAAGAGCTTCTTCAAAGCTTAATTTGGATATTTCATCTTTAGGCATTTTATTTGTCTCCCATGATTATGAGATGATATTAAAGTCATAATCTTTAAATTTCAATACCAATGTCTATTTTATAGATAGCCAAAGAATTAAACGTGGAGAAAAATGATGAAAGTGAAAAAGCTGGCAAAAAGTGCAAAAATATTAAAGTCATTGGGAAACGTGAAAAGATTAGAGATAGTTTATCAGTTACGAAATGGTGAAAAAAGGGTGTGTGAACTGGAAAGAAAGATGAATATAAGTCAATCGGCATTGTCACAGCATTTGGCAATATTAAGAGCGGCGAGAATTGTGGTTACTCGCCGCTCGGCTCAATCAATATATTATTCTCTTGCAAACTCAGAATGTGAAGAAATTTTGGAGGTGTTGGATAAGCGTTATGCCTGAGCGGCAGCCTCGTTATTTTCTTCGGTAAGACCGAGTTTTTCCAACATGTTGTCGTTGATGTCTTCACGTTGAGCAACAATCCATTCGGGAACATTCGGTGCCGGCGGAATTTTAGCCATGGATTTCATCTTGGGATCAAGGTACCAACGCGGAGAATCGGCCATAATCGGGTGATCAATGTTGCTTTGCATTAATACTACCTGTTTAAGTTGAGGCAAGCTCAACAATTGTGAGGTTGTAATAACCGAAACGCCCTGAAGAGAATAAGTGGTGTTTTTAGAAAACGGGTTAGAACCTTTGGTGGTAAAGCCTTCCTGTTTTGAATAAGAGGAAGTTTGAACCGTCTTATTACCAACCATTTTAGAAAAACGTTGCGCCGTTTGTTCGTTGTTTTGTGATAAAATAACTTTGCAAGCGGTGGTGGAAATTACGGTTTCAAGATCATCTTTTCCGTATTTACCGGAAATTTGACCTAAATCTTGTCCGATCAAAAGGTATGCTACTTTTTGGCCACGTCCGACAGCAGGACCGTCGATGATGGCTTTTAGCTTAGGCATTTGCGGAAACTCGTCCAAAACAAACATAACCGGGAAAGGTCCCATTTTGCCGTCAGACGGATTGACGTAGTTAGGTGGATTTGAAATTAAGTAAGATGACATAAGTTCAATGAAAATACCGTTAATCACACCTAATGCTCTGGCATCTACCTGGTTGACGGACAGGTAAACCGAAATAGGTTTCCATTCTCCGGTAATCGGATCTTTAATGCCGCGCAAATCCTTAAATTGTATGTCGGAAAAGCTGGTACGAGCAACGACGGCTGAGTTTTTGAATACGTTAATGCCGGCAAAAGCTGTTGACATAACGGATCCACGCTCTTTATCAGGCATGTTGCTTAAAGAAGAAAGTTCGGTGTATGCACGTTGAGTATATCCGTATTTGCGGGCTTCTTCAATCGCAGCTTCCAGCAAATCACGCATCGGATCAGCCATGGCGGCCATTTGGTCACCCTCGTCCATACGACGGCGAATCTCTTGTCCCTGTTTGATTTGAGCTTCAGTCAGCCACTCCATAATCATGGCAATACAAGCTTCACGTCCAACCCATTTTTCGGGCAAAAGATCCCAAGTGCCGATCGGAACATAGTTTTCAACCGTAAGGTTGTTGTTTCTCAAATCGGTAATGGCTCTGACAGCGGCGGGATTGTGCATTTTGATGTCTTCATAATATCCTTCAAGAACCTGACGATCTTCGGCATCAAGTTTGCCTTCATAAATACGGCTGATGAAGTAGTCATTGGCGCGAGCCTTTTCGCATTTTGAAGCGATAAAATGTATAAAACCGGTAAGAGCGGCACGACCGGTTTGTGACCAGTGAGGATCAGCACCGCCTTTAGGGTCTTCAACCAAGATGTTGCACATGGAGTCGATATACATATCACGTGCCGGACCGGCAATCGGGAGTGCTGACGGGGATAACGGATTCCAGCTCGGATAGTACAATCCTTCCTCGGGTTTATCTTCGGCACCCCAGTTAATAATGAACACAGGACCTTCTTTGGCACGTGCACCCGAAGTGCTGTAACACAACTCGGGCTTAGGGTCGTTGATAATCAGACTCATACCTTTGGAGTTAAAAATGGTCGGAATAACAACGCCGGCAGTTTTACCGGTTCCCGGAGGAGCGCAACATAATGTTGATAATGTTTCAGGAAGCTTTAAATAATAGCCTTTAAATTTACCGACAACCATGCAAAAACCATCAAGCAGTTTCATTGCTTTAATGTCTTTCAGTGTGGCAAGGCGACCGGCACCGTGAATGTTTGATTGGAAACGATAGGGGTTGGTTGCGGCGCCGATGATGAGACCGGTGGGCAATGCCAGTATCGGTAATATCGGCAACCACAGTCCGAAATGAAAGCTTCCGCTATGTTTGGAAAGTTGGTTGAACCAACGTCCGTATTGCTGGAATAAATAAGCGGGGTCGTTGACGATTTTTGCTAAAAATTTGCCTACGGTAGTCATAGATTCCTTGGATACTCCATTGCCGATCAGGTATCCGAGAGGCAGTGAAAAAGCAGCAAGCAAAATAGTAACGAGCAGGGTTATGATGATGGTCAGAGCCATCCATTGGACGGCGTGATCATATTCTTCCCATTCTTCTCCGCGTTTTTTCATTATGTTTTCCTTTATTATCCCATATTGCGCAAGATGTTGAGGAGTTTATCAAGTTTTCCGGGGGCGATAGGCTTATCAGCTTCCGGCAAAGCTCGAGCAAAGAGTCTGATTTCTTTAGGAGTCCCGCGATCAATTCGAGTTACGTTGACGTGCAGGGATTCCCAAATTTCAAACATATCTTCGGCGTTTATAATATTGCCGATTTGAATAATAACAAACGGCGTGACTGAAAAATTCATACCGGCGGCCTCAAGCCGATCAGCAATGGCTTCACGTGCCAAATCAACTTTACGTACCGGAGATATGCGGTGTGAGTTTTCAGAAAACCAGAGAGGTTCTTCATCATTAAATCGTTCTTCATCAGCCAACCAATCGCCGGGTTCGCGATCAAGCATACACAAACAAATACGGTTGGCCGAAACACCTATATAATCAATTACGGTATTTTTGATGGTAATACGAGTGATGATTTCATAGCCCTTTTGACGAATTATGTCTGCGCATGAACCGGTCGGTGCGTGCTGTGCCGGACGGGTAGAATCGTCTTTAGCTTTTGAAGAGGTTGCGCGTGGAGCCCGAGTTTCCGTATCAGGAGACGGAAGCTGACGTTGACCTTCATCTTCATTGGAACGGCGCACGCGACGATCATTTTTGCGCTGAACGCGGGGCGCTTCATCTTCGGTTTCGTATTTAGGACGAGGAGCCGGTGTTTTTTGCGGTTTAGGTGCGGGGGTAACGTCGAAAGCATCAATATCAAAATCTAAATCATCGACATCGTCATCAAACTTAAACAAGGCATGATCAAATTTTGCCGGTTGAGAAGCCGGTGCAGGAACAGTAACCGGTGTCGTCTGAATGACAGGAGAAACGGTCGGAACGGTAATAGCTGTCTGCGGTGCGGCGGAAACCTGATTGGTATATGAAGGTGTGCTACGCAATGCCCGCGGTCGAATCTCTTTGTATGAACGTTTGCGCCTAATCGGGGTTACGCCGGTGTTGGTAGTAATGATTTTGACCGGTTTGTAGAAAAAGTTTTTGAACAATTTTATGGGCAGAGAAACGATAAACCAAATAAATTTGCCCCAAGATACCAAACTTAGGGCAATCCAACCGGTAAACCACAAAGGAATAAAGGAAATTATAATCAGTACAAAAGCCCACTCTTTGGGTTCGGATATTACCCATGAGTTTGACCATAAATCCCAAGCGATTTGCCAGTGATCAAGGTTAAGAATGTCAAAGTGCCAGTTGCGGAGCATGATAACCCTGATGCTTTCCATGAAGAAAACACTCCAGATGAGGCCTACGATGATGATTCTAGCCAATATCAATAAGGGTTTCAAACACGTCTCCTAATGTTATTTGCCGAGTTTTTCGTGAAAACTGCGGTTTTTCTCTTCAAAGTTACTACGAATTTTATTTGAGTTCAAATCTTTTTTATCTTTTTCCTGAGGCATACGACTCGCAATCATTTCATCCATTATCTGTTGAGGGGATTGTTTGGCCACACCGCCGCCCATATTTTTGAGGGTAATACTCTTCGGCATTTGCGAATATTTACGCTCCTGCCAGTCATTATACCAAAAAACGGGGAAAAACAAGACCTTAACAATTGAGATTTGACAAGCCTTTTTCCACCCCCATATCCATAAAGGGATAATTGCCAACAGGGTAAAGAGAAAAGAGTACTCTTGGAACGAATCAAAAACCCCGCCTTCCTGCCACCATTTCCAGATGATTTTCCAATAACGCGGGCTTGAGATGTCAAATCCCCAAACACTTTTCAGTATAATATATATGACAGCAAGGTAAAGAACTGACCAAACAGCTCCAATAAAACAGATTCGTACAAAGTTCTTAATCTTTTTGTACATAAACTATTCCCTTCCTTTATTTTGAGGAGTAATGAAATTGTTTTTTGAAGGGGTATCAACAGTTTGCTGTGATGTTTGTTTCTGTTCACCGTAGTATTTTGCCATGATCGGACGCGCATGAAGGGTGGTGCCTATTTCTTGATGTGCGACATCACGTTCGTTTAATTGTTCTTTTTTCGCCTGTATATCGGCAAGAGCACGGCCGGAGTTAGCATCTTGTTGGGCTTGTGCTTCGGCGGCAGTCTTAAGAGTCATGGGTTTTCCGGTGTCAGGATCCTGTCGTTGCAAGTCTTTGACAGTATCTTGAGCAGATTCATGAGCTATTTCCGCCCGGCTTTGAGATGGTAACTTTTGTGTTTGATGGCCGGTAATACCACCATTGATTTGTTCATTAAGTTTTTTAAGGGGTATATTACCACGCAGAGGTGCATCCATTTCAGATGTACGTCCTTTGTTGATGTTTTTCTTGGCTCTATGAAAAGCTTCATCTGATAAAGTTTGGATTTTTTCAATATTACCAAGAGAGTAATATGACCAAGCTGTTTCCATAGCTGTAAATTCACCAGTAGAGGGTATATCTTGAAGGTCGGATAATATATATTTCGGGGCACTACTAATAACTTTTTCGCGATCTTTTAAGGTAGCTTTAGTAATTTCCTCTTTTTTGGTGGCCATTATCTTTTTATATGAAGGCTCAAGTTCAGGATACATGTCTTTATTTCTTGCTATACCGTCAAGCATGGTTGCAGCAGCGAGGTTATTGGCAGAGTGGTCGATTCTATAGTCAAATCTTTCATTAGCAATTGCTTCAGCATAGAAATTGCCGGAAACTTTGGCACTAGCGGCTCTGGCTTTTTGAAATTCAATCTTTCCTTCTGGGGTTGTCAGCCCTTTTTTGTATTGCAGGTCGTCACAAGCTTTAAGTACCAGTTCTTTCTTTGCTTTTCCTTCGGAAGTATCAGCTCTGACAAGTTCTTCATAGCGTTTAAGAAGTTCCTTATTCTCGGGTAAATTTAGAGTACCATCTTTGATAGCAGTGGTAATATCTGTAATATCTTTTTTGTTATTTTTGTGTTTTTCTTCTATTTCTTTCTCTTTCTGTTTACGAAGATCAGAAATAGAGTTGGATTCTTTATAGGTATCGCTTTCCAGGTTTGCCTGATTTTTTTCACGACGTTCTTGAGAGGCCAGGCGTGTGCGGTCATATCCCCACAAGGCGTATTTACGAATTTTTTCATCGGCCCAGAGAGCCCCGTCAATAATCCAGTGATTCCACATGTATTGGATGACATCGTCTTCTTTAAACTCTTCAGGTTTGACATCGCGAGGGGCTACGCTGTTATCTTTTTTTTGTTTTACGGTTGCCGTTTCGTTTTGGTTTTGATTGGCATCATAGGCTTGTTTGAATTTTTGTTCTTCTACGGTGATAGCTTTGCCTTGAAGGATGTTTGCATTAATTTCGTGAATATTTAAGGGTCTTTTACGCGAGGTGCCGGCGGAGGATTGTTCATGAACAGGCTCATTAATCGGATTAGCGCCGACGGTATCGGCGTTTGGAGAAATGTTTTGTTGTTTCTGCTCCGCTTGATTTAAATTATCAGAGTTAATGCTGCGCGGTGCTTCAGAAACATTTAGTGTAGCACTATCAATGTTTTTGCTCGGAGCTTCTGGAGCAACAGCGGAAGCAACTTTTGAAGTTGATGTCGGATTATTTTCAGCCATTTCTGTTATCCTTCATATAAATATTGTTCCATTTTGTTTTATAATAACATCTTTTAACGTTTTTGTCTATATTTTTCTTAATTTTCGCAAAATTAAGCCTTAAGTTTTTTAATAAACTTTCCGAGTTTGTAGTTAAACATCATTCCGGCGCGTGGAGAAGGTTTGATTAAACCAAAGAATTTGGGCTTGATTTTGTCAACTTCTATCGGCGCAAAGATAGCCGGGTTGGTGGTAACCGCTTCAAACGAACCCTCAGGATCTTTGCTTGCCACTTTGAAATAATTTGTAATCAATCTTTCGGCGTTGACCGGAAATTGTTTTCTTTCAATGGCATCAATATAGCGGCGGGCTCTTTCGGCACGGCGGCGATGTTCTTCAATTATTTCCTGTTCAATTTTGTTGTGTTCGTATTCGAGCAGCCTTTTTTCATAGGCTATTTCACAACCTTCAATTTCAAAAAGTATTTCAACGTAAGAAACAACGGCCATTTGAAGGTTTTCGTCGGTGTGCTGCTCGGCGAAATCAAGTAATTCCTCGTCAGAGGCGTGAGGTTGGATTTTTATAATATCATCAGGAAAAGCACTGAACATAACATCCCACCCCTGCAAAACATCAATGCTGATTAGATTACCTAATCCGGGGGTGTATTTGGGGTATAAAACCTGAGCTTTAATGTGAAATTTCGGGGTCGAAATTTTATGAGCCTCGGCAATGTTGACGATGGCATCAACATAGTTGCGATAGGCGGTATAAAGTTTTTGCTCGGAAATATCAAGCGAATCGGCAACTTCTTCGTCGGTAGCATCATCAATCGGTTGAGGTTCGGGTTCTTCCAACATAACACGGGTATTTTCTTTTTCCTCTTCAATATTGCTGAGTTCGTTTTGAATAAACTGGTCAAGCAATGCACTGAACTCATCATCGGCATTTTGCGAACTGGGGGCAGAATTAGTGTCGTTGGTTAATTTGGAAATAATGTCATCACTTTCGCTCATTTTGATCCTCAATATGTGACAAGGTTAGAAACAATAGTGTTTTTTTCGGGGTTGAATATAATAATTTTGTCAGGTTGTTTCAAATCGGTAACCAATATGTAGAGCAGCACGTCATCGGCTGTAATTTGTTTTATGGAAGAAGAGGGTGTCTGCATCAGGTTGATTTCAGTTGCAAAGTTGCGTCCGTGACCGGATATTTTGTGATAAAAGCATCCAATCAGAGCCAAACAGCCAAAAATCAGCAAAAACGTAAAAACAAAAACCATTATTTTTATAAAGTTAAGCTGGTTCATACGTTATAATTCCTTGCAATTTGAAACTTTAATCTTTATGGTATTATACAGACAGTTTATTTACAAAGTATGAAAATTTATGAAAATTAGTGACGATAATACATATTTTTTACCCATGGTTGACGAGGCATGGATTGGCACAAGATTGGATAAGTTTTTGAGCCAGAATATGCCGGATTTATCACGCTCAATGGTGCAAAAACTGATTAATGGCGGTAATGTCAGTTTGGATGAAAATGTAATTACCGAAAATGATTTTAAAGTAAGGAAGGGAGACGGTTTTTGCGTAGTAGTTCCGGAGGCAGAGGAAGCCGAGCCGCAGCCGGAGGAGATTAAACTTGATGTTGTATACGAAGATGATGATCTGATTGTAGTTAATAAACCGGCAGGTATGACCGTGCATCCGGCTCCGGGAGCAAGAAGCGGAACTTTGGTAAACGCATTGTTGTTCCATTGTCAAGGCAAATTGTCGGGGGTCGGCGGGGTAAAAAGACCGGGAATAGTTCACCGAATCGACAAAGAAACGAGCGGATTGTTGGTTGTTGCCAAAAACGATATGGCTCATAAAGGGCTGTCGGAACAATTTGTAAAACATAGTATTGAGCGCACATATTATGCGGTAGTTTACGGTGTTCCCAATCCGATGAACGGTATAATTGAGGGAAACATTGCCCGTAGCCGCTTTGATCGTAAAAAAATGGCGTTGGTAACGAGTGGCGGTAAGCATGCGGTTACGCATTATAAAACAATTTGTACCAATAACGGGGCGGTCAGTTTGATAAAATGTAATCTGGAAACCGGTCGAACTCACCAGATAAGGGTGCATATGTCTTCTATAGGGTGCAATTTGGTGGGTGACAAGGTGTATGAAAAATCCGGCAAAACCCAAATAAAAGGTTTAAGTGCGGAAGTAAAAAGTTTTATTAATTCTTTTCCGCGCCAGGCATTGCACGCTGCTTCTCTCGGTTTTAGACACCCGCGTGACGGCAGATGGATGCAGTTTGAGTGCGGATTTCCGCAAGATATGGTCGAAATTTTGGATCGCTGTGAACTGAAAATTCCGTATGCCAAATAGAAATTAGGTAAACAGGCAAATTCCGTTGCGTAGAATTTTTTGTGCTTTTGCGGTGTAAGAGCCGTCAGATTTATGGATTATCAGCGGCGGCAAAATGCGGGTGGGGGTGTGCACGCCTTTGCGGGCGCAGATTAATACTCTTTTGGCATTTTGCCCGCTTTTTGAACAAAGCGGAACAATGGTAATAGCTCCGGTGTGTCCGTAAAGTACGGACAGAATTTCGTCGATAGCTTCGGCGCGGTTGATAATATAAATTCGACCTTGTGAACGCAGGCATTTTAGTGCCAGCTTGAGCCATGAAGTTAAATCAATATCATTCAGATTATGAGCGGTAGCCTTGCTTTTGTTGGGAGAGGGCATATCATCTTTGGCATAAGGAGGATTGGTTATTACGTGGTCGTACTGCCCGAACCAGCTGGTGTCGGGATGTCGGAGGTCATAATTAAAAAAGGTAAGATTGGCGAATCCGTTAGCTTTTGCGCTCATGTTGGAAAGTTTGACCAGTTCGTCTTGGATTTCAAAACCGCAGATTTGTGCACTCGGAAAACGATGTGCCAAGCATAGTGATATGGCACCGGTTCCGGAACCGAGATCAAGAATTTTTTCACCGGATTTTACTTTTTGGACGGCAGATGATAAAAGTACGGCATCACCGGAGGCTCGATAACCGTTCAGAGGCTGAAAAATCTTTATTTTTTTATCAAGCAGATAGTCATCAGAATGCTGTATCATAACAATCCTATCTCAAAGAATCGATGACGCTGCCGACAATATTCATGCTTTGTTTTTCATTGATGGAACTTCCGGCAATCTTAAGTTTTCTTTCGCAAGCGGTTAAAATGGAACGAGAAGTGGTCCATTTGTCTGATTGAAACAATGTTCCGGCAGCTTTCATGTCATATACCTGGTTGAGCATGCAGCTGTTAAGTTGCCCGATTTGAGTTTGCGGGGTTTTGCCTTCATCTTTTTTTAGCAGAGAGCAGGCGGCAACAGCCAAAACAAGTCCAATAATCGCGGTTTGTTTTATCATAATTTTTCTCCTTGGTTTTTTGATTATTATAAAAACAAAAGATTAAAGTTAGATTAAACAGAATATCGTCTTAAAAAGCATATTTTTTGGTAGATTTTTGAATCTCTCCGTGGTATATAGCGGACAGAAAAATTTTTCTATGTTGAATAACTTAATTAAGGATATGAAATGTCAGAAGTAAAAATGAAAATGATGGATGGTAACGAAGCGGCTGCTTCAGTTGCACATCGTATGAACGAAGTTTGCGTCATTTACCCGATTACTCCGTCTTCTCCGATGGGTGAGTGGGCTGATGCATGGTCTGCTGCAGGACAAAAAAACATTTGGGGCGTTGTTCCAGAAGTTCAGGAAATGCAGTCTGAAGCCGGTGCCGCCGGTGCTTGCCACGGTTCTATTCAAGCCGGTGCGTTGACCACAACCTTTACCGCTTCGCAAGGTTTGTTGCTGATGATTCCGAATATGTATAAAATTGCCGGTGAGTTGTCACCGTTCGTTATGCATGTTGCTGCACGTTCACTGGCCTATCATGCTTTGTCAATTTTCGGAGATCATACAGACGTTATGGGTTGCCGCCAGACAGGTTTTGCAATGCTCGCTTCTAACTCTGTACAGGAAGCCCATGATATGGCTGCAATTGCACAAACATCTACATTGCGTGCGCGTGTTCCGTTTATGCATTTCTTTGACGGTTTCCGCACCTCACACGAAATCAAAAAAATTAAACTGCTTTCTGACGATGATTTGAGAGCCATGCTTAAAGGTGTTGATTATACATTTAACGCCAAACATGCTCTGCGCCCGGAAGCTCCAGTTGTTCGCGGTACGGCTCAAAATCCGGATGTGTTCTTCCAAGGCAGAGAAGCTTCTAACCCTTATTATAAAAAGGTTGAAGGCATTGTTCAGGAAGAAATGGACAAGTTTGCTAAAATTTCAGGTCGTCAATATCATGTTGTTGACTATCATGGTGCTAATGATGCCGAACAAGTTATTGTGATTATGGGATCAGGAGCAGAGACAGTTGAAGAGACCATTGATTATTTGAACGCCCAAGGCGCAAAATTAGGCGTTATGAAGGTTCATTTGTATCGTCCGTTCCCGGAAGAATCGTTCTTAAAAGTATTGCCGAAGAGTGTTAAGGTCGTTTCGGTTCTTGATAGAACTAAATAGTCGGTTTCAACCGGCGAACCTTTGTATTTGGATGTTGTGGCTACTTTGTCACAAGCCTTTGCTAACGGCAAAATTGCTAATATGCCGAAGATTGTCGGTGGCCGTTACGGCTTGTCTTCAAAAGAATTTACTCCGGGTATGGTCAAAGCTGTTTATGATAACGGTTTTGCGGCTAAGCCGATTAATGGTTTTTCTGTCGGTATTACCGATGATGTTAACAAAACATCTTTGCCGTTTGATGACAGCAGTATTGATACAGAGCCTAAAGATGTTGTTCGTGCCGTATTCTTCGGTTTGGGCGCAGACGGTACCGTAGGTGCAAACAAGAACTCAATTAAGATTATTGCTGAAGATGCCGGAAAATACGGACAAGGATATTTTGTTTATGATAGCCGTAAATCAGGTTCAATGACAACTTCGCACCTGCGTTTTTCGGATAATCCGATCAAGTCGGCATATTTGATTAATAAGGCTGATTTTGTTGCTTGCCACCAATTCCCGTTTATGAACAAAGTGGATATTCTGAAAATTGCTAAGCAAGGTGCAACTTTCTTGTTAAATGCACCGTACAGTGCTGAAGAAGTTTGGAATCATTTGCCGAAAGAAGTTCAGGAACAAATTATTTCTAAGAAACTGAAGTTCTATACAATTAATGCGGTCGAAGTTGCTCGCGAAACCGGTATGGGACAACGCATTAATACCATTATGCAAGCCTGCTTCTTTGCAATTTCTAATATTTTGCCGAAAGATGAGGCTATTACTCAAATTAAGAATGCGATTAAGAAAACCTACAGCAAAAAAGGCGATGCCATTGTTCAAAAGAACTTTGCCGCTGTTGATGCTTCTCTGGCTCATTTGCATGAGGTTAAATATCCTGACCATGTTACTTCAACATTTAACCGCCAAGCTCCGGTTCCGGCCAATGCTCCGGAATTCGTAAAGAAGCTGACTGCCGAGTTGATTGCCGACCGTGGTGATCAATTGCCGGTTTCTGCATTCGGTGAGGTTGTTGACGGTACATGGCCGACAGGCACAACCCAGTATGAAAAACGTTGCATTGCAACTGAAATTCCGGTCTGGGATCCGAGTGTTTGTATCCAATGCGGCAAGTGCTCTTTGGTTTGCCCGCACGGTGTTATCAGAATGAAAGTTGCTGATGAAGCACAGTTGAAGAACGCTCCGGCAACTCTCAAAACTGCTGATTACAAGGGCAAAGAATTTGCCGGCAAGAAGTTTATTCTGCAGATTTCGGCAGAAGACTGCACCGGTTGCGGTATTTGTACTTCAGCTTGCCCGGCAAAGAATAAGGAAGACCCGGCAAAGAAAGCTATCAATATGGATCATATTGAAAACCATATCGAAGCCGAAGTTGCAAACTGGAAATTCTTTGAAACTTTGCCTTATGTAAAACGTACCGAAGTTGTTAAAAATATGCCGAAGACCACTCAGATGATTCAACCTTTGTTTGAGTTCTCGGGTGCTTGTGCCGGCTGCGGTGAAACACCTTATGTCAAGTTGTTGACCCAGTTATTCGGTGACAGAATGGTTGTTGCCAATGCTACAGGTTGTTCTTCTATTTATTCAGGCAACCTGCCGACAACTCCTTATGCCAAAGACGAAAAAGGCCATGGTCCGGCCTGGTCGAACTCTTTGTTTGAAGATAATGCCGAGTTCGGTTTGGGCATGAGATTTTCTATCGACCAGCAGACAGCTTTTGCAAAAACTTTGTTGGAAGGTTTGAAAGACAAGGTCGGAGCAGTTGCTGACAAGATTTTGAACAATCCGCAATCTAATGATGTTGAGATTGATGCTCAACGCGACAACGTAAAAGAATTGCGTGCCGCTTTGGCAAAGATTGATACGGAAGAGGCAAAACATTTGGATAAGCTTGCCGATTATCTGATTAAGAAATCTTTGTGGATTTTGGGTGGTGACGGCTGGGCCTATGATATTGGTTTCGGCGGTTTGGATCATGCCATTGCGTCGGGCAAAAATATCAACATTTTGGTTATGGATACCGGCGTATATTCTAATACCGGCGGTCAACAGTCAAAAGCAACCCCGATGGGTGCAAGTGCTAAATTTGCAACTGCAGGTAAAGCTTTGCCGAAGAAGGATTTGGGCATGATTGCCATGTCTTACGGCAATGTCTATGTTGCTCAGGTTTCGGCCGGTGCTAATGATATGCAGTTGATTAAGGCAATGAATGAGGCCGAGGCTTATGACGGTCCGTCTTTGATTATTGCTTATTGCCACTGTATTGCTCAAGGATTTAACTTAAATGACGGTTTGGATCACCAGAAAGCCGCAGTTGAAAGCGGAAGCTGGCCGTTGTATCGTTATAATCCGAACAATATTGCCGAAGGTAAAGCTCCGTTGATGCTCGACTCTAAAGCTCCTTCTCGTCCGTTGTCTGACTACTATGGCAATGAGACTCGTTTCCAGGTTGTTAATAAAGCTAATCCGGAACGTTATGAAACCTTGCTTAATAAGGCTCAGGAAGGCGCTAAAGAAAAACGTAGCTTGTTAGAGCATATGGCTGAATATAAGGTTGAGGTTGCAGAATAATTTCAACCAGGTTTCAGATCAAAAATAAAAGCCTCTCGTTTGAGAGGCTTTTTTTATTTGTACTTTTTTACCAAGCGTAGTTCAAGCCTGCACCCAGGGCAATAGCATCATAGCTTGAACCGAAGGTGTAATTAGCCCAGGCATAGCCGGACAAAGCATCGGTAAAGCCGTAACGTCCGCCAATTTCAACTCTTCCCAATGTCTGGTCACTATAGGTGGTAGCCT
>CAMYUM010000006.1 GCA_947301965.1 uncultured Azospirillum sp. | reverse complement strand
TTGGCTCATCATATGATGCTATCGCCCTCGGTGCCGGGTTGAATTATGCTTGGTAATGTTATTTTCCGATGCCGGAAAACCCCATAAATGCAAGCGACAGTAAAGCCGCTGTAATTAATACAATCGGCGTGCCTTTCACCGCTTTGGGTAGGGCATAAGCTGTTGCATCAATTCTTTCTCTTAATCCGGCAAACAAGATGATTGCCAGTGTAAAACCGATTGCATTAGCCAGGCTGAAACATACTGCATAAATCAGGTTGAATTGTTTTTGAATAGACAGTAACGCAACGCCTAAAACTGCGCAATTGGTCGTAATCAACGGCAGATAAATTCCTAATGCCTGATACAACGCCGGAGTTGATTTTTTCAGTATAATCTCAACCATTTGTACCAATGAGGCTATTACCAAAATAAACACCACGGTATTCATAAATTCTAAACCGGCAGGAACCAATAATTTGTAATATACCAACCAGGTTGCAATGCTTGCAATCGTCATTACAAACATTACGGCAAAACCCATTCCGGCAGCGGTTGAGATTTTTTTGGAAACACCTAAAAACGGGCATATTCCCAAAAATTGTGACAATACGATATTATTAACCAATATTGCTGAAATAAAAATCATCGTCAGACTCATTTGTTTGCTCCGCTGATTTTGTTAAATCCCATAATCAAAGCTGCCAAAGCCAAAAATGCTCCCGGTGGCATAATAAACAGCAAAATCGGGTATCCGTCTTCACCGACAAAGTTCCACCCCATAATTGATCCTGCACCCAAAATCTCACGCACGGCGCCGAGCAAGGTCAACGCCAAAGTAAAGCCTATGCCCATGCCGACGGCATCTAAAAACGATTGCCACAAAGTGTTTTTTGAGGCAAAAGCTTCTGCTCGCCCCAAGATAATACAGTTGACCACAATCAACGGAATATAAATTCCTAATTTGGCATGCAATTGTGGCAAATATGCTTCCATCAAAAGATTAATAATCGTAACAAAAGATGCAATCATAACAATATAACACGGAATGCGCACTTGAGACGGAATAACATTTTTAACAAGCGAGATTACCAAGTTGGACATTATCAGCACAAACATGGTTGCCAAGCCCATACCCAACCCGTTTTCCATTGAAGTCGTAACCCCAAGAGTAGGGCACATGCCGAGCATCATAACAAATACCGGGTTTTCCTTAAAAATACCTCTGGTTAGGTTTTCCAAGCTTTTACTCTTCATTATGCGTAACTCCTGCAAATTTATTATACGCTGCGACAGCGCTTTTTACGGCATTTACGACTGCATGTGAGCTGATTGTTGCTCCGGTAACGGCATCAATCTCGCCGCCATCTTTTTTGAGATCAAGGTTGTCGGTATAAGCATTTTTACCCACAAACTGGTTGCTAAACTGTGGCTCGGTAACTTTGCTGCCCAAACCCGGAGTTTCATTTTGTTGAATAACCTTATATCCGGTAATTGTACCATCCATCAAAATGCCTACAATCAACTCGATTTTTCCGCCAAATCCTTCATTGTCCGAGGCCTTGATTGCTACCGATGTAATAGCTCCGTTTTCTCTTGCCGGATAAAGCTCGACGTGGCTTCCGGAAATAGCCGTTTTTTCTTCAAACGGGTTGTTGTCGAAAATACCGACCAATTCTTTTATTGCATTCAAAACATCACCGTTTTTGGCTTCTTCAATCGGAGCTTTAGTAATTTTATATACATAGCCAATAGCTGCTGCAGAACAAATCGCAACAATCATCAAAACAGTTACCATGTTAGTAAGAGTTGATTTTATAGGTTTCATCTTATTTTCTCCCTGTTCCGAAAATCCGCGGATGAAATGCTTTATCAATCAGTGGTACAAACGCGTTCATAATCAAAATGGCAAAAGAAACACCTTCCGGATAAGAACCATATTGTCTGATAACAAAAGTTAATACACCACACCCGATTGCAAAAACAATTTTTCCGTTTTTGCTCATTGGTGAGGTTGTATAGTCAGTTGCCATAAAAAATGCCCCCAAGAACAATCCGCCCGATAACAGTTGTGTTAGAGGCTCACAGGTTGCTTTACCTGCTACGAACCAAAAGATTGTATTTAGGAGTGCAAAAGTACCTATATAATAAAACGGAATGTGCCAACTTATAACTTTGCGGTATAACATCCAAAACAACCCCAACAACAAAGCCAAAGCCGAAATCTCGCCCATGGAACCGCCGATATTGCCGACAAACATATCAGTATAACTCGGCAATTTATCAGCCAGTTCAAAAAATGAAGTTTCCGGCTCGGCATGCTTCAAAATTCCCAAAGTTGTTGCCGAAGTAGTAACATCTACATTCAAAAAATCTTTCCAGTTAGGATTAATCCAGGTTGTCATTTGCACCGGAAAAGATATAAACAAAAACACTCTTCCTGCCAAAGCCGGATTAAACACGTTTTTACCAATACCGCCGAATGCCGCCTTGGCAATGATAATGGCAACAAAACAGCCAATCAAAATCATCCATATCGGCATATTGCAGGGCAGGTTATAAGCCAACAAAATCCCGGTAACTACAGCCGATAAATCTGATGTTGAAGGACGTGTTTTTAACCAATAACGACAAGTCGCATATTCAAAAAACACACATCCGGTCACCGCCGTAGCTATAGTTACCAAAGCATTCAGCCCGAACAATATAATTGCTACCAGTCCGGCCGGTGCCAAAGCGATTATTACATCACGCATAATTGTGCGTGTATTTGTCTGTGAATAAATATGAGGTGCGGTTGAGACTTTTAGCATGGCTATTTCTTCTTTCTGATTTCATATTTTGCGAGTTTGCAATAATCAAGCAGCGGAATACGTGCCGGGCATGAATAAGCACAGCATCCGCATTCTATGCAGTCTAAAACGTGTATTTTTTTTGCTTCCTGATATTCGCCGTTACGCACAAAATTGGTAATTGCAAAAGGTTCCAAACCTTGCGGACAAACTTCGACACAAGTGCCGCATCTTATGCACGGACTTACCTCGGGAACGACGACATTTTCAGTTCTGAGCAACAAAATACCTGAAGTGGTTTTTGTAACAGGAGCATCAATATTAATGCCGGACAATCCCATCATTGGTCCACCGAAAATGATTTTTCCGATATCACCGTTTTTACCGACCTTATCAATCAAATAAGACGCCGGCGTTCCCACTCTTACCCTAAAGTTTTGAGGGTGTTTGACCCCGTCACCGCTCACGGTAACAATACGCTCAAACAAAGGCTTGTGTTTTTGCACGGCCTCATAAATTGCAAAGGCCGTTCCAACGTTTTGTACCACACAATTGACATCAATAGGCAAACATCCCGGCGGCACTTCTCTGCCGGTAACTGCCTCAATAAGTTGCTTTTCTGCACCTTGCGGATATTTTGTCGCACAGACCTGCACATTTACGCCGATATACTCACGAGTGACTTTTTGCAAAGCTTCGATTGCCGCCGGTTTGTTCTCATCAACAGCAATAACTGCTTTTTGAATTCCGAGGGCTTTATTCAAAATCCTTGCGCCAATAACGATTTGTTCGGCATATTCCTGCATAAGACGATCATCAGCAGTCAAATAAGGTTCGCATTCAATACCGTTCAAAATAACACAATCGGCTTTTTTGCCTTCGGGAATTTCTACCTTGATCGGGGTGGGAAAACCTGCACCACCCATACCGACAATACCCGATGCTCTGATTATTTGTACAATTTCTTCCGGAGTTGCTTCAATATCTCTGATAATGTCGGGAGTACGGTCAATATTTTCTTCCCATTCGTCGCCTTCGACGCGAATGGTAATCATTTTTTCAAAATATCCGTTGCTGACTTCCTGGTCTTCAATTTTTAATACTTCGCCCGAAACCGAAGAGTGAACATCAGCCGAAACCACTCCGTCCAGATCGGCAAGCAGGGTTCCGACTTTTACCTTATCACCTTTCTGCACCAAAACTTTGGCTGGCGCTCCGATGTGTTGTCTTACAGGTATGATTACTGTTTCCGGCAAACCGGCATCGCTTATTTTGATATCAGACGAAATTTTATATTTGTTGGGGTGGATTCCGCCGATTTTAAACGTCTTAATTTTGTTCATTTTTCTTTCCCGTAAAAATAATTGCTCCGGTGGGGCAGTTTGCTGCCAATTGCTCGCCGAATTCTTCCGCAGATATGGTTGTCGGAATATGTGACAAATTGTTTTCAACTTTTACGTCGGGACATATTTTTGAACACTTCATGCACCCGATACAGGCGGCTTTACAATTTTTGCGTGCCTGTGCACCTTTTTGGGTGTTATTGCAGGCCACATAAACCCTGACGCCGTTTTTGCCCATAGGCCTGATTTCAAACAGTCCTCTCGGGCATATTCTTACACAAGCTCCACACGAAGTGCATTTGTCGGGGTTTACTTGGGGCAAACCGGTAACTTTGTTGAGCTCTATTGCCCCGAACGGACAATTGCGAACACAATCTCCCATACGCAGACACCCATTGGGGCAACCGGTGTTACCGACAAAAACTCGCGATGCCAATCGACAACTCTTAAGCCCGATATATTGTACTTTGTCGGGTGCATTTTGGCAAGTTCCGTTGCAATGCAACACGGCACAAGTACGCTCTTTTTCCTGAGCTTTGTAGCCCAAACGTTCGGCAATTTTTGACATCACTTTCTGCCCGCCGACGGGACAGTACAAACCGGCAAAATCATCGGCCGTAGCCGCTGCACACTTTTCGGCAAAGTTTTGGCATCCGGCGCTACCGCAGGCACCGCAATTTGCCTGTGGTAACATGGCAGCGATTTCATCAACCAGAGGATTATTTTCAACCTGAAATTTTTTGGCTGTAAAATACAAAACAATTGCCGCAATTACAGCAATCATTGACAATATCAGGACATTAAACAAAATCAAACTTGTCATCACCATAA
Source organism: uncultured Azospirillum sp. (assembly GCA_947301965.1). Classification (GTDB taxonomy): domain Bacteria; phylum Pseudomonadota; class Alphaproteobacteria; order RF32; family CAG-239; genus JAFUYI01. Next base: position 79,697 of record CAMYUM010000006.1, on the reverse strand, counting down.
ATCTATATGTTACTGATGCTGTTAAAATACCACATTTTTGAGGCAATAAAAGAAATTTTTTGTACTTATCGGATTTTTATTTGCAATGATTTTTGAAAATGTTTGCGTAAAACAAAGAGCACGACATAATAAACCGCCAACGATGCTAAAGAAACATAAGCGCCGGTCGTTTCATCCGCGGTTATGGCATATGTAACCGCCAACGCTGCCAAAACCGTAATCAAGGGCAGAATATATCCCCAAAATGCGGCATAAAAAGCTTGACTTCCGCTCATAACGACCTCGATTTTTTGTCCTATTGAATAAGGCTTAATATCTTTAACGCCGACAATAATTTCGTGATTATTTTTTGCATGACCGCACGCTTCTTTTAACGCACAGCTGCCGCAGGCTTCACCGCGTTCAAAAGTTGCCGTAATTTTATTTTTTTTAATCTCGGTTATGGTTGCTGTGTGAACAATTTCGCTCATCTTATTCCCAATTTTTGAGCAGCTTCGGATATAATCGGTTTAATATTTTTGTTTTCGTCTTTTACAAACATTACCGTGGCCAAACCGTTTTTGCTTATAAAGTTTTTAGCCTTTTCATCGCCCATAGCCATAATTGCGGTAGCCAAGCCGTCGGCCATCATGCATTCTTTATGAAAGACGGTAACCGAAACCAAGTTATGTTCTATCGGGTACCCGGTCCGCGGATTTATGGTATGAGAATATTGTTTGTCATCAATGTAAAAAAAGTTTCGGTAATCACCGGAAGTCGCAACGGCATAATCTTTCAGCGTAACTACAAAAGAATTCTCGTTTCCTTCGTTTGTCGGGGTTGCAATCCCTATATTCCAGCCGTCAAGCGTATCCGACTTTGCTCCCGAGGCTACGACTTCGCCTCCGACCTCAACCACAAAATCACTATATCCGGATTGTTTTAATAATGCTGCCAGCCTATCAACTCCATAGCCTTTGGCAATAGCTGACAAATTGAGGGTTGTCTCGGCATGGCTTTTGCGCAACCGCTTAAAATCATGACTAAACTGAATCTTATTAAAGCCGGTTGTTTTCAAAATTTCTCTTATATCTTCTTCATCAGGAAGTTTTTGAATTGAACCTTTGGTGCCGAAACCCCATAAATCAATCAATCTTGCGGTTGTCGGATCAAAAGCTCCGTCGCTCATCTTATAAATTTGATATGCATTTTTCAATAATTTGCTCATTTCCGGCGACAAATCAATCCATTTTTCGGCCGGTTGGCGATTAATTTCGGAAATTTCGGAACTCATTTCAAAAACGGACATTTCCGCATTTACTTTTGCCAGTTCCTCTTTGACTTCACGTTGCAAGAGCCGATTTTCATTTCCGGCTCTTATTTTAATGTTATAAAACGTGCCGAAAACCTGACCGCTAATCATTTGATATCCGCCTTTTTTAGCTGTACAATACCAAATTGTGGCCACGCAAATCAGAAACAAAACTAAATATTTTAAAATTCTCATCACTTTTACATTCCGAAATTAGTAATTATTTTATTTTTAAATGTTATATACTACATCAATAATGTTTATTTTTTTGAAAGGCAAGTCATTATGAAAGAATATTCCAAAATTCTCAAGCAAAAAGTAAAAAAAACGTCTTCTAAAGTAAAGAAAAGCAAGATTGTGTCTTCATCAATCAACAAGATAAAATCAATTAAAGACAGTAAAAATATCGGTTATTTACAAAAAGGATTCGGTTACATTGTAGCTTTTTGCCGCAAAATTTATGCTAAAACCTACAATTTGTTTAATGTTTATGGCACCAAGTTGGGCAAAATCGGCATTAAGGCACATTGGATAAGCTGGATTGGCTTTGGTATAGGTGTATTCGCGGTTAATTTTCTTGCGTTGGAAATGTATGGCTGGGCGCTTGTCGCAATTTTGCTCAACCGCATTTGTGACGGTTTGGACGGTGCCATTGCCCGTTCAACCAAAATAACCAATTTCGGTGTTTTTCTTGACGCCACACTTGATTATATTTTTTATGGTGGCGTGATTTGGGGCTTTGCACTTGCCAATAACTATAACGCGGCATCGGCTTGCTTTTTAATGTTCGGTTTTACCGCGGCCGCCTGCGCCATGCTGGCATATTCGGTTATTGCTTACAAAATAAATTCTGATCAAGCTCTTAACCTTGATAATTCTCCGTTCTATCTCGGAGGTGTTGCCCAGGGGTCGGAAACTTTGGTGGTTTTAATTTTGCTTTGCCTGTTCCCCGGTGCTTTTGTTCCGTTGGCCGTAATCTTTGGTATTTTGTCATTAATCAAGGCGTTCAGCATTGTGGTTGCGGCATATTATAATTTTGTGATTATGGCAAAATAGCATGCTCAAAAAAATTGCCCTGATATTGTTTTTGTGTCTCATATCCGCTCGTTCCTGGGGCGGATATGAGCTGTCTACCGCACATGGCACAGCTGTTTTAAGCGTTCATGAAAACGATGCTGAATACAATGTCAGTTTAGCAATTTCTCCGCGTAAAAATTGGTATATATATTCTCATCAAGCCGGTGAATTCGGACTTCCGGCCGAGGTAAAGTGGAAACTCGGAAACAACAGAATATTGTCTGAAAACTGGAGCGAGGGCGAGGATATTATTTATCAGGGCTTTAGTGTTAATGTATATCGCAAACCTGCTTTTTATAGTGCCAAAATCAGCAAAAACGGCTCGGAGCTGCCGTCATTTGATTTGTCGTGGATGGCCTGCCGTGATGAATGTATTCCCGAAAAACTACATTTTGATTTTGTGGCAGAAAGTTTTTCCAGCAATCAAATGCCTTCACTGCTGACTAGTTCCGTACCACACGATATGTCTTTTATCGGTGCATTAATATTTGCCTTTTTAGGGGGAATAATTCTCAATTTAATGCCTTGTGTCTTTCCGGTTCTTTTCATCAAAATCATCGGCATTGTCCAGAGCAAAACCCACCGCCGCCGTATTGCTGATGCATTCAGTTATCTTGCCGGAGTTATGGTGTGTTTTTTAGTTATTGCCGGAGTTTTGCAATTTTTAAAACAACAGGGGACGGCAATCGGTTGGGGTTTTCAGCTTCAATCCCCGTGGTTTGTGGCAATTATGGCATTAGTCTTTTTTGTGCTGTTTTTATTATTTTTGGACATCGTCAACATTAATATTCCGCTGCATTTTACTTTTTCCGGACCGTTTTTAACCGGGCTGGTTGCAGTACTGATTGCCAGTCCATGTACGGCACCATTTATGGGAGCCGCCATCGGTTGGATCTTAACCGCTAGTGTGCCGGCATATACGTTTTATGCAGTTTTTGGTGCACTCGGTTTGGGCTATGCTCTGCCGTTTTTCTGTGCCGAATTTTTCCCCCGCGCAATGCAAAAAATTCTGCCTCGTCCCGGCAAATGGATGTTATGGCTCAAACGTGCATTTTCAATCCCCATGTTGCTCACCTGTTTATGGCTTTTGTGGGTTCTTTGGGGCTGTGTTTCTCCGCATCTCGGATCTTGGCAGACATACGATCGCTCAAAAATAGAAACATTAACCGATCAGGGAGAAAAAGTGTTCATCGACTTCACCGCCAAGTGGTGCATTACCTGCCTGGTTAATGAAAAATCCGTGCTTGATACTGATAAGTTTGCTCAACTGGCAAAAGAAAAAAATATTCATTTATTCAGGGCTGATTGGACCAACCGCAATGCTTTAATCACCGCCGCTCTATCTCAATACGGGCGCGGCAGCGTTCCGTTATATGTATATTATGACGGCTCCGGCAAATATCAGTTTTTGCCGCAAATATTGACCTTAAAGGGAATACGTAAAGTTTTGCATTAATTATTTATCGATAATGCCGCCGCCCAACACCACATCATTATCATAGAACACAACCGACTGTCCCGGAGCAACAGCTTTTTGCAGGTTTTCAAACTCAACCAAAACTTTGTCTTTTTCGACCATGCTTATTGTTGCCGGTGTCGGCACCTGTGATGAGCGAATGCGTGCCAAAACCTTACGTGGCTCGCTTATTCCGTCGATTGCCAACCAAGCCAGATTAGAGCAGGTCAGGGAGCCTTTAAGTGTCTCGTCATCAAAACCCAAAACGACTTCATTTTTGTCTTTGTCGATTCCTATAACATACAACGGCTTTTCGGCCGAAACTCCCATGCCGCGTCTTTGACCGATTGTATAATGCCAAAAGCCCTGATGTTTACCCAAAACTTTACCGTTTTTATCAACAAAATTGCCTTCCTGCGGGTCATTTTGCAAAATGTCATTAATATCGCCGGAATAAAAATCCTGACTGTCGGCTTTTTCGGCTACTTCAAGTCCTGTCGATTTGGCAAAATCACGCACTTCGGCTTTGGTGTATGCTCCCAAAGGCAACAAAATTCTTGATAATTGTTCTTGGTTTAGCCGATACAGAAAATAAGACTGATCTTTTTTGTGGTCTACGCCTCGCAAAATCCGATAGCGATTAGTGTTTTTATCAAAATCTAACTGTGCATAATGTCCGGTTGCAAACTTATCAAATTCTATCCCCTTGGCTCGTGCGGTATTGGGCAAAGCATCAAACTTGATTGTAGCATTGCACCAAACGCAGGGGTTGGGGGTTCTGCCGCTCATATATTCGGTCTTAAAATTGTGCAGAACGGTCTTTTTATATTCTTCCGAGCAATCAAAAACATAATAAGGGATATCTAACTGCTTGCAAATTTTGCGTGCAGTTTCAATATCTTGCTCTTCATGAGGGCTAAAACACGAGTCGGCGCTTCCGTTCCCGCGAAAGTTGGTATTTTTGTCCCAAATCGACATTGTTGCCCCGATAACCTCATGTCCGGCTTTTTTCAATAAATAAGCCGTTGCAGAAGAGTCAACACCGCCGCTCAATCCGACCAATATTTTCATTAAACACCCTCTAAAAAACGTTTACGAGCGGATTATGCCTTCTTATTACATGATAATCAAGAAAATTTTAATTTTTGTGGTTGTATTACTAAATAAAATATGGTACTCTAAAATTAGACAAAAAATGACAATAAAGCAGGTGCGCAATGGGAAATAAGGAAAATGTTTACATAAAAAATGACGGGCCAGTTCGTGCAAAAGTCAATATGGACACAGAAATGCTACGTCGCGAAAAAGGTGCTCATACGCGTCTTACTAGTATTTATAAAGAAGCAATGAACTATCTCAAAGAAGATGATAATGGAAAATATGTCGGAAAATTATATGATGTATGTAGGGAGTTTCAAGCGGACCTTAAAAATTTATATTCGGAAGAAGCAAAAAAATATATTGAGTCATATATTCCAGAGCTGTTTTCAGATCGGAGACCTAATTTTATTCATAAAGATAAAATAGAAAAATTAGCACAAACAATGCTTTTTCATCGAGAGCTTTTGGAAATAAAAACCATTCTTAAAATGCACAACCAAAATGATCCGGAAAATACAGTTGCTCAATATTTGAAAGACAAATCACCCGAAGAACGTTGGCATAGCGTAAAATCAATGCTCAGTTTTTTTCAAGAAAGCCAAGATCCCCAACATCAAGAAGCCTTTAATGCTGCACTGGCTCCCTATGGATATAAGATTGTTAAAATTGAAAATCGTGAAACTCCAATAGAACCTTATCAAGTTATCAGGGCTGCTTTTGACGGATATTTACATATTCCTACTGAAGAAGAGGATAAAAAAGGTAAAGGTCATTCAGCAGGTTATCTTGATTTTATAAAGAACGGTGCCAAAGTTCCGCCTCCAACCAAATATAATTTTGATACCAAATTGTTCAAAGCGCTTGAGATGAGCGATAATACGGACAAGTTAAGTTCCCACATCAAAGAAGCTATTCGCAAACAACGTTTGCCCCAGTCGGTGGTTGATAATTTGACCCTTGGTGACGCCGCACACATGCTTTTTGAACAGAGATATCCGTATCGCAATCCGCAACGAGGTGAAAGCATTGCTTTTCAGGCTATTGAGCCCAACTGCGATGAAGGGTTAAGAAGCAAGTTTTGGAAAGACTTCGCCACCGACAAAACCAAAGTTAAACTCTTATCGGATCAGTTGAGCAAAAAAGGCGTAAGCAAGGAATACATTAGCTTTATGATGGAATCTATTCGCGAAAACGGAGTTCCCAACCCGACTATTCCTAAAGACATGCGTTTTGACGGACCAATTCCTCAAATTGATCTCCACCATAAGTTTTATATTCAGGACGCCGCTTTTTATAAGGATATGATGAAAGTTGACAATCCCAAAAATTACGAGATTGTAATTAATTATCCCGACCAAAATACACACAAAGAGCTCTTACACGGTGTCGATTGCATATCTGCAGACGGAAAATCTGCCTACAGACTGGTATATGCTGACGACGGACGCAGAAGAGATGCCGTTATTTGCGACGGACTTGAAACCGTTACCGTTGATACCAAAGATTTCAACCGCTTGACCTATAACCACTTGGCTCAAAAAGGAGAGCGCGAATAGCCATGAAAGATGTTGTAGAAGCTTTACGCAAAAGCAAAAAGGTTTTTCTCGGCGGCAAGGCCGATGTCCATCACAATATAGATGCACGTAAATATCTGGCAGAGCAGGGAATGGCGGTTTTTCCCGATGAATTTTTCTTGCTCGTAAAATATATTAACGGTATGCGCGACGATTCCGCTCAAATATACGGAATTCTGCCCGAAGGAAGCGATCTTGGGCTTGAAGATGCCGTAAGAGAAAACGAGCGCCTCGACCGCCGCGATATGGATCATGTTTCGGTTTTGGGCGAGACTATTTTTGATTATTTGGTTTATGATGCTCAAGACAAGCAATATCAGCTCCGCGACCGCGAAACAGACGAGATTTGTGCCTGTTTTTCATCTCTGCCGCAAGCTTTGCGAAGAATTTTTTGTATTTAGACAATATTTTTGTCAAAAAAGTGATTGACTCAAGTGCGGAATAGTGATACACTCCATCTCGCATTTTATGATTGATGAATTATTTACCCCTAAAATTTGTAGTTTATGATCCTCAATGGAATGATCGTTAACATTGTGAAAGGTGATGTCGCAACTCAGAAAGCCGAAGCGTATGTCGTGCCCCAGTACTGCAACAAACTTTGCCTTACCGGCGTTTCTGCCCGTCTGGTGAATACTGATTGCTATGCCGCCGTCAACGCCTATGAAGAGTCGGTCAAGAAATACGCCAATCCTTTCGGATATGCCATGCCGGTCAAGACCGAGGGCACCAAGGCCAAGCTCCTGATCCATTCAGTTGTCCTTGGAATGCCCAAAAAGACTGAAGCCGACAAAAAGAGAGTGTTTAGCAACGTCCAGTTGGCAACCTATGCCGCCCTTGTTTGTGCTGAGAAGCACGGAATCAAGAACCTGGTGTTGCCCGCGCTCTGTACCGGCTCCACCGGCAGCCTGACGTATTTCGACTCAGCCCGCGCCATCATGTCGGCTCTGTCGGTTTGCCCCACACCCAAGAGTGTCAGGAACGTCACCATTGCCATTTTGCACTCTGACAGGGCTTATCGCCTGTTTGTCTCGGGGAGCAAACATTGGCTTCACAACCGTCCTTACTACATTGACAAGGACTACAAGTCGATGATGGACTACCAGTCTGTCATGGGAAAAGAACGTTAGGCATGAGAGAGCTACGGAGTTAACCGTGGCTCTCTTGCTTTTTTAAAAACAATCTGCTATTTTCAGGAGCAGGAGATAACTATGAAATTTTTGCTTTTGTCATGTTGCGCCCCGTGTTCGTGCGCGGTTATTGAAAAGCTTGCTCAAGAGCAGGCCGATTTTGCCGTGGTGTTTTACAACCCAAATATCCGTCCCGAGGCAGAATATCAAAAGCGCCGTAACGAAAACGAGCGTGTTTGCCGCCTTCATGACATAAATTTTATTGAGCTTGAATATGACAACGAACGCTGGTGTTCTTTAACCCAAGGGTTTGAGAACGAGCCGGAAAGAGGTCGCCGTTGTGATATATGTTTTGAAATGCGTCTCAAACGGGTCATGGAATATGCTAAATCAAACGGTTATGATGCAATTGCCTCAGTTTTGGGAGCATCCCGTTGGAAAGACCTTGACCAGGTCAACCGCGCCGCCCAAAGAGCTTCCAAGCAAGTCGGAATACCATATCTTGAGATTGAAGCTCGTAAAGATGGTATGCAGGAACGCCGTTTGCAACTTATTAAAGAACTGGAACTTTATAATCAAAAGTATTGCGGTTGCAAACCCACAGACTAGTGATTTTCTCGTTAGCACTATAACATCTTGATATTAAAATAAATGTATGCGATAATATTATTATACGTGAAAACGAGGAAATAGATCGTGCTAGAAACGTTGAAAAAACATATTTCCTTATATTTTAAACCCGCTTGCCATAACTTGCACAGAGGGTCGCAGCAACTCGGCCGTTCAATGATAGAAATGCTCAGTGTTTTGGGCATAATCGGGGTTTTGTCGGTTGCCGGAATTGCCGGTTATACAAAGGCAATGCACCAATGGAGATTAAACAAACAGGCTGACCAATTTTTCCAAGTCCTTCAAGGAGCATGGCAATATATGTACCAAATATATCCGACTACGGAAGGACATACAAAGGTGACCAAACTTTTTTACGCTGTTAATGCCATTCCTCGAGAAATGAAAAAGAACAATAATGAGGATTATTTTTATGATGTTTTTAATAACCAAACGTACATATATTGCCAAATCAATGGCGGAAACTTTTGCGGTATGCCGATCAGCATTAAAAATGCCGCGGCCTCCCAGTGCAGAAACATTTTGAATATGGCAAAAAGTTTTCATGAATTTTTGTGGGAGATAGAGGTCAACGATACTTCAGGTGGCGGCAGTTACTCCGGCCATACCTATGGAGACGGTTGGTGTACGAATGCCAGAGAAAGCGCGGGAACTTGTTTAAAAGATTTGACAATTACCAGAATGAACAGCATTTGCCGAACTTGTGACCGAAACCCCGGCAAAACCTGCAATGTTTATATTTTATGGAAAAAGACAAAATAAAAAACCTCCCCGAAAGGAGGTTTTTTTATGGCTCCGGCTGTCGGATTCGAACCAACGACCAATCGGTTAACAGCCGATTGCTCTACCGCTGAGCTAAGCCGGAATAAAAATTTTTGGAGGCCGGTACCGGAATCGAACCGATATAGAAGGATTTGCAGTCCTCTGCATAACCACTCTGCCAACCGGCCTTACCGTCTCGAGCGCTTCAGCGAGTACTATATATACAAACTTTTTTTATCTCGTCAATAACTTTTTTTGCATAAAATCTAAAAATGTGTTTTTTTTGCTCGGTTTTGATTTATCATCAACGACATACAAACTTTGAAAGGTTTAGAAGATGAAGATAGCGATTGCATCTGACCACGGTGGTTTTGAACTCAAAGAACAAATTAAAGAACATTTTTCGTCATTGGGTACAACATTGCAGGATTTAGGTACATGTTCGGCAGATTCGTGTGATTATCCCGACATTGCCCACAAAATGGTGCCGACCATACTGAATAAACAGGCTGATTTAGGCATCTTGATTTGCGGAACCGGCGTGGGCATTTCTATTGCCGCCAACCGTTTCAGAGGTATTCGTGCCGCAATTTTGTATGATGATTTTACCGCCGAAATGGCTAAAAAACACAATGATGCCAATATTATGGTTTTTGGCGGTCGTACCATGAAAATTGAAGATGTTATCCGCCGCATCAACATCTTTTTGAACACCGAGTTTGAAGGCGGTCGCCACAGCAAGCGCTTAGCCAAAATAGAGGAGGGTATATAACTATGGATTTTGAACAAAATTTATCTGCTGAAGATAGCGAGATTTATTCGGCTATCAACGAGGAGCTCGAACGCCAACAAAATCAGATAGAGCTGATTGCATCTGAAAACATTGTTTCTCGTGCTGTTCTTGATGCCCAAGGCTCGATTTTGACCAACAAATATGCCGAAGGTTATCCGGCTCGCCGTTATTATGGTGGCTGTGAGTTTGTTGACAAGGTTGAAAATTTGGCCATAGAGAGAGCAAAACAACTTTTCAGGTGTGGTTATGTCAACGTACAGCCACACTCCGGCTCACAGGCTAATATGGCGGTTTATGTTGCGTTGTTGCACGCCGGTGACACTATCCTCGGTATGTCATTGGATGCCGGCGGACACTTAACCCACGGTGCAAAAGTTTCTTTTTCTGGCAAATGGCTTAACTCTGTTGCATATGGCGTGCGTGAACAAGATGGTTTGATTGATTATGATCAGGTCGAACAGCTGGCCAAAGAACACCAGCCTAAACTGATTATTGCCGGAGGTTCAGCTTATCCTCGCAGGATAGATTTTGCTCGTTTTCGTAAAATTGCCGATAGCGTTGGTGCATATCTTATGGTCGATATGGCACACTTTGCCGGACTTGTTGCCGCCGGCTTATTACCCAGCCCGTTAGATTATGCTGATGTTGTAACAACAACCACCCACAAAACCTTGCGCGGACCTCGTGGCGGTATGATCTTGACCAACAGAGAGGATATTGCTAAGAAGATAAATTCTGCAGTATTTCCGGGTATTCAGGGCGGACCGTTGGAACACGTTATTGCTGCCAAAGCAGTCTGCTTCAAAGAAGATTTAAGCCCACAGTTTAAACAATATGCACAAAATGTGCTAAACAATGCCAAAGTTTTGGGTGAGACTTTGAAAAAACGCGGTTTGGAACTGGTTTCAGGCGGTACGGATACACATTTGTTGTTGGTAGATTTGCGCCCCAAGGGATTGACCGGCGACATTGTTGCCCAAACCTTGGAGAATGCCAACATAACCTGCAACAAAAACGCTATTCCGTTTGATCCGCAACCGCCGAAGGTTACATCAGGCATAAGGGTAGGGACACCGGCCGGAACCACAAGAGGCTTTGGTGCCAAAGAATTTGAACAAATCGGTAATTGGATCGGTGATATTGTCGACGCTATGTCAGCCGGTAACGCTGAAGCAACCGTAGCAAAAGTGAAACAAGAAGTAATAAACCTGTGTAATCAATTTCCTATTTATAAGGACTAAAAAAGCACTTGACTATTGTGTTTATTTGCAATATTTTCAAGCAACGTTAAAAGCGTTGGATCCTTAGCTCAGTTGGTTAGAGCGGGCCGCTCATAACGGTCTGGTCGCCTGTTCGAGTCAGGCAGGATCCACCATATAAAAACCTCTTCTTGATGGAGAGGTTTTTTTGTTTTAAATTTCAGGGTGTGATTTTAGTGCAATTTATCTCCTCAAAAGCCTTATTTTATGGGCTCCCCGGTTTTTGATTTGTTGTATTTATGAACCGCATTTGTGCGCTGGTCTGGTCGCGTATCTATTTTTAAATTTGAGTGTTTTTGAAAAAAGATACCAAAATAGATACTTTTGGTCGGGACAGACCCGACCATTTTTCCCTTAAAAAATAAGGCTTTTTATTCCCAACTGTTCGCGTTTCAAAACCCCACCGATGGGTACTAAAATTACTTATCTAACATACCGATACCACGAAGAATGCCAATCATACCCTCGGCGGCAATATCGTTGATAATCTTGCCTTCATCATTGAAATAGTAGAAGTTCATAACCGAAGTAGAGAAATGTTCACCTGTTGCGGGCATTCCCATAAATTCGCCCTCATGGGTGCCGCTTAACGTCCAACGGACAGCAACAACATTTCCCTCTGCAACCATATCTTCTAATTTCCATTGAACATCGGGGAAACTTTGGCGCATCCAATGAACAACCGAAAGATAACCTTCGCCGCCGTAAAGAGGTGTCGGCGATGCAGGCGTATAGAATGGAGCATCATTGGCAACAAGTTCTTTGGCAATGTTTGCATCTGCTGTGTTTATCATGGTTTCAAAGCGTTTCATTGCCGCTTTGTGGGCTTCAATATTATTATTATCAGGCTGTTTTGAACAAGCAACAAGCATTAACACAGCACAGCATAAACTAACTAAACGTTTCATTTTAAGTCTCCAGATGTTTTTTGTAATGGTATTTTATGACAGAACAAAAAGCAATACAATTTGCAATTTTGCTAAAGCTGGGTTATTATTTTGCAAAAGAGGTAAATGATGCACGATATTTGGAACCCGTGGCACGGTTGCGTAAAAAAGAGCGAGGGCTGTCAGCACTGCTATATGTATTTTTTGGACAAGCAGAGAAATGCTGACGGCTCCAAAATATATCGTGTCAAAAACAACTTTGATTATCCTCTGCACAAAAATGCCAACGGAACATATAAAATCAAAAGTGGTGAATGTTTGCGCGTGTGTTTAACTTCCGATTTCTTTTTGAATGAGGCGGATGCATGGCGAGAAGACGTTTGGAATATCATTAAACAGCGCCCCGATGTTGGATTTTATTTACTTACCAAACGACCTGAAAGAGTGACAGAACATTTGCCTGAAGATTGGGGCGACGGTTGGGATAATGTGTTTTTTTCCGTAACGGCGGAAAATCAAGCTCGAGCCGATGAACGCTTGCCAATTTTAATGGATTTGCCTTTCAAACATAAGGGCGTGATGACGGCACCATTTATCGGAGCAATAACATTAGAAAAATGGCTCCAAACTGAACAAATAGAGCAGGTTGTTGCCGGCGGTGAAAATTATGACGGCAACAGAGTTTTGAAATATGAATGGGTAAAGTCGCTTTATGAAGAATGCGTAGCGGCAAATGTGATGTTTTGCTTTATTGAAACCGGAACAAAGTTTGAAAAAGACGGCAAAGTCTATACAATGCCGAGCAAACGCTTGCAAAGCGAAATGGCATACAAGTCCGGTTTACAATTTGCAGGAAAGCAGATTAAATGGAATTTATATAAACCACAAAGTGAACTTTTTGATGATGACGGGTGGTATCAAAAACATTGGCGCAAAAATTGCGAAACCTGTGGCTCAAGACTTATTTGTAACGGATGTTCTGATTGTGGCGAATGTGAAAAATAAGAATATTTTAATTCAGTAGCAATTAGTCCGGTCATCAATTCTTATTTTGGTAATGAAATTATGGTTGCGATACGGCAAAAGGGTGGCCAGATATAAAAAATAGTCTTGATATTTGAGAGAGATTTATTGAGTTCTGCGTTTTATACAGTATAATGCTTCTCATAACCAAAGGAGCGGTGCGATGTATGAAGATATAAAAAAACAAATTCGTGATGTCAAAGATTTCCCCAAAAAGGGCATTGTGTTTAAAGATATAACTCCGGCGCTTGCCGATGCTCAATGTTTCCAGTCGATTATCAATGCCTTTTATGACCGTTTTAAGGACAAGCATATAGATAAAATTGCAGCGATTGAATCACGCGGTTTTTTATTCGGTGCGGCTCTGGCGGAAAAGTTACATTGCGGCTTGGTTCTGTTGCGCAAGCCCGGCAAATTGCCGTATAACTCAATTAAGGAATCTTATGATTTGGAATACGGTTCCGCCGCTTTGGAACTCCATGTTGATGCCATAAAAAAAGATGAAAAAGTTCTGCTTATAGACGATTTGCTGGCAACAGGCGGAACCATGGAAGCAGGGTGTAAATTAATACAAAAAAGCGGTGGCGATATTGTCGCCTGCACATGCCTGATTGAGCTTGAATTTTGCAACGGCCGTCCCAAACTTGAAAAATACGCCCCGGTCGAGACGTTTTTGAAATATTGATGAGATATCATCAAAAAAGCCTTGTCAAAGCGACAAGGCTTTTTATTATTGTGCCAAGCGATATTATAAATTATTTATTATCGCCACAATGACAATGTTCGTTGCACGTATTGTCTTTTGTGCATTGGCAATTGTCACCGCAGTTGCAGTTTTCTCCGCAATGACATTCTTTTCCGTCTTTTCCACACTGGCAATTTTCACCGCATTGACAATTTTCGCATTTGCAATTTGGGTTATTACATTTAGACATTTTTATTCTCCTATTATTTATCCAAATCAACCAACGTATATTTGTCATTACCCATGCCGAGTTCTTTCATATACGAAAGTTGACGCAGACCATGTCTTGTTTCAATACGTTCGCGCAAGTCATGGCTTTTTTCGTTCAAAGCATAAACCATATCAACCGAAGCCTGATCAACCGCCAAGATATCATCACTTGCCAAAATGCCGATATCCGGAGTTACCACCGGGGCGGCAGCCAGACCTTCACAATCACAGCTTACCGACATATTGCGCAATACGTTGATAAAGGTAATATTTTTGCCGAAGTGGTCAAGTGTTGCTTTGGTAGATTCTGTCATACGCTCCATAAATTCTTCCATTGAAATACTCCATTGACCTTCGCCTTCATGGGTATGGATCATGGCTTTGCCGATACGTCCGTCGGCCATGCCGATGCCGAGGTTTTTGTTTGATCCGCCGAAACCACCCATTGTATGCCCCTTAAAATGGGTTAAGGCCAATAAAGAATCATATCTGTCCGCATGCGAGCCGACAGCCATTTCTTTAAAATATTTTCCGCCTTTGAGCGGCCACATTGTGGTGCCTTCTTCGTCCATAATATCAACCGGAGCAAAGTTCCAACCGTTTACTTTCAATGTTTCGCGGTGTTGTTCAGTGGTGTAACGATCACCATCATAATAGGTGTTGGTTTCAACAATAGTTGCATTGGGAATATCGTTTTTTATCAGTTCTTTTACCCACGAACTCGGGATAATATTGGGGCCGTTTTTTTCACCGGTATGCAATTTTACGGCAATTTTGCCTCGCATATTATGATTGACTTTTTGATAGATTTTACGCAATCCCTCCGGGCTTAAATCTCGTGTAAAATAGACGATAGAAGCCGGACCTTCGCGTTTTTCAACCGGAATGTTGACCGAACTTCCTAAAGGTTCTTTTGCTTTTGCCATGTTTCTCCTCCTGCTGTTGCTATTTTAATTAACTTTTATAAAGAGGATTTAGTCAAGAAAATTTTAACATTCATTCAGATTGACAATAAAACGCAACTTGTATTATACTCCCGCACAATACACTATGATTATAACAATTATTAATTTATAAACTGTTCAGTTATGAAACAAAAATTCAGCATCAAGAGAGTATTAAAGAGCTTTTTCCGCAGTCCGCGCAAAATCAGTGAGGCATTTATCATTTATGTTGTTGAGCACACTGACAAAGCAAATCCCGGCAACAGCCTTTGCGCCGTGGTACCTGAAATTCACCGCGTTAAAAAGGCGTTGGAAATGGTCAATCACTACGGACATTTGAGCGAAGCTTATTGCAAGGCCTTGGTTAAAAGGTTTGAGGACGATTTTCCTTTGGACATCGAACTGTCCATTATCAACCTTAAGGAGCCACACCTTATCTACTACCTCACCAATGCCGGGCACACTTGGTCGCCGGAAGCGAAGGGGCTGATGCGTTTGAAAGACCCGGTGGCCTATGAGCACAATGCAATGGTGTTGCCGCCCAAAGAAGCTCTGGTGCATCTGGCTAACCTGGAGAGCGGAAGTTGGTACGATGTCCATGACAAGATTACACAAGGGCTTTTCTGGTTGTACAGGGACAAAGGCTACATCATCCAAAAAGGTTCCTTATGGCATATTACGGACAAAGGTCGCAAACTGGCTGATCGGTACCGCTCCCAACTTCAACAAGGCTGAACCCAATCAAAAAAAATCCGCTTTCAGGCGCAACCTGAGGCGGATTTTTTGTGTGTCAAAATTTTTAATTTTATCTTTAATTGATAAAGACAATGTGCTGAAAACAAATAAAAAATCACCATTTCCTTTTTGAGGAGATGGTGATTTCTGCTACAAAATCCGGTGTCATTCTGCCTCCAAGATCTCGGAGAACGCGGTGCAACAGTACCGGTCCTTGAAGAGGTCTGCCGTGCATTTGAGTGCTTTGTAGTGGAGTTTGGCCAGCTCGGGTACGTTAGGATCGTCAAAACGCTTGCCGGCAATGAGCAGATTGGGATTGAGAGAATGAAAGACGATGGTAATGAGGTCAATCTCTTCCCCAAGCTGTTTGGCGAGATCTTCCCGGATTGAGTCCATCAGCTCCAGAGCACAGGAATAGCTTTCGGCTTCAATGCCTTTTCCTGCCAGAGGGCTGCCTTTGCAATCGGGATTTCTGAACCACTCGCACCATTCGGTTGCAACCAAATAGGCCATCATGAGGTCATCGGTTGTCACGTTGACTATACGCATTTTTACGACAGTCAGAACGTTCATGGCATTAACGTAATCTTCGTTACGCGCCATTTGCAGCATAATAGTTGTTTGTGTCATAGCATGGATAAATAAAGGTTAATAATTTCTAAGTGGTCACAGTTTAATGGCAGAGCCGGCAAAAGTCAAGTCTTTTCAGGGTTGACAAAAGCCGATTTTGGTATATAACATCAACACTCTTTGAGATTTTTAACATTATTATTAACCAAACTAAAAGACATCATTATGGGTCAGAAAAACAAAAATGCTCGTACCGGCAAAAAAGAAAAAGCCCCGAGCAAAAAGAAGAAAGCACAGACCGAGTATCAACGTACGAGAGAAGCCGAAAAGGTACGTGCCAAGCGCAAGCACAAGCACTAGACCGCCGCTTCTGTACGATGCTAAAAATCAAGCAGCTTTGAACCACCAAGGTTCGAGGCTGTTTTTTTATTTTCAATCTCTAAATGTGTGTTGTCCGCAAAAAGTGCTTGACTTGCGGCGATCTCTAATTGATATTTTAGTATATATAAACTACTGGAGGTTGGCATGAAAAAACTATTGTTTTTTTGTTTTATAAGCATGATGACTGTTTCGGTTTGCGCCAACGCTGCCGACACAAGCCATTGGGATAAAATTTTTCCTAAGAGCAGTACAGTTACTCATCAAAAAGTTTCTTTCAACAATCGTTACGGTATTAATGTTGTTGCCGATTTGTATATGCCGGCATCACGCCTGGTTATTGACAAATTCCCCGGTGTTGTGGTTACCACTCCGATTGGTGCCGTAAAAGAACAGGCTTCCGGTTTTTATGCTCAAAGTTTGGCCGAGCGTGGTTTTATCACTTTGGCATTTGATCCGTCTTATCAAGGTGAAAGCGGCGGAAATCCGCGCTATTTGGCCTCTCCGGAAACTTATATCGAAGACATTATCTCTGCAGTTGATTTTATTATGACCAACAGCTCTATTGATCGTAACAATGTTGGTATTTTGGGTATTGGTAGCGGAGCACCTTATGCCTTTAGTGCCGCAGCCGTTGATCCGCGCTTAAAAGCCATTGTTTCCATCAACCTTTATGACTTGAGTCGTGAACGTCAAAACGGTTTGGGTGACGGTAAAGTAAGTGACGACTTGGAAAAAGATTTGTTTGCGAACATTGCTCAACGTCAGGCAGAACAACAAAACAGCATCAAAGAGTTGGTTGTTTTGGCCCCTTATGATGTATCGGAACAATCTACCGATACTGAGAAAGAAATGTACGGTTATTATCGCACACCACGCGGACAGCATCCGAGAGCATCATTGGCAATAACTCGTACCAGTGACACGGCGCTAATCAGTTTTGGTCCGTTCAAGAATCTTGATATGGTTTCTCCGCGTCCATCGCTGTTTGTTGTCGGAGAAAATTCTTTTGCCCGTTATTTTAGTGAAGATGTCTTTATTTCTGCCGGCGATCCTAAAGAGTTGCAAACTGTTCCCGAGGCAAACTATGTTGACCTTTATGACAAGAAGGATTTGATACCATTTGATGCAATTGAGAAGTTCTTAAAAGAACATCTTTCGATGCCTCCGCAGGAATAATTACAAAAAACCGCTTGGAAACAGGCGGTTTTTTGTTGCAAATTTTTTCGTCATTACGAGCTTTTTACCTTCAGGATTAACACGTCGGATTAAAATCCTCCTCGCAATGATGTGAGAGATAGATTTATTTTCTGATAAAATCCAAAAATACCGGACGGCGTCCTTCACGTATGGCTTTGCGTTGATATTTTGTCTCAACCCAATCTGCAGGTTCATGTTTCCAGTCATTGCCGCAAGTTGCAGTCCATTCAAAATCAGGGCATTTACGCATCTGTTCCAACGTCCATTTTTTATAAACCATATGATCGGTGGCAATTCGCAAAATTCCGTTGGGTTTTAAAATCCTTGCCAATACTTTCAAATTATCCGGATTAACAAACCGACGTGAAGCATGGCGCTTTTTGGGCCAAGGGTCGGGAAACAGCAAAAACACCATATCCAAACATTCGTCAGGCAACAACGGAAAGAGGAGGCGAATGTCATCGTCCCAAATCCGCACATTATCACTTCTTTCGGGCAAAAGTTTTATATCGTCGCTGACTTCATCGTTTTGTTTTATTCCGGTCATCAGGCTCAGCAAATTTGCAATACCATTCTTAAAAACCTCTGCGCCGATATAAGCAATATCTTTATGTTGAGCCGAATGTCCGGCCAGATGATCGCCGTCGCCGAAACCGATTTCCAAATATATTTTTTTGGGACAAAAGGGAAAAACAAGCGGTTTATCGGCGTTTATTTTGACCTTAGGCAAAAAACTTTCCATCAAGGCTGATTTTGCCTTGCGCAATCGCCGTCCTTGTCTGCGCCCGTAAAAATGCGGTTTGTCATCTATTTGCATTGTTGCAAATCCTCAACCAAATTTGTTTTTTCCCAACAGAAATGACCTTCATTATCCCATTTTCGACCAAAATGCCCATATGCCGCGGTCGGCAGATAAATAGGCCGTTTCAGTTGCAGAGTTTTGATAATTCCTTTCGGGGTCAAATCAATATTTTTACTTATAAAGTCATATATTCTGCTCTTATCGGTCTTTTCCGTACCTTTGCAGTCAATAAACAAAGATAACGGTTCGGCTTTACCGATTGCGTATGAAACCTGCAACAAGCATTCGTCAGCCAAATCGGCGGCAACAATATTCTTTGCCAACCAACGTAGCATGTAAGCCGCCGAACGGTCAACCTTGCTCGGGTCTTTGCCCGAAAAGGCTCCGCCTCCATGCGGTGCGGCTCCGCCGTATGTATCAACCACAATCTTGCGCCCGGTCAGTCCGGCATCACCGTCAGGACCGCCGATAACAAATTTTCCGGCGGGATTAATCAACATTTCTGCTCGTTCGGGTTTAAGTTCGTGCGGAATATTTTTGATTATAAAATCACGTACGATTTCACGTACTTTTTCCAACGGCAAATCGTCTCGGTGCTGGGTTGAAAGCACGATTTTTTTGACGGCGACGGCATGTCCCGCATCATTATATTCAATTGTTATCTGACTTTTGGCATCGGGCAGCAACCCGTCAATTTTTGCATTGCTTAAATCCATCAGCAACTTGTTGGCCAAAAACGCGGCCAAAGGCATAAACTCTGTTTCAAACCCGAACTCACGCTTGGCATATCCGAACATAATTCCCTGGTCACCGGCACCAAAGTCCTGTATTCCTTCTGCAATATTTGCTGATTGCCGATGGAGCAGGTTAGTAACCTCAACCTTACGCCAATCAAATCCGCTCTGTTCATAACCTATGTTCTTTATAACCTTTCTCAAGGCGCTTTCTATCATATCGGCAGATACGCCGTCTGCACCCAATGTTTCACCGGCAACGATAACACGGTTGGTTGTAGCCAAGACCTCAATAGCAGTATGAGCATCAGGGTTATCGGATAAACACAAATCAACAATTGCATCAGATATCTGATCGCAAATCTTGTCGGGGTGACCGTTAGAAACAGCCTCACTTGTAAACAAATAAGTCATTTTTATCTCCTTAACAGGCATAATAAAAGCTGACATTAAAAAATGCCAGCTTTATTTTTAATTTTTACAATCAGAGCTCTATTTTTTATCCGGTGTCTTTATCATCGCCGTAGATTTTGACAAAGCAATTATAAGATCAAACAAAATTTTTGCTGTTTTACGATTATTGATTTTATAATAAGCCTTAACCAGCTCCAGTGTTTCTTGTCTTTTCATCGGGTCCATATCAATATCTTCGGATATTTCTTCAAGTTTTAAGACATCAGATTCGGGCGCGCTGAACACGCGAGGACTTTGCGATGCCACATTTTTATCCATGTCTTCAAAAAAGAAATTAATCGGAACATTCATAACATTACCGATATCCCACAGGCGGCTTGCACCTACGCGATTGCTTCCGCGTTCATATTTCTGCACCTGCTGAAAAGTTAAGCCCAACATATTGGCCAATTTTTCCTGGCTCCACCCCAAAATGCTACGACGCAAGCGAATGCGATTACCGACATGAATGTCAATCGGATTCGGCTGACCGTTCGGAGTACGTCCGCGGCTTGATTTTTTTGATTTTTGCAATGCCATATTATTCATCTCCAACAACACACAATACAATTAAATTACTACTTTTAGTAGTATTGTCAACATGTTTTGTAATAACATTGTATATCAGAATTTTGTAATATAAGCACGTTATGAATTATGATTTTTGCAGCCTTGAAAAATAAACGGCCAAAACCAGTAACAATGCTGCCATAATCCCGAATATCAGATTGCCGTATTGGGAATAAAGAGTGCCGACATCAAGCTGTTTGGGCAGCACAATATCCAAAATTCCTCTTTTGTGCAAAGCAATTGAAGCCAGAATTTTTCCATTGCGGGATATTAATGCCGAAATTCCGGAATTGGCAGCTCTGACAACAGTCAGTCCCTCTTCGACGGCCCGCAGTTGAGCCGTAACCAAATGTTGATACGGTCCGGAACTTTTGCCGTACCAACCGTCATTGGTCAAGTTTATAAGCCATTGCGGTCGGTCTTTGGCGTTTGCTACCTGATGCGGAAAAATTATCTCGTAGCAAATTAAAATTCCGAATGGCGGCAATTTGTCGGTATGAATGGTCTTTACCCCGTGACCGGCTCTAAAATCAGCAATAACTTTGGTTATGGGGCGCAACTTTGCCGGAATAAATTTTCTGAACGGAATATATTCGCCGAACGGCACTAAATGGGATTTTGCATAAGAGTCCACAATACCTTTACCGTGACGTAATACTAATCCGGCATTAATCGGCAACCATCGGTCATCGTCAGCGGGATAATAATCAATACTGCCGGTAATCAAAAAACCGTCATCGGGAACAGCCGGCAAAACCTGATAAAAATGTGTTCTGTCCAAGGCGAGAGGGAAAGTGCTTGCCGTTTCTCCCCAGATTACGGCATCAATGGTTTCAAACCCTGCTGATTGTGACATTTCTATATAATCGGCAAAATTGTGTTCCAACTCCCCGAAATCCCATTTCATGCTCTGCGGAATACTGGGCTGTACCAACCTTATTTTTAGGTCTGACAGCTCATTATTATCAAGCGCGTTGGTTCTGTACAGACCAAATCCGATTATTCCCGATAACAAAACGATTTCAACCAATGTGGCAATTAAAATATTTGTTTTTGAACCTTTTATTGCCGCAACGGGAATAGTCACAATCAGCATGACGATAACCGACAGACCATATGTTCCGAGTATTGACGCCCATTGCAACAATCTATAATCAAAAGCCAATGCGGAACCGAGCAAATTCCACGGAAAACCGGTTAATAAAAACGACCTCAACCATTCTCCCAATCCCCACAGAACCGAGAAAACGATAATTTTAGCCCAAATTCCCCTGAAGAAGTAACTGACCAAAGCCGGAACGGCAACAAAAATACCGAAAAAGGCTCCCGATGCAGACAAAGCAATCGGTATTAACCACCAAAAACTTTTTATATCAATTGCCAAGGCATTTGCAACCCACGAAAATCCTATGGCAAAAAAACCGAACCCGAACCAATATCCCAAAGCAAAGACCTGTTTTGCGCTTGTCGCTTTAGTCAGCATATTCATCAGCCATCCGAAACAAATAAACAAAATCCATACTTGATAATGCGGAGGCATTGCCCAAGTTGCACCGACACCGAGTAGGATGGAGATAGTTTTTTTATATTGCAGCCACGATTTATTCATTTACTGCGACAGCCTCATTTTTGTTTGGCAAAATAATCATAATTTTTTTAATTCGGCTCGGATCAACGTCTAAAATTTTAAACTTGATACCGTCAGGTCCCTCAATAACCTCTCCGCGATTAGGAATACGTTGTGCCAACTCAAAAACATATCCTCCGATGGTATCGACTTCATTTTCTTCTTCGGCTTCTTCACCGAGTGACAAGCCCGTAACTTCGCGAACTTCATCAAGATATGCCTTGGCATCAGCAACAAAAGCCCCTTGTCCCTGCAGGGTTATGATATGATTCTCTTCCAGATCATATTCGTCTTCAATATCACCGACAATCTCTTCCAACAGATCTTCGATTGTAACCAAACCGCAAACTCCGCCGTAATCGTCAACAACCGCCGCCATATGAGTTTTTCCCTGTTGCATTTCTTTCAACAGATCAAGTACGAAATCATCTTGAGATGCCAGTTTAATCGGGTTGTATTCTATTTGAGAAACCGGCATTTTATCCTGACCTTTCAGCAAACAGGTCGCCAAATCTATAATATGCAAAACGCCGAGAATATCATCTATTGATTCACCATAAATCGGAATTCTTGAGTGACCTTTCTCAACCATTAATTTTGCCAGATCTTCGACGGTTCCGTCTTTTTGGAATGCAATAATATCCGCCCGCGGCACCATTACGCGGCAAACCTTTTTGTCTTTAATACCCAAAACATTACTCAACAACTGTTGCTCATGTTCACTAAACTCATCGTGTCCGGTATCATCAACGGCTTCTTCAATCATATCTTCGATTGTTTCGCGGACATCTTCTTCCTTAGGGGCAAAAATATTTTTCAAATAATCATAAAAATTGTGACTTTGGTTATCATCACTCATATCTTACTCTCTTTCCTCATAGGGATTTTCAATATTAAAAAGTTTAAGCAGCTTAATCTCTTCGCTTTCCATTTCTTTGGCCTCTTCGGCTTCCATGTGATCATATCCGAGCAGATGCAAAATTCCGTGGATAAGGATATGGCAGTAATGGTCACGAAAACTGATTTCTTGATTCTTGCTCTGTTTCACCATTGTTTCCAAGGCTATAATAATATCGCCGAGTTCAATTTCATCATTTCGTTCCAAATAGGCTTCAAATTCCTCATCATCAAGATTAGCGAACGACAAAACATTGGTCGGCTTATCAAGTTGTCTGAATTCGGCGTTTAGCAGTCGGATCTCCTCATCATTATTTAACGACAAATTGATGATAACGTTTTTTTTATCGCTCAACCATTCGGGATTGAGAGTTGATATAACTTTATCAAACACCTGTGCCGATAATTTTTTTGCCTCGGGCAATTTTTTAAGCCAGCCGTCATCGGCAATATCAATATTAAGCTGTGTTTTAATCATGCTCTTCCTTGCTTCTCTTTTCATAAGCGCAGACAATTTTAGAAACCAAACCGTGGCGAACCACATCTTCTGCACCGAAAGTAACCGAGGTTATGCCTTTAATATTTTTTAATGTAGCCAAAGCATCTTTCAAACCTGAAACCGTGCCTCTCGGCAAATCGACCTGACTCAAGTCGCCGTTTACCACCATGCGGGAGTTTTCACCCAAACGGGTTAAAAACATTTTCATCTGCATCGGAGTGGTATTTTGTGCCTCGTCCAAAATAACGAAAGCGTTGGACAATGTGCGCCCGCGCATAAACGCCAAAGGTGCAATTTCAATTTCTCCGGCGGCCAATTTTTTATCAACCTGTTCTGCCGGCAACATCTCATACAAAGCATCATACAAAGGACGCAGATAAGGATCAACTTTTTCTTTGAGATCACCCGGTAAAAAGCCCAGATTTTCACCGGCTTCTACTGCCGGACGAGAGAGGATAATTTTATCAATTGAACCCTCCAACATCATAGATACGGCCAAAGCAACCGCCAAATAAGTTTTACCCGTACCGGCCGGTCCCAAACCGAACACCAACTCGTTATCCATCATTTCCAAGATATACTTGGCCTGATTTTGTGAGCGCGGATAAATATGGCGCTTTTTGGTCTTTAAAACAATGTTGTTGAGGTCCACATTCTTTTTATCCGGCAAATCAGCTCCGCTCATTCTGACTGCGGCTTTCACCTCTTGTATTCCGATATCAATTCCGCGACTGGCTTTTGAATATAGCGCATCAATTGCCTCTTTGGCATTTTTACAGTTTTTATCGCTTCCCTTAATTTTTACATGATTACCGAAAGTCGCTATTTCTACCTTAAGTGCTTCTTCAATAATTTTAAGATTTTCATCGTTTACACCGACGAGTTGTTGAAGAAACTGGTTGTTAAAGAGTTCAAATTCTATTTCTGCCATAATTTATTGCCTTCTATTTTATTACACCATTCAGCGAATTCATTCCGCCGGAAATTATTTCAACATTTTTAATCGTATTCAAATTTTCATCTCCTGCCTTTGCTACCAAAGTCTGCATATAAGGCGTGCGACCGAAAATTTCACCGTTTTTACGTCCTTTGCTTTCAAACAGCACCGGCATTATTTTACCGACACATTCTTTATTAAAGTTTAATTGTCGTGAAAATAAATCATTTTGCAAGATTGCCAAACGTTCTTGTTTAACTTTTTCTGCCACCTGGTTCGGATATACGGCAGCCGGAGTACCGGCCCGGCGGCTGTATTTAAACGAAAATGCCTGAATATAATTGACTTTTGCCACCATATCCATGGTAGCTTCAAAATCTTTGTCGGTTTCTCCCGGAAAACCGACGATAAAATCTGATGACAGACCGATTTTAGGATTGGCAATTTTTAATTTTTCAACAATATCCAAATATTGCCCGCTGGTATGGCGACGATTCATCGCTTTCAAAATCTTGTCCGAACCGGATTGGAGCGGAAGGTGCAGGTAGGGCATCAGTTTGCTCAAATTTTTATGGCAGGCAATCAGTTCATCGTTCATATCTGCGGGATATGATGTTGTGTATCTCAACCGTTTTAAACCGTCGATTTCCGACAATTTATTCAACAAATAAGCCAGACTGCGTTCTTTGCCGTTGGTATCTTCCCCATGGTACGAATTAACATTTTGCCCCAGCAGATTGATTTCTAAAGTTCCGCCCTCAACCAGACGTTTTGCTTCATCAACCACATCTTTGACCGGACGAGAAGTTTCTACCCCCCTTGTGTAAGGCACAATGCAATAGGTACAAAAATTATTGCACCCCTCTTGAATAGCCAAATACGAACACCCGCCGGAACACTTGTTTTGCGGCAAAAAATCAAACTTACTTTCTGCCGGAAAGTCGGTATCAATTATACAAATATTTTTTCCGCGGGCAATTCGTTGCAGAATTTCCGGAATTCGGTGATAGGTCAGGGGACCGGTTGCAAAGTTAACATAAGGAGCTCGTGTTGCAATCTGTTCATTCTCGGCCTGAACCACACAGCCGACAACACCGATAATTGTTTCAAGCCCGCGCTCGGCTCGCTCGTTTTTTATTATTTCCGCTCTTCCCAAATCCGAGAACAGTTTTTCGGCAGCTTTTTCGCGGATATGACAAGTATTAAATATAATTAAATCCGCTTCATCAATCTTTGACGCGGCCTTATATCCCATATTTTCCAAAATATCGGCAATCCGCCCAGAATCATATACATTCATCTGGCAACCGAAAGTTTTGATAAAATAGTTCACGGCAATGAACATCCTTAAAAAGTTAAAATTATCTTAACATACTAGACTATTTGCGGCTATTTTCAAGCATTTTTTAGTGCTTTTCTTCTGTGTTTTTTGTTGCGAAATTTATACCGTTTTGTTATCATATATAAAGATGATAAAACATGGAGGATAATAATGGACAGACAATTTGATGCAATCTTAAGTATGAGTGATGACGCCAAGGTTGCTTATCTTCAGGCGTTTACTCGCTTAGCTTCCATTGACGGCAAGTTTGATGACAGCGAAAAAGCCTATATAAAATCTTTGGCCGAACAATATACTGTTCCGACTGAAAGAATAAGTGAGATCTTCAAGCTTGAAAGCGATGATGAGATAATTAAATCCGTCTCTAAAATAAAAAACCGCCGTGCGGCACTGGAGCTGATTAAAGAACTCTGCTTCCTTGCTCATGCCGATGATGAATTAAGTGACAAAGAAACATTGTTTATCGGGCGCATAGGTCAGGCTATGGGTGTTGAATTGGAAAAAATCGAACAAATCAGCAATTGGGTAATAGACCGAATAATTTCGGCAGAAGAAGCAAAAGTTATTTTTGAAGAGGTATAACATCTCGAATAAGGAGACGATCTATGGACAGCACCGCTTCTAAAGAAGAAATAATTAAACGTCAGCGTGCCAGACTTGCATATTTGCAGTCGATTCGGCTGAATCAAAACGGCAATCGTGTGGAATTGTCAAATCCGCGGGCGATTGTGTCCCAAGCCGTAAAACGCGAATACCCCGACTTGTCACACGATGAAGTGCAGAAAACAACACGTGAGCTTGTTTTGGCACCCAACAACTCTCGCATTCAGATCGGCAAACAGGAAGTTCCGG
Source organism: uncultured Azospirillum sp. (assembly GCA_947301965.1). Lineage (GTDB taxonomy): Bacteria > Pseudomonadota > Alphaproteobacteria > RF32 > CAG-239 > JAFUYI01. The sequence continues at coordinate 53,219 of CAMYUM010000006.1, read as the reverse complement.
TTGAAGATTTGCAGTTCAGAATTGCCGAATCAATTGAACTGTTAAATTCTCAAACCAATTCACAGCAGGAATATTTCAGCTGGTTTGAGGACTGTGCGAATATTTTACATCATATGAACGACGGTTATGTTACCGACGCAGACTTGCGCGAACGTAATGATTGGATAGATAACTCATACACAAGGGAAGCCGAGCTGATGACCTGTCTTGCCCTGTACAGAAACAGTACTTTTCCGGAGGCAAGACAAAAATATGATCAAATCTACAACAAGTTGGTAAAATTGCGCCAACTCCGTAATGCGATCAAAGAAAGTACCGGCACCAAAAGTGACGAAAGGATCGAACGGGAAGAAAAAATGCTTCATATGCTTGATCCTCAAAAGGTTGCTCAATATGCCTTGATGCTTGAAGAGTTTAAGCGTCATGATCAATATTGGAATTTACCGAAATCAGAATTGCGCAGATTACGTATGTTTCGCGGCTATGATGAAGATCTTGACGGAGAATATGACTATTTTTACGGACAATATGAGCCGGATGATGAACGCTCAAAAAATCCTCCCAAACGCCATGGCTTTGCTTTTATGGACAAGTTGAAAGAATTTGTTTTGTTCCATTGGGACGATAAAGACAACGATTCTGCATCACGTAGCCGCGGCGAAGAGTTTCGTGAGCGTCAGACGCGGAACTCTGCCCAAAATAAGGATGATATACAAAGCCGTATTTTAGCATTGAGGTTGCGTCGTCATGATGCTAATTCAAACGTCGAAAAACATATTAAGTCCTTTATAGCCGCGCGATTCAGAAATATTTCTGCCTCTCGTGACAGATAGCTGTAAACATGCCATATAAATGGCTGGACAATTAAAAAAAAATAGATAATAATCTTACACAGATTATTAATCACGAATTTATAAAAAGGAGTATCAAATGGGTTTAGTCGGATTAGTTTTTATTATTTACGCATTGATTGTCTTGTTTGACATTATTGCTAAAGTTCTCAAAAATTGTAAAGTTACGGATCTTTCAAAGAATGAGACAACCAAAAAGGTTGTCGAACTTTGCGGCAAACTTACTGCTCCGGTTTATGAAAAAGTTACCGAAGTTCTTCCGGAAAAATGGCGCAAATTCGGTGAATATGAAAGCGCACCGATTATCATTTTCATTGTTCTGGCAGTACTCGGACAAATGATGCTGTAATAATTGCAACTTTTATAAAGGCGGCGGTTTCGCCGCCTGTTTTTTTCATGATATACAGTTTAGTCGATTCTTCTATCATACTATCGGTAAAAATAACCCCCAACGCCTCGGAACAAAGCATAAAAGGCGTGGTCAAATCTGCTGATGGAGCTGATTTTTTGCGTATCAGCATTGTCAGCGTCCCCGAAAAAGGAAAGGCCAATAAAGAACTGATTAAATTTTTGAGCAAAGAACTTGATATCGCCAAGAGCAATATCGAAATTATAAGCGGGGAGAGCAATCATTTCAAAAAATTGAAAATCAAGGCCTGCTCCCCGTTCATCATTAACAAACTTCAACAATGGAGTGCATTATGACGGCACAGATTATCGACGGAAAATTAATGGCTCAACAACTGCGGGAGCAACTGGCTCAAAAAGTTGCCGAATTACCGACAGTACCTCATCTGGCAGTAATTTTGGTCGGCAATGATGAAGCCAGCATAATCTATGATCGCAACAAACAAAAAGCTGCCGAAGCAATCGGTATGAAATGCACAATTCATCATCTTGATGAACAAACTCCTCAAGATCAACTTCTAGACCTGATAAAACAGCTCAATTCCGATTCTTCCGTCAATGGTATTATTGTCCAAATGCCTTTACCCAAACATTTGAATTCGGAACAGATTATTGAGAGTATAGACCATACAAAAGATGTTGATGGTTTCGGCATTTATAACATAGGGCTTTTGCATTCCAACAATTCGTCCGCTATGGTTGCCGCCACTCCGCAGGCTGTACTGTATATGTTACAACAAACCCTGGGAGATGTTGTCGGCAAACATGCGGTAATTATCGGACGTTCAAACATTGTCGGTCGTCCGCTGGCTTCTCTTCTGCTCAATCATCATTGCACGGTAACCATTGCTCACAGCAAGACTGTAAATTTATCGCAAATTACTGCCTCTGCCGACATAGTGGTGGCAGCTTGTGGTGTAGCCGGGTTGGTTAAAAAAGACTGGGTTAAACCCGGCGCAACCGTGATTGATGTGGGCATAAACCGTGTTAACGGAAAACTTTGCGGTGATGTTGATTTTGAAAACGTAAAAGAGGTCGCATCATACATTACTCCCGTTCCCGGCGGAGTAGGGCCGATGACGGTAACAATGCTGTTGAACAATACTTTGCAGGCTTATTTAGAACAAAATCAGAGAGAGCAAAATGCCTAAAAAAATGTATCAATGGATGGTTGATTCCGCAGCTAAGAAAAACGCTTTATGGATATTGGCGGCAATATCGTTTATTGAAAGTTCTTTTTTCCCAATCCCTCCTGATATTATGCTTATTCCGATGGTCATTGCCGCCCGAGATAAAGCTTGGCGCATAGCTTTTATTGCAACAATCGCGAGTGTTATAGGCGGATATTTCGGATACGCCATCGGTTTTTGGGGGTATGATTTGATAGCTCGTCCGTTGCTTGAATTCTACGGATACATTGATAAATTCGAAATATTTAAGGAATACTACAATGAATATGGCGCTTGGATAGTTTTTGCGGCTGGTACTACTCCGTTCCCTTACAAAGTTATCACTATAGCCAGCGGTGCGCTATCACTCAATTTGTTGGTATTCGGACTAGCCTCAATAATTGCCCGCGGGCTACGTTTCTTTATAATTGCCGGCTTGTTATATTATTTTGGTCCATCCATAAAAAACTATATCGAAAAACATTTCGGCATGCTTTCGATATTGTTTTTTATATTGCTTGTGGGTGGTTTTATTTTACTGAAATATATATAAAACTAGTCTTTGTGGCGGAAAGTTATGCGCCCTTTGGTCAAATCATAAGGGGTCATTTCAATATCAACTTTGTCTCCGACCATAACTCTGATGCGAAATTTGCGCATTTTTCCGGCAGTCATTGCCAAAATCTCAACACCGTTCTCAAGCTTTACCCTAAACATGGCGTTGGGCAGCTTTTCAATAACTTCTCCGGTCAGTTCTAACAGTTCTTCTTTCATAAATTTTCCCTAAATTCTTTGTACTGATGCAGTATTGTATAATACTTAAAATTTATTTTGGCAAATTATTTCTTACATTTTTATAAAAACATAGACATTATTAGCCAATCATTAACCAAAAATGTGTACCATTCCTGCATAACAAAGGATAAATTATGTCGGATAAATTTTGGTTTGATAATTCAAAAGCAGATGACTTTTCTGTGTTTTTAGCTCTTAATGATCGCTCAGTGGTATTTGTTAAGACTGATCGTGTATCAAACAACAGTGTCTGGCGGCTCTGTTCCGCCGACGGAAACGAACTTGCCGTCACCGACAGCCGGGACATGGCTTTTATTATGGCTCGTCAGCACAATTTAACCGCCTACAGCGTTCACTGACAATCCAAACTTTTTGCTATTTTTTTGATTATTGTCGTCAAATAAGAATGCCTTACTTTCATTGAAGATTGAAGTTTTTTCAGCATATTGAGTTTTTTCTGCACCATCTCGGGCCTTTCCGCGGCAAAAGCGGGTAGTCCTAAAATTTTCAATGATTTCACGGATAAATAATCGGTATCTCCGATTTTTATATCAAGTTTTTTCTGTGCATCTAACTTGGAAATGATGATTTTTTCCAATATTGATGACAACGATGTATAATGTCCGGCCAAAAAACCTTTCATTGCATATAAATAAAACAAATATATAAAGAGCAGGGCAATAAAAACTGCAAATGATAATCTTAACCATGTCGTTTTAGCAATTAATATACCATAAGCGGCATAAAACACAAAGCCCCATATCACATTAAAACGAGCAGTATCCGGAATATAAAAATATACTTGCTTGCGCGGATTAAGTTTTAGCACTCTGTTGCAAAAAGCAATAAAAATCGCCGCTAAAGCAATCAGAAACATCAAAAAACTTAATTCTTTCATCTGTTTTACTCCTTTACGCTTGAGGACATATATATTCAGCCAAAGCCCTTATTTCTTGTTTTGCCGCCAGATGAGACATTGTCAAACGTCCCTTTAATGCCTCTGATTTTACATCCAACACGGTCAGCCCCTGTAAAAACAACTCTTTATATATAACGCGGTCTTTTATGCCGTCAGCTACTCTGAAACCGTATATCTTTGCAATATTATTCAGTTGTTCAAAGAAAAACGTTTTGTTTCTCGAATTGAGGGGAGAAATTTTGTTTCCGACCACAATCCAATTAAGCGGTTGTTTTCCGTGTTGTGCGCGGAATTTTCTTATATCCCATATAAACTGCGAATAATGTCCGGCATGGTGCTTTTCGGGATTATCCTTATCAATCTCGGATAATACATTCAAATCAATTAAACTGTCGCTGATGGGGGTGATTAATGTGTCAGCCAGCTTGTGGGCTTCTTCAAACAAATAATTCTTTCCGCCGGGCGTATCAATGATAATGGCATCATATTGTTTAACCAATTCATTCATTGCCAGTTCTATTTCGGATATATGATTGTCATATTCAAGATGATTCTCACGTGGAGCAACTGTCACCAGCTGCGGCACAATTAAATTGATATGATTTTGTATTGCAAATTTTTTTCTGTTTTCAACATATCTGGAAAGTGTTCCTTGTCTTCCGTCCATATCTACCGCGGCAACCTTAAACCCCTCTTGCATCAAAAAGACAGCCAAATGCATAGATACGGTAGATTTACCGGTTCCACCTTTTTCATTACTGATTGTAATAATATGCGCTTTTTTTTCTTTCATCGTTAATTATCAGCCATTGCAAGTTGTGAACTACTCTTTGTGTTTACAACTATACAAGACTTGTTTTCTTTTTTCAAACGATTACACAATTCTTCCGCATCTTTTTTTGCGATGTTTGTAATCCTTGAGCGATAAAGCACAACCATATCGCCTTCGACGCTTTCTACATCAATCGGATAGGCCTTAAGCTCCGGCATTTCTTTTTTGATGTGGAAAGCATAACTGCGTGCTTTGGCATAATTACGAAAAGCACCGACCTGAATTCCCCAGTCACCCTTGGCAATAGTTTTTTGCAGTTCAGTTTTATGAACTTTTTCGGTTGTTTTAATAGGCATATCAAGTTTTGCCATTACGGTATGAGCAGATCTTTGTTTATTGAGGGCTATTTTCTTAATTCCTCTGTCCATCAAATCCATAACTTTTCTGTCACGCTGCTGAATAGTTTTATGTCCCATCGTTACAGCCAAAACTCTAATGCCGTTTCTTTTTGCCGATGTAACAATATTATACCCTGAGGCTGCCAGATATCCGGTCTTCATACCGTCGGCTCCTTTGAACTGTTTTAGCACATGATTGTGCGTATAATATGTTCTGCCCTGATAGGAGAATTTTTGCATAGAAAACCATTTATAATATTTCGGAAAATGGTGATATACGGCACTCCCCAAAACCGCCATATCACGAGCTGTACTGAATTGCTGGCTGTTGTTCAAACCCGATGCGTTTTTGAAAGTCGTTTTTTTCATGCCGAGTTTTTTGGCTTTTGCTGTCATAAGTCTGGCAAATTCGCGCTCGTCTTTTGCCAACCCTTCCGCCAAAACGGTAGCGCAATCGTTGGCCGATTTAATAATGACAGCCTTAATTGCATTTTCGACCGTAATCGTTTGACCTGCTTTTACGCCTATTTTAGAAGGTGAACGTCCGGCCGCTGTACGTGATACTTTTAATGGGGTGCTTAACTTTAATTTTCCGTTTTCCAATGCTTCAAAAGTCAGATATAAAGTCATCAGCTTGGTTAACGATGCGGGATAACGCAACGTATCAGGATTTTCGCTACTTAGCACTTCTCCAGTTTCAATATCAATAGCAATGCTGGAAGTCGTTTTTGGCGCAGCATAAGCCGTTCCGCCCACAAGCAGAAGGGCTGCGAATATATAATTAGCGAGTCGTTGCATATAAATCCCCAATTGTTTTGCATTTCATTTTAAATGTAAATTGCAAACAAAAGGTTAACGCCGCTACCAAAAATAAAATTATCCGCAATTTTTTTAGAAATATTGAATCTTTAACCAAACGGTTGCCAAAATAATGGTCAGGAACATAATCGGCAACGACCATTTCATAAAGGCCATAAATTTAATCGGGTGTCCTTCCTTGGCGGCAATTCCGGCAATAATAACATTGGCTGAAGCTCCGATAATTGTTCCGTTGCCGCCGAAACATGCGCCCAACGACAGCGCCCACCACGCCGGCATCATAACCTCACGTCCGCCGATACTCTCCTCCATGGATTTTAACATCGGTATCATCGTTGCCACAAAAGGAATGTTATCGACAATGCTTGATAATATAGCCGAAATCCACAAAGTCATATAAGTTATTTTTGGAAGTTCAGAGTTTGTAATCTCCAAAAATTTATTGCCCATAATTTCCAAAATTCCGTTTTCTTCCAAACCATAGACGATAATAAACAAACCGGTAAAAAAGAAAATGGTCGTCCAATCGATATTTGAAAATATTTGTTCTACCTTTTGGTCGCGGTCAGCATGCTTTTTACCCATAGTGTACAACAGCAACAACAAAGCCGCGCCAAACAAAGCTATTGAACCGTTTGACAGTCCGGTTTTTTCCGCGGTTACAAAACCGATAATTACGGCTCCCAAAACCAATAACGATTTTTTGAGCAATCTGTAACTACGAATGGCATCTTTTTCATTCATCTGCATAATTGTTATCCGGCTTTTTTCGTCGGCGTGTAAGTCTTTGTGCCACAACAGCTCAAACAATCCGACAATCACAACCAGACAAGTTATAACAATCGGTGTTAACTCTTTTGCAAAGTCCATAAAAGTCAAATTGAGTGCGGAACCAATCAAAATATTCGGCGGATCACCGATTAGCGTTGCGGTTCCTCCGATATTTGAGGCAAAAATTTCTAAAATCAAATAAGGGTAGGGGTTTAATTTAAGTTTTTTAGTAATTTGAATTGTAACCGGAGCAATCAACAAAACCGTTGTAACATTGTCCAAAAAGGCCGAAAAAACCGCGGTTACGAGCGCCAGAACCACCAATAATCCCTGAGGACTGGCTTTTACCGCCTTTGCCCCGTATATTGCAACATATTCAAACATGCCAGAACGCTCGGCAGTACCGATAATAATCATCATACCGATTAATAATGACAAGGTGTTAAAATCAATTCCCTCAAGTGCTGACGTTTGGCTCAAAACACCCGTAAAAATCATAATTCCCGCACCGAGAATGGCAACTATGGCGCGGTTTACTTTTTCAGAAAACAAAACCACGTAACAAATTGCAAAAACGGATACCGCTAAAATTTTATTGGTATCTTGTTGCATATACTCTTGCAACATTTGAAAAAAATGCATCATACACCATCCTCAAAACATCATGAGTATACATTTTAATCAATGCTTACTAAATTTTGGTTAATACACACAAAAAAGCCCCCGTTTTCGGAGGCTTTAGAAATTAATATATGGTATTCACGCGTTTGCGCAAAAATCTTTGTACGCTGTCCGCATCTTTTATATTAATCCGTCTGTCATACGGAATATATCTGCGGCGTTCCTGTTTGGCAATTTTTTGTTCAGACTCTTCCATGTTTATGATAATCTTGCGCATATCGGCTTCTTGGTAATTATTTACCATATAATCAATATGTTGTTTAATCGGTGCGGAAACGGTCTTAACTTCTTCGGTCAAGATTTCTCTGTCAATAATGCGTTGAATTTGTGCTGGTGTCATATCTTGTTCTTGCGCTGATGCGGCAAAAGAGGGCAACAGCAATGCGGCCAAACAAACAATAAATTTCTTCATAACATTTTCCCTTTCGCTAGTCTGTACCTAAAATTCGGAGAGAATTAAATAAAATATTGTTCAAATCCAGTCCGGTTCCTTTTTCAAACAGACCCATCATATTCATCAACCCTTGACTGAAAGGATCTTTTGAACTGCTTACATCGTTCATGCTTTGTTCCAATTTTCTCATATAAGCCGCAGGAGCTCCTTTAATGGTGTCATCATATTCTTCCGGAATCTTATATCCCAATTTTCTTAAGTGGTCTAATCCTACAACCATATTGTGGCGATTAACTTCCGGTGCAATCATTTCCTGTCCTTGGGCGTCACTGAAGGTGGTAGCCTCGCCGACATAATTCAATCTTCCGTGTTGACCGGAACCTCTCCAGGTGTTCTTTCCTGAACGGTCGCGTGCATTAGCCCAAGGATCAACCGGCAGAACTTCGCCTCCGGTGATGCCGTCACTATACATCGGCGCGGTCATTACCGATTCCTTATCGCTATGCGTACCTTTAACATCATTAAATACGCCGTCGTTAGGAGTAGTATTAAAAGGGTTTGTAGGGAGTTGTGCCTGGGCTGTAGCAGTTAACATAACTGCTGTAACAATAGTCCAAACGGCTGAAATATTTTTCATAATATCGCCTCCACATAATTTCTCTATTACCATAATATCATAGATTTATATCAAATAATAGTTACAATTCAGTTACAACGAAAAAAGTTACTTGAATTTTTGATAATTTTAGTGCTATATTCCAGAAAATTAATAATTTATAGAGATTTTTCTCTATAAAATACAGCAAGGTTTAACCTATTCGGGAATATGTACATGGCAGAAGTTTTGTTTAACGGACACGCCGGTAGAATAGAAGGACGTTACCACCAGAGTAATCGCCAGGGAGCACCGGTCGCGTTGATTTTGCACCCCCATCCGCAATATGGCGGCACAATGAGCAACAAAGTGGTTTATACGCTTTACAGTTGCTTCAAAGACCTCGGTTTTTCGGTGTTGCGCTTCAACTTTCGCGGTGTCGGACGTTCACAGGGAGAGTTTGAGGACGGTCCCGGTGAGCTGTCTGATGCAACGGTAGCGTTGGATTGGCTGCAGACGATGAACCCCGAAGCTCGTCAATGCTGGGTTGCCGGTTATACGTTTGGTGCCTGGATTGCTTTGCAGCTTTTAATGCGCCGTCCGGATATTAATAACTTTATTGCCATTTCTCCCCCCGCAAATGAGAAAGATTTTTCATTTTTAGCCCCGTGTCCGACTTCGGGTCTTATTGTTCAGGGCGGACAGGACGAAATTGTTGTTCCTCAAACCGTTGCGACATTGGCTAAGCGCCTTAACACCCAACGTAATGTTAATGTTGACTTTGCGCTTGTTGAGGATGGAGACCATATGTATAACGGGCGTCTGATTGACCTTTATAAAATTGTCGGCAACTATGTCATTGGGGCGGTTAACCGCAAAAAACCGACCAAAAAACGCCGCGGACGCCGTCGTAAGGACGAAATTGATAATATGTCGGCAGAAGGTGCTCCTCAACTGACAGACAGTAGTGAAAAAAACAAAAAATAAAAATAAGGCCCTGTTTTTGGGCTTTATTTTTGTTTAAAACTATGGTATAATATTGCATGTATGGGGGACTTCATATGCAAAAACATATCTATATAGTTTCTCAAGCCGGTACCAAACCGGAATATGCTGCCGCTGTTGAAGACGGCGTAAGAGACTTTATGGCTATGTTCCCCGAATATGAAGATGATTATCCGATATCATACCTCGGACAATGGCACAGTAAAAAAGCAATCATCAATCGGCGAGGGTACATGTCTCTTCCCCCAGACGATCGTAGCCTTTATATTCGTACAACAGATGGGAATTATCTTGTTCCCTACGAAAGCACATCCTGGTCTATGGCTATAGCCAAATATTCTGCTCTTAATCACGGTCGTCCTGACCAAATAGATGCGAGTATGCTACTTGAACTTATGGAAAGTGACCCCACTGTTGCTAACATTCCGCAGATAGACATTCATATTGTAAAAGACGATGCATTTGCCATGTCGGGTGGTAGGCCTAATAACTTTGTTTATGGAGTAGGACAAACGGATAAAGGATTCGTTCTTTCAACCAAGCGTTTTGAACAAATGTACGGAGATAATCCCGAGTATTTGAGAGAAGTGATAAAAACCATCACCATCCATGAATTGGGACATGTTTTTGATGCCACAGTGATGGGACGGCATAATGTGGCCAATCGTGACGGTTACGGTCCACATTGCGACTGTCCGGGATGTGTTATGCGTACAGATACCCGCGCTAAACCTAATGTTTTGACCAACGATCGGCTGGCCCGTGCCGCACACGGCGAACCTCCGATGTGTCCTGAATGTATAGCTATGGCCAAAGTGCATTTTGCCGAATTAAGCGGTAACTTTAAGCACATGCAAAAGGCTGCACTCGATTTTAATCTAATCAGACGCAGAACTAGAGACTATTCTTAATATAACGTAAAACAAAAAGCCTGATTGCGCTGGATAAGTTGTTGTTTTCCTCGCGCTCGCTGTCAATTTGTGTAATCAAAGCATTTATACTGCAATTTCTTTCCTTTGCGATTCGCTCAAGCTCGGAGTAGAACTCCGGCTCAACTGATATGCTGGTATGATGCCTTCCGGCAATAATTACAGACTTTTTAAGCATTTTTCTTTCTAAAACTGTCGATTGATACAACTTCAGCCTTTTGATGGACATTTTCCGCATGTTCATCATTGATTTCGGTACCGAAACTCAAACCGAAACGCACGCTGGGATCACCGAAATATGTTATTGCGTCAAAAGGTATTTCAAGTCTATATGGCACGTGGTTAAAATGCAAAATGACTGAAAAGGCATCATCTGTAACTCGCAACCCCTCAAATTGGTTTTGCAGGACAATGGTCATTTCTTTGGGGTACTGACTTTTCAAAAACGGGTCGATTTTTGTTTTTGGATGATCGGTTCTAAAAGCAATGTAAAAGTGCTGATCGCCGGGCAGGCCTTGATTTTCGACAATTTTTAGGGCCTCAATCACCACATGTTTTAAGGCTTTTTCGATCAGTTTGTCATAATTAATTTCATTTACTTTTTTAGTCATTGTACTTTCAGTCCCCCGATACATAAAAATGAGCCGTTCTGTTGCTGGGTGGCTCATCCCCCACTTGTTGTCAACCAAGACTACAAGAATTTGAGTTCGTTGCGACTACAATTAAGCAGCCAAAGCAACTGGTGCTAATTCATTATCGTTAGCATCTATTTGAATTTGAACCGATAACGGTGGTATCTCACCGAACACAGCACCTGCCTTTACTAAATCCCGTCAAACCTGTTTCACCCCCGTATAAGTTTGAATTGGTGGAGGTGCCGAGTACTGCCCTCGGGTCCGAAATCTCTATTTCACAGAGCCTCTGGTGTCACAGTTGATTGCTCAACACTACCAATATACCGCATGTTATAATGTTTTTCAAGTATAAATTACGGTGATAACTCGGTTACTGAACTTGCCAAGAAGGAATATGCCGTTTATTATCCATAGCAGTTTATAACCCTTTTGAGAGAGTTTCAAATGACAAAAGTAGCAATCTGGTGCCGCCATGAGGGCGATAACATAATCGGTATCGGCTCGGAAATCCCGTGGCACATAAAGTCCGATTTTCAGCGTTTTCGGCGGATTACGACGGGACAGAATGTGGTTGCCGGACAATCTACTTACGAAAGCTTTCCCAACCGCACCTTGCCGGACCGCAATATCTACATTTTGAGCTTTGAAACCGACTATCAGGTCACAGACCCCGAACATCATTTTGTAGTCAACGATGTCAACTTTTTTAAAGATTTTGACCAAGATATTTATGTTTCGGGCGGAGCTTCAATTTACAAACTTTTCATGACCGGCGGTCCTAAATTGATGCCCGATATTGTGGTCGATTGTGTATATAAGGGGCAAATAAACCCTAACCTAAAAGGTCAAGAAGTTAACATAACACCTTGTATTGATGTGTTAAATGAAAAATATACTCAAATTGCTCCAGATTTTGATTTAGACAACATTACCACCCGTGTTATGGTGCGCAAAGGTGAGTTTGTCGAACAATCGGTATTAAAAAGGATTATCCAGGCAATTACTAACATCTAACTAAAAAGGATTAAAAATGAGACAGTATTTAGATCTACTGAAAGATATTATGGACAATGGACAGGACGGTGACAACCGTACAGGTGTTTATGCCCGCAAGGTGTTTGGGCGCCAAATGCGTTTTGATTTGAGCAAAGGTTTTCCGCTTGTTACTACCAAAAAGATGTTTTTGAAAGGTGTAATCCACGAGCTTATTTGGCTTTTGTCGGGCAATACCAACATAAAATATATGCTGGACAATAATGTTCATATTTGGGACGAGTGGGCGGACAAGGATGGCAATCTTGGTCCGGTTTATGGTCATCAGTGGCGCAACTGGAATTCCGAGGGCATCGATCAGATTAAAGACGTAATTGAGCGCATCAAGACCAATCCGACCGATCGTCGTATGATTGTTACAGCTTGGAATCCATCACAAATTGATAAGATGGCGTTGCCCCCGTGTCACTGCTTTTTCCAGTTTGATGTTACGCCTGACGGTCGGTTGAACTGTCAGCTGTATCAGCGCAGTTGTGACATGTTTCTGGGCGTGCCATTTAATATTGCCTCTTATTCGCTGTTGACCATGATGATTGCCCAAGTATGCGGCCTCAAACCAGGTGAGTTTGTTCATACGCTCGGCAACGCCCACATCTACAACAACCATTTTGAGCAGGTAAAAATCCAGCTTACCCGTGAGCCTTATCCGCTCCCCAAGATGAAAATCAACCCTGAAGTGAAGGATATCGATGATTTTAAGTATGAAGACTTTGAACTGGTCGATTACCAATGTCATGGCAAGTTGACCGGAGAAGTAGCGGTTTAATCCCAATCAGCGCCTGTACGAACGACAGGCGCATTTTTATCGGAGAGTTTAATGTCAGAAACCAAAGATTTTTTCAAAGAATATTGCCGATTTGTTGATAGTGTTACTTCCACGCCCAGTAAAGACGATGATGTTTTTAATGAGCGCATTGCCGAATTGTCAAAATGGCTCAAAGGCAATTATGCACGTATGGATACAGCTATGACCGGTTTGGCAGGTGAAGCAGGGGAGTGTGCTGACCTTTGGAAAAAGCTCAAGTTTCACGGCAAAGAACTCTCGGAAGAAAACCGACAAAAAATGATTGATGAATTAGGAGATATTTGTTGGTACTTGGCTAATGCATCAAATGCTCTTGGCGTTGATTTTGACGATATTATCCGCCGTAACATAGAAAAGCTTCAAGCCCGCCATCCACATGGCTTTTCATCAGAATACATGAAGAAGAAATAACGGTAACATTATTTCAGCACTATGTTTTTAATCTCGCTAATTATCTTAGCAGACGCATGAGGATAATTAATCATTACTTGTTCTTCGGCAAATTGCTCACGTTCTCGTTTTTTAGGATCAATACCTTTTACAATCACATTGTTCAAGAAATCCAGAATGTCTTCTTGATTGTATGCAATGTAACAATTATCAAGGCATTGTTTTCCGAGCCCTGAGAATTTATTTTCAATATCTGACGGAGATTTAAGCATATAACAGCAAGGCTTTTTCGTATAGAAGTACTCTACCAAATATGAGCCACAATCTTGTATTATACCATCAGATTTAGCAAAAATTTCTAAATAATCTCCAGCAGTACTATAAGTAACATTTCTTAGAGATGTCATTTTGTTCAAATATTCTTCAACACGTTTATCTCCCCAGTGTTTTTTCCGTCTTAAAATTTTGAACAGTACCGGGTGAGGGCGAAAAACAAAATCAATATCAGGATACATTTCAGGAATTTTTAAGAATAAGTCAGCATATGCTTCAAAATTAGATAACGCTAATATATGATTTGTACCCCCTTCTACGCTGTGATGAGGAGCAATAATAATAGTTTTTTTGCTAGTATTTATGTGTTTATACTGTGCCAGACTATCCATTTTGGCATATCCGGTAACGATGGCGTTTGAAGCTTTGCATTGACCATAATTATAATATTCTTCACGGTTTAATTCGGTTTCTATAAACACTTTCCAAAAGTTATTATAGTTATCGCTTTGATAAATCAGTCTGTCATATTTAGAACGCAGGAAACCATAATCGATATGTATCGATAAAATTCCATTTTTCGCAGCATAATACGGATTATAAGGTGAGTACGATAAATCATATGGCGACGGGTAACAAACTATATCTGCATTATTTACTACATCATCCCACTCGGATATTTCTCTATTTCTATCAAATTTGACAGCCATCTTTGCAAAGTCATATTTCTTGGATAATTCATAATAAGTTGCCTCTATACTGGTAACCATGTCTTTTTTACCAAACCTTATATCGGGGATAATATAGAGTTTAACATCAAATATATTGTCTTTAAGCATTTCTCTCATCAGATTTTCGGCAGGGAACATACTTGCCATATTTACCAGAAAGATAACTCTGACTTTATTGCCATTATTAATCTTTTGGCGAATTTTTAAGATGGCGTTCTGATATTCATCAGCCAAAGCGTCTTTATTAATAACATTTTTGGCTCTATTTGAATGCTTAAATTTTAGTTTGAAACAAAATATTTTAATTTCTTGTTTTTTGATATCTTTTGTATGACAGAGCAATGTATAACCAAATAATCTATATTTAGTAATGGTTAAATCGCCAATATGTGTAGTAACAATGTCTGCTATAGTCATAGAACCTCTTGCTATTTTTTTCTTAAATATTCTTTAGTTTTAGTCGAACAAACATCAGGGGTTCGTGGCAGATATACAACCTCGCAGTAATCCTTCAAAAAGTCGAATTTACCTTTCCAGTCATCACCCATAACAAAGATATCTGCCTGATATTTTTTTACATCGTCAATCTTCTGTTCCCAATTATATTCTGGCACCACCAAATCTACATAACGACACGCTTCCAAAATCATTTTCCGCTGTTCGTACGTATAAAATGATTGCTTATTTTTAACTTTATTAAACTCATCGGTTGATAGTACCACAATAAGATAATCTCCCAACGCCCTTGCTCGTTTAAGGAGATTTATATGGCCGTAGTGCAATACATCAAATGTTCCGTATGTAATTACCCGTTTCATTATTTAGTCCTCTAATCTGTTATTTTTTGCAATTTCATCTTAATTTTTATGCCCAACACACTTATGATTTTGCGGTCATTTGTCACTCTTATATAAAAAAGCGCTCTGAAGAAGTCTTTTATTATTTTTTGTTTCCACGAATTATTGCATATAAACATAATTTCATCATAATTATTGATATATTGAGCTATAGAGCTGATATCATATTTTGCCACCAACAGCTGGTAATATTTTTTAATTTCAGCATAGAAATCTTTTGCTATTTTGGGTTTCTTTTTATTGATTAAGTTATACCAGTTAGATAGCGTATTGAATGAATATATCAGGAATGGGTATACACATTTCTTATCGTGTTGTTGTTCCAAAAATGCTAGACAGTCATATCTTGCCTTAAACAAATCAGCCCAATAAATATTATAGTTATGTGAGATAGAGCCTTCTCTTGCCCTATAAACATACAAAGGATCTGTTATTACAGATATATTATTTGCACTCACCATCGCCTTTACGTAGAATATTACATCTTCGCAAAGTCTTTGATCTGCAAATCTGATATTGTTTTTATTTATATATTTTCTTGAATATATTTGCGCCCATGCATATGGTGCCTGCATATAATTTGGCACATCGCTCAGTATAATATTGGGATTATTAAATTGCCTTCTAAACGGCAAAATTCTCCAATCGCAGTCTCTGTAATTTTTGTTTTTCTCGCTATATTGCCTAAAGTTAAAGACAACCACATCATTTTTATTTTTTACTATTTGATTATATGCAACTTCGCAAGCATTGAGTTCATACCAGTCATCTGGATCGCAAAACATAATATAATCGCCGCTAGCCGCCTCAAGAGCCACATTTCTCGCAACGCCGACACCGCGATTTATTTGTTGTGTTATTACAACTAATCGATTGTCTTTTTTAGAATATTCTTCTAATACTCGTAGCGAGCCATCGGTCGAAGCATCATCCACGCATACGATTTCTATATCTTTTAGCGTCTGATTAACCAAGCTATCCAAACACTGAGACAAATACGCTTTAACATTGTAGACAGGCACAATTACCGAAACTTTAGGCTTCATAACATCTCACCACAAAACAACACCATGCAACAAATACTATAGCAAAAATATTATGTATGCAAGGATTAAATAAAACCGTCAAAAAGCGTATAACAGCTAATCTGTACGCATATTTTTTTATGATTTTCTATTAGTAAAATGCTGGTGTTTCATATAAAGACTATATGTAAATTAGAAGTTTGTAATTTTATCAATGTAAGATTGTATATCAAAATTATTAATTTTATCTCTGAATGATGTAAACTTTTCTTGGTAATTATTTGAGTTGATTATGTTGGTACCATTTTTTATTGCATCAAGTTGTAACGAGTTTATGGAATGATGATAGTGTGTTAAATCCTTGTATTTTGTGATATCAGACACATAATTTTCATCATAAAACCAATAAATCTTGACATTTTTATAAGCGGCGGTTTTCTGAATTAAATACACGTATGGTTCAAACAGCTCGGATAGAGAAGCTTTACGCTTCCCCCACCAAAGCATACTGTACGGTGGAATAATGATTGAAAATGTCGTTTTTTCATGCTGTAATAGAGGTATAATTTCCTTGTTAATCACTTCTTTGTAATACGCCATCATAACACTGTAATCATTGTTTTCTGATTTTAATTGTTCAAAAGCATCTTTAATTTGATCATCTTTACAAAATTTAATCCAATTATCAAATCCACCAAAGCGTCGATTATGTATTTTTTTTGCATACCATGCTTTTGGATGATTAATATCAAATTTAATAAAATCACATTGTTTGTTGAGGAATATACACCTCAGTGCTTTATTCGTAGAATAAATTTTTGCTTTTCCAATGATAGAATTCCAAGAATATAGTGAAGGTTCAAAAGTCGTGTTGATTTTTCCAGAACGAGAAAAGTTATAATCAAAAGACATAATTACATGTTTGATTTTTTTAGTTTTTAGAGCCATATTCAAAATTTTAAAACGTTCGTAGTAGCTTCCTCCGGAAACAGACAGATTGGCAAACCGTACATTATTAAATTTTTTTGTTGCTTCATCTGCGGATGTATTTTCAAGCATTGATGTTCCGATGATTATCCCATCAAATTTGCCGAATTTTATCAGTCCGTAATTTTGGATACGCATATTATTATACATTTTGTTTTGATGAAACCAATGCTTATGGAACAACATATACGGATCAGAAACGAAAATTATGGCATAAAAACCGGCTATCAGTACCAATAATGTTATCAGATATGTTTTAATCGCAGATTTATACAATATACTTCCCCTAAAAATTGAAGTAAATAAACTCGCTGTACGGAATCACTATCATTTTTATCAGCAGAGCAAATGAGATTAAAGCTAATATTAACGAAAACGAGATAATAATTCTCTTGTTTCTGATAAGTGATAACTTTTGTAAGATCTGCACAGAATTAGGCAATATGGTACATAGAATAATCAATATAACAAGAGCATAGAAAGCGTTTGACCGCACACCAAAATCTGTTAAATAATATTTCATACGCCACCAGGGTTTGTTTGTAAACGACGAAACGTCAAACATTGCCTTTATAACTTTTAAGGCGGAATCAAAACTATTAGCGCGGAAAAATACCCAGCTCAGGTTGATAAAATTTAATGTGAGTAACCAAGCTACAAATTTATTGAGTGTGAACCCAACTTTTGACCACAAACGAAATACTATATTTGCCACACCATGTAACATACCCCAAATTACAAAAGTCCAAGCGGCGCCATGCCACAATCCGCCAATTAAAAATACGGTAAATACATTGGCACAAGTGCGCATTTCACCCTTGCGATTTCCGCCCAACGGAATATAAAGATAATCTCGCAGAAAACGTGATAATGTAATATGCCAACGTCGCCAAAAATCTTGAATATTCAATGCTTTGTATGGACTATTAAAGTTAATTGGTAGTTTGATATTAAACAGTAGGGCGCAACCTATGGCCATGTCACAATAACCACTGAAATCAAAATAAATTTGTGCAGTGTATGAAAGTGAAGTAAACCATCCTCCCCAAAATGTCAAATTAGGCAGTTGGTCAAAGCCTATTGTAGCATACTTGGCACACGTATCAGCGATAACAATTTTCTTAAATAAACCGATAACAAAGATTAAAATTCCAAGCAAAATATTGTGATAATTTTTTACCAAATTCGAAGTTCTAACAAACTGTGGCATCATCTCGTAATGAGCAACAATCGGACCTGCAATAAGCTGAGGAAAGAAAGATACAAACAAAGCATATTGCAAAATATCATATTCTTTAGTTATCCCTTTATAACAATCAACAAGATAAGCTATTTGCTGAAACGTAAAGAACGATATTGCTAATGGTAATACAATATGTTGCAATGGAATTTCAATATGAAAAATCCAATTGATGTTGGAAATCATAAAATCTGTATATTTAAAATATCCTAGAGCACAAACATTCAATATAATGCCCCAGATTAATAATGTACGTTTATTTAAACGTACATCTTTCGAAGAAATTGTTGAACCTAATGTAAAATTCATTGCAATTGATATCAGAATTAATGGCAAATAATAAACATTCCAAAAAGCATAAAAAAACAGAGACGCTCCGACTAGCCACACTCGAGCTCCCACTATGATTCTTTTTGCTATCAAGTAATAGTATATAATTACCACTACTGGCAAAAATAATAGTATAAATGTCAATGAATTAAATAGCATACCCTCAGCTCACTACAACAGATATCCAACAACAATACTATCTTACTGTTTATTCCATTTTTCTAATATCCATGAAGATGAATTTGTTTTACCTGTCCCCCCGACACCAAAAGCCAAATCAACATTACATTCTTCGCAGACAGAAACTTCAGGTATATTATCTTTTTTTCTATCCCCACCATTAGCAAAAACTAAATGCGCATTTGGGTATTTAGCTCTAACTTTTCTAATCCCATCACATGCTGAGTTATCAGAATCATCAAATTCTAAGACATCTATTACGCCCTTTAGATTTTCTAAAATAGCTTTTCGCGTCTTTATGGTATGGAAATTTTTACCTTTCTTTCGACAAAGCCATTCGTCAGAATTGACTAACACAATTACGCCATCTGATACAGCCACCGAGGCTTTTATCATTTCAATATGCCCTTCATGGATGGGATCAAAACCTCCTGAAACTATATAATATTTTTCAGGTTTTTGAGATTCCTTATCAAAATTGCATATAAATCTATATAAGTCTGAACAACAATTTTCTTGTTCCCAAAAAATAGTTTTATTAATTTTTTTATATCTTTCCTCTAATTCGAAATTGTGCTTAACATAATATTCAATTTTATCCATTGCGGATTTTTCATCATAAAAAACATTATAAAGCTTATCATCTTCTTGTGCTGCAGAATATGCATTTGTTTGATCATATTGTATAAGAGTTGAGTCAAAATAGTCAAATCGATAAAAAATTACTGGTTTATCCTGATACATAAATTCAAACGCCATTGATGAATAATCGGTCAGACACATCGAAGCATGAGTTTTCCAATATGGAATATCATTTTCCGAAATTATTGTAATATCATCACCAAAATCCGAAAATGTTATGGTTCCTGCTAAGTTGTGATGAAAACAACAGACAATTTTAGTACCGGCACATATTTTCTTTAATTGCAGTAGAATCTTTTTGATAGAATTTTCATATTTTACAAATTGTTCTTCATTAGTTTCAGCAGATCTACGATATGTAAAAAATACAAATATTGTATTTTCTTTTTGTTTGTTGCCTCTTAACATATCCCATCTAGATAAACCGCATGGAATAATCCTAGCTTCTGGCCATACATTTCTCTCTATATAAAAATCTTTTGTTAACTTGGTGGCAGCAACAATAGCATCAAATCTATCAGGCTTATATAAGTAGCCTTTTTTAAATAAACATACGCCATGCTCAATAAAAATGTATTTTAACCAAGTCAGAGATTTAAGAAGTCTACCATTTTCAACAGAAAGACCATAAGATGTTACTACGTTTTGGCTATTTGCAATTAAATCAACATGTGATAATAAAAAGTCATCTTCGCTAGACACATAAACAATATCTTGTCCTTTTAAGTTTGGATCAAGTGTAATGAACTTTGATGGAATATTTTGAGATTGTAAATATTGGAAGAAGAACCAAGCGTTGTCTTTATCAACATAGATGTTTCTTAAGCTATCAAAACATATTGTATAATTTAATGAATGAGTTAATTCTTTATGCCTATTTTCCACTAATATGGGCCAAGCTTCAGAATTTTGTTTAACTTTTGAATTACGTTTTTTATATACTAAAACGCCAAATAAATAATATTTTTTTATATTTTGTTCTATTTTCTTTGTTAAATAACGAATTCCAAAGATATAATACTTCTTTTTGTTTGCTTTTACTTTTTTTCGATATATGGTGATTCCAAGTATACTTATCTTCTTGTCTTTCCCTAGCACAATTTTTTTTCTTAGTTCATAAAGTTTGGGAAAGTTATGCTGTTTACAAAGATATAATTGTCTGTATGCCTCCAAACTACTAGCATCTATTTCGGATAATAGCATTTTATTTAAATTTTCTAAATATATGTTTTTTTGTCTTATGTTAAACCTATCTAATACCCAAAAACGCCTTTCTAACAAGTCGAATATCCAATTCTTTTTCAAATTATTCTCTATTTTGAGGAAATCTGAAATATACTTATATGCAATTATCATATCCATAAGCGGATTTTCAGAAGAACAATCTGATGATATATACGCATTAGCCATTGTTGAATTTGGCACTAATCTATATGTATATAATGCCTTTTTTAGACCATATGCATTTTTTATTACTGCTAAATAACAACAGAGGAATGCTGTGTCTTCTGCAGTTCTCACTTTTGGAAATTTTAATTTATATTTGTCAATAACTTCTTTATTAAAAATACAACACATTATATGCCATACGCTTCCTATATGTGCTTTAAGATAGCCGTTTAACTTTAATTTGCCCACATATGGAGGATGCCGGTATCTTGCGGGATCGCGCTTGTCACCTTCTTCGTGTTTTGCCGTTATATCACATAAAACTAAGTCAACATCTTTATTTGTGGTAATTGCATCGTACATTTCTGTGCAATACGATGGTTCATAATAATCATCACCATCACAAAAAACAACATATTCGCCCTTAGCAATATCCAATCCCTTATTTCTTGCCGCTGAAACTCCTTCATTTTTTTTGTCAATGAATATGATTCTACTATCTTTTTTAGAATATTCTTTCAAAATCTCAAGTGAGCCATCTGTTGAGCCATCGTTTATGCAGACAATCTCGATATCATTCAGTGTTTGATTAACCAGGCTATCCAAACACTGCCTCAAATATTGTTCGACATTATATACAGGTACAATTACGGAAACCTTAGGCATCATCTATCCTCTATCTCAATAAAACAACATTAATAGCTAACATTTTGCACTGATACTATAACGTAAATATTATGTATGCAAGGATTAAATACACTTATGCAAAGGCATGTTTCAATTGATTTGTGTGTATATTCTTTTATGCAAAAAAAAATATTGCTTTTTCTGGTATTTATTGATAAAACATTCTAAAACATTATATTAGAAGATAAAATGGGACAAAAGGCTATGATACATTCACGAACAGTCAAATTATTTGCACTTTTGCCAATATATGGTTGGAAAGAAAAAAAAGATAAAAAAACATGGAGAATTCTTGGCGTTCCTGTTTTAAAGTGTTGCAAAAAGGCCAATGGAAACACTACTAAATATTATTTTCTTGGTATCCCCATAATGAAAGTAAGTAAGAAGTTGATGTAAAGGGATACTCTGATGCACTCTTCAATCCCCGTATTTTTAGCATGTGATGATAATTATGCACCTTTTTTATGCACCACAATGTATTCCATGCTGATGCATACAAAGTCAAACATAGATTTTTATGTGATGGACGGAGGAATAAGCAAAAAAAACAAAAAACTTATTATGCAGAGCTTAAAGAAATTTAAGCATAAAAATATCAGGTACATTGATATGTCAAAATTTGGATTAAACAGGTTTCCAAATTTAAAACACTATTCCTTAAATACGTTTTCACGCTATTTTATACCGGAAATAGCCCCTAATCTTGGTAAAGTAATATATATTGATGTTGATGTAATAATTAAGGGCGATATTGCTGAATTATATAGTGAAGATCTAGGTAAATATGCGGTAGGAGCCGTGTTAGAAGATTTTTATGTCGGGAACTATACAACACTGAAAGAAAAAATATGGCCTAAATACAGAGGGGGGGATCAATATTTTAATGCCGGTGTAATGCTTTTGGATATTCAAAAGTTTATTAAAAATAAATATCAGGAAAAGCTAATAGAACTAACTATCCAATTATTTGATAAATTAAGCTGTCCTGACCAAGATGTCTTTAATATTTTATTTGATGGAAAATTCAAGATATTAGATTATCGCTACAACTTTATGCCAGATCATTCTGAAATGTTGAAGAAAAAACATCCTGAACGAGGCGAAGTAAAACCATTGGTTATACACTATACAGGTAAGAAACCTTGGAAAACCCAAAGCATAAGATCAGAGGATTTTGATGAGATTTTACAACAAACAAAGTTTGCCAAACTAGTAAAACAAAAATTTTCCGCTTATTTAGTATCTTCCGCCCAATTAAAAAAATACAAGTTGTTAGGAATTTTACCAATCTTAAGTATAGAGGACAAATAAATGAAGACAGCAGTCTTATTGTTAACATTTAATCGTCTTGACTATTTAAAAGACGTCTTTGCAATGATTGCTAAAGCAAAACCTCCTAGATTATATATTGCTTCTGATGGTCCGCGCCCAGAAAAAGACGGGGAGAAAGAAAAAATAGAAGAAGTACGTCAATATCTTTTGAGCCATATAAACTGGCCATGCGATGTAAAAACACGTTTTCTAAAAGTAAATTCTGGTGGTTGCAAGTATGGAGTTTCAAGTGCTGTATCGTGGTTTTTTGCCAACGAACCAGAAGGTATTATTTTAGAAGATGACTGTGTGCCTGATTTAACATTTTTCTCATTTTGTGAAAATTTGTTAAATAAATATCGTGAAGACAAACGTGTATGGCACATTGCCGGTGATGCACCGATTGATGCAAATATAAAAGAAAGTTATTATTTTGCTAAAATAGAACATTGCTGGGGTTGGGCTAGTTGGTCTGACAGGTGGCAATATTTTTCATTAGATTTATCAAAATACGGCAAGAAAGAATTAGCAAAATTCTCTGATGACATTAATGTGCAGGCATATTGGGGAAAAATTTTAGAGAAATTACAACGTGGCGAAATAGATTCTTGGGCATACCCATGGACATTTAATATAGTAGCACATGATGGTTTATGTATTAATCCGGCACATTGTTTGATTTCAAATATTGGAGAGGAAGGTGTACACTATAATGGCAGAAACAGAGACTTAAATAAAAAAACAAAACAGATTTTTAAGCTTTTGCACCCCAAAAAGGTTGTTTTGAACAAGGATTTAGTTTTTCAAATTTATGAAAATAAATTTCAAATAAACATGTCACGCAAAATAATTCAAAAGAAAATCCAGAAATATTTTTTATTTAGCTTTATACCACTTTTAAGTATTGAGGAGAAATGAGATAATGAAAAACACTCCCACACTGAGCATTATTACTATATACTATAATATAAAAGATGAAATTGAACGTACATGTGAAAGTATCATCAACCAAAGCTGGCAAGGTTTTGAATGGATTGTAGTAGACGGAGGGTCGACTGATGGTACGCTTGATGTTCTAGAAAAATATAAAAATCGAATTAATATATTTATTTCAGAAAAAGACAATGGCGTTTATAATGCCATGAATAAAGGTATTAAGCGTGCTACAGGGGAATGGCTCAATTTTATGAATGGTGGAGATTGTTTTGCGGCAAATGATGTTTTAGAAAAAGTGTTTGTAGGTAGGAAATATAATGCAGATGTACTATATGGCAATGTTCGAATTAAAGAACTGGATGGAGCCTCTGTGATACGGAAATATACAGACCAACTTGACATTAAATATTTTCAAAATAATACAATTTGTCACCAAGCTTCTTTTATTAGACGTTGTTTATTTGATAAATATGGTATGTATGATGAACATTATCGTTTTGCAAGTGACTGGGAAAAATTTATTGTATTTTGTAAAGAAAATTGTTGTTTTAAATATTTAAATTTTTTGATTGCAAATTTTTACAGAGGTGGAATTAGTGATGATTGGCGAAATAATAACAAACACATTATAGAAAAAGTTTCTGTTTTAGATCGTCACTACCTTTCAGATGATGTTTTAAAATTTAGCATTGTAATAGCTTGTTATAACGGCAAAAAATACCTGTCCAAATGTTTAGACAGCGTTATCAACCAGACATTAAAGGATATTGAAATTATTTGTGTTAATGATGGTTCGACAGATGGCTCACTTGAGATTTTGAAAGAATATTCTAAAAAAGATAAGCGCATTAAAATTATAGACCAAAAAAATCAAGGTTTATCTTGTTCACGAAACAATGCAATGCAGATAGCCAAAGGTACATATGTGTTCTTTTTAGATGCGGATGATTGGATTAAAGAAGATACATTAGATATTCTGTATGCCAATTTAAGGTTAGATAATTTAGACATGTTATCGTATGGTGGTGTTAATGTTAATGATACTACTGGCCAAGAGGAATATAATGCATATTATCAATTTGAATATCTGCCGAAAAACTTTAAGTTTCGATGTTTTTCTTATAAACAATGTAAAAGTTTTATTACAAGGATGGCAATATCTTCTTGTCTTACCTGTTATAGACGACAGTTTCTGCAAGATAATAATATAACATTTCCACCACATTTGTTCTTTGAAGATAATGTTTTTTTTCCACACGCATTACTTTCTGCTGAACGTTGTGGAATTTGCAAAGAAACTCTATATTTCAGAAGGATACACTCGAAGCAGATAACAAACAATTGGAGTAAACATTTTTCCGATTACATAAAAATATGTCAAATGGTTATTGATTTGATACGTCAAACGCTAGTTGATAAAGATATTAAAAAGGCTTATTATGAAGCCTACACGAAAAATCCAGTATCTAAATATAAAAATTTTGGTGTATTTAGCAAGATAAAATACCGGAGACAACTACAGCAATTTCTGCGAAGAAATCACAAAACGAGAACAGATAAGGAAACGAAAAAATGGTTGTTGTTTAGTGTTATTCCAGTGTTGTCAATAGAGGATAAATAAAAACCAATTTTACTGAGATTATCAATAGTTTTTACCCCAAATTCATCAGCCCTCTGGCAAACTCGGTTGCGTTGAACTCGTTTAAGTCCTCAATGCTTTCGCCCACGCCGATATAAAACACCGGAGTAGAGTGCTCGTCAGCGATTGCTGCTAAAATCCCGCCTTTTGCCGTTCCGTCCAGCTTTGTCATGACCAAGCCGTCAACTTTCAACGCCTCGCCAAATATCTCCACCTGCGCCATGGCATTTTGCCCATTGGTCGCATCTAATGTCAAAATCGTGGCATGCGGTGCTGTGGGGATAATCTTCTTTATTACTTTATCAATTTTCTTTAGCTCGTCCATCAGCCCGCTTTTGTTTTGCAAACGTCCGGCCGTATCAATAAACACAACATCATCTCCGGCTTTTATTGCCTGAGCCAGCCCATCATAGCACAATCCGGCACTATCACAACCATTGGGACCGGCAAAAACTCTGACACCTGCACGTTCTCCCCAAACCTGCAATTGTTCAACTGCCGCCGCTCTGAACGTGTCAGCGGCAATCAGCGAAACCTTTTTGCCCTGAAGCTTTAATTTTTGCGCCAATTTACCGATAGTCGTCGTCTTACCGGCACCATTTACGCCTATCATTAAAATAACAAACGGTTTTTGATTACTGTCTATTTCGAGAGATTTCTGGCATGGTAGCAAAATCTTTTCAATTTCTTCAGCCAATTTTGCCTTTATTTCTTCTTCGCTTATGTCCTTATCCTGCCGGTTAGCTCCGAACGCCGCAACAATTTTGGCAGAGGTCTTAACCCCCATATCTGCGCTGATTAGTAGTTCTTCCAACTCTTCCAAAGTAGAGGCATCGAGTTTTCTCTTGGTGAAAATCCCGCTTATTCCGTCCGTCAGCTTAGAAGACGACTTTTTCAACCCCAAGCCCAAACGATTCAGCCAGCTACTCATCGCTATTATCTCCTTTTTCACGCAAAATCCGAGCTCTTTCGCGTCTTATTTCAACATCTACCTGAGGCAATCTTGCCGCCGCCGTCCCCGGTCGCTCTGAATACGGAAAAACATGGAGCTTAGAAATTCCGGCTTCATCAACAAGTTTTAGCGTATTGGCAAAATTTTCGTCTTCTTCAGTTGGAAAACCGCAAATAAAATCAGCCCCAAACACCGCCTCCGGTCGGGCTTTGCGCAGTTTGTTGCACAAATCGATCACATCTTGCCGGCGGTGTCTGCGCCCCATACGCTTAAGTATGGCATCATCTCCTGACTGAATAGAAAAATGGAAGAAAGGGTGAACATTTTTATATTTTGCCACTAACTCCACAAACTCATCATCAATCGCCGCCGGATCAAGCGAACCAAACTGTAAAGACGGCAAATCATCAAATGTTTCCAAAATCTGGCGCACCAAACCGCTGAACGACGGCTGATACGAGCATACATCAACACCGGTCAGACATATCTCTTCAAAACCTTGGTCGAGCAGGGTGCGTATTTGTTTTAAGACCTGTTCAGCCGGCACCGAACGGTTTCTTCCGCGGGCAAACGGCACAATGCAATAAGTGCAACGATGATTACACCCTTGCTGAATTTGCACAAAAGCTCTCTGCCGTCCCTCAAATCCGGTAATTATATAATCATCATAGCCATCATAGCTCATAATGTCACCGACAATGGTCTTTTCGCTCAAATTCCCGTTTATATATTGCTCAAGGACCGTCTTTTCTCGGTTGCCGAGTACCAAATCAACCTCGGGCATTTTATCAAACGCTTTAGCATTGATTTGTGCTGCACAACCCGTAACCACAATCCTTGCCTCGGGATATTGTTTACGCAGCTTGCGCACAGTTTGTCGGCATTGACGTTCTGCCTCTTTGGTCACGGCACAAGTGTTGACAATTACCAAATTGTCAACCTTTTTGAACTTTTCTTTCAAAATTTCGGACTCAAAGCTGTTTATGCGGCAGCCCAATGTTACGACTTCTACCATTTTTTCCTCATTATTGCTCCACAATATAAAGCAAATATTCTCTTTCGCAAGCAAAAAAAGAGCCGTCTTGCGACAGCTCTTCTTTTATTCAAGGTATCCCGCTTTGCGTAGTTCTTCAATAAACTTTCGCCAGTTTCGTCTGAACCAAGGCACCCACCACAAAACGACAAGAAGTCCCGCTGACCACACCATGTAATAGCTGAAATAATCACCCAGAAGTGACAACAACCATTGTTCATGATATATAATGACAAAACCGCTTGTCAAAGTCAGCGTTCCGAACGCCAAGGCGTAGATGGAACAAATAATAAAAATAAATTTCCAAAACTTGGAATATCTGTTCCTACACACCCAAAAAACACATGCCGTAGTAATAAAAGCAATACCGCTCATTACCATAATCGGCGGATTCAACTGGAACATATGTATAAAATAAATAATTGGTAATTGCCGCAAATACTACCACTTTTACGAGGTATTGGCAAGAAAAAATATTTAATGTATGATTTTATTTAGCAAAATCAGCGAGTTGTTGCATTTCGTCATCGTTCATACGATGCGCCAATCCCTTATATGTGAAGCAACTGTATTTTATTTTTTGCTCATCAAGCCATTTTAGCGTTGTTGGCAAAGTTTTATATTGAACAGTGGCATCGTCTTCACCATGTAAAACAAGCAGTTCGGGCTTTGCTGTTATATTTTTTTCAAGTAATGGCCGCCCGGCAACAATACCCGAGAGCATGATACATCCAGCTAAAGTACTTTTGCGAGTTAATGCAGTATAGAGGGCAATCATTGCTCCTTGAGAAAATCCGGCGATATAGGTGTTGTGGTCATCGATATCAAATTGTTGTTGCAATCTGTCAATAAAATCGTTCATTTGCGCCGCTGTTTCGGCAAACGACTGAGCTAAAGCATCAAAAATGTCGAAAATCTTTTCAACTGACGAATCCGGATTGCGGAATTCGGCCTTGGGATCAACCTGATAAAAGCTCAACCATTGCAAGTTGTTCACATCTTTTTCGCACGGATATGGTGCTCTCGGAACAACAATCACCGTGTTATCAAGTTTGCCCTTAAGGCTTTGTATTGCATAATCAATTGCCTCCGGCGAGCCGTTGTAACCATGGATAAAAATTATCAATTTTTGAGGATTAACACCGATTTTGTAATATTTATTATCAAAATGTGACAAGACAATTCTCCGGAGAGGTTTTATACCTAATACATATTATAAGGAACAAGGAAAAAAGATGTTAGGCAACCCTCTTGCGGCAGATATCCACCGCGTATTTGAGAGAGATATAGTAAAAACCTGTAGCGAGATAAACAGCTATGTGGCAGGTCAAGGTCAAAAAGATAAAATTCTACGTTTTCGCCGGACGGAGCGTTTTGTATCATCACTCAACAATTTTTTTGCAGCTTCTGGGCAGAATATGTTTGTTATCAGTCCGCTTGAAGTCGATGAAAAAAAATTGCTCAACTTTGCTCTTCAGCTCAGCGGTTATATACGCGATGCGCAAAAATCCCTTGATCAGCTTTCTGACTTTTATGCCCGAGATAAAGATTTGGTCACCCTTTATCATGCTGCTGCAAATTATACGGTTGCTTGCAGCGGACGTGTCAATGGCAACAAATATCATTTTGAACACCACAAAGATTATTGTTTTTGGCGCATTGATAATCCGCAAGACCTTGCACACAGCAGTTTTTCTGAGGTCAAAGAACCTTTGGATCCGCATCGGCACACACTGATATTGTCTATGCCTTTTCACATCAATCCTACACAGGAAGGACTGCAAAAATGGACGTATGAATATATGCACGATACATTTAGCAGCAGTAGTTATGGTAAAGATATTGATATATATGTCGCCCATTTCCCAATTGAACAACCGCGTGGAGAAAAATTTGCCTTAACGCTCAAAACCGTCAAGAACGGAAACGACTATTACGAACCGATGGATTTACATATGGTGCGTTATTATCTGCAGGATTTTATTGCTCGTGATCTTGAAGTTGATAGTCAGGGAAAAGTTATTCGTGCGGAAGCTTATAATCCGGGAGAGTTGACTCAAAACTTTCGTAATTTAAATATCTTTGGTTACTGTTCGGGAATGGCTCATGCTCACCGTTGGATTAATACCATACATAGCCTCGGTTCACAAATATATGAACAATCAGAGATTGATCCGGCAATGAGCAACATTTTTGTTACCAGCTATGCCTTTTTACCGTTTAATGAGAACAATCTTTATTCCGGTGCGCATTTTATGAGCAACTATTCAGATGATTATGGTCGAAAAGAGCCATTTATCAAAATGTTTAATCCCGAAATGTATGAAAAAGTCAAATACAAGGAAGAGCCGGGCAGGGCAAAAATAACAACTATGCCCGACGGGCGCAATTTTATCATTGCCAATGAATTACCGCCAGACTTGATAATTGTTGATCAAAATCATCTTCCTAAACGCATTTCCAACCAGGAAAACGGGCATCATATTGCCTTTTTGACCACTCCCAATCTCGCATCTGATAACAATTTTAGCAGTCAAATGTTTGCCAATGTGCTTCAAAATGCGGCTTCAGGTCTTCGCGGACAAGAGGTTTTTACCCCGAATCACCTAAAAAATGTCAACGACATATTGCAAAATGCCGCGATAGTAGGTAACCGTCAAAGATATAGATAGGATTCGCTGTTTGAAAAATATATAATCAAGCGCTATTGACAAAACCTGTACAAAATGATATAATAACCTTGTTTACTTATGGATATGGTTATTATTGTCGAATTAGAAATTGTTGTTTGAGTCCTTCTCGAATTTAACGGTTTTGATTTTGGCTGTACGACATTGTCCTACGGTGAGCAGTTGTCTGCATTTTATATGTCTCCCAGACAACTTAATAAAATCATTCCGAAGGAGATAGGAAGGCCATTTAAATTAAAATTATGGCAAACAAAAATTTCAAGCGCATCATGCGCAACGTGCGGGAATGGATCGTCGACGACCTTTGGGAGTGGATCAAGAAGTTCTTCGCGATTTTACTCGTGATCATCCTGGTCATCCTCGGGTTCGTAATCATCTTCAACCCCGTCAGCTTCCTCTTCTGGGCTCTCGTTTATCCGCGTTTTGCGGCGAATGTCCTCTACAATGACGACTTTGACATCCTCAACGGGATCATCGTCGCCTTCAACGGCTGGATGGTGAATGCACTTCCTTGGTACTCCAAGAAGCATTTCATCAAGAGATCGTCTCTCAGAGACTGGAGCAGTTGTGTCCAATTCAAGTATTTTACTCGCGAAAGACACACCTACGAATGTCTCAAAGAGATGGACAATGATGGTATTAGGTACACGTGGAAACACGGTACGTACTCTGACAGAGCGATGATCGCCGAAAGTGGTATGAGGCTCGAGGATGACGAGTTCAAGTTTTTGCTTGAACACGGCTTTCCCAAGGCAGCTCGTACCTACCTTGAGAACAACACGCCGTCGACTCTGAAGATGAAGTACCTGCTCGACGCTGTCGAGAAGGAAGACGCTGAGGGAAAAGACGATATGCTTCTCAAAATTTTCATCCCAGCGGTTATCCGCTACGGCTTGTCTCCGGTGTTGTTGAACAACATTTTGGAAGGCAACAAGTATACGGAGGAATTTAGGGAAAAAGTCAAGGAAGCCGTATGGCGCTATGGTCAAAAGACCCTTGTCCAGCGTCTGTCCGACTATTCTCTTTACAGCAGCGAGTTTACCTCTTTCTGTCGCCAGAACGAGGTAATCTGTCATGAGGCACAGCTTCGGCTGTATCCTTGGCAGTACCTGGTGTTCCACAAAACTGGGCACCAGCTCGACAGAGCGACGATTGTCGCTATCCTCAAGGGCGGCGACCTCAACTGGGCACAGATGATTTTCGAAAACGAACCCAACTACGGGATGGTTGACGAGAACGTCAAGGCCCTGGTTGACAACAACCCGGATCTGCTTAAGGTCTTCGTGCACGTCAGAGGTTCGCGTCCCAAGGCGTAGCATGATTGCGCAAAAAGTAAACGAAGCGTTTTCCCCTCGTGGGAAAACGCTTTTTTTTTGTTGTCGTATTTTATATCATATACTATTATTTTCGGCAGAGGATAACAAATGATAGAACAGCTTCCTGAATTTAGCGTTACCGAAATTTCTGCCGCCATCAAAAGAATGGTTGAGACTGCTTTTTCGCAGGTGCGGGTAAAAGGTGAAATTTTTGGCTGTAAACGAGCTGATTCCGGACATTATTACCTTTCATTAAAAGACGAAAACGCTATTTTATCTGCTGTTTGTTGGAAAGGCGTAGCAGCAAGCCTTGCCGTCAAACCCGAAGACGGGCTTGAGGTTGTTGCCACCGGTCGTATAACTACCTTTGCCGGCAAAAGCTCATATCAACTGGTTATAGAAAAACTTGAAGTCGCCGGCACCGGTGCTTTGCTCAAACTTCTTGAAGAACGCAAACAAAAATTTGCCGCAGAAGGATTATTTAATCCTGCTCATAAAAAGCCATTGCCATTTTTACCAACCATTATCGGCGTGGTTACCAGCCCGACCGGCGCAGTCATTCGTGATATTATCCATCGGGTTACCGATCGTTTTCCCTGCCGGATTATTGTTTGGCCGACAGCGGTGCAGGGTGAGGGTGCAGCCGAGCAAATAGCCGCCGCTGTTAAAGGTTTTAATGAGCTTGTACCCGGCGGAGCCATTCCCCGTCCTGATGTCCTAATTGTTGCCCGTGGCGGTGGTAGCTTGGAAGATTTGTGGTGTTTTAATGAAGAAATTGTTGTTCGTGCGGTTTATAATTCGGATATTCCGATTGTATCTGCAGTCGGACACGAAACTGATACTATGCTGATTGACTATGTCGCCGATGTCCGTGCGCCTACACCGACCGGTGCCGCCGAATTTGTCGTGCCGGTAAAATCTGATCTGATGTCAACATTAATGTTGCACGGCAGCCGTATGATTAACTCTATTCATCGCCTTTATACCGAAAATAAAAATATTCTTGATGGGCTGGCTAGAGGTATTCCCAATTTGGAACAGATTTTGAGTGACAATGTTCAAAAACTTGATGATCGGGTTGAGCGCCTTAACCTGGCATTTAAAAATTATTTATCAGTCAAAAACAATCAACTTGGCTTAAACGAAATCAAGCCAATCTATATAAATAATATTATTGAAAAACAAGCCGATTGCATTAACAACTTAAACCTGCGTCTTAACTCTGTTTCGGTTGAATCAGTCTTAAAACGCGGCTTTGCATGGGTTAAAAATCAACAGGGCAAAACTATATATAACGCCGAAACAGCCCGACGTAGCCATGATTTGGATATTACATTTGCGGACGGCGTTGTTAAAACCAGACCAATAGGAAAAAAAGATGAATTACAAGGCGATTTGTTTGATAGTTTGTAGTTTGGGGCTGATGTCCAGTACGGCTTCTGCATTCGAAATCTGCGGGGATTTAAAGCAGGGTGAATTAGTTTTGATAAAAGATACCAATGCCCGGAACGTGACCTTATTCAGCGGAGATAGCATAAACAAATTGTCTGTTGCCGATTATAAGCCTAAAAATAAAAAAGACTATAAGGTAACTTCAGATGGCGTTGCTTTATTGGCCTTTCATCGTGATACTCCATCAACCGTAACCGTAGGCAGCTATCCCTTTACCGATGCCGGAACGCTTTATGAATTACAAATTGAGCCGACCGAATGGGATATCCAAAGAGTTGACGGCGTAGCGCAGTCAAAAGTTACCCCCGGCAAAAGCCATGAAGCCGAGATTTTGCGTGAACAAAAAGATGTCGGACGCTCTCTCACTCATTATGCCGCCGGCAACTATTGGCAAAATGGCTTTATTATACCTGTAGATGGGCGCATTAGTGGTCAGTTCGGTAATCAAAGGATTTTTAACGGTATACCCAAAAGTCCGCATACCGGCACCGATATTGCCGCACCGGAAGGCACACCGGTTAAAGCCTCTGGCGACGGCAAAGTAATTTTGAGCGGTAAAAATTATTTTTATACCGGCAATATGGTTATTATTGACCATGGTCAGGGTCTGCAAACCATTTATGCCCACTTAAAAGAGGCAAAAGTAAAAGAAGGCGATGAGGTCAAACAAGGCGATATTATCGGATTTGTCGGTCAAACCGGGCGCGCCACCGGTCCGCATTTGCATTGGGGAGCCTCGCTCAATAACGTGCGTTTTCGTCCCCACTCATTGTTGGATATAAACAACAAAACCTGTCGGGAAATAACCGGAAAATATATGGGAGAATAAAATGAACTTGTTGCAGATTATAGTTTTATCGATAGTGCAGGGCCTAACAGAGTTTTTGCCGGTCAGCTCGTCGGGGCATTTGATTTTGGTATCAAAGTTTACCTCTTTTCCCGATCAAGGTCTTGATATGGACGTTGCCGTACATATCGGCTCAATTATTGCGGTTATGCTATATTTTGCCAAAGATATATGGCGCATTCTGGTTGATTTGTTCAAAACCAAGTTTATTCCCAATATGCAAACCACCGGCAGCCATTTGTTTTGGTTGATTGTAATTGGTACAATTCCGGCAATTTTTATCGGTTTGGCATTGCATTATCACGGCACTGACGCCCTGCGCAATACCAAGATTATCGGCTGGAACATACTGGCATTCGGCATAATTTTGTGGGTTGCCGACAGATATGCCGCTTCAGTCCGCAAAATCGATAATATGGATTGGAAAGACGCGCTTATTATCGGTATGGCACAATGTTTTGCGCTGATCCCCGGCACTTCTCGCTCCGGCATCACTATTACTATGAGCCGCCTGCTTGGTATTGAGCGTCGGGAAGCCGCAAAATTTTGTATGCTACTCTCGGTTCCGACTATTGCCGGTGCAGGGATGCTTGTTCTTTACAGCATAATAAAACATAGCGGGGACGTATCTTTTGCCATAGCTTCTCAAGGTATCTTATTTTCCTTCTTGGCTTCGATTTTTGCTATCGGTATAATGATGAAATGGCTTAAAACCCGCACTTTCTTGCCGTTTGTAATTTATCGGGTTGGTTTAGGTCTGTTTTTGTTGCTCTACAGCTACGGCTATATTCAATAAGCCGGATAATTGGTTACAGCCTCATCTTGTCCGTTTTGATTAATAGTTTCCAAATCACCGGCGGGATATGATTGTACATCATAAACACGGTTCCCTTCCTGGTACAATTTGTTTTGAATTTCATTATTCATTTGCTGCGGTGTCATCTGACTGTCGGTGGGGTTTTGCGGACTAAACTGTGATACCTCGTTTACCTGCGGCAAGTTTATCACCGATTGATTACTCTGTGCATTTTGCACCATATTATCGTCAGGAATAGGGTTACCCAAAGGATTGTCCGAGTTCTTCGGCTGTTCAATTAAAACCTCGTTTAGAGTTCCATTAGGATTATGAGCCTCTCCCAACACTACCGTTTCAGTATTTTCATCAGCAAGAGTTTCAATTATATCCTGAGCATTGGCCGCAAAAGCGGTAAGACCGGTTAGTAATATATACTGCCACATTTTTTTCTCCTTTATCATAAATATATTTTTGTTTTCGGTCTTTTCAAGCAACAAAAAAAGCCGTCGAATATCGACGGCTTTTCTCTTGTAGAACAAACTAGATAAGTTTTTTAGTATCTTGAGCAATAACCAGCTCTTCATTAGTCGGAATAACAAAAACTCTGACTTTTGATCCTGGTTTAGAAATTTCAATGGTTTTACCGCGTTTTTTGTTGGCTTCCTCATCAAGTTCAATACCCATGAAAGCCAGGCGTTCACAAACCAACTTACGCACTTCGGTACCATTTTCGCCAACACCACCAGTAAACACAATTGCATCAACACCACCCATAGAAGCTGTATAAGCCCCGATATATTTGACAATGCTGTAGCAATAAACCTGCATGGCAATAATTGATTCTTGCTCACCGGCAAAATATCTAGTTTCAACATCGCGGTTGTCAGAGTACCCGCACAAACCGAACATACCAGATTGTTTGTTCAATAAATTATCAACTTCTTCAACGGTTTTGTTCTGGGTCTTCATAATATAAAGAGGAACAAACGGATCAACGTCACCGGAACGGGTACCCATAACCACACCGGCCAAAGGCGTAAATCCCATAGAGGTATCCATACATTTTCCGTCTTTTACAGCTGTGATAGATGCGCCGTTTCCGATATGGCAGGTAATAATTTTGCTGTGTTCTGGATTGCCGATAAGTTTATTGGCTTCACGTGCCACAAACTGGTGAGATGTTCCGTGCGCTCCGTAGCGACGAATTTTATACTTTGTATATTGTTCTTTAGGCAACGCATACATATACGCCTCAGGTTTCATGGTCTGATGAAAAGCGGTATCAAAAGCTACGACCTGAGGAACATCAGGCAACAGAGATCTTACTGCTCTGATACCCAACAAAGCTGCAGGGTTATGTAACGGAGCCAAAGTGCACAATTCGGCAATGCGATCAATAACCTCATCATTAACCAATACCGAACGGTCAAAATATTCACCACCATGCACAATGCGGTGTCCGACACCGGAAAGTTCTTTCAAACTTGTGAGCGGTCCCTGCAACAACAAGTCAAAGACTTCTTTGATTGCCTCTTGGTGTGAAGCCAAAGCAACTTCTTTAACAACTTTATCACCGTCACCGATTTTTATACTCACAAAAGAGCCTTCGATTCCGATACGTTCTGCCAAACCTTTGGCAACAACTTCATACTTTTCGCCGTCTACATCAAACAACTGATACTTCAACGAAGAAGATCCGGAGTTCAAAACCAAAATTTTATCCATATGTCTTATCCTTATTTATTAAATTATTTTTGTGCCTGTAAGCATGTAATTGCAATCATTCCGACAATATCTTCGACCAGGGCTCCGCGTGACAGATCATTTACCGGAGCGTTCAATCCCTGCAAGAACGGACCATAAGCTTCGGCTCCTCCGAGACGTTGGCAGAGTTTATAACCGATATTTCCAGCATTGATATCCGGGAAAATTAAGACGCTAGCCTTTCCTGCAACTTCGCTTCCCTTAGCTTTTTTAGCTGCCACAACCGCATCAACAGCGGCATCAAGTTGCAATTCACCGTCAAGTTTAATTCCCAAATCTTTATATTCGGGCAACTTGAGCTGTTCCAGAGCCAATTGGGTTGCTTCTACAACTTTGTTGACCTTATCATGTTTTGCCGAACCTTTAGTTGAAAAAGAAAGCATTGCCACATTCGGTTCAATTCCGAATTGGATAGCTGTTTCTGCAGCATCAATGGCAATGTCGGCCAATTCTTGTGCCGTCGGATCAATAATGATTGCGCAATCCGAGAACACATAAGGTTTGTCATTTGAAACAATTATAAATGCCGATGAAACTGAACGGCCTTTTTTCTTTGATTTTATAATTTGCAAAGCAGGGCGGACGGTATCGGCTGTTGAGTGAGCCGCGCCAGAAACCAAACCGTCGGCTTTACCGGCCTTAATCATCATTGTTCCGAAATAGTTGTAGTTATACATCTGCTTCAAAGCATCTTCGGGAGAAACACCCTTTTCTTTGCGCAGTTCATAAAACATATCGGCATATTTTTGCAAATCGGGAGATTTTTCCGGCTCAACAATTTCAATTCCGTTCAAATCCCAACCGTTATTATCAAAATAGGCTTTAATTTCAGTTTCTTTGCCCAAGATAACTAATTTTGCCGCTTTAATCTGAGCCACTTCATGGGCGGCTTTCAAGATTCGTTCATCTTCACCTTCCGGCAAAACAATGGTTTTGATATTTTGCTTTGCCTTTTCAATTAGTTTCTTTATAAAAAGAGTTTGTTCCATCAGACATACCTCAACATAAATTTTGACTATCGGTAATAAACAACGATTTAATAAAAAAGTCTATAAAAACTTTTGATTTTTAAGATGAAATAAGCTAACATTACCGACAGCTGAACAATCAAACTGTAAAAATCGTCACAACAGAGGAGAGAATGATGAGTTATCGTTATGTTTGGTTATCTTTATTATTGCTATTTGCTTTTCCGGCTAACGCCTACGAAGAATACAGCAGTATTGTTAATGTTGATGTAACAGATGTTGATGCCGCCGCCGCCAAAGAAAAAGCTATGTTAGATGCCAATCGCCGCGCTCTCAATAATGTCGCTCCTATGCTTGCAACTCAAGCCGGGGTTGAACTTATCAATTCTCTCAGTAACGAGCAGATTGCATATTTTATCAAAGATGCCACGGTTTTAGAAGAAAAATCTTCTGACATTCGTTACATTGCAAGCCTTAAAATCACTATTCAAGATGACATTCTCCGCCAATATCTTGAAGAGAAGGGTGTAGCAGAAGAATTATCCGGCGAAAGTATAGCCGTCTTGTACGTTTTTCCCAACTTGTCATCATGGCTTAATGTTGAAAAACAGCTGAAGTCAGCGCGAAATGTTGAAAATATTGAAACCGTTGCTATGTCAAACAATACGGTTCAATTCAGAATTAACTATCTCGGCTCTCTTGAAGAATTGACTCGCAATTTGGAGGCCTCGGGTTTTTCTTTGCACAGCAGTGACGGTCTTTATATCTTAAAAAACTATCAAGCATCTTACAGTCCGATGGGAGATTATGATGACTAAAACAACAACGGAGATTAAGTCAAACGCTGTATTTTGGATTTCGCTGTTTGTCTTTTTTTGTGCCGCAGTCTATGTATTGCGTTCAGTTTTATTGCCGTTTGTTGCCGGTATAGTTATCGGTTATTTGCTTAATCCGCTGGCCGCCCGCCTTGAAAAGAAGGGCATAAACCGCACATTGGCAACGGTTTTGGTAATGTTGCTGGTTATTGTTATTGCCGTTCCGGCAATCATATTGCTGATTAATATGATAGATAGTCAGGTTAGTACTTTTATCGGTACCGTGCCTAATTATGTTTCATCATTAGTTAAAAAGTTTGAACCGATTCTTATTAAACTTCAGGAAGATTTTCCCAGTTTACAAGCAGACCGGATTAAAGATTATCTCCGTTCCAATATGTCAAATAATCTTAAATTATTCGGCTCGTTGATCAAAAGTCTGGTTTCCGGCGGTATGGCGCTTATCAATCTTATATCTTTGCTGCTGATTACACCGGTTGTAGCTTTTTATATGCTGCGGGATTGGGATAATTTTATTGCTAAAATCCGTGGACTCTTGCCGCGCAAATACAAAAAGACGATTGAGGTGCAGGCCAAAGAAATTGACCGAACTTTAGCCGGTTTTATCCGTGGGCAGGTCAGTGTCTGCATAATTTTGGGTACTTTTTATGCTGTCGGACTTCATCTCTGCGGGCTTGATTTAGGTCTAATGGTTGGTTTCCTTGCCGGTCTTATTTCTTTTATTCCGTATGTCGGCAGTATTTCGGGCTTTTTGATGAGTATGGCTTTGGCTGTTGCCCAGTTTAATACTTGGGGGCCTTTTGTTGCGGTTATTGCCGTATTTTTGATTGGACAGTTCTTGGAAGGCAACTTTCTTACTCCGAAACTTGTCGGCAAAAATGTAGGACTTCATCCGGTTTGGGTAATGTTTGCCTTGCTTGCCGGAGGTGTATTGTTGGGCTTTTTAGGGCTGATGATAGCAGTTCCGGTTGCCGCCGTTATCGGGGTATTAATTCGTCATGCCATCGAAAATTATAAGAACAGTGCCCTATATCTGCAATAAGTGTTATAATTTAAGATCGGGATTTTTTGTTCTGAGATATTTTTTCTCGCATTCCTCAAGTTTGCGTACCGATTGATATCCTTGCAAAATAACATTGGATAGTTGCCGCCCTCTCATAAAACGCCATAATTCATGAGCAAAAGCCCAATACCTATAGCGATCGAAATCAATCATAAATAGTTTATCATTGAGCCAGAAAAAATTTCTCAAATTCAGGTCATAATGACAAATTCCGCGAGGGAGCCTGCAAAATTCGGGGTGAAAGAGACACTCTTTATATAACCGTAGAGCATTTTTGATTTTATCAAGCAATGCAAATATTTTGTATTTTATAGGGTATCGGGGCTTAAATTTA
Organism: uncultured Azospirillum sp.; assembly: GCA_947301965.1. Taxonomy (GTDB): domain Bacteria; phylum Pseudomonadota; class Alphaproteobacteria; order RF32; family CAG-239; genus JAFUYI01. Next base: position 13,552 of record CAMYUM010000006.1, on the reverse strand, counting down.
CTACTATTTATAAGATGAAATTCAGCAACGGTTTTTCCTATCTCGTATGCTGATTTTTCATCTAAACGTTCAACTCTTGTCCCATCAATAAATGTATGCCTTGCCGCAATCCTTTTATCAACTGCAAAAATTTCCTCAACGTCGGGAACATTTAGCCCATTATCAAAAAGAAATTTTTGAAAATAATTTGAACGTAGAAAACGATATTGATGAGTGATTGCCGTTTGTTTATCTACCAATATTGCAAACTTTTGCAATCCGTCATTTACAATGTATACTTGTTTACAAGTTCCGCAAATAGGAGACGATATTTTGACGTTGTTTCCATATTTAAGTTTTAATAGTTTCTTTATATCGTCAGTCATATTTAGCGCCACAAAGTCGAATTTATTTTTTACTCTTTTTTATTATATTGAGAATGACATCGCAGGCATTTTCACTCGGTGTTTGCTCACCCAAGCCGAGAACCTCGCGTACTTTCTTAAAACCATCAATTTCATGGCGGTATAAGTCGTCTTGCTCCAAAAATCTTTTAATATATCTGAAAATGTTGTCAGGCACACAAGCGTCTTGCAACAACTCGGGTACAATTTCTCGTCCGAGCAGAATATTAGAGAGATTAACAAACTGGACATGCATCAAACGTTTGACTAAAAAAGCGGTCAGGCGAGATACTTTATAGCCTATGATGTGGGGTACATTGGCAATAGCCAATTCCAGAGCCACAGTCCCTGAAGCAGCAATAGCGGCAGAAGATGCACACATTGCATTATGGCGATCTTCGCTTCCTTCTACAATTAATGTTTCCAATCCGCAGTCAGACATCAAACTTTTTACGCGTTTTTGAACGGTCTTTACTGTCGGAATCACAAACAATAAGTCACTATACACCGCATTTAGTTTTTTTGCGGTTTCAATAAATATAGGTAGCAGAGTTGCCACTTCATTATGCCGCGACCCCGGCAATATACAAATAATACGCTTGTCTTTTGATATATTATATTTTTTCCTGAAACTCTCTGTGTCACCTTTGGCAACCGGACTTTCAATCACTGGATGTCCGACAAAAGTCGTATCTAACCCGTAAGGGATAAAATATTTCGGTTCCTGCGGCAACAATGTTAACAGGTGGTCAACATATTTATGCATGGTACGAGCGCGCTTTTTCTTCCAAGCCCAAACTTGCGGCGCCACATAATGCATTTGCGGAATACCGAGTTTTTTCTTACGCAGAGCCTTCTGTACTCGACAGCCGAAACTCCATGAATCAATGGTAATAACTACATCGGGCTTAATCTTTACGATGTCATTTACGGTTTCTTTAATCCTTTTTAAAACCTTAGGAATACTCGGGACAACCTCGGCCAATCCCATAACCGCCAGATCGGATATATCAAATAGAGAAGTAAAGCCTTCCGTCTCCATGGTTTCACCGCCGACACCAAAAAACTCAACTTGATTACGGGTTTTCTTTTTCATCGCCTTCATCAAGCGTGCGCCCAAGGCATCTCCGGAAGGTTCTCCGGCAATCAGATATATTTTAAGTTTATCGCTCAAGATACTCTCCCGGTTCAATCCCTATAATAAACATACCCAATTTATTGGCAGTTTTGATAACTTCTTCTTCGTCAACAATCAATGTATTTCCGGCATGTACAGCAACCCCGTTAAGACCGCTGTTCTTGGCATTCTCAAGCGTGCGAGTACCGATGGTCGGCAAATCAATTCTCATATCTTGTTGAGGTTTACGCAATTTTACCAATACACCGCCGCTTCCTCTGCGTTTATAGGCGGCACAACGTTTTATAAGTTCATCTGTACCTTCAATAGCTTCAACGCCCAGCACCAAACCTTCCTGAACGACTACCGATTGCCCGATATCAAGTTTTCCGAGTTCAAACGCGGCTCCGATACCTCTCTTTATATCAATCAAATCAGTTTTTGAAGGTTTTTTCTTAGTTAAGATTCCCGGTTTTGCCAACAAATCGCTCATTACTTCCTGAATGCCGACCACGCGCATCTTTTCGGCTTCAATTTCTTTAATTATTGCCCGCAACAATCCGTCATCACCGAGAGCCTTGGGGCCAACCTTGGCAAAAAAAGCCGTTGTACGCCAGTCGGGCACCAAATCTTTTAACGATGGACGGCGAATTGTTCCAATCATCACAATTTCTTCAACACCATCTTGTTCCATACGTTTCAAACCGCTCCCGGCCTGTCCCATACGTAACCAAAGATGAGGAATACTATCATCGACCAAATCGGGCAGGGCGTTTCCTTCAATTGCCAAAACAAAAAAATCACGTCCGATTTCCTGACAATGCCGAATCAAACGTCGGGGAAGAGTTCCTCCCCCGGCGATGATTCCCAGTTTTTTTTGCGGTGTATTTTCCATCAACAAACCTATTCTGCGGTTAAAATATTGCGTTTTCCGACCATTGCATCTTCAATAAATTCAACAATCTCCATAACCAAAGCATTGTCTTTATATTTTTCTTTAGCCTTGTTTACACGAGTTTCAAAATTATCCTCGCTTGACTTAAATATGTACATATAAGCTCTGGTAATACTTTTTACGGTTGCTTCGTCCATACCGCTGCGCTTCATGCCGATAAGGTTCAGACCGCGCAATTTGGCACGATCACCGGTAACCATGGCAAACGGAATAACATCACGTGTAACTCCTGACATACCGCCGATCATTGCTTTGCGCCCGATACGGCAGAACTGGTGAACAGCGCAGTTGCCGCCCAAAATGGCACCGTCACCGACACGGGTGTGTCCGCCGATAACCGCATTATTGGTCATAATTACATTGTTGCCGACAACACAGTCATGAGCCACATGGCTGTTAACCATAAACATTCCGTCATCTCCGACACGGGTAATCAATTTTTCGGGTTCTTCACCGCGGATCGGGTTTTGTCCTTTCGGAGTTCCGCATTGCATGGTAACATTCTCTCTGATTACATTACGTTTGCCTATAACCAGGCGAGCTCCTTCCTGAAATTCGTTACCGTGGTCTTGCGGTCCGGCGCCCAAAACCGCGCCCGGAAAAACTACTGTTCCTTCACCGATTGTGGTATCGCCCATAATCGTAACATTTGATAACAAACGAACTTTTTCACCGATTTTTGCTTTGGAACTGATTACACAAAAAGGTCCGATTTCTGCGGTTTCGGCAATTTGTGCGCCGTCTTCGATAATTGCTGTGGGATGAATTTTGCTCATAATAAAATCCTCTTTAAAATTAACACTTTTGCTCCAAGCTTAATCGTTGCTTTAATTAAAGTAAAAACACAAAAGATTGCAAATTGTTACCTGTGGATTATCTTCCGTATTTTGATTCCTCATTATCATTAAAATAACGAACGGTACTGGCTTTCAGCTTTGAAGTGGCTTCTTCATCGCAGGCAATTATAGCGTGAGGATGCATCTGTAAAATACTCAACGGACACATATGATTAACACTGCCTTCAACTGCTCCCTGCAACGCCTCGGCTTTTTTATCTCCGGCGGCAATTACCATTACCTCGCGTGCATCCATAATTGTTGCAATACCGATAGTGATTGCCAACTTTGGTACATTATCCTCATTATTGTCAAAATATTTTGCATTTGTACGTATAGTATCACGGGTAAGAGCCTTGAGTCTGGTACGCGAAGCCAGTGACGACCCCGGCTCATTAAATGCGATATGCCCGTCTTCGCCGACACCGGCAATCAAAAGATCTATGCCGCCGTAGCTGCGAATTAGTTTTTCATAATCATTACATTCTTTGGCAAAGTCTTTGGTTTCGCCGTCCATAAGGTGAATATTTTTCTTTTTTATATCGATATGATTAAAAAATTTATCCCATAAAAAATAATTAAAACTGTGTTTATCGTTTTTGGATAAACCGACATATTCGCACATATTGAAGAACACAACATTTTGGAAAGAAATTTTTCCTCTTTTGAATATATCAATTAAACGTTTAAACATTCCGAGGGGAGAACTACCCGCCGGCAGAGCCATAACAAAAGGTTTTTCTTTTGTAGGTTTGGCTGCCTTTATCTTATAAGCCACGTAATCCGCAGCCCAATTAGAGCATTTGTCAAAATCAGAATTTATTACCATCCGCATTTTGTTCTTCCTTTTTCATAATTATGATCTATACTGCATTATATTTACAAATAAATAAAAGGGTAAAAAATGTTTAACTTATTCACCCCTCGAGTTTTTAATTCCGGGTATCTGCCGGAAAAAGAAGGTCATCGTATCTATTTTATGGAACTCGGCAATCCGGACGGAAAGCCCGTGCTTATTTTTCACGGTGGTCCCGGCAGCTGTTCAAAAGCGTACAGAGCCGCGGCATTTGACCGCAAAAAATATCGTGTAATCATGTTTGATCAACGCGGTTGCGGCAAGTCTATGCCTGCCGGCGAGATGGAAAACAACGATTCGATTGCAGCTTTGGAAGATGCCGAAAGGCTGATTAAATATCTTAATATTAAAAAGCCTTTGATTGTGCGTGGCGGTTCGTGGGGTTCAACTCTCGCTTTGTTATTTGCGATGCGTAATCCCAATACGGTTGAAAAGCTGCTGCTCAGTCAAATATTTCTTGCCGATTCTGACAATAAAAAATGGATGGAAGAAGGCAATGGTCTTTTCTATCCCGATATGCTCGAAAAACTTGAAGCCTCGGCTCCCAAAAACAAAAAACTTAATTTGGCACAACGTTTTGCCAAAATGATGAACTCATACAATCTCGGGCAGCAGATCAAGGCTATCAGCACTTACGGCAACTATGAACGGTTGCTCGGACAATTATCCCCAGAATTCGTAAACCGAAAAATCACCCAGGATGATATAAGTTCCAACATGATTTACATTAATTATTGTGCACAAAATTTTATGCTTGAGGATAACTGCATACTTCAAAACACAGACATAATTAAGCACATTCCGACTTTGATTGTGCACAATCGTCTTGATATGGTTTGCCCGCTCAAAGCGGCGTATGATTTGCACAAAAAGTTACCAAAATCAAAATTGGTTATTGTTCCGGATATAGGTCACAGTAGCAAGTTATTGCGCAAAACCATCAAAAAAGAAATCACTCGTTTTCTGGGTTAGGGCAGAAATCCATAGCCAAAGAGTTTATACAATATCTGGCTTTTGTTTTTGTGGAACCGTCAGCAAACACGTGACCTAAATGAGCATGACAATTTGCACACAAAACTTCCACTCTTCTCATGCCGTGGCTATAATCCGGCATTAGCTTTACTCCTTTCGGTAGTGAGGCATCAAAGCTGGGCCATCCGCAACCGCAATCAAACTTCTGTTCAGAGGAGAATATCGGATTTCCGCATGCGGCACAAACATAGGTTCCGATTTCATGAAAATAATAATATTTTCCGGAAAATGCCGGTTCGGTTCCTTTGCGGTGCAGTATATCATATTGTTTTTCGGTTAAAACTCGCTGTTCCGACATTTTTTCCTCATTACATAACATTGCATACAAAATATTATTTTTAGCCGACTGGTTTTAAAGCTAAACTTTAGAATATATGTGTTCATCAATAATTAATTGCTTGATTTATACTTGGGACATAATAAAATAACGGCATTACAAATCAAAACAAGGACATTAAAATGAAAGGTATTATTTTGGCTGGAGGCAGCGGTTCACGTCTTTATCCGTTGACTAATGTCATCAGTAAGCAACTTTTACCGGTATATGACAAGCCGATGATTTATTATCCGCTGTCAACTTTGATGCTGTTCGGCATTAAAGACATTTTAATTATTTCTACCCCGCAGGACACGCCGAACATAGAAAAATTATTCGGAGACGGTTCTCGTCTGGGTTTAAAGCTTGAATATCGTGTTCAAAACGAACCCAAAGGAATTGCCCAAGCATTTACTATCGGTGCCGATTTTATCGGTAATGACGATGTTTGTCTGATTCTGGGTGATAACATTTTTTACATGGGTGAACAATTAAAACTTTTCCGTGAAGAAATCGTCCAAAATCCCGGCGGTACGGTTTTCGGGTATCACGTTTCTGATCCCGAACGTTTTGGTGTGGTTGAGTTTGACAAGGACTTTCATGCAATTTCGATAGAAGAAAAACCTCAACACCCAAAATCCAATTATGCGGTTGTCGGACTTTATTTTTATAAATCTGATGTTGTCGAAAAAGCCCGTAATCTGAAACCGTCTGCCCGCGGAGAACTTGAAATCACTGACCTTAACCGTATGTATTTGGAAGAGGGCAGATTAAACGTTGTTCCGATGAAGAGGGGAAACGCCTGGCTTGATGCCGGTACTCCGCAGTCTTTGCTGGAAGCCTCCAATTTTATCGGTATTATTGAAAAACGCCAGGATTTAAAGATTGCCTGCATTGAAGAGATTGCCTATCGACGAGAATTTATCAACGACCAACAGTTACTTGACATAATCAAACACCTCAAAGAAGGTACGGACTATAAAGCATACTTAACCAGAGTTTACGAGGATTACCATGAAGGTTATTAAAACAGATATAGACGGCGTATTCATCATTGAGCCGATAGTGTTTGAAGATGAGCGCGGTTATTTTTTTGAAAGCTATAATCAGGCCGACCTGAAAAGACAAGGTGTTGATTATAACTTTATCCAGGATAACCAATCAAAATCAAAATATGGAACAATCAGAGGAATTCACTTCCAAAAGGGTGAATTTTCACAGGCCAAATTGGTGCGTGTATTGGAAGGAACCGTGCTTGATGTCGCTGTCGATTTGCGTAAAAACTCTCCTACTTTCGGTAAACATGTAGCAGTAGAACTTTCCGCGGAAAACAAACGCCAGCTTATGATACCTCGTGGTTTTGGACACGGATTTTCAGTATTGAGCGAGACGGCGGTTTTTGCTTATAAATGCGACAATGTTTATAACAAAGCCTCTGAATGTGGTATTCGTTACAATGATCCGACTTTGAATATCGATTGGAAAATAGATACCGACAAGGCTATTTTGTCGGAAAAAGACAAACACAATCTTTTATTGGAGGAAGTTGAATGTTTTTAGTGGTTGGTGCCAACGGTCAGCTTGGTAATGAACTGCGCTTATTGCTGCAAAATAAGGCTGAATATGTGGACAAAGACGAACTTGATATTACAAATCAAGAGGCAGTTTTAGCTTTTATAAAGCCTGAAAAATATCAAGCCGTTATCAACTGTGCGGCCTATACTGCAGTAGACAAAGCCGAAGATGATGAAGATTTGGCATACAAAATCAATGCGGAAGGCCCAAAAAATTTGGCATTAACCGGAGTTCCGATGATTCATATTTCTACCGATTATGTTTTTGACGGGCAAAAATGTACTCCATATATTGAAAGCGATATTGCCGATCCGACTTCAGTTTATGGGCGTACAAAACTCGCAGGAGAAAATCTCGTACTTGATACCGCAAATACTGCGGTCATTATTCGCACATCGTGGTTATATTCGGAGTTCGGCAACAATTTTGTAAAGACGATGCGTCGTCTTGGAGCAGAACGAGAAAGCCTGAATGTCGTTTTTGATCAGGTAGGAACCCCCACTTATGCCAAAGATTTAGCGCAGGCAATTGTTGATATTTTGCCGCAAATAAAACAGGGAACCAAAGATATTTACCACTTTTCAAATGAAGGAGTTTGTTCGTGGTATGATTTTGCCGTTGAAATAATGCGCATGAGCAATTTGTCGTGTCAGGTAAACCCGATTGAAAGTTCTCAATATCCGACCAAAGCGACCCGTCCTTCTTATTCAGTAATGAACAAAGGTAAAATTAAGGCAGAATTTAGTATTGCAATCCGTCATTGGCAGGCTGCATTGCAAGAATGTATCAAAAATATGGAGAATATGTGATATGAAATCAATTTTGGTTACCGGCGGCGCCGGTTTTATCGGCTCAAACTTTGTACCTTATATGGTCGCAAAATATCCCAATTATAAAATCATTAATCTTGATAAGCTGACCTATGCCGGCAATCTGGACAATTTGAAAGAATGCGAAAATGCTACCAATTATAAGTTTGTAAAAGGTGATATTTGCAATCGTACATTGGTAGAAAAATTGTTTAAAGATAATGACATAAGGGGGGTTGTTCACTTTGCAGCTGAAAGCCATGTTGACAACTCAATTACCGGACCGCAGGCTTTTATTGAAACCAATGTTTTGGGAACATTTACGCTTCTTGATGTTGCACGTAATTATTGGATGAGCGCTCCGCATCAGTTTAGAGCAGGGTATGAGGATTGCCGTTTTCACCACATTTCAACCGATGAAGTCTATGGAGCATTGGGAGATACCGGATATTTTACTGAAAATACACCTTATGATCCAAGCTCTCCTTATTCTTCATCAAAAGCCTCTTCAGATATGATTGTCAGAGCCTATAACCGTACTTACGGCATGAACGTTACGGTTTCTAACTGCTCCAACAATTATGGTCCCAAACAGCACCCGGAAAAGCTGATACCTAAGATTATTTCCAACGCCTTGAGCGGTAAAGATATTCCGATTTACGGTGATGGCAAAAACGTCCGTGATTGGTTGTATGTTTTGGATCATTGCAAAGCGATTGACTTGATTTATCATAAAGGCAAAAGCGGTGAAACCTACAACATCGGCGGACATAACGAAAAGAACAATCTTGAGATTGTTGACGCCATTTGTTCAATTTTGGACAAGAAAAAGCCGCAAGCCAACGGCAAACACTATAAGGACTTAGTTGTATTTGTAAAAGACCGTCCGGGACATGACAGACGATATGCTATTGATGCAACCAAGCTGATTAATCAGTTACATTGGAAAGCTGATGAAAATTTTGCCAGCGGAATTATCAAAACCGTTGAATGGTATTTGCAAAAGAAATAAAAAATATATCAAAAGAAAAGCACCATTCCTGGTGCTTTTCTTTTTCATTTATATTGCTTTTCTCAGAGCGTCAATAGCCTGATCAAGTTGGGATATGTCGGTACCACCGGTCTGAGCCATATCCGGACGACCGCCGCCACCGTTAGCTCTGATAAACGGTGCAATAACTTTGACTAAATCGTTGGCGGAATATTTTCCGGTCAAATCATCAGTAACACCGATAACCGCCGATACTTTACCTTCGTTTACAGCAAGTAAAGCAATAACACCGCTTCCGATTTGCTCTTTGATTTCATCAACAAAAGCCTTTAATTCTTTTGCCGGAACATTTTCTACCTTTTTACCGACAAATTTAACTCCGTTAACTTCTTCAATTTTCTCTTTGTTATCGGCATTCTTATTGCTGACAAAACTCTTTTTGAGATTGAATATATCACTCTCAAGTTTTTTCTTTTCTTCCAACAATAAATTAATGCGGGCTTCCAAATCATTCACGTTTGTTTTGAGCATTTGGCTTACCTTGTGCAATTTATCTTCGGTATCTTGAGCAAACTTTTCCGCAGCGTGTCCGGTCATAAACTCAATACGTCTTATACCGGCAGCAACGGCACTTTCCGAGATAATGTTAAAATACCCGATATCCCCGGTCGAGCTGACATGAGTGCCGCCGCAAAGTTCGACCGAAAAAGGTCCTTGCTCATCTTCCATGCTGACAACGCGTACTGTTTCGCCGTATTTTTCGCCAAATAAAGCCATAGCTCCGGTTTTTACGGCCTCATCAGGTGTCATAATGCGGGTAACGCATTTGTAGTTATGGCGTACAGCTTCGTTAACCATATCTTCTGCCCGGCGTAATTCTGCCGCCGTAACCTGTTTGGGATGAGAAATATCAAAACGCGCACGATCCGGAGCCACCATTGAACCTTTTTGAGTAACATGTTCGCCCAAAATCTCGCGCAAAACACGATGGAGCAGGTGAGTAACCGAGTGATTGGCTCTGATTTTATTGCGGTTTTCTTCATCTACCTCAAAGCTGGCAAAGTCGCCGACCTCGACCGTTCCGCTAACCATTTTGCAAATATGGACAATCATGCCGTCGATTTTCTTCTTTACATCAACAACTTTAGCGGTGAAATTTTTGCCTTTTATCAATCCGATATCACCGACTTGACCGCCTGATTCGCCATAAAACGGAGTTTGATTGGCAACCAAATAAAAATCGCCTTTGTTTATTTCGTTTACGGTTTCAGCTCCCTGAACCAAAGCCTTGATTTCTCCGTCGGCCTTGGTCGTGGTATATCCCAAAAACTCGGTTTTGCCCAATTTATCAAAGACTTCAAACCAAATCTTTTCAACTCCTTCATCTCCACTTCCGGCCCAATTCTTACGAGCTTCGGCGCGTTGTTTTTCCATTGCCTGATTAAAACCGTCAACATCAACATTAATATTTTTCAATTTCAAAGCATCTTGAGTCAAATCCAACGGAAAACCATAAGTATCGTACAATCTGAAAGCAGTTTCACCTTTCAAAGTATCGCCTTCCGAAAGAGTGGAAGTTTCTTCATCTAATAGTTTAAGACCTTTTTCTAGTGTCTTGATAAACTTGCTTTCTTCCGTCTTTAGGGTTTCGGTAATCAAAGCTTCAGCTCTGTACAATTCCGGATAGGCTTCGCCCATTTCTTTTTGCAAAGTCGGCAAAAGTTTATACATCATCGGTTCATGCACACCCAACATATGAACATGGCGCATGGCTCTGCGCATAATACGGCGCAGGACATAACCGCGCCCCTCGTTTGAAGGCAAAACGCCGTCAGCAATCAAAAATGCAGCAGAACGCATGTGGTCAGCAATCACGTTATGTGATGCTTGCAACGGACCTTTAGGATCAGAATTAGCAATGTCTGCAATTGACTTAATCAGATTTTGGAACAAATCTATATCAAAGTTGGAGTGTACGCCTTGCAAAATAGCGGCAATTCGTTCCAATCCCATACCGGTATCGATTGATGGCTTTTTGAGGTTTATACGGCTTCCGTCCGGCAAATCTTCAAATTGATCAAATACCAAGTTCCAAATTTCAATAAATCGGTCGCCGTCTTCTTCCGGAGTGCCGGGAAGTCCGCCCCAAACCTCGGGACCGTGATCATAAAAGATTTCCGAACAAGGACCGCAGGGACCGGTATCGCCCATTTGCCAAAAGTTATCTTTTGTGGCAATACGGATAATACGTTCATCGGGCAGACCGGAAATTTTTTTCCACAGATTATAAGCCTCATCATCAGTATGATAAATGGTTACGGCCAATTTATCCTTTGGAATATCAAATTCTTTAGTCAACAACTCCCATGCATAAGAGATTGCGCCTTCCTTAAAATAATCACCGAAAGAGAAGTTACCTAACATCTCAAAAAAAGTGTGGTGACGCACGTCATATCCTACACTGTCCAAGTCGTTATGTTTGCCGCCGGCACGAACTGATTTTTGTGCGGTTGCGGCACGGGTATAATCTCTGGTTTCGTTACCGGCCAAAATATTTTTAAACTGCACCATACCCGAGTTTGTAAACATCAGAGTAGGGTCATTGTCCGGCACCAAAGGTGAGGACTGGATAATCTTATGTCCGTTCTTGCCGAAATAGTTAAGGAAAGTACTTCTTATTTGATTTACCGTGGTAGTCATTATTTCTTTTCAAACCTCTTGCATCTAAAAACTAAACCTAATTTCTAATGCAAAAACCCCATAATAGCAAGCGAAAAATAACAACAATTTTTTATTGCAATCAAGATTTGCTGTTGCAAAATTTATATCCGCGGTGTAGCCTGTAAGGCAATAGAACGAGGAGTATTTGAGTTGACCAAGAGAAATAGTGATAAAATAGCCATTTATGAACTATCGGATTTTGAGGGTATGCGCAAAGCCGGACGTTTGGCCGCTGAGGTTTTGGACTATATTACCGATTATGTTGATGTTGGCGTTTCCACCGAATATTTGGACAACTTATGCAATGAGTATATTTTGGCACACGGCGGAATATCGGCCTGTATAAATTATCATGGCTATCCTAAATACACTTGTATTTCTGCCAACCATGTCATTTGCCATGGTATTCCGAGCGCTGAACAAAAACTTGCCAACGGCGACATTATCAATATTGATGTTACTGTGATTGTTGACGGATGGTTCGGCGATACCAGCCGTATGTACTATGTAGGCAAACCCAAGATTAAAGCCGCTCGTTTGTGTGATGTTACTTATGAATGTTTAATGCGCGGTATAGATGTTGTTAAACCCGGTGCACACTTTGGCGATATCGGCGCGGTAATTGAAGAATATGCCCATAAATACGGTTACTCGGTCGTAGATATGTTTTGCGGACACGGTGTCGGCAAAGTATTTCACGATAACCCCAATGTTATGCATTGCGGCATCAAAGGAACCGGTCCTCTGATTGAAGAAGGCATGATTTTTACTATTGAGCCGATGATTAACATCGGACGTAAAGACGGCCTGATTCTATCAAACGGGTGGACAGCCGTAACTCGCGATAAAAGTTTATCCGCTCAATTTGAGCACTCTTTAGGCGTAACAAAGGACGGCTGCGAAGTATTTACTTATTCTCCGAAAGGACTTGATCGTCCTCCGTACAAAAAAGGAATATAATGGAAGAAGTTAAGGATTATATCGGACATCGTCAACGTCTTAAAGAACGCTTTTTGCGCGGTCGCGGAGCCGATATGGCAGATTATGAACTGTTAGAGTTATTGTTGACACTTGCAATTCCGCGTAAAGACACCAAACCTTTGGCAAAAGCCTTAATCAAAGAGTTCGGTTCTTTTGCCGGCGTAATCAATGCCGACGATATGAGACTTATGGAGTTTTCCGGTCTGAAGGAAAATACTATTTTTATTTTTTCAATTGTCAGAGAGGCAGCTTTACGTATGACTTGGCAAAATTTGAGCGCTTCTGACCGACCGATTATAGCTACTTGGGATGCAATGCTGGATTATTGCCGTATGAAAATGGCTCATAAAGAACAAGAAGAATTGTTGTTGATTTTCCTTGATGCCAAATTACAAATTATCGGTGAAGAAACCCAACAACGCGGTACAACCGACAATGTCGCCATTCATCCGGCAGAGGTTGTAAAATCGGCAGTATTTCATCATGCGAAAAGCCTCATTATGGTTCATAATCATCCGTCGGGCAGGGTAACACCGTCTAGACCTGATATTTTGGTTACGGAACAAATCAAAACTGCTCTCGAAAGTATAAACATAAAGTTGCAAGACCACCTTATTATGGGAAAAACAGAATATTATAGCTTTAGAGATCATAAATTAATATAAGATAGAAAAAAACTGTTGCGAAAAAAATTTTTTATGATAATCATAAAGCACTTTTCGGGACTTAGCTCAGCCTGGTAGAGCGCTTGCTTTGGGAGCAAGATGTCGTAGGTTCGAATCCTATAGTCCCGACCAATATAAAAAAATAAAAACGGATACCTTTTAGGGTCCGCTTTTTTTATACCCGCTTAAAGCCCAGTTTCAGCCACTATTCCACCCTGTCAATTTTTAATGCACCAAGATGTCGCTTAGATAGTTCTGCTCCTAAAAGTATACCTATACCCTAAAAAGTATACCTTGACCACTTGGACAACTTTC